>NZ_JBMPOS010000008.1:0-293561 GCF_049340345.1 Undibacterium sp. Di27W | reverse complement strand
CTTGAAACAACTTCATCTGGATCTGAAAGAACTGGGATTTGAAGGGTCGTATGACCGGGTGGCCGCCTTCGCCAGGAAGTGGAAGGTGGATCAAACTGACAGGGTCAATTCAGCTAGCAAACGCACATATGTTCCTCTGACTTTCGCTCCCGGCGAAGCGTTTCAGTTCGACTGGAGTGAGGACTGGGCGATGATCGCAGGCGAGCGGACTAAACTGCAAGTAGCTCACTTTAAGCTCAGCAACAGCCGAGCGTTTTATCTGCGCGCCTATCTGCTACAAACACATGAGATGCTGTTTGATGCACATCATCATGCGTTCTTACATCTGGGTGGGATTCCGCGTCGTGGCATTTACGACAATATGAAAACTGCAGTCGATAAAGTGAGAACCGGCAAAGACAGGGATGTCAACCTGCGCTTTACTGCAATGGTAAGCCACTATCTGTTTGATGCAGAATTCTGCAATCCGTCATCTGGCTGGGAAAAAGGTCAGGTTGAAAAGAACGTCCGTGACAGCAGGCATCGCATCTGGCAAAAAATCCCGCCAATGCCGTCACTGGAAGCACTCAATGACTGGCTCAGCAAAGAATGCCTTCAACTCTGGAAGCAAATTCAGCACCCTGAGGCAGACATCACAGTTGCAGAGGCATGGGAGCTTGAACGACCACATCTGATGGCCAACGGCAGGCCATTTGATGGCTTTGTAGAACATACCAAGCGTGTCTCACCGACCTGCTTAGTAAGCTTTGAGCGCAACCGGTACAGCGTGCCAGCACCTTTTGCGAACCGTCCTATCAGTCTCAGGGTATATGCAGCAAAGCTGATATTTGTGGCAGAAGGAAAAGTGATCGCAGAACACGACCGGAATATTATCCGTGATCATGGTCCTGGCCATACTATCTTCAACTGGCGCCACTATCTGGCTGTACTTCAGCGAAAACCAGGTGCACTCCGCAATGGTGCACCATTTGCAGAGTTTCCTGCTGAATTTAAGCAGCTACAGGCCATTCTCATGAAGCGCCAGGGCGGCGACCGGGAGATGGTTGATGTGCTGGCACTGGTGATGTTTCATGATGAAAAGGCAGTACTGTCTGCAGTGAGGCAGGCCCTCGAAGCTGGTGCGCCATCAAAACAGACCGTCATGAATATTCTCAGCAGACTGATTGAGGGGACGCCACCGCCAAAGATAGACACACCCCAGGCACTAGCCTTGAAAGTTGAACCCAAGGCCGATGTAGGCCGTTACGACCAATTAAGAAACAGGAGATTAGATAATGCAGCATGAAGCCATGTTAGAAATGTTCAAAACACTGAAGCTGAGAGGCATGGCACAAGCTTTAGAAGATCTGATCACTCAGGATTCACCAGCCTTCCAGGCAGCAGTTCCGGTACTGGCCGGACTGTTGAAAGCAGAAACCTGCGAAAGAGAAGTCCGCTCACTGGCCTATCAGATGAAAGTCGCAAAGTTCCCTGCTTATAGGGACTTGAACGGCTTTGACTTCAGTTGCAGTGAGGTGGATGAGTCTCTGGTAAGACAATTGCACCGCTGTGAGTTTCTTCAGTCGGTGAATAATATTGTACTGGTGGGAGGGCCGGGAACCGGGAAAACTCATTTAGCAACTGCAATAGGTATTCAGGCTATTGAGCAGCACAATTGCCGGGTCCGCTACTTCTCGACTGTGGAGCTCGTCAATTTACTGGAGATTGAGAAGCAACAAGGAAAAGCAGGCCACCTTGCGCTCAGATTGCTTTATACCGACCTGGTGATTCTGGATGAGCTTGGTTATCTTCCATTTAGTCAGTCAGGTGGAGCTTTATTGTTTCACTTAATAAACAAGCTATATGAAAGAACGAGTGTGATCATCACCACCAATCTGGGGTTCTCGGAATGGGGATCTGTATTTGGGGATGCGAAAATGACGACTGCATTGCTTGATCGACTCACCCATCACTGTCATATAATCGAGACTGGGAATGACAGTTACCGATTTAAGAACAGTTCAACCCAAATAACCGTAAAGGAAAAAAAGACCAAACTAGCCTCAACCTAACCCTTAAAAAAACTTAAAACGAGTGGGTCAGAATTTGATGCAAACGCCGGGTCATAATCCAGCGCAAACTAACATTCTAAGGTCAGATAGATTGTTTCGATAGCATTCATAATGACCTCTCGTACTTCTTGCTCATAACGATTAGTTCGATTACCTTTTTTTTGGTCGTCGTCGACGAGGGCATGGATATCCTTCCCGGCATTGGCAAAGCGCGTCTTCCACCGAAAAACTGTTGTCCAATATGGAGGTGATGCTGGGGACTTTAGTTTTTTCCACGTATCTAGAATTGCTGGAGTCATCGCCAACTGGGTATTGGGAACATCCCATACCGCGAGTGCGTAGATGCGGCGAATTTTAGCTGCCTCAAATTTCTTCTCCGATATTTCTTGATGAACGACGCCTATTTCTGAATTATCGTTTTGGTCTCTCGAAAAATGCTTGTTTGGGAAAACGAGCTGCCTATCCGCATATAAGGAACGAAGTTGTGGGTCAGTATGCTCGATAATTCGCTTGGTCTTTGTCTCTTCCAGTTGCCAAAGATCATCGGCAACTTTGCGTAGTAGCTTATACGTCTTCCCTGATATCTCAACTTCGACGTTTTGCTGAAAGTGCGAAATACCCATATCAAGCACCCACTTCGAGACTTGGTGGATAGGTTACGTTCGATTTAAAAAATTGCGTATCCAACGAGATAGCTTTTTTAGTGTCAAAGACTAAGCTTCCTTCGAGAATGAGGCGGCATACATGGTTGCGGCCCTTGGGACCAAGAGCTCCTTCGATTACATCTCCCCACCGTAAGGGAATTTGAGTTTTTAGAAAAACGCGTAACCTTTCCCTATCTAACGCGGGAATGTCGTCTCGGCCGAACTTCAGCAACATAGCTCCGTTTTTCATCAACGGATTGTTGGACAATTCTTCTCCGGTCACCATCCTATAGGTGAAACCAAACTCGGGAAGCGCATTGATCATCAACTCAGTACGCTTCATATTTTCTGGTTTGGCTGCATCAGAATTTGGCTTAATTTCCCATAATTCTTTACCGCTGTAGCTAACTACAAGAAGATCTGGATAATGTGAATATTCGCCGCCTTCCTGGCGATATCGGATTTCGAGCGGTTGCTCAAAGAAATATTTTACGTTTGGATCAACGTCAAGAATGCGGAAAGCATTTAACTCATTGTGAGATTCCCACTGGATCATTCTCTTCATTTTCCAACTTGGATATTTTCCTGTGGGACGCGATCTGGAGCGTGTAACGATTTTACGGGCTCTGATTTTTCCAGATTCTGGAAAATGGATTGACACAATAGATTGATGATGCGGAGAATTGCAGGCAACTGTTGGCCCACAATATTTGAGTTTGATTTGATCTAACGTATGCATATTTATGCTGCACACGGCTCGGCGCGACACCTGAAATTGGGTGCCATATAAATCGCAAATGATTGACAAACGCTTGGTTTCTTGACCAAACCAGACGCCCCCACTTTCTGTCAAATCTATTTGACAGAATTAAATTGGAATCTTATACTGTTTTTTGTTATATGCAGTATGAAGTTACAGACGGCTCATGTGTTGGCGCACTTGAGCCGTTTTCATTTTTGAATAGCCTTACCGCGTGAATTCATCCTATATTTTGTTTGTAAAGTTTTTGCGTTAATAATTGGTGCAAAAAGACCGTCTTTTGGGTTTGAAATTTTTTTCTGTTATGTAACGCTCATGTCCCTTTCTTTGTCGTGTTTTTTAATGTCTGATAGCCAGTTCATGATGTCGCTCGTTAATGCAAATCTTCCTCGTCTACCGGGTATTTCAAAAACATGTATTGGAAGCGTACCTCGTTGAATCGCTTGACGGAACGCTGCCGCCGATCGATAGCCCAAGGCCTTCACAAGATCTTTACCTCCTGTTAACGGGCCAGATTGAGTGAGAAGGTCGCTGAAGTTAGTTTCTTGGCTCGTTTCCATTTTTTTTGTTTGTATCATGCCCATGCTCTCGTTTATGTAAAAAACGACTCGAGGTGCTGCCATGTCACGTCTTGTTTCATATATTTCTTTTATTGTTGACTAGCTATAGCAAAATTACCACCCGTCACGAAACTAATATTTTTATGTCCATGCACTTGGAAAATGCTCAACGACCTGCTGGCCGTCCCACGAAAACGACAGTAAGCAAAATAAAAACGCTTGCTTGGATTCGTTTCATTGCTTCAATATCCCAGAAAACTCCGTCCCAGTTAGGCAGAGAATTCCATCCGACCCAATATCGATATGATGGAGAGAAGCAGCAAAGCTCAAAGCGTTGGGAAAGATATGCAGAGGGAAGCAGTTCCCCACCTGACTTAAATTCTGGTGACTCTCTTGTCGATTTGGTTGATCGGGCTTATCCGGGCTCCGCCAAACTGTTTCGACATTCTGTATGGATTGCACTAGAAGGAAATCTCAGAGATTCAAGGGAAATAAATGCATTGCTATTAACGTTAGGAGAACTCGTTACAGATATTTGTTTTATCCCCCAGGAAGTAAGGGGAAAGACGAAAATGAAGCGAGTGCCTTATGACTATGGTTTGCCGATGAAACTTGCAAATTTGAGATCTCTTGAAGGTCTTACTGCACTACTTTTATTAGCGAAAGAAGCAGAAATTATTGGTAACGGTAAAGTGCATGTACAAATTACGGGAAGGATTTCTCAAAGTTTGTTTTACGTTAGAGAAATACCTGAAATATCCTTTGTTTTAAAGGAGGTTGTCGAATGCATAAATATTCAACTTCAGGCATTTAAATATCATTTAGGAGGTGAGATTGTCGTTGCGGCTCCAAGGCTAATTTGGGAGGCAATTGTTGGCAACGGCGAGGATTTTTGGCTTTGTGACGAGAATACGCCATTGGAGCTTAAACTTTTGGAAAGACTAGTTAAACTATTTAGTTCAACGGAAATGCTGAAGATTTGGTTAACTACGTTCCACCCGACTCTTGGCGAACCTCCGGCTGATGCAATGCAGAATGTTGAGGGATTAAGAGCTGTCCAAATGCTTTTGGAAGCTTAAGACGTAGTTAAATTTGTATGTCAAAAATTACTGGTGATTAAGAAGATGAAATTTATTGAGTAATTATGTAAAAAAAAGCCGTCCAATTTGAAATGGACGGCTTTGTGCAACTATTTTTACATTTAAATTACTTGCAGCTTATGGTGTCGCGACTTGCAGCTTATGCTGTCGAACTTGCAGCTTATGGTGTCACCCACAACAGGCCTGCACCAGGCAGGCCAGGGTGTTTAACCGCAAGCCCCTACGTAACCACAAGAAACACAGCGGCTGCAGCCATCTATTTTTTGCAGGGCGTGGGCGCCGCAATCCGGGCATTTTTTGCCAGTAGGGATGTAGCTGATCGGGGCTGCATTTTCGCCTTCATAGGCCAGGTCATCCATGCCGTAGTGATGGCTTCTTTGCTTGAACTTTTCTGCCAGTACGGTGATAGGGATCTGGTTGCCTGCGGCGTCAAGGAAGCCGCGTTTCATCAGTATGCGTTGCAATGAGTAACCGATGGCAGCAACTTCAGATTCATGGAACAGTGGTGCCTGTAAGCCATCGTCCTTGGTGATCATGCCGCAGCGTACCGTACCCTTGTCCCACACCACTTCACGCATATCTGCCAGTGCTTTGGCGATGGAGCCGCCTGAGCGTGCTGCCATGGACAGCAAGCGCATGCTGGCTGATATCCATTGCTGGCCATCGTTCTTTTGGCCAGCAGGCATGAAGAATTCAAACGGGCGCTCTATCGTTACGCGCTCGCCACCGACCATGCCATCAATGTGGATGAAGCTGACGGTCAGGTAGACCGTTTTTTTGCCTTCATACGTCATGTACTGCACTTTGGAGGTCACAGATTCGAGGTCGCCAAATGGGCGGCCATCGAATTGCTTGCGCAGCAGGTCGTCGTCAGGGATTTGTTTGACTTCTGGTGCTGCTTCAGTAGAGACAGAAAGGACACTGCCGAGGATATTATTCGGGCGATAGGTTGCCAGGCCTTTAAGGCCGGCGCGCCAGGCATCCATGTACAGGTTCTGGAAATCTTCGTAAGGATAATCTGCCGGTACGTTGACGGTTTTGGAAATCGCAGAATCGATGTAAGGCTGCACGACCTGCAACATTTTCATGTGGTCGCTGGCTGACATGTTGAGGGCTGTGACAAACTGTTTGGGCAATTTTTTGTCGTCTGAAACATCATTACCCAGATGGCGATACAAGCGCCATGCATGGTCAGCCACTTCATAGATTTTTGCATCGCCCACGGCCATGCGTTTCTTGCGGTTATATACCCAGGAGAAAGCCGGTTCTATGCCGTTAGAAGCATTGTCAGCAAAGGCCAGGGTGATGGTGCCAGTAGGAGCAATGGACAGCAGGTGCGAATTGCGCAAACCATGTTTGGAAATCGCATTGCGTACATTTTTAGGCAGGCGTTTGGCGAAAGTGCCGGACAGGTATTTTGTGCTGTCAAACAAGGGGAACTGGCCTTTTTCCTTGGCCAGTTCTGCCGATGCCAGATAGGCGGCATCGCGCATGACTTCAGATACTTTTTGTGCGAAAGCGCGACCGGCATCGGAATCATAACGCTGGCCCAGCATGACCAGGCTGCTGCCCAGGCCAAGGAAACCCAGGCCTACACGGCGTTTGGACATGGCTTCGGCTTTTTGTTGAGGCAAAGGCCAGGCTGTGGCATCCAGCACATTGTCTAGCATGCGGGTCGCTACAGTCACCACGGCTTCAAATGCGGTGAAATCAAACTCGGCTGCATCGGTAAATGCACCCTTGATGAAGCGCGTCAGGTTGATCGAACCCAGGCAGCAGCAGCCATAATCAGGCAAGGGTTGTTCTGCACATGGATTGGTGGCTTCGATTTTTTCGCAATAGTAGAGATTATTCTCTGCATTCATGCGCGACAAAAACAGGATGCCGGGTTCCGCATGATCGTAGGTCGACTTCATGACCTCATCCCACAAGTCACGCGCGCGCACGGTTTCATAGACCCACAGGCCATCTTCACGCTGATAGGCACCGGCTTCTTTTTTGTCTTCGCCAGGTTCCGCTTTATGGACCAGGCAGAAATCTGTATCTTTGGCCACCGCTTCCATGAACTCGTCAGTAACGCCGATGGAGATATTGAAGTTGGTCAAACCGCCCTGGTCTTTGGAACGGATGAATTCGAGGATATCAGGATGGTCGCCACGCAAGACACCCATCTGCGCACCACGACGCGCACCGGCAGATTCAACTGTCGAGCAGGATGCATTGAAGACCTGCATGAAAGACACCGGGCCAGAAGCGCGTGAACGCGTCCCGCGCACCAGTGCATCTTTAGGGCGTATGGTAGAGAAATCATAACCGACACCACCACCGCGACGCATGGTTTCTGCGGCATCGGCCAGGGCAGTATAAATACCTGGCTTGCCATCAGTAGCGCTGGAAACAGAGTCACCTACCGGTTGTACGAAGCAGTTGATGAGGGTGGCGTGCAAGTCCATGCCAGCGGCAGAATTGATGCGGCCTGCCGGGACGAAACCATTCTTTTGCGCCCACAAAAATTTTTCTTCGTAATACGCCTGAAAGTCTGGCTGTTCTACGCTGGCCAGTGCCCTGGCAACACGTGACTGCACATCCTGGATGGTGACTTCATCACCTTTGGCATATTTTTCCAGCAAGACATCGAGGGAGATTTCCTGGGGAGACATTTCCGTCAATCCTAAAATTTTTTCGTTCGCGTTCATATGAAGAAGTTTTTCTTTGTTACTTGTTGCAGAGTTAAATCCAAAAGCCCGACAGCGATATTAGCGATATCAATAATCTCAACGATCTCAATAATGGAAGCTTAAAACTCAGGGGGCTATACATTCGGGGAAACAGGATGGCATTATTTCTATCAAAACAAATATTGCTCAATTGAAAATCCGGCACTGAAGTGCCAAGCATCCTGACATCAGATAGCTGCATTATAAACCCCGCCGCCATATTTTTTCTTGAGCGGGTTCAAGTTAAAACCAGATTCCAGCGCCAGGCCCGACAAAATAATCAAGCCAAAATTACCCAGAAAACATCTTCATTTTTGGAATCGTGCAAGCTGTCATGGTTTTGCCAGAATTTGCGGAAAAATGCCTGAAGTTGATTTCATACGGCATCATGCCTCGATGACATCACAGAATTTTTAGTGGAAAAAAATTCGCCAGCGAAGTTGCTGCCGAGATATGTACTATTACAAACAAAATGGCCAGTTTTCTATTTCCCTTGCAAAACCTGTGTGCAGTCGCTTGCCAATTTTGCTGCATTTTTGCGATTTTCCTACAAACTACAAAAATCTACCGCCCTTATAGGGATATCTATACTTTCTTGATGTCTGAATAACTTATACTTGGGCAAGACATTTTTGACAAAAACACCCATATTTCAGAGGACAGATAATGAGGCAGGACAGTTTGGCTAAGCGATACCTTTATCCTCAGTTTCTGTTTGCCTTTGTATGCCTGTTATGTGCCCTGCTTATGTGTCAGCCAGCAATGGCTGTACAAAGCCTGCGCTTTGAGCAAGTCGGGCGGGACCAGGGTTTCCAGCATGAATCTGTGCAATCCATGTTGCAAGACCGTCAGGGCTATATGTGGGTTGGCACTCAGGGGGGGCTGCATCGCTATGATGGTTCCAAGGTGGTGTTTTTTCGCCATGACCCCAATCATCCGGACAGCCTGGCCGATAACTGGGTCTGGGCCTTGCACCAGGATGACAAGGGCAGGATCTGGGTAGGTACGCGCAATGGTGGCTTGCACCGCTATGACATGGCAACCGAGACCATGGTCAGGTATAAGCGTAATTTGTCTGATATCCGTAGTGCTGGCAGCAACCAGATCCAGGCCATTATCAGTGATAGTGCGGGTGGCTTGTGGCTGGCGACCGGCGATGGACTGGCGCAATTTGACCCTGATAGCGGGCGCTTCCAGATTTTGCGCCATGATGACAAGGACCCCAGCAGTATCGCCAGCGATCAGGTGAATGCAATTTGCCTCGATAAAGACGGTAACTTGTGGGTGGGTAGCAATGCTGGTCTCAGCGTCATGTATCGTGGCAAGTCTGCTTTTGAGAATTTCCGCCTCGATAGTGATGCCAAGCCCGATCCGCGCCACAATAATGTGCAAGCCATACTCAATGACAAGCAGGGTAATCTGTGGATAGCCACGACGGCAGGCCTGGAAATCTGGAATAAAGAGCGCACGCAAAAACGTCGCCTGGGCCAGCGAGAGGGCTTGGACCCTGGTCCTGTCAACTCCTTGCTGGAAGACAGCGAGGGCATCATCTGGGCAGGTACCGAAGATGGCTTGAAACGCTGGGACCCGGCAGACCATCAATTTTCATCGTTTCGTCATCATGCCAGTGACCGCCATAGTCTGGCTGACAACCGTGTTACCCGCTTGTTGCAAGACCGCTCGGGTACTTTATGGGTGGGCACCTGGCTGGGCGGCGTCAGCCGTACCAATCTGGCCAGCGGTGGCTTTGAGCGCTTGCTGCATTTGCCTGGTGAAGCCAAGACCCTGAGTAATAATACCGTGGCTGCTGTGACCAGCAAGGATGGCATACTCTGGATAGGTACGGGCGATGGTTTGAACCGTTTCGACAAGGCGAAAGATCAGATACGCGCCTATTATCACCAGGCCAACCAGCCTGATAGCCTTAGCAATAGCAAGATCAGGGCTGTGAAGCTGGCGCCGGATGGCAAGCTCTGGGTGGGCACGCAAGATGGCTTGAATTTGTTTGATCCCGTCACCGAACGTGCCACGCATTTCCAGAATGATCCCAAACAGGCTGATAGCATCAGCTCCAGCATCGTTCATTCACTGGCCTATGACAAGGCTGGCAATTTGTGGGTGGCCAGCGACGATGGCTTGAATCTCATGCAGGGTGGTAAATTCAAGCGCTATATGCCTAATCCCAAGGATAGCGATAGCCTCAGTCATGGGCGCGTCGTCTCTTTGCTGTTTGACCATCGTGATCAGCTATGGGTGGGTAATTTTGGCGGCCTGGATAAGCTCGATCGCAGCACAGGGCGTTTTGAACATTACCGCCATGAGCCGGACAATGCCAATAGTCTCAGCCATAGCCGTGTCTATGCTGTGTACGAAGACAAGACTGGCGTGATCTGGGTAGGCACAGCCAGTGGCCTGAATCAAATGGTGCAGGGAGCGGATGGCAAGATCAGCTTTATCCGCTATGGCGGTGGGCTGGGTAATGATGCGATAGCTGGTTTTGCTGAAGATGATGCAGGCAATCTGTGGATCAGCACCGATGGTGGCTTGTATAAACTGGGCCCGGACAGGAAAAGCCAGAAAAAATATTCCGCCGATGATGGCCTCATCAACGGCACCTATACGGTAGGAGCCAGCCATCGTGATGCTGATGGTGCGCTGTATTTCGGTGGTTTCCAGGGCATGAGCTGGTTTTATCCTAAAGCCATACGTGACAATACCAGCAAGCCAGTCACGACGATAACTGACTTCCTGATTTTCAATCAGTCTGTACGCGGTGGCAAATTGCCCAAGGGCGTGAAGATGGATGGCAATATCTCGGATGCCAAGTCCATCACCCTGACTTACAAAGACAGCGTGGTCTCGATAGAATTTGCAGCGCTGAATTATTCTGACCCCCTGCATTATCGCTATGCTTATAAGCTGGAAGGTTTTGACCAGGACTGGGTACAGATAGACGGTGCTCACCGTGCTGCCAATTACACCAATTTACTGCCTGGAGAATATGTTTTCAGGACCAGGGCAGCGACCAAGGATGGCGAGTGGAGTGATGAAGGTGCCAGTCTGCTCATCACCATCACACCACCATTCTGGATGGAGTGGTGGTTCCGTATCATCGTCAGCCTGATCTTGCTGGCCTTGATTTATCTGGTTTACCGCTGGCGTGTACGACGTTTTTCTGATCAGCAAAGCTTGCTCGAAGGTCTGGTCAGGCAAAGAACCGCCGATGCCGACAGGGAGCGTAAACGTCTGACGGACCTGACGGATGTCTTGCCACTCTCGGTCTATCAATACCGCGAAAGACCAGATGGCCAAAGAGAATATGCCTACGTCAGTGAAAATGTCATCAACGTCCTCGGCGTGCCCGCAGAAGAACTGCTGGCTGATAAAAATGCGCGCTGGCGCACCACCCTGGCTGAGGACAGGGAAGCTGCCGAAGCCAGCCTGAACCGGGCAGTGGACAACCGCACTTACAGCAACTTCCACCAGCGTGTGCTGGTGGATGGCAAAGTGCGCTGGTTGCGCTCGCAAACCGTGATCCCCAAGCGCATCAATGGTGACTGGATATGGAATGGTTTCTGGATAGATGAAACCGAAACCTATCTGCAAAAAGATGAGTTGCGCGAGGCCAAGGAGCAGGCAGAGCAAGCCACCGTCGCCAAGTCCTATTTCCTGGCCAACATGAGCCATGAAATCCGCACGCCGATGAATGCCATCATCGGCCTTTCGCACCTGGCCAAGAAAACCCGCCTGACTT
The DNA here is from genome assembly GCF_049340345.1 of Undibacterium sp. Di27W. Classification (NCBI taxonomy): domain Bacteria; kingdom Pseudomonadati; phylum Pseudomonadota; class Betaproteobacteria; order Burkholderiales; family Oxalobacteraceae; genus Undibacterium; species Undibacterium sp. Di27W. The sequence goes on along the minus strand of NZ_JBMPOS010000008.1, from coordinate 281,975 downwards.
TGAAACAGCGCGACTACATCGATAAAATCCATAGTGCCGGTACATCCCTGCTGGGCGTAGTGAATGACATCCTGGATTTTTCCAAGATAGAGGCAGGCAAGCTCGATATAGAATCGGCTGAATTTGTACTGGCGGATGTGATTGATGATGTCGCCACCATCGTCAGCCACAAGGTGGCAGAAAAAGATATAGAGCTGGTGTTCGATATCGACACCCATGTACCTTCCAGCATGCGTGGCGACCCCTTGCGCCTGGGGCAGATCATCACCAACCTGGTCAACAATGCCATCAAATTTACTGACCATGGCTCTGTCATCATCCTGGTCAAGCAAGTGCAGGCAGAAGTCGACAAGGTGCAATTGCAATTCAGTGTGCAAGATACCGGCGTAGGCATGACGGACGAGCAGCAGCATAATCTGTTCCAGGCCTTTACCCAGGCAGACAGTTCCACTACCCGCAAATATGGTGGCACGGGCCTGGGCCTGACGATATCGCGGCACCTGGTGGAGCTCATGGGCGGCAGTATCTGGGTAGAAAGCCAGGTCGGAGTCGGCAGCACTTTCCACTTCAATTGCTGGTTTGCTTTTGCCAGCGCGGCCACGCAAACCCTGTTGCCATCACACATACAAGGTCTCAAATTGCTGGTCGTGGATGATCATGACGTGGCACGTCAGCATTTACAAAAACTGGGGCAGCAATTAGGTTTGACCGTGAATGCGGCCAACAGCGGCAAGCTGGCCCTGCATATGCTCAGTGAAGCCAGGGTGCATGGCCAGCCTTATGATCTGCTCTTGCTCGATGCCCATATGCCAGACATGGATGGCGCCGCCACCATGGGTGCCATTGCCGCCAGCATGGGCAAGGAAGCGCCGCAAGTGCTCATGCTGACCACCATGAATTTTGATGAAACGACCCTGCAAGCCAGGGCATATGCTCCAGTGGCCTATCTGTCCAAACCCATAGGTATGTCCGGCTTGCTGGAAGTCATGTTACGCATCAGTGCAAAAGCAATGGACACGCCCGTCAATGCGGCAGCAGAGCAGCATACCGACTGCCGCTTTGAAGGCATGCGCGTCTTGCTGGTGGAAGACAATCATATCAACCAGCAAATCGCCGCAGAGTTGATGAGTGAAGCAGGCATCATCGTTGACGTAGCAGACAATGGCCGCATCGCCATCGACAAACTCAATCATGGCAATCCCTATGACATCGTACTCATGGATTTACAAATGCCGGAGATGGATGGTTATGCCGCCACCACCGTCATCCGTTCTTACCCTGAGTGGCTGGACTTGCCCATCATCGCCATGACTGCCCATGCCATGAATGAAGAAAGGCAGCGCTGCCTGGATACCGGCATGAATGACCATATCGCCAAACCCATAGACCCGGATAACTTCTTTGAAACGCTGAGTCGCTGGTGTGGCCGCCGCATGCCTGGCTATCAGGTGGATGTGCCCGTCACGTCTGCTTCATCGGTCTCATTTGCTTCATCTGCCTCAACTGCCTCATCTGCCTCCGCTACTGTGGCTGCCAGGGTAGAGCCAGCCAAGGCAGAAGTGCCAGTCCATGATCTCAGCATCCCAGGTGTCGATGTTGCACCGGCCTTGCGCCGCTGCGGGCAAAACCTTGACCTTTATTTGCGCCTCTTGCAAATCTTTGTCGATAGCGCCGCCACTACGCCCGACAAGATCAAACGCGCTCTTGAGCTGGGTGACCGCGGGACCGCCGAACGCGAAGCCCACACCATGCGCGGTGCCGCAGGCAATATTGGTGCCACGGCCCTGGCCGCAGTCGCGACCGAGCTGGAGCTGGCCATAGAAAAGTCAGCAGAAAACCAGGTCTTGATACAGAAGTTTACCGATGCCAGCGCAGAACTGATACAGGCGCTGAAGCAGGCTTTGCAAGAACAGGCTGCCGAGGCAGTAGCGCTTGCTGATGAGCAGGTGGGCGTTGCAGCCGATGTAGTCGATGCAGCCGCGTTATTTGCCAAGCTGCGCCTGTATCTGGAAGATTCAGACAGCGAAGCCCTGGATTTTTTCCAGGGCCACCAGCGCAGCATGCGTCAGGTATTGGGGGCGCAGGCAGATGACTTCATTCAGTCGCTGCAAGCCTTTGATTTTGAAACTGCTTTACAGATACTTGACAGTGTCAGCCCGGTAGATAGCACCAGCTTATAAATATTTTTCCAGCATCTGCATGGTGCGTGCTGTGGCACCCTGATGCTGCAAGAAGAAGGCATAAGCTGCTTCGCCCATACGCTGGCATTGTTTCTTGTCAGCCAGCAAGGCATGTGCTTGCAGGAACAGGCTGAGTGCACCATCGACACGGAAAGCTGCACCGCAGGCGATGGCTTGCTCCGTAATTTCAGAAAAATTAAAGGTATGCCTGCCCGTCAGCACAGGCTTGCCCATGGCACAGGCTTCGATGAGGTTATGTCCACCGAGTGGCACCAGGCTACCGCCGACAAAAGCGATATCGCAAGCGGCATAGTACATATACATCTCGCCCATGCTGTCACCCAGCACGACCTGTATGTCTTCGCTGATGTGGGCAATTTCTTCATGATTCAGGCTGGAGCGGCGCAGGTACTTGATACCATGCGATTCCAGCAGGCTGGCCACATGGTCAAAGCGTTGCGGGTGGCGTGGCGTGATAATCAGCAGTGGGTTGGTTTGCAGCAAGGGCACCTGTTCAACAAAGGCTTGCAGTATCAGCTCTTCTTCGCCATCGCGGGTACTGGCGCACAAGATCACCTGGCGCTCACCAAAACTGCGACGCAGAGCGGCACCGCGTTCGGCCATCAGGGGTGGTGGTGTCACATCAAACTTCATATTGCCGGTGACACCAGGTTGTTCTATCCCCAGTTCATGCAGGCGCAAGGCATCAGGATTTGACTGCGCTGCCACGCTGCTGATAGCGCGCGCAGCAGGCAAGATCAGCGCAGCCAGGCGCTGGGCCTTGCGCAAAGATTTTTCTGACAGGCGGGCATTCACCAGGGTCACCGGGATGGATTTGGCTTCACACTGGGCGATCAGGTTGGGCCAGACTTCGGTCTCGATCAAAATGCACAACTGAGGAGAAAAATGCCGTAAGAAGCGCACGATCATCCAGTTGATGTCATACGGTAAAAACGCCTGTCGCAGGCGCGGGCCTACATCGGCAAACAGCTTGCCGCCAGTTTCACGGCCTGTCGCGGTCATATGCGTCAGCAAGATGCGATGTTCAGGGCAACGGGCCAGCAGTGCACGTATCAGCGGTTCAGCTGCGCGGGTTTCACCGGCAGAGACGGCATGTACCCAGATCGTTGGCATACTGGCAGCGGCCGGGTAAAAGCCCAGGCGCTCACCTATATGCTGGCGATAGCCAGGCTCAAGGCGGCCACGCCACCAGAGGCGGAACAGGGCAAACGGCAGGGACAGACCCCATACCAGGGAGTAAAGAAGACGCATGCTTTATGTCCGACGGAAATTCACCAATACAATACCACCACACACCAGTACTGCACCCAGCGCAAAGCGAGGGCTAATGGGATCGTGCATAAGAATGACACCAGCGGCCACGCCGAACAAGGGTGTCAGGAAAGAAAAGACAGAAAGACGCGAAGCCAGATAACGTCGCATCAGCCAGAACCAGGTCAGGTAACTGGCAAAGGCAATCACCACCGTCTGGAAAAACAGGCTGACGATGCTGGTCATATCCCATTGCATGGGCAGGCTCTCACCGCGCAGCATGACAAATGCCAGCAAGATTGCAGCACCTACTGCCAGTTGATAGAACAGCGTGGTCGTTGGTTCTGCTTCAGAAAGGCTGGATTTGCGTATGGTAATCGTGGTCGCTGCCCATAGTACTGCTGCAGCCACACCAAAACTGTCACCGATGAGCATGTCAGCCACATCATGCTGGTTACTGCCTGATGTATCAAATAAGGCACCGGAAAAGGCAATGGCCACACCCGCAAAGGCCGACAGTATGCCCAGCCACTGTGTTGACTGCAAACGCTCAGCCGGTATCAGCCAGTGCAGGCCCAATACGGTAAAAATCGGTGCTGTATATAAGAACACTGACATATGTGAAGCTGTGGTGTACTTCAGCCCCAGTGATATGCATAAAAATTCGACTGCGAACAAAACACCCGCTGCAATACCGGGCATGAGATGCTTGTCGCGCAAAGAAAATGGAAGCTTTTTAACAAGTATCAGCAACAACACCAGCACCGCAGCCAGCCCGGACCGCAAGCCCAGCTGCATAGTGGCACCGATAACAGGCGCCGCCAATTTAACCGCCACCTGTTGCAAACCCCAGCACAGGCAGAGTACCAGCATGAGGGATATGGCAAAACCATCAAGATTTTTACGGTGAGCAGACATCAAGCTTGGGGAGTGTGGGCGAAGAGGAGGGAATATACCTGAAAACAGTGTGTAGAGGTGTATGTCTTGCTAGAGCTTAATACACAGCAGAGGGTGTGTATTTTTATTAATATGAGATGCAATCCTTCCCAATTTTGTAATTAATTGTCTCTAATGTAAGTTCTTTGACGTTGCGGACGAGATAGTTTAATACAGGCAAGGCGCTAAAATCGTCGCTCCTGCGCAGGCAGGATCCTGGTGGCGTTTGTTGCCAGCCATACTGCTTGAAAAGTGAGTAAAGCTGAATAAGCTGCTTTGCTGTTCTACAAAATCACCCCCATAAAATGATATCCTATGCCTCTTAAACAACATGCAAGGACATGTTGAACCACCCACCCATCTTGGAAATGAAATAGATGAGCACAGACCTCTTTTGGCAAGCACTGGCAAACGCCCAGCCACAATTACAGAAAATGGAAATCCGTGAAGTCATGGAAGCCATCAATGCATTGCTGGAACCCCATTTTCCCAAGCTGGCCGCCGAGTTGCAAGGCACCTCCGGCGATGGTGTGTATGAACTCATCATCACGGCCCACGGTGCGACTGAGCATTTTCAGGATGTCATGGCGCTCACGCAGTCAGCCCCTAAGCTGGCCATGTTCTCCAAAGTGATCGCTTTCAGGGCGCGCACAGAAATGGGTGAGTTTGGTATCAATATGGACAATTTCAGTCTCAGCCCATCGGATGTGCTGGTCTGCCACTATGCTGACGCTGGCAGGGTGGGTTTGCAGTTATGGTTTAACAAACCTGTGCCACAGGACATGGTTGACCATGCCAGGCATATGTCCTTCATCTTGCTGGATCATTCCATAGGTGAATATGACTTCGCCATCAAGATAGGCCCTGTCGATTTCCTGGATGAAGCACCTGAGCAAGAGACGGTCAGCCTGGCCGCTTTCCCAGTCGTGCTGGATAGTTTCTGGCGCGATGAGCTCAAACATACTGCCCTGTTCCCTGCGGGTGAAAATGAATGGACAGGATTTGAGCTCGTCAGCAATACCGACCCCGACGACAAATTACTGGTACAGCGCAATGAATCCGCCATGGCCCTGGTTGGCAGGGCAGACATGCTGTGGCGTCTGCAAGTCGATGTCGTGCTGGACAATAAAGATGATCTTGAAGCCGCTCGCGAATTTGAAGACCAGCTAGAAACCCTGTTTGTGCAAACCCAGGAAGGCATCACCAGCCAGATCACCTTGCATGGCAATGTGCGCAGCATGAACTGGCATGTCAGTGATGTAGTAACGGCCCAGGCCAAGGCGCACAAACTGGCACAAAATTTTGCTCCAATGGAATTTGCTATCAGCAGCGAATTTGATCCGCAGTGGCAGAATTATCTGCGCTGGGTATCCTGAGCATATTCAGCATATCCAAAAATACCTATAAGCCTGTACACACTATTAAGAACTGGAATCATCTTGACTACCGTAGCCATCACCCCACAAATTCAAGCCAGCAACCAAAGCCCCTTCGTCCTCTTCGGTGGCATGAATGTGCTGGAATCCAAAGACATGGCCTTGCGCGTTGCTGAAGAATACGTGCGCGTTACCAGCAAGCTGGGCATTCCCTATGTCTTCAAGGCCAGCTTTGACAAGGCCAATCGCTCCTCCATCCATTCTTACCGTGGTCCTGGCCTGGAAGAAGGCTTGAAGATATTCGAGGCCATCAAGGCAGAATTTGGCGTACCTTTAATCACCGACGTGCATGAACCATGGCAAGCTGCACAAGTGGCTGAAGTGGTCGATGTATTGCAATTGCCAGCCTTTCTGGCGCGCCAGACTGACCTCGTTGTGGCGCTGGCCAAAACCGGCCGCGTCATCAACATCAAAAAGCCGCAATTTTTGAGCCCATCACAAGTACAAAACATCGTCGAAAAATTCAGGGAGGCAGGCAACGATCAACTGATACTCTGCGACCGCGGCACCTGCTTTGGCTACGATAACCTGGTGGTCGACATGCTGGGTTTTGCCGTCATGAAAAAAGTGACGAACAACCTGCCTGTCATCTTCGATGTGACCCACGCCCTGCAACAACGCGAAGCTGGCGCAGCAGCCTCTGGCGGCCGCCGCGAACAAATTGTCGAACTGGCACGCGCAGGCATGGCGACTGGCCTGGCTGGCCTGTTCCTTGAAGCACATCCTGATCCGGCGCAAGCCAAATGTGATGGTCCCAGCGCTCTGCCCCTGGATAAGCTGGAACCTTTCCTGGCGCAATTGAAGTCGCTGGATGATTTGGTGAAGTCGTTTGGGAAGTTGGAGATTTGAGACTGGTCATCTTGATGAAATACATTTTATAAAATGAAACTGGATGATGGGGGCATCCAGTTTACATAAACGCAATCAAAATTCCACTTAGCCCGGATAGGGCATTGACAAGTCTCACGCAGATAAGTAGGGCAAAGCGCCTATAGTGCTTTATGTTCTTTTAAATACTTGATGGCATCTTGATTTTTGGAGTCCAGTTCAAGAACACGCTGATAGCTTTTGATGGCCTCCTGTATTTGTCCTGCCTTCGCCAGTGTTTCTGCCAGGCCATCTTGCAGGAAGGCCTGATCTGGATACAAGTGAGTGCCAAGACGGAAGATTTCGCGGGCTTGCTCCAAACGGTTTAATTGGAACAATTTTAACCCCCAACTGTAAATCTGATCGGAGTCCAGTTTAAATGTTGCGTCTTGCGTCACAAGCTGACTGTAGACCGGGATGGCCTTATCGAAGCCTTTATTTGCCAGGCTTTGTGCGAAATTCTCTTGCGTGACTGGTGCGACATCTTTTTTCCGGCGGATGTCGGTAATAATCATGTGTGGTGGTGCCTTGTTCGCGATGGGTGTATTGTTGATGAACTTGAGTCCAGCAGCATCGTCCTTTAAATAAGCATCAAGAAAATGTCTGGTGTAAAGCATTGTCCAGCTGTGGGCCAGCGATATTTCATCGCGTGTGTAATCACCAAAGTCTTGAGGGGGTACAAGGCGCATGGCAAATGAAGTAAAGTTGGTGTGCTTCATAGGTAACATCGTGATGATATAAACGTCTGAATACTTCATTTCGTTCATGAATGAATAGTAAGTGCCGTTTTTCTTGCTATTCAATGTCTCTATGGTCTTGGGTTGCGCGCCCATGAATAGCATGGGTATGGCGACTTGCTTGGGTGTTACATATTTTGCTGCATCCTTGCCGCCATCAACGAGCTGCGGGAAATAACGTACAGAGCCATCAAGACTGACTAGCGCCTTGATACGCGCGTCTTTCGCCGCAGCGTAGACGTTTGACAGTCCACCCCAGCTAAAGCCGATGACGGCTACTTTACTTTGGTCTGCCTGTGGCAATGTGCTGGCATAGCCTATGAGATAGGAAATGTCAGCAGCCTGCGTTTCAGCGCCGTCCTGGTCTATCCCTATCCCTGGTGAGTGGGCGCCTAGCGACGCGCTGGATAATACTATGTATCCCTGGCTGGCCAGGTATTCGCACAGGTCGGCATTTTCTGTAGCCGATCCAGAATAACCAGGTGCGTAGATCACAATGGGGAAGCGACCGCTTGCTGGCTTGGCATCACGCACTGCTTGCATGGATTGTGCGACATCGCGCAGCAGTGCGTCACGGCGCATGCCAGTATTGCCTTCGATACGCTCGTCCGTCATGCGCTTTACCTCAGCTGCGCTGCGCGTGAAATCATCCTCGGTAGGAATGGTTTCGAGATATTGGCGATAAGTTAAGGGCGTGCCGCCACGCACGGCCGGATACCAAACCAGGGTTTGTACAGGACGCGAAAGTTCACCAGTGGAGGCTTCGCCAGTCGCTAAATCTACGTTTGTTTTATACAGGCGTGACCTATCGTATTGCTGGATAAGCTTGACGCCAACAGCATGCGGTCCAAACTGGTTTGAGAAGCTAAAACTGTCTGCTGCAGCAAAAACAGAAGCAGTATGAAAAAAAGCAAAGAGGAGGAATAAGCGTGTCATAAGTATTCTGGTAGAAGTGAAGATCCCAGCTGTTAAGCATAATATATGCCAAAATATAAACGTCTGATTTTAAATGATTTCTTCATGAATGCGCTGTCTGCGGACGTCCGTCGACCGGGCAAGGGGACATTCGTTGACAGGAGTGGCGATCAGCATTGCGCCAACCGGGGGTATTGTGCATCTCTGCTTTGAGGTGGGCGAAGGGCAGTTTTCTTCAATACTTTGGCGAAATATCCCGTCACCATTGACTCCTGTCCATTTTTCGATCGGAGTTAAGCATGAAAGAATCAAGTTTGCCAAAATTTCCAGTGGCATGGCAACCACTGGTTGCGCAGGCAGCGAATGGGCTTCGTCAATTGGCGCTGGATGAAGAAGCCAAGGCGCGGTTTTGTTATGATCCCGGCTTACGTCCCTATATGCAACGCGTGGCCAAGCGCTATGTCGCTGGCGAGACCATTCCTGATTTGTTGCGGCGCATAGAGCAAATCAACGCAAGAGGCCATGCCGGATCGGCTGAATACATGGGTGAGAGCTGCCGCGACGAGGGCAAGGCGCTGGCAGAAACAGCCATATTCCTTGAATTGATTGCAGCTATCGATAGGCAGAACTTGCGCTGTTCGATTTCCCTGGACCTGTCGCATGTGGGATCAGTGATTGATGCGGAACTTGGTTTTCAAAATATAAAACGCATCGCTATAGCCGCAGCAGCGGTAGGACGTGAGGTCATGATTTCCATGGAGGGATCGGATCGTGCTGATAATATTTACGCCACTTATGGCCGCTTGCATACGGAGGCGGGTCTCAGCAATGTTGGCATTACCGTGCCCGCCAAATTGCATCGTACCGCGCAAGACCTTCCGGCGCTGATGGCGTATCCGGGGCGGATACGCCTGGTCAAGGGGGCATTCCTGGAGGCTGAGAATATTGCTTATAGCCGCGATAGTCCTGAACTGGCAGCCTGCTATCGACGTTACGCAAAGGCTTTGCTGACGAGTGGCCATCAATGTTCGATAGCGACGCATGATGGTCAAATTCAAGAGGAATTATCTGCTTTTATTTCAAGTGAGGATATACGTCGCGATCGCTATGAATTTGAATCCCTGATCGGTCTTGGTACTGATTTGCTTGATAGCTTGCAGAAGCGCGGTTTTACTACACGGGAATATGCAGTGTTTGGCGAAGAATATTTTCTTTATGTACTCAACCGCATTGCAGAGGAACCTGTGCGGCTATATCAGGCGCTCATCGACGTGATGGAAGTATCATCCTAATTCGCTTATGACGGTATGAGTCTATCCGCGACCCCGATACTGACCTGGTGTTGCTGCCAGATGCTGTTTAAAGGCGCGCTGAAAATGTGCCTGGTCTGAGAATCCTATGTCGACGGCTATGTCGGCGATGGCATGGCCGCGCCTGAGCTGGGCGCGGCCCTGTTGAATACGGTGATTGATCAGATATGCATGAGGCGTCATGCCAAATTGATGCTTGAATGCGCGTATCAGATAGGCAGGCGACAATTCGGCAGCGGCGCAGATTTCTTCAAGCTTGGGGCTACGCTTGAAGTTTTCCTTGATGAATTCTGCCGTGCGCATGAGCTTGATGTTGGCGTCCTTGCTGCTGGTGGGTGCAGGATCAAGCCGGTTTTGCAGCATAGAGAAAAAATCGATGACAGCGCCATGTTTTTGCAATTGATCCGCATGTTCATCAGCCAATATTGCACTTAGGGTAGTCAATTCCGCAAACAGGAAATTGGTCGATATTGTTGAAAACGGCCTGAAGTCAGCATTGGCACTAAAGCCAAGTTCCTGCTGAAGCGCCGCCAACCATACATGATCGACATACAACATGTGGTAAGACCAGGGTTCATCAACAACGGGATTGCAGGCGTGCATCTCTTCAGGATTGATAATGACGACCGTCCCAGCACCTACCTGTTCTTTCATTTTACCGTTGAGGTAGGTACTCTTCCCACCAGTAACTGCGCCGATGGAAAAGCTCTCATGCGAATGCTTCGCATAGCCTATGCTGCGTGCGCCCTTGATAGACCGCATCTCGATAAAAGGCAGCTTTTCGTCATGCCAGAAATTGGGTGAAGCGCTGTGGCTGGAAGGGGATGCCATGGGTCGCGGTATATAGACAGGCGGGGTTTTATTTTACCGTATCTGGCATTTTCCTGGCATCTTGGCGAATACTAGAGGGAGTAGCTGTCGGGCTACCTCGGCTGGCCTGAATGACTTATGAAGGTATTTGAAAAGCGAGTTCGTGAAGTACAACTCTGAAATTAATTTGCCGTATAGTATGCCAAGAACGCCGCTGGATTCCAGCTAAAATCACGCTGGAATGACGTTACTGAGGGTATGGGTTATCTTCAACCGCCGGACTATTGCTATGCACCAGTTGTTCTCATTAGTGTGCAAATCGCATCGCGAACCTCGTCAACAGTCGCAGGTTGCCCACTATCCCCAAGATTAATAATCTTGTCCGACCAGTTTCCTTCAGTCTTCCAGCGCGGTGAAGCGCAATAGATTTCTATGGTTGGGGTTTCGTAAGCTGCGGCGATATGTGTCAGGCCGGTATCGACACCGATGGCGAGACGTGCTTTTTGCGCCAGCAGGGTTGCTGCCTGCATGGAGAGTGCAGGCAAGACGGTGGCGTTTGGCATGACGGCGGCCATTGCTTCTGCTTCGGCTTTTTCAGCGGCGCTGCCCCAGGGGAGTAGTATCGGTAATTCGTAGTTTTTTAATTCTGCGGCAATCGCTTGCCAGTGATCGCGTGGCCATTTCTTGGCTGCACCTGCCGTGCCATGGAAGAACACCGCATACGGTGTAGAAGGTAACCAGGTGCGCTGGTCAGCAGGTATATCTGGTGCCTGCAAGCCAAAGCTGGCGGGGGTGTTGACGGTATAGCCGCCAGGAGCAGCGGCGACCAGGCGGCCGCGCAGGACGGCGTGGGTGCGCTTGTCTACTGGTACGCTGATGTCGTGGAAGATTCTGGAAATGCCTTCATAGCCTGAACCCTCAGTGCCATTGGCAAGGCCAACTTTTTTGCCGCCTTTGACGGTTTTTGCCAGGCCCATGATGATGCCGGTTTTCAGCAAACCCTGGGTATCGAGCACCAGGTCATATTGCTCTTGCCTTAATTGGCGAAAGAAATTCTTGATCTCTTGCCGCGTTGCCGCCTGCCCCAGACTCTTGCGCCAGCGGCGCAGGGCGAAGGGGAAGACCCGGTCTACACCGGGGTTCAGGCGCACCAGTTGCACATAGGCTTCTTCCACCACCCAGTCTATACGCGCCAGCGGAAACTGGCGACGCAAGTCATCCACGATGGGCATATTATGCAAAACATCGCCCAGCGACGAGACACGAACAAGAAGTATTTTCACTTGGATAGTAAGACCGAAAATCTCACCACAGAGACACGGAGACACAGAGGTAGCACAGAGAAAAAACAAAGGCGTGAAGAGTCATTAGCAAACACTTTCAGCTTAAAAGATTTTCTCTTGTTTTTCTCTGTGTCTCGGTGTCTCTGTGGTGAGCTTTTATGTTTTAGGTTTGAATAAAATTAATATGGCAAGACAGCATCTGGCTTAACAGCCAGCACAGCCTGCTTCATTGCACCCTGTATGCGTGTCAGTGCTTCGGGGTTTTCGGCTTCGAAGCGCATGACGATGACGGGGGTGGTGTTGGATGAACGGGCCAGGCCGAAGCCGTCTGGATATTCCACACGCAAGCCATCGATGGTGATGATTTCATCTGAACCAGGGAAGCTGGCATTCGCTTGCATGGCGGCGATGATCTTGAAGTTTTCGCCTTCGGCCAGTTGCAATTGCAGTTCTGGAGTCGATGTCGATTGCGGCAAGTTGTTCAGCGTAGCTGTCATGTCGGCCACGCGGCTCAGCAATTCCAGCAAGCGTGCGCCAGCATACAGGCCATCATCAAAACCATACCAGCGGTCTTTGAAGAAGACGTGGCCGCTCATTTCACCACCGAGAGGTGAACCGGTTTCGCGCAGCTTGGCCTTGACCAGGGAATGGCCGGTTTTCCACATCAGCGGGACACCGCCGCGTGCTTTCACCCACGGTGCGATGTGGCGTGTACATTTGACGTCATACAAAATCTGCGCGCCGGGGTTGCGTGTCAATACATCTTCGGCAAACAGCATGAGCTGGCGGTCAGGGTAGATGATCTGGCCATCCTTGGTGACAACACCAAGACGGTCGCCATCACCATCAAATGCCAGGCCTATTTCTGCATCCGTAGTTTGCAGGCAGCGTATCAGGTCTTGCAGGTTTTCCGGGTGCGCTGGATCAGGATGGTGGTTGGGGAAAGTGCCATCGACTTCGCAAAACAATTCTATGACTTCACAACCCATGCCGCGATACAACTCACCGGCAAATGCACCAGCCACGCCATTGCCGCAATCAACGGCAATTTTCAGTGGGCGCGCGACTTTGACATCACCGATAATGCGCTCAAGATAAGTCGCCTTGATGTCATGTGTGCGGTAATTGCCACTGCCTTGTTTGAAATCCTTGTTCAGGATAGTTTGGTACAAGGCTTGTATGGCATCGCCATAAATTGCTTCTCCAGCCAGCACCATTTTGAAACCATTGTAGTCAGGCGGGTTGTGGCTGCCGGTGACCATGATGCCGGACGTGGCACCCAGTACATTGGTACCAAAATAGACCATGGGGGTGACGACCACTCCCAGGTCGATGACGTCAATACCAGTCGATTGCAGGCCCTTGGCCAGCGCAGTAATGAGATCAGGGCCGGACAAGCGGCCATCGCGGCCTATGACCACGGCTTTTTCGCCCTTGGCGATGGCGGCGCTGCCGAAAGCCTGGCCTATCAGGTGGGCAACTTCGGCATCCAGGGTTTTATCGATGATGCCGCGAATATCGTAGGCTTTGAATATGCTGGGGGAAAGTAAGGACATAATTATTTTTCTATATTAAAAAGATTCAGTGGAGCAGGCCTGTGTTCGCTTCTTTGGCTTCTTTGGCCTCTGTGGCTTGCTTGTCAGCGCCAACTTGCTGGGCTTGCCAGATCAGGTCTTCAATACCGCATTGTGGTTCATATTCTGCCACTATTTGCAGCAGCAGGGCGCGGATTTGCGCATAATCAAAGGCGGTGCAGGCAGCATTTAATTCCTGTAACAGGGTATGGAGTTGATCCCATGGCAGTTCATTTTCCTGGGCACGCATGATCAGCGGGTGCGAGGTACCTTCTACATTGTCACCGATCAGCAATTCTTCATACAGCTTTTCACCGGGGCGCAAGCCTACGTGCTGGATTTCTATGCTGCCATCTGGCGTGGTTTCACTTTTCACTTCGAGACCACTCAGGTGCACCATGCGGCGCGCGAGGTCAATGATGCGCACGGGCTCGCCCATGTCGAGTACAAACACGTCGCCGCCTTCTCCCATGGCACCGGCCTGCAAGACCAGTTGCGCGGCTTCGGGTATGGTCATGAAATAGCGGGTGATCTCGGGATGGGTCAGGGTGATGGGGCCACCCGCCATGATCTGTTTGCGGAATAGCGGCACGACCGAGCCGGAGGAACCCAGCACATTGCCAAAACGCACCATGCAAAAACGCGTATGCTGCTGGCGGCGTGAGCAGGCTTGCAAGATCAGTTCTGCCAGACGCTTGGTGGCACCCATGACATTGGTAGGGCGCACCGCCTTGTCGGTAGAAATCAGCACAAAATTCTTGACCTTTGCTGCCATGGCAGCTTGCGCGACGGATAGCGTACCAAACACATTATTGCGTATGCCTTCTGCCGGATTATGTTCTACCAGCGGTACATGCTTGTAGGCCGCAGCATGGTACAGGGTCTCAACTTCACAGGTAGTGAAGATGCGATCGAGCTTGGCGCTGTCGAGTATGGAACCGAGGAAGGGCAGGATTTCTACATCCAGGTTCAATTGCTGGCGCAGGCCAGTTAATTCCTGTTCTATGGCATACAGGGCGTATTCAGACATTTCCAGCAAGACCAGTTTGGCCGGGCGCTGGCGCAGGATCTGGCGGCATAGCTCAGAACCTATCGAGCCACCAGCCCCCGTCACCATGACACGCTTGCCAGTGATGCAGATACTCAGCAGGCGGGCATCTGGTGCTACCTGGTCGCGTCCCAGCAAATCTTCTATCTCGACTTCGCGTATATCCTGCAGGCGCAATTCGCCATTCACCAGGCTTTGTATTGATGGCGTGACCTTGATCTTTAACTTCAGGGGTTCAAGCTGGTCGAGTATCTGCTTTTGTCTGGTCTTGCTGATGCTGGGCATGGCCAGCAAAATCTCGCGTATATCGTGGCGTTCGGCCAGGTCTTTTAATTGTTCAGGGGCGTATACCTTGACGCCGCCTATGGTTGAACCTTGTACTGATTTGCTGTCATCAATGAAGGCCGCGCAAACATATTCACCACCGGCACGCAGGGCTGTTGCCAGTTGCGCGCCCGCCTTGCCTGCGCCATAGATGGCTATGCGACTAGCGTTTTCTGTCATGTCAGCTTGCAGCAACCAGGCCCTGGCCAGAAAACGGCTGGTACCTACATACAGGATGGAGCCTGCCCAAAAGAAACCAAACACGGCACGTGACAAAGGCATGATATGCAGCATGACGGCTAGAAAAGCCAGGAACAGCACAGACAGGCTGACTCCTATCATGACCACGCTGATGATTTTCTGATCGATGAAACGAATGACGGCGCGGTACAAACCTATGCGTATGAATACCGGAATGGCAATCAAAGGTACAGAAATGATGAGCCAGAAGTAATGATTGAACAGACCGGCATTGAAGGTTTCATAGCGCAGCCAGATCGCCAGTATGAAAGTCAGCGGCAGGAAGAGCGCATCTGCCAGGGCAGCTACTAGCTGTTTTTGCAGGCGTGGCAGATTCAGCAGGGATTGCATCATAGTAACCTGCCCTTATTAATGAGTAACACCATCACGACGCACCACCTTGTAAAAGGTCAGGAACAAGATGCGTATATCGAGCATGAAGGACTGGTGCTGCAGGTAATAGGCATCCAGGTCCACTTTGACGGGGATAGGTAATTCATCCCTGCCATTGATTTGCGCCCAGCCGGTCAAGCCAGGCGAGATAGTATGTACTTGCTTTTCCGTGCGCAGGGCGATCAGGTCATCCTGATTGTAGAGGGCAGGGCGGGGGCCGACAAAACTCATATCACCATTGAGTATGCTCCACAATTGCGGCAATTCATCGAGGCTGGATTTGCGCAGGAAAGAACCTATGGGCGTCAGGTATTGATCAGGATTAGTCAACAAGTGCGTGGCAACGGCGGGCGTATCGATGAGCATGCTGCGAAACTTGGGCATCTTGAAGATAGCATTATTGCGCCCGACCCGATCTGACCAGTAGACGATAGGGCCGCGGGAAGTCAGCTTGACGCAGATGGCGACGATGATCAAAGGCAGGATGAGGAACAGGCTGGCCGTCAGGGCAAGGAGGAGATCGAAAAGACGCTTTAACATAATCACATATTCATTCAGAGGGTAGTGCTGCTGCTGTGGCTTGCAAGCCTTGTTCTACAGTATAAGGAGGCGACCAGGCTAATAGCTCCCTGGTCTTGCTGATATCGACTTGCAATGACTGGCATAAGCGCTCAGCGACACTTTTCTTACCCAGTATGCTGGCAGCGAGTGTCAATAAGCTGGCCGGAAAAGGAAACAGCCTGGATTTCACCTGCAAGGCTTGCGCGCACAGGCGAAATAATTCTGTCGTCGATAAGTCCCTGCCATCCGATGCCAGGAAGATCTGGTTGCGGGCCGCCGGATGCAAACGGCAATGCAGGATGAGATCGACCAGGTTACCCAGATACACCAGACTGCGCTGATTGTGTATGCTGCCCAGTGGCAGGGGCAGGCCACGACGCACCCCGCGCAACATGCTCAGGAAATTGGCTTTGACGCCCGGTCCGTAGACCAGGGGTGGGCGTATGATGGTCACCACCATACTGGTTTCTGTTGCCAGTTGCAGCAGCGCTTGCTCGGCTTCCTGCTTGGAAATGCCATAGGCATCTTGCGGCATGGCTTGATCGTCGGCAGTGTAGGGGTGAGCAACTGTGGTGGCTTCACCATTCACCTTGACTGAACTCAGATAAATAAATTGTTTTACTCCAGCCGTTGCCGCCTGGCGCGCCAGTTGCAGGCTGGCGTCTACATTCACGGCGCGAAATTGTGCCAGAGGATCGCTGGCGGTCTCTTGCATGACATGCACCCGTGCTGCACTATGAATGACGATGTCCACACTTTGCAGATGGGCCGACCAGTCAGTGTCAGCCGTCATATCCCCCATCAGAGGATTGCGCATTTCTGCAGCCTGCCAGCCCAGAGGGCGGCGGCTGGGACAAACCAGGCTGGCATCCGCAGCCAGGCAGGCACGGGCAAGAGCTTGGCCGACAAAGCCGCTGGCACCAGTCAACAAGATTGCTTGTTTCATACTTTATTTAGGGACAGGCAGATTCGACCGCCTGTCATAGACAAAATAGCGGCGTGACAGAAATTTCAAAAAACTGCGGAAAAACCAGCTGGCGTGGCGTGATACCAGGTTGCGGTTTTTGTGGGCGGCCGTATGGGTGGCATGCAGTTGTGGATAAAACCTTACCCCCTTGCCCAGCAATTGTCGGGAACGGTAGCAGATATCCACATCTTCAAAATACATGAAATAACGGGTATCAAAGCCCTGCAGTGCACGATAATGGCGCGCATCAAAGGCCAGGAAGGCACCTGAGGCCCAATCTACATGGCAGGTTTCTGTCATGTTTTGTTTGTCGTAAGGCTCAGACAGTGAACGCACCGCAACCATGCGCAGCAAGGAGATGGCATTCGGGAAGCGGCGTATATTGGCATCTATATGCAAATGCTGCTCGTCACGGTAGAGATTGATAGTGGCAAGCGGGAAGGCATCGCGCTGCATATTCTCGACCAGGGCAGTGATGGTGGCGGCACTGATGGTGATGTCCGGGTTCATGACGATGAAGCTGTCACCCTCGGCAAAACCCACGCTATTGCTGATCAGGTCAAACAGGTAATTATTGTTTTCGCCAAAACCCAGCCCTGGCTTGTCGTCGGTATAGGAAATACCATGCTGCAGGCAATAGGCTTTCAGGTCCGGCGAAGGCCGGTTGTCCTTGATCCACACGTGCATGCCTGTTGCTGCATCGCGCAAGCCGCCCATGCCGCTTTCAATAAGCAGATTTTCATGGCCGTGACTGACGATTGCGACATGTATCATAGTAGCTAAGTGATGCTGCATTAATCTGACAACTAAGCTGGCAATTAGGCTAGCAATTAAGCAAGCAACTAAGCAAGCAACTTAGCAAGCAACTAAGCAAGCAATTTTGCCTGGCGATTAAGCTGGCGGCTTTGTATCCAATATTTTAAAAATAATACGCCCAGTTTCCAGTCAGGGAAATTATGGATGGGCGGTGCGAACAATTTCCTTGTGTACCAGATTTTCTCATAGAAATCGCAGTTTATTGATGCCGGATTATGCCAGGGTGGTTGTTTTTCTTGTGTACTTGCCATTTCAGCCTGGCTGATACGGCTTGCCACCTGCTCTATACCATGTACTTCCCTGATTTCTTGCAGGATAGCAGCCTGCTCTATGCCTGGACGCCGTCTTTGCTGCGGTCGCTGCTGCTGTTGTTGTTCTTGCGGCTTTTGCCC
Source organism: Undibacterium sp. Di27W (assembly GCF_049340345.1). NCBI lineage: Bacteria > Pseudomonadati > Pseudomonadota > Betaproteobacteria > Burkholderiales > Oxalobacteraceae > Undibacterium > Undibacterium sp. Di27W. Next base: position 263,914 of record NZ_JBMPOS010000008.1, on the reverse strand, counting down.
AAGATAATAGACCATATCTTCCAGCAAGGCAGCCTGGCTGGCTGATTTGAATTGATCCGCCGGTGAATAACCATGCGCGCCTGTCAAAATGCCAAAGCAGGGCAGACCTTTGATCGCCATTTCCGGGAAAGCCGTGCCACCCGTCAGTGGGAAGCTATCGACATACACACTGGCATCGCGCATGCAGACCAGATAATCCTGATAGGCCATGCGTTGATGAAAAATCGCTTGCTTGCCCATTTGCCGGGCAGGCTTCCACCACCACCAGTTGGTTTTCAGGTTGGGGCCTATCAGCATAAGCTTGCGCCCCGTCCTGGCTTGCAGGCTTACTGCAAAATCAGGAAAGGAATAACTGCCCCCTGGTTTGAATTTGTAGGCAGAGCCCGCACTGGCGATATGGCCCGTACTATTTTCTGGCCGTTCAGCGTTGTTGTCAGGCAACATCAGTGGAATGCCGGCAAACACACATTTGTCGTGACTGCCGCGCAGCTTGCTGAGTTCCCAGCCATAATAACTGAGCTCCAGTACGACATCGGCCATGCCATGGCCATAAGAAAATACATGGTCAGCATGGTTATACATATAGATACGCGTGCCACACAATTGCCTGGCCAGGCCAGCGGCAATGACAGCTTCTATGTCATACGGGTGGATATGTAAGACCAGGATTTTGTATGAAGCAAAATGCTCCAGCAAAGCCTGTATCTTTTCTTGCTTGCTACTGAACTTGGGCAGGCAAATACAGGGCTGGCTGGGGGTACTGAGTTTTGCCCAAGTCTCAGTCGGTGCTTTTTCTGTAACCAGTACTGCAGAATCCTGCAAGGCCTGGCTGGCAATCAAGTGTTCAACCACGCGGGTATGGCCACTGCTGGTATAGGCCTGGCTCAGGACATGCAGATAAGTTGCCGTGCTATTTCGTGGCGCAGGGACTTTGAATAGATGCTGGTAGCGCTGCAACAGGGCTTGCTCAAGCACAGGCAAGGCATACTGGCCCATATCATTTTTCCATAACAACTCACCCAGGGCGCGGGCGCGCCGCACGCAAGCATCCAGCTCAGCAGCCGCCAGCACGCGGTCCAGGCAATTTTGTATGAACAAGCCAAATTTAGCGGTAGGCATATTTTTTCAAAATCCAGGCGATACATGCCCAATACAATACATAGTTAATGCTAAAAGCAATCACCGCACCCTGCAAGCCAAATGCCGGGGTCAGCAGATAAGTCAGTACTACCAGTGACAGGCTGAAGACGATCTCGGTAATTACATATGGCCTGGTCAAGGCGCGGCCCAGCAAGACAAACCCCAGTACCCAGCTGCCTATCTTGATAAAATCCCCGACCAGTTGCCATATCAATAGCTGCAACATGGGGCGAAATTCTTCAGTGAATACCAGCCACAGCATGAGATCACGCAAGAGATACACCATGACTGCACCCAGCGCCGTCAAAGGCAAAACGAAGCGATATACCCTGGCGATTTCTTTTTTGAGCTCTGCTGCTGCCTTGATTTCTGCCAGGCGTGGCAGGTAATACACGGTTAGCGTGGTGGTGATCAGCATCAGATAAATATCACTGATGCGTGTCACTGCCTGCCAGTAACCAGCTTGTTGCCAGCCAAAATTCTGTACCAGATGATCGCGTATCAGCATTTGCGACAAGGGTACGACAGTGGCAGTGACCATGGCCATCAGGGCATAAGCGCCCAGTTTGCGCAACATGCCTGCATCTGCTTTCGCAAACAGCATGCCCAGGCTAAACCATTTGCTGCGCAGGCATAGCACCAGGGTGATAATGGCGACGAAAGACTGGTTCACTGCCAGTGCCACCAGTGCACCATACAGACCCCAGACGCTGGCCAGCCCCCAGGTCGCCAGCAGAGTGACGATGCTGGTGGCAATATTGGCCGCTACATAGACAGCCACTGCTTTCTTGCCATTCAAAATCGCCAGCAACAGCGTATTCAACACAAACAACACCAGGCTGGCAGCCAGCCATAAAAACACACTGCCATACTGCGCATCTTTTAATAGCAATACGGCCAGTTGCTGATGAAATACGGCAATGACAGCCGACGCTGCCAGTGAGCAGTAAAGCGAGATACGTGCCGCACTGGCCCAGACTTTTTGCTGGGCTGCGACATCATCACCATGCTCGGCTGTGTACTTGGTCACGCCAGTGGAAATCGCGCCACTGGCAAAGGACAGTATCATGGTCACGGCATTCTGGAACTGGCCTATGACGGCATAGCCGCCTGGCCCCACATACACCGCCAGCAGTTTGTTCAAGCCCAGCATGGTCAGCATTCTGACCATGACTGCAATCGCATTTAACAGGCTGGTACGTACCAGTGTCATTGTCAGGGCGCTGAGGCAGCTGAGCCAGCTTGCAGGACGAAATCGCGCACGGCAGCAATGACGCGGCTGACATCTTCAGGCGCCAGATAGGGGTCTAGTGGCAGGCTCAGTTCTTCTGCATGGATTTGCTCAGACAGCGGGAAGCTGCCCACTCCCAGTTGCATTTCAGCATAAGCGCCTTGCAGATGTGGCGGGATAGGATAGTGCACCATGGTGCCTATGCCAGCCTGCTGCAAATGTTTTTGCAGTGCATCGCGCTGGGCATGGCGTACAGCATAGATATGCCATACCGGTTCAGACCAGTCTGGCACAAAGGGTATGACCAGACCAGGCAAGTCTTTCAAACCCTCATGATATTGCTGTGCCAGCGCACGGCGCTGTACATTCCAGCCATCGAGCCTGTGCAGTTTGACTCTTAACAGCGCGGCCTGCAATTCATCCAGACGTGAGTTATAACCCTTGACTTCATTATGATATTTGACGTGTGAACCATAATTGCGCAATGATGTTAACTGCCTGGCCAGCTCTGCATCATTGGTCGTGATGGCACCAGCATCTCCCAGCGCACCGAGGTTTTTGCCAGGATAAAAACTGTGCGAAGCAGCATCGCCTATACTGCCAGAGATACGGCCCTTGTATTTTGCCCCATGCGATTGCGCTGCATCTTCTATGACTTTCAAACCATGTTCACGGGCAATGGCGATAATCGGGTCCATGTCCGCGATTTGTCCATACAGATGCACCACCATGATGGCCCTGGTCCTGGGCGTAATGGCAGCGGCGATTTTTGCCGGGTCAATATTATAAGTAGGCAAATCCGGCTCCACTGCCACCGGCGTTGCACCCGCATACGACACCGCCAGCCAACTGGCGATATAGGTATTTGAAGGCACGATAACTTCATCACCCGCACCTATGCCATAGGCACGTAAGATCAGATGCAGGGCATCCAGACCATTGCCTACACCTACACAATGCTGGCTGCCACAATAAGCAGCATATTCCGCTTCAAAGGCTTCCAGTTGCTGGCCCTGTATGAACCAGCCACTATCCACGACTTCATTAAAAGCCTGATTCAACTCAGCGCGCAAATCCTGGTGCTGAGGTTTGAGCTCCAGATAGGGGAAAGATTTCATGTTATCCATTCGTTCAAAAGAAGGATGACACCAAGACACAATCAAAAACCGTTTTAAGTTCTTCTCTTGGTTTTCTCTGTGCCTCTGCGTCTCCGTGTCTCAGTGTCTCTGTGGTGAGAGGTTTTTTCCTGCAAATGATGACTTAGGGTTTTTCTGTTGCACGCAAATAAGCCAAAAACTCATCATAGTTGCGCAAATAATCTGCCTCGTCATAATGCTGGTCAGCAAATACCAGCAGCACGCAGTCTTCACTGAAGTTATTCATTTCGCGCCAGATCTTCGGACCGATATAGACGCCTTTATCTGGCGCATCCAGCACGATCTCGGTTTTTTCATGGCCATCATCAAACAGCATGGTGCAAGAGCCACGCACCGCAACAGCCACTTGCTGCAAGGCCTTGTGAGCATGAAAACCGCGTTCCACACCTTGCTTGGTGCCAAAAATATAGTACACCCTGGCAATGGCAAAAGGGATGTCCTGCTCTGCTTCCAGCGCAATCAGGCTACCGCGTTCATCACCCCTGATGCGCAAGGTTTTTGTATGTATATTCAATTGCTTACGCCTTGTAGTGTGGGCTGACCATGGAGTGCAGACAAGTCTGCAGACAGTTGTCCCAGTCTGGTATGTTCAGTTTGAACTTGTCGCTGATTTTTTGGGTATTCAGTAATGAATTATGTGGCCTGGCCGCAGCAGTGGGATATTCACTGCCGGGTATGCCCGTGATGGCAGGCGCAGGCTTGCCCAGCAAGCCTTTCTCGTCGGCCAGTGCAATGATGCGTGAGGCAAATGCTGACCAATTGGTTTTGCCGCCCGCACTCAGATGATATACGCCGCCACATTCTTGCCACCAGTTTGATTGATCCTGTGCTTGCTGCAATTGTGCCAGTATCTCGCATGTAGCAGCAGCCAGCCAGTCCGCCGAATTAGGCGTGCCCCACTGGTCATTCACGACGCGCAACTGATCGCGTTCACGCGCCAGTTTCAGCATGGTCAGGAAAAAATTCTTGCCAAAGTTTGAATACACCCAGCTGGTGCGCAAGATCAGATGCTGACAGCCACTGGCGATGATGGCCTGTTCGCCAGCCAGTTTGGTTTTACCATACACATTCAAGGGGCCCGTAGCATCGGTTTCTACATAGGCTTGCCAGTTAGCTTCGGCATCTGCCTTGTCACCGGCATACACATAATCTGTAGAGTAATGAATGAGGCCAGCGCCCAGTTTGCGTGCTTCTTCTGCCATGATGGCAGGGGCGATGGCATTGATGGCATGCGCCTGGTCTGCTTCACTCTCAGCCAGGTCGACCGCTGTATAGGCCGCCGGATTGATGATCAGGTCAGGTTTGAAGTCAGCGATGCACAGTCGCAATTGCGCGGCATTGCTCAAATCCAGTTCTGCTCTTTGCGGCGCATGCACGATCGCTGTTGCAGACAAGCGTGGTAAGTGAGGCAGGAGGGCATGGCCCAGTTGCCCACTCGTGCCTGTCAATAATATCCTCATGCAAAGACCTCAGCTTCAACCAGGGGTTTGCCGAGTGCGTCTTTTGCTGACAGCAAAGGTGTCGCCGTCAAAGGCCAGTCTATGCCCAGTGCGGGGTCATTCCATAATAGACAGCGCTCATGTTCAGGTGCCCAGTAATCGGTGGTCTTGTACAAGAACTCTGCACTCTCGCTCATGACCAGGAAGCCGTGGGCAAAGCCCGGCGGTATCCATAACTGGCGCTTGTTTTCTGCCGATAAAATCTCTGCTGTGACCTTGCCAAAGCTGGGGGAAGATTTACGCAAATCAACGACCACATCAAACACTTCACCGGCAGTGACGCGCACCAGTTTTCCCTGGCTTTGCTGTATCTGATAATGCAAGCCACGCAAGACATTTTTTGCGGATTTGGAGTGATTGTCCTGCACAAAAGCCGTGGTGACACCCGTCAGTTTAGCAAAGGTCCTGGCATTGAAGCTTTCATAAAAAAAGCCACGATCATCACCAAAGACCCTGGGCTCCAGCAGCAGGACATCCGGCAATCCGGTTTCTATCACTTTCATCAATCAATACGCTTTCTTGTTCAGTAGTTGCAATAAATATTGGCCGTACTCATTTTTCTTGAGTGGCTGGGCCAGTTTTTCCAGCTCGGCATCACTGATGTAATGGCGGCGGTAAGCAATTTCTTCAGGGCAGGCAACTTTCAATCCCTGGCGTTTCTCTATGGTGGCGATGAACTGACCAGCTTCCAGCAGGGATTCGTGAGTGCCGGTATCGAGCCAGGCCATACCCCTGCCCATCAATTGCACATTCAGTTTGCCCTGCTTCAGGTATTCATTATTGACATCGGTGATTTCCAGTTCGCCGCGTGCAGACGGTTTGATATTGGCAGCGATATCGCAAACCGTATTGTCATAGAAATACAGACCAGTAACGGCATAATTGGATTTTGGCTGCTGCGGTTTTTCTTCTATGCTGATGGCATGGCGTTTATCATCAAATTCAACGACGCCATAGCGCTCTGGATCTTGCACATGATAGGCAAATACCGTTGCACCTTGCTGCTGCGCATCCGCCTGGCGCAATTGCGATTCAAAATCATTGCCGTAATAAATATTGTCACCCAGTATCAGCGCCGTATTGGCATTGCCGACAAATTCACGGCCTATGATAAAGGCCTGCGCCAGACCATCAGGCGAGGGTTGTACTGCATAAGTGATTTGTATGCCCCATTGATTACCATTGCCCAGCAGTTCGGCAAAACGCGGCGTATCCTGTGGCGTGGAAATGATGAGGATATCGCGTATCCCCGCCAGCATCAGTGAGGTCAGCGGGTAATAAATCATGGGCTTGTCATACACAGGCAGCAATTGTTTGGAGATAGCCTGAGTGACAGGATACAGGCGCGTTCCTGAGCCACCTGCCAGGATGATGCCCTTGCGTGCGGATGTATTGTTCATGCTTTTACTGACATGACTGCTCATGCTTCTTCCTCATCATCATATTGCAGTGCTACCCATTTCAGGTATTCACCAGACTGCACCTGCTTGGTCCATTCATCGTTGGCCAGATACCATTCCACAGTCTTTCTGAGGCCAGTAGTGAAAGTCTCTTGCGGCTTCCAGCCCAGTTCTTTTTCTATCTTGCGGGCATCTATGGCATAGCGGCGATCATGGCCGGGCCTGTCGGTGATATGTTTGATCTGGTCTTTGTAGCTGCCCTGGGCCTTGGGCTGCAATTCATCCAGTAGTTCACACAGGGTGTGCACGACACTCAGATTGGTTTGCTCATTCCAGCCACCTACATTGTAAGTTTCCCCCAGCCTGCCAGCTTCCAGTACCCGGCGTATGGCCGAGCAATGGTCCTTGACATACAACCAGTCGCGCACTTGCAGACCATCGCCATAGACAGGCAAGTCTTTGCCTGCGCGGGCATTGGTGATCATCAGGGGGATGAGCTTTTCAGGGAAATGGTAAGGACCGTAATTGTTGGAACAATTGGTCGTCAGCACCGGCAAGCCATAAGTATGGTGGTAAGCGCGCACCAGATGATCAGATGCTGCCTTGGTCGCAGAATAAGGGCTGTTTGGTGCGTAGGCCGTGGTTTCGCTGAAGGCCGCATCATCTGCTGCCAGCGTGCCATAGACTTCATCGGTGGAGATATGCAGGAAGCGGAAATTCTCTTTAGCCTCACCTTCCAGGCTTTGCCAGTAAGTGCGTGCTGCTTCCAGCAGGCTGAAAGTGCCATTCACATTGGTCGTGACAAAGGCGGCCGGACCAAGGATGGAACGGTCTACATGACTTTCAGCCGCAAAATGGACGATGGCCCTGGGTTGATATTCAAAAAACAAGCCACACAAATGGGCACTGTCATTGATGTCGCCTTTGACAAAGACATGGCGCGCATCATTGTTCAGGCTGGCCAGGTTATTCAAATTGCCCGCGTAAGTCAGTTTGTCATAATTGAGGACAGACTCATCCGACTGGGCCAGCCAGTCCAGAACAAAATTGGCACCGATAAATCCCGCGCCGCCTGTGACAAAAATCATTCCTCACTCCTGTATGTATCGCTGATATACGTTGAATATGCGTTAAATATATGCTGATGAGCGTCAAATTGCTCGCAACAGGCGATTTTACTTGAGATGAGGGCAGTTTCGTTGAAGGGGCTTGCTAAACTATGTGTTTATTTAATGTGTTTTAGCAATTTTATGGCAAATGTTTCAGACTATTGCCTGGTATGAATGTATGGCGCAATAGAGCGACAGCGAAGTGATATTGCGGTGACATTGCAAGTAATGCAAGTCAGTCTTGCCAATCTTCTATGCTATTACGAAGAAAGGGGATTGTATTGAGATAAACATATCCAGGCCACCGTGGCAACGGTGTAGGCCAGTAACAGCAGGGAGATGACAGAGAGTTTCATGGCTTGAGCTCCATAGGCATTCATCTTAGAAGCTGCTTACAATCTTATTGCGCAAGCGTGATCGGGGGTCATGCGCTGCTCAAAGTGCTCATGTACTGGAGTACATTCCGCTTTTTGCGCTGCGTTTTGTTACCTTCATCCCCGCTGACGCTCGCTCGCTACAGATTGTAATCAGCTTCCTAGTCATCATTTTAGGATGTACTTTCCCCAGGTCCAGTAATGAATTGTTCTAGTTTTGTTACCAGATGTGTTTATTTGTATAAGGCATGTACAATTTTTCCCTTGTTTTTCCTTAAAAACAGGGAAATCAGGAAATTTTCGGCTAAAGCCTTGAAATCGCATGGGTATATCCCCAATTGCAGGGGCAATGTACGTTTTTGATCGGGAGAGTAAGTATGCAAGAGCAAGAAAACCAGCAAGCGGAAAAGGTAGAAATACAAGACGCCGCCACGCCGGAAGTTCAACTGGATGGCGTAGTTTTAGGTGAAACAGTGCAGACTTCTGCGCCGGATGCTGCCCAGGCCGCAGCACCTGCACAAGATACTGCCGAGCAAGTGATTGCCAAGCTTGAAGCCAAAGTGCAAGAGTTGCAAGATTCTTTCATGCGCGCCAAGGCCGAGGGTGAAAACATCCGTCGCCGTGCTCAGGATGATATCAGCAAGGCACATAAATTTGCGATTGAAGGCTTCGCCGAAGCCATGGTGCCAGTCAAAGATAGCCTGGAAATGGCGTTGAAGATAGATACACCATCCATAGAAGCGCTGAAAGAAGGCGTGGAAATGACTTTGAAGCAACTCAGCGCTGCATTTGAAAAAAATCGCCTGAATGAAATCAGCCCTGCTCAGGGTGACAAGCTGGACCCCATGAAGCACCAGGCTATCTCCATGGTGCCTGCTGAGCAAGATGCCAATACCGTCGTGACGGTATTGCAAAAAGGTTATACCATTGCCGACCGTTTGCTGCGTCCGGCTTTAGTGACAGTAGCGCAAGGAAAGTAAGAAAAGCGTAAAAAACACGCAAAAAGTGCTTGAAAAGCGTGTTTTTTACCATATATCCGAAACAGACGAGTTAGTTGCAGCAAAAAGTGCACTGACTCACCAACATTGACAAAAAAATATACATTCTGAGGGAATTATCATGGGAAAAATGATTGGTATTGATTTGGGTACAACCAATTCTTGCGTTGCTATCATGGAAGGCGGTCAGCCAAAAGTCATAGAAAATGCAGAAGGTGCACGTACTACGCCTTCCATTATTGCTTATCAAGAAGACGGCGAAATCCTGGTTGGCGCATCCGCCAAACGCCAGGCTGTTACAAATCCTAAGAACACACTGTTCGCGGTAAAACGCTTGATCGGTCGTAAGTTCGAAGAAAAAGAAGTGCAAAAAGACATCGGTCTGATGCCTTACTCCATTTCCAAAGCTGACAATGGCGACGCATGGGTGTCCGTGCGCGATAAAAAACTGGCTCCGCCGCAAATTTCTGCAGAAGTTTTGCGCAAAATGAAAAAAACCGCTGAGGACTACCTCGGTGAAGAAGTGACAGAAGCAGTTATCACTGTTCCTGCTTACTTTAATGATGCACAACGTCAGGCAACCAAAGATGCTGGCCGTATCGCCGGTCTGGATGTCAAACGTATCATCAATGAGCCTACTGCTGCTGCGCTGGCCTTTGGTCTGGACAAAAAAGAAAAAGGCGATCGCAAGATTGCTGTGTATGATCTGGGCGGCGGTACTTTCGACGTCTCCATCATTGAAATCGCTGACGTAGATGGCGAAATGCAATTCGAAGTATTGTCCACAAACGGCGATACTTTCCTCGGTGGTGAAGATTTCGATCAACGCATCATTGATTACATCATCGACGAATTCAAAAAGATCAATGGTCTGGACCTGTCCAAAGACCCTATCGCTTTGCAACGTATCAAGGCATCTGCCGAACGTGCAAAGATAGAATTGTCGAGCGCGCAACAAACAGAAATCAACGAGCCTTACATCGCCATGGCCAATGGCGCACCTGTGCATTTGAACTTGAAAATCACACGTGCCAAACTGGAAGCCCTGGTTGAAGAACTGATCCAGAAAACCATCGATCCTTGCCGCATGGCGATCAAGGATGCAGGCGTAAAAACGACAGACATCGACGACATCATTCTGGTCGGTGGTATGACACGTATGCCTAAGGTACAGGACATCGTTAAAGAGTTCTTCGGCAAGGAACCACGTAAAGACGTGAACCCGGATGAAGCCGTTGCCGTTGGTGCAGCGATTCAAGGTTCCGTTTTGTCTGGTGACCGTAAAGATCTGTTGTTGCTGGACGTGACACCTTTGTCCCTGGGTATCGAAACCCTGGGCGGCGTCATGACCAAAATGATCCAGAAAAATACGACTATTCCGACCAAGTTCAGCCAGGTGTTCTCTACTGCAGACGACAACCAGCCTGCAGTAACGATCAAGGTCTACCAGGGTGAACGTGAAATCGCTGCTGGCAATAAAGGCCTGGGCGAATTCAACCTGGAAGGTATTCCACCATCAGCCCGTGGCACGCCACAGATTGAAGTGACTTTTGATATCGATGCCAATGGTATTTTGCACGTAGGTGCGAAAGACAAAGCCACAGGTAAAGAAAACAAGATCACCATCAAGGCCAACTCTGGTTTGACGGAAGATGAAATCCAGAAAATGGTGAAAGACGCTGAGCTGAACGCGGAGGAAGACAAAAAGGTCAAGGAATTGGCTGAGTCCCGCAATCAGGGCGACGCTTTGGTGCACTCCACCAAAAAAGCGCTGGCCGAGCATGGCGACAAGCTGGAAGCTGGCGAAAAAGAGAAAATCGAAGCCGCCATCAAGGAACTGGAAGATGTATTGAAATCCGGTGACAAGGCTGAGATCGACACCAAGCTGGGCGCATTGTCCACAGCATCACAAAAGCTGGGTGAAAAAGTCTACGCTGACATGCAGGCACAACAGGCAGCAGCAGGTGCGGCTGGCGGTGCAAGTGCGGCTGGTGCAGAAGCCAAACCTAAAGATGACGACGTTGTTGACGCTGACTTCAAAGAAGTCAAAGACGGCAAGTAATCCCTAGACTGACGGGCTTGCCCGTCATGACGCGCCGGGTGGCTCGCTTTGCGGTGCCGGCCCGGCGTTTGTGCTTAAGTTTGAGACTAAAGATCAGGCTCATTTGAGGCTGAAGTTCAAACTGATGTTCGATAATACTGAGGTTAACAAGAGATGGCGAAGCGTGATTTTTACGAGATTCTTGGGTTAGGCAAAAACGCCACCGAAGACGAAATCAAAAAGGCTTATCGCAAAATGGCGATGAAGTACCATCCGGACCGCAATCCGGATAACAAGGTCGCGGAAGAAAAATTCAAGGAAGCCAAAGAGGCTTACGAAATGCTTTCCGACAGCCAGAAGCGCGATGCCTATGATCGTTATGGTCACGCCGGTGTCGACCCGAATATGGGTGGCGGCGGTGGCGGTGGCGCAGGTGGCTTTGCTGATGCCTTCGGTGATATTTTCGGTGATATTTTTGGCGGTGGCCGTCGCAACGCAGGCCCGCAAGTGTATCGCGGTGCCGACTTGCGCTATAACCTGGAAATCTCGCTGGAACAGGCTGCCAATGGTTTCGATACCACCATCCGCGTACCTAGCTGGGATTCTTGCGATACCTGTCATGGCTCCGGTGCCAAACCAGGCACTTCACCAGTCACCTGTACCACGTGCGCTGGCCATGGCCAGGTGCGCATGCAGCAAGGCTTGTTCAGCATACAGCAGACTTGTCCCAAGTGCCATGGCACAGGCAAGATGATTCCTGACCCATGCCCTGCTTGCTCAGGCGTTGGTCGTATCAAGCGTAACAAGACACTGGAAGTTAAAATCCCTGCCGGTATCGACGACGGTATGCGCATACGTTCATCTGGTAACGGTGAGCCAGGCGTCAATGGTGGCCCGCCGGGTGACTTGTATGTGGAAATCCACATCAAGCAGCATCCGGTATTCCAGCGCGATGGCGATGATCTGCATTGCGAAATCCCGATTTCCTTTGTCAAGGCAGCATTGGGTGGCGATATAGAAGTACCTACCCTGAGTGGCAAGGCTTCTTTCACCGTGCCTGAAGGTACGCAGTCAGGCAAGACTTTCCGCCTGCGCAGCAAGGGTGTGAAGGGTGTGCGTTCTGGTTACGCTGGTGACTTGTTCTGTCACGTTGTTATCGAAACACCTGTGAAGCTGACAGAAAAGCAAAAAGAACTCTTGCGCGATTTTGAAAAGCTGACGGTAGAAGGTGGCCCCAAGCATAACCCTCAAAGCAAAACCTGGATGGACAAGGTCAAGAAATTCTTTGAATAAATCCGTCTAGTAGTTGTATTAAATCCGCATCAAAGCCTGCCTGTCTATGACGGCAGGCTTTTTTGTTGCTGGTGGGGATAGAATATACCTGTTATGTTGCATGTGAAGAATTCCATGAACCACAATGGTAGCATTCTGCTACTATTATGCAGCATTCAGATTGCTGTATCAGCCAGGGTCGGGGTAATCAGCAAGCAACAAATTGGCAGCCGTTTTTAGGACGCGTAAGGCTTAATGGATAAATCATACATAGGCATGTCCGCCAGATATCCCAGGCTATTTGCACTGGGAGCGGCATTGCTTGTGTTCCTGGGTTTTTGGGCTGTTGATAATAATGAACGCGCGCTGGCCATACAAAAGCAAAAAGTCGACATCATAGAAAAACTGGTGGTATTGCGCACCAAGCTGGGCACGGGCCTGACCTCGAATATTTCAGCTGCGCGGGTGCTGGCTGTCACCTTTGCCACCAAACAGGATTTATCCGAACAGGAATTCAAGGTCCTGGCGGCAGAAGTGGCCAATGCCAATCCCAGTATCCGCAACCTGGTACTGGTCAAGGGGACCATAGTCAATTATGTCTACCCCTATCAGGGCAATGAAAAAATCCTCGGTGCTGATTATCGCCAGTTGCCCCAGCAATGGCCGGTCTATCAGCGCATGATGGAAGAGCACAATATACAAATTGCCGGACCACTGACCCTGGTACAGGGCGGTATCGGGCTGGTCGTGCGCATTCCCGTGTATCAGCATGAAAGCCGGGATGAATTCCTCGGCTCCATCGCCATGGTGGTGAATTATGAGGCACTGCTGGAGCAGGCTGGCGTCACCCAAATGCAAAAGGAAATCAAACTGGCCATACGTGGGCGCGATGCCAAAGGCAGTAAAGGTGAAGTTTTTCTGGGGGATGCCAGCTTGTTTGAGGGGGATGCTGTAACTCAGAGCATCATCTTGCCTGGTGGCAGCTGGGAACTTGCGGCCTCTCCACAGGAGGGCTGGCAAGGCATGACCAGGCTGTCAAGATTCATTGAAGTCTTTGGCATCGTCGTTTGCCTCATGGTCTGGATGCTCAGTTATCAATCCATCATCAGGCAAAGACAGCGCGAATTGAATGCCCAGAACCTGCGCGAAAGCGAGGCCCTGCTGCGTCTGCGCAATGAAGCCCTGAGCGCCACTTCACAAGGCGTGATGCTGGCTGCCGTTGATGGACATATCAATTACGTCAACCAGGCCGCCTGCCACTTGAGTGGCTATAGCCAGGAAGCCCTGCATGAAAAGAAACTGGGTGATTTGTTCGCGCCCGTGGTGGCAGACCTGCTGACACAAGATGCAGCAGAAAGAAAGCCACTGACACTGGAATACAGTCGCCAGGGTGAAGCAGGGCAGCAAATCTGGCTGGAGTTATTACTGACGCCCGTGTATGACCAGCAGGGTGATTTGCAACAATATGTCGCTCTGTTGCGCGACATCACCGACAAGAAGCTGGCAGACAAAGAGCTGGAAATTGCCGCCATGGCTTTTGAGACCGAAGAAGGCATACTCATCACCGATGCCAGTTTGCAGATCTTGCGCGTCAATAAAGCGTTTACGCGTATTACCGGCTATGAAGCCAGCGAAGCCTTAGGCCAGAGCATGCGTCTGTTGGAGTCTGGCAGACATGACGAAGTGTTTTATACCCAGATGTGGGAAGAGATCAGCCGTCACCACCGCTGGCAGGGTGAGCTATGGAACCGCCGCAAGAATGGTGAAATTTATTCGGAAAGACTGGTGATTTCGGCAGTGCTGGGCAAAGATGGCAGCGTCACCAATTATGTCGGCTCCTTCAATGATATTACTGAGCACAAGGTGTCTGAAGAGAAAATCCATCAACTGGCTTTCTTCGATCCTTTGACAGGTTTGCCCAACCGTCGTCTCTTGCTGGACAGGCTGGCCAGGGCGCTTTCCATGAGCCGCAGGCATCAGCGCTATGGTGCCATCCTCATGATAGACCTGGACAACTTCAAGACCCTGAATGATACCCAGGGTCATAATATGGGTGACATGCTGCTGACCCAGATAGGCAAACACATTCAGGCCTGTGTGCGTTCTGACGATACAGTGTCCCGCACCGGCGGTGATGAATTCGTGGTCTTGCTGGAAGGCGTGCATGAAGACTTGCAACATGCCGCCAGCCTGGCCGAACATGTTGCTGAAAAAATCCGCCTGGCCCTGAGCCAGACCATCAATCTCGGCCATATCGATTACGAAAGCTCAGGCAGCATAGGCATCACCATGTTTGGTATGGAAGCCGTAGGCATAGACGAGTTATTGCGCCGCGCTGACATGGCGATGTACCAGGCCAAGGCCATGGGCAAAAATAACGTACGCTTCTTTGACCCCAGCATGCAGGCAGCGCTGGAATTTCGTACCGCCATGGAAACGGATTTGCGGCATGCCCTCATGCATGATCAGTTTGTTTTGCATTATCAATTACAAGTCAGCGCCTTGGGTGACCCGATAGGGGCAGAAGTCTTGCTGCGCTGGCGGCATCCTGGCCGTGGCCTGGTGTCGCCACTGGATTTCATCCCCCTGGCAGAAGAAACCGGCCTGATATTGCCCATAGGCTTGTGGGTACTGGAAACCGCCTGCAAGCAAATCGCCGTCTGGGCCAGTGACCCTGTTAAATCGGGCATGCAACTGGCCGTCAATGTCAGCGCCCGCCAATTCCGTCACCCTGGTTTTGTCGACGATGTGACACGCATCTTGCATGAGACAGGTGCCAACCCGGTCTTGCTGAAACTGGAATTAACAGAAAGCGTAGTGCTGGAAGAGGTCACCATCGTCATAGAAAAAATGCATGCCATCAAAAAACTGGGTGTTGGTTTTTCCATGGATGATTTTGGCACTGGTTATTCTTCCCTGTCCTACCTGCAGCGCCTGCCCCTGACCCAGCTCAAGATAGACCGCAGCTTTGTCCATAATCTGCCGGATGATGTGAATAATGCGAACATCGTGCGTACCATCATCAGCCTGGGTGCCAGCCTGGATTTGAACGTCATCGCCGAGGGTGTGGAAACCGAACAGCAACGTGATTTTTTATTGCAAGCCGGTTGCCAGGCTTATCAGGGTTACCTGTTCTGCAAACCCATTCCCATAGAGGAATTTGATCATTTTATCTCGCACAGACAGGCAACTGAAAAAGCCGACAGCCCCAAGTCTGAAATTCAGGTAAGCTAGTGCTGCGGCCTTCGTAACCCAAAGCGAGGCGAGTAGTTCACAAGTGGTATTAAAATAAAAGGGGAGACAAATGCAATTGAATACAACCGTAAGACGTTTGGCAGCAATGGCGCTGGCCTTGTGCGTCAGTGTGCAAGCCGGTGCCACAGAAGTAGCTGGTATTAAATTCGATGAAAGCATACAACTTGCAGGCACTGAGCTGAAACTCAATGGTGCTGGCATACGCTACAAGGCTATTTTCAAAGTCTATGCCGCAGGCTTGTACCTGAAAGAGAAAAAAACCACGGTGCCGGATGTCTTGGCATCCGCTGGCCCACGCCGCGTGACCATCGTCATGCTGCGTGACCTGAGCAATGAAGAATTCGGACGTGGCTTCATGTCCGGTATTCAGCAAAACACCGACAAGGCAGAAAAGTCCAAAATGACGATGCAATTCATCCGCTTCGGTGAATTGTTTGCCTCCGTGCCTGAACTCAAAAAGGGCGATGTCATGACCAATGACTGGGTACCTGGTGTCGGCACGGTAGTGGCACTGAATGGCAAAAAGATGGGCGAACCTTATCCAGACATCGCCTTCTACAATGCCCTGCTGCGCATCTGGCTGGGTGAATACCCGGTAGACCGCAGCCTCAAAAAAGCCATGCTGGCTGAGGAAGATACCCGCGGTCGTTGATCGCGCAAAAAGTGGCGGTCAGGGTAGCACAACAGCCTGTCCTAAACCGCCACCCATAGGCTGTACCCGCACCGAGTTTCACCAGCGCTATCAGGGCAATTGCAACTGTACGGGATAGTTTTTCTTGCCTATCCACACTCCAGATAAAACACCATCCTTGAGCTTTAATTCCATCTTGTAATTCTTGCCTTCAGGATCGGGGTTGGTTTCAGTGAATTCCAGCTGATTGTTTTTCAAGTCGCCGCTGAGCGGTATTGCTTTGCGGTGCTTGTCGTAAAAATAGACGGCAGTGTAGTGCTTGTCATCGCTGTACTGTATCAGCATGGTGATGGGATTATTCCCCAGGCTTGCCGTGCAAGACCTGCCCCTGCCAGCCATCGGCCTTTGCTACTCCCTCATTGAGCAATAAGGCGCGTCCATATGCATTCATATAGGGGCGCAAATTCTCAAAGCTGACATTGACGGCAATATCGCCTACGTCATCCAGTGCACGCATCGCATGATTGCTACATCTGCCCAGGAAAACGATGAGTTTGTCCTGCAAGAAACTGACTGAGCGCTGCAAGGGATGTTCATCTGTCTTCACCTGGCTCAGGCAATCTTCATTGAGGCTGATACGGCTTTCAATATCTTCAAGTTCTGCCTTCCTGGTTTTATTCTTCTGTGCTTTTTTCAACTGCGCATTCAGGGTGGCCAATTGCTGGCGGTAATGCCTGGTTTGTTCCACCTTGATTTGCTGTGCGAGGTATTTTTTCGCACTCGCTTGCAATACATCGTACAGCTCAAGGTGGCGGCCAGTCTGCAAGTCAAAATTAAAGTAAAGATGATTTAGCTCGCAGTAAGCGCCGCAGCCATCCATGGCTATACTCATTGATAGCAGGCGCTCACTTTGGTATTCGAGTTTGTAGTCCATGCTCGCGATACTTGCGGTATCCATATCGGTTTCACGCCATTCCTGCACATAGTTACGTGGCGGCAGAGATTCCAGTGTTCCCAGGTAGATGCGCTCATTGATGAGCCTGGCTATCTCCTGCTTCTCCATTTGCAGGTAAGGCATCACTAATTTATCCTGCCTGCGCATGCGCTCTTCTTCATCCCTGACCTTGAGTTTAATGCTGCTAATCGTCAAACCGGCAGCACCTGGAGCTGCTTGGGCACAGGCGCTCAAACCCAGTAAGACACTGAGCAGGAAAGATGGAATCAGGAAGGTGTTTTTATGCATACTCATTCAGTCAGATTTGTGCAAGATGGGAAGGGAAATTTTATCGTATGACCAGGGCTGAAAATTTATCAGACTTCTGTGCTGCCAGCTATCTTATATTTAGGCAGCAAACAGTGCAGGGAATGCTATTTGAATGAGGTATATCGAGTATTCAAAATCGCTTATTTCGCTATCGCTATATATAAGTGTATATTACGCTTCTTGTTCTACATTTCCTCTGGATATCTCATGCAAATCAAGACCTTGAGCAAATTACTTGCCAGTATTGCTTTCTGTGCAATTTCTGCTAACAGCCTTGCCGCAGAAGTCACTGTCTCTGCCGCTGCCAGCCTGACTAATGCCTTCAAGGAAATCGCGCAAAATTATCAGTCGCGATATCCTGAAGCCAAGGTATCCCTGAATTTCGGCGCTTCTGGCGCACTGCTGCAGCAAATTGCCAAAGGTGCACCGGTCGATGTATTTGCTTCTGCTGACCAGGAGAGCATGGACGAGGCGCAGAAACAGGGTTTGGTTGTCGCTGCAGACCGCCGTGATTTTGTTAAAAACACCCTGGTGCTGATTGCCCCTGTAGACAGTATCTTGTCCATCAAGCGTCTGGACGATTTGAACCAGGTGGGCGTCAAGCGCATCGCCATCGGCAACCCGGCCAGCGTGCCAGTCGGGCGTTATACCCAGCATGCTTTGACGGCAGCAAAGCTCTGGTCCGCGCTGGAAGCCAAGGCCATCTATACCCAGAATGTGCGCCAGTCGCTGGACTATGTGGCCCGTGGCGAAGTCGAGAGCGGCTTTGTGTATGCGACCGATGCTGCCATCATGAAAGACAAGGTCAAGGTCACCATGGAAGTGCCGCTGGATATCCCCATCACTTACCCCGTCGCCAAGATCAAGATCAGCACCAATGCTGAAGAAGCCAAACGCTTTATCGCCTTTTTGTTCATGCCGCAAAGCCAGGCTATCCTGACAAAATACGGTTTCCAGAAACCGTAAAACCTTAAGGGTGATTGATGAATCCAGCATGGACAGCCTTGCTATTGTCACTGAAAGTCGCGGGCTGGGCCACGCTGCTGAATCTGATTTTTGGCATAGGTGTGGGCTATTTGCTGGCACGCAAGCGCTTTCCTGGTCGTGACTTGCTTGATACGCTGTTGACCCTGCCCATGGTCATGCCGCCCACAGTACTTGGTTACTACCTGCTGGTCTTGCTGGGGCGGCGTAGCGCACTCGGCGCGTGGCTGCAGGATCATTTTGGCTTCAGTTTTATTTTTACCTGGCAGGGGGCGGTCATTGCGGCAGCCATTGTCGCCTTCCCGCTGGTATTCAAACCAGCACGGGCGGCTTTTGAGGCGGTCGATGGGCAACTGGAACAGGCGGCCAGGGTTTTGGGTGTTTCTGAAATGGCGGTTTTTTTTCGCGTGACTTTGCCGCTGGCATGGCGCGGCATTTTGGCTGGCGTCTTGCTGGCCTTCGCCCGCGCCCTCGGCGAGTTTGGTGCCACACTGATGGTGGCGGGCAGCATACCCGGCAAGACCCAGACTTTATCGATCGCCGTCTATGAAGCAGTGCAGGCCGGGCAGGATGATGTCGCCAATACCTTGGTTTTGCTGACCTCGGCTGTCTGTATTGCGGTCTTGCTACTGGCAGGCAAGCTGGCACCTGGCCGCATCGCCAACCGCATGTGACGCCTTTGAATATGAGTAGATACCATGCAATTTGACCTGCACATACACAAGACACTGCGATCCGGTCAGCGCAGTTTCAAGCTTGATGTCGTGGTTCGCAGCGATAGCCAGCGCCTCGTCATACTCGGCCCATCTGGCGCTGGCAAGAGCCTGGTGCTCAAAGCCATTGCCGGTTTGATGACGCCAGATACTGGTTACATCCATGTCGCTGGCAACACCCTGTTCGATCACACAGCCCGCATCAACCTGCCGCCACAGCGGCGGCAACTGGCTTATCTGTTCCAGGACTATGCCCTGTTCCCGCATCTGAACGTGGCGCAAAACATTGCCTTTGGTCTCAGCCATGGCTGGCGCAATCCTTCAGCCAAGGTGCAGGATGAGAAAGTCGACTACTGGCTCGAAGCCCTGCACATCAAAGCCCTGGCCAGGCAAATGCCGCATGAATTATCGGGCGGGCAAAAACAGCGAACCGCTCTGGCGCGTGCCCTGATTGCCGAGCCGCGTGCGCTCTTGCTCGACGAACCCTTTGCGGCACTCGATCAGCCCCTGCGTATCAGCATGCGCAGGGAACTCGACAGCCTGCAAAGGCAATTGAATATTCCCATGATACTCATCACTCACGACGCAGAAGATGCCCAGGTGTTTGGTGAGCAGGTATTGAATTTACAGGATGGGAAATTGCAAGCCAGTCAGGCTGTAGCTGGTCTCTCCAGCGCCGCTTAAGTTTTCCAGATATTTTTTTAACCACCGTTATATACAAGTTGCTATAACGTTTTTGAGAGTAGCCATGTTGTCAGGTTTTATTAAAACTAAATTCCTCACTATGAAGCCCAGTATGATCGTAGCAAGCGTAGCGTCTGCCTTGCTGGTTCTGCATAGCCAGTCTGCTCTGGCCGCAGAAGACAAAACACCTGTTTTTGAACTTGGTACTATCTTGCTGACTGTCAAGCGTCTGCCGCAGACTGAGGTGGGCGAGGCGGGTGACCAGGTTTCCTCTATCCTCACCGCCAAAGACCTGCAGCAATACAACCGCAATAATGTGGGCGATGCCCTCAACCTGCTGTCAGGCGTCAGTCTTTCCACTAATGCACGCAATGAAAAAACCATCGCTGTGCGTGGTTTTGATAGCCGCCAGGTACCCTTGTTCATCGATGGTATCCCGGTCTATGTGCCCTATGATGGCTATGTGGACTTCAACCGCCTCACGACAGCAGACCTGGCAGCGATACAACTGGCCAAGGGCTTTTCTTCTATGGCGTATGGCCCCAATACCCTGGGCGGGGCGATCAACCTGATCTCGCGCAAACCCAAAGCAGCATTGGAAGGTGATGCAACTGTCGGCTTTGCCAGCGGCAACGAGAGGCAGGCAGCAGTCAATCTTGGTGGCAAGCAGGGCATCTGGTATTGGCAAACCGCTTTGTCTCATCTGCAGAGTGATACTTTCCCGCTATCCGCTGACTTTATCCCTAACAGCAGCGAGAACGGCGGCTCGCGCAATAATGCCTACCGCAAGGACAGCAAGTTCTCTTTCAAGCTGGGTCTGACACCCAATGCTGGCGATGAATACGCCATCAGCTATTACAAACAAAATGGTGAAAGAGGCCAGCCACCATCTACAGTGCCAGCGGCAGCACGCTACTGGAAATGGCCTTACTGGGATAAAGAGAGCCTGTATTTCATCTCGAATACTACGCTGGGTGAGCATGAAAGCATCAAGCTCAGGCTTTACCACGATAGTTATGGCAATGAAGTCGATACCTATACCAACGACAGCTATACCTTGCTCAAGACTTCAGGTTCGGGCAGTGTCAGTACAGGCCGCAGTATTTATGACGACCACACCAATGGCGCATCGCTGACGCTGGAATCCATGCGTTTCTCAGCGCATACCCTGCGCCTGATAGGGCATTACAAGGCAGATGAGCATAAAGAGCTGGATAGTGTCGGCACTTTGAACACCCGTTTTAAAGACGTGCTCATATCCATCGCGGCAGAAGACAATATACAACTGAGCCAGGGCCTGCTGCTGTCACTGGGCCTGGGCAGGCATGAGTTAAGGCCGGACAGCGTCTTCAGCCTTGGCAACCCTTATTCTCTGCCACGCACACAGTCGGCGACAGATGCACAGGCAGGCTTGTTCTACACACTCAGCAATAGCGCACGCCTGTATGCCAGTATTGCCCAAAAGAACCGCCTGCCCACACTCAAGGACCGTTATTCACAACGCCTCGGTACCTTCATAGAAAACCCTGACTTGCAGCCTGAGCGTGCCTTGAATATGGAAGTTGGCTACCAGGGCCAGCCATGGCAGGGTGCCAAGGCTGAGGCCGCCATTTTCTATAGCGATGTCAGCAATAAAATACAGACTGTTGCGAATGTCATCGGCACTAAATCGCAAATGCAAAATGCGGGCAAGGTCAGGATCAGTGGCCTGGAAGCTGGCATCAGCAGCAGCGTCTATCAATGGCTGGAGCTCGGTGGCAATTACACTTTCACTGATCTTAAAAATATCAGCAATCCTGCTACCAGGCTGACCGATATCCCGCGCCACAAATTGACAGCCCATGCCGCGCTGCACCCGCTGGAGCAAGTTGATATCACCGCCTATGTAGAAAACAATAGCAGCCGCTGGGTATCGAATACCCTGGAATTGCCAGGCTTTACTACCCTGAATCTGAAGCTGGCTTATCAGCCCATGAAGAACCTGAACCTGGAAGCAGGTGTCACTAATTTGACAGACAAGAACTATGCCCTGGCAGATGGTTTTCCCAATGCTGGCCGTATGTGGTTTGCCAATCTGAATTACCGTTTTTAAGGACAACAGCCATGTTAAAAATCCTGGGCAACACCGCCTTCGCCCTCATACTCTTGCACGCACCCGCTGCGTTTTCACATGACAAGCCAGGTGATATCTCACAATATGTGAGCCAGTCCCTGAGCATCAGCGGTGCAGTTGAAAAACCATTGACGCTGACGGTAGAAGACTTGAAAAAATTCCCCGTACAGCAAATCAGTGAATTGCCATTGACCAGGCAAAATGGCGCGAATGCAGGCAAGCTGGAAATCTTTAAAGGCGTGCGTTTGCGTGACCTGCTAGACAAAGCTACCGTCATTGCACGCGACCACAATGACGTCAAAAAAACCATCATCATCGCCACTGCCACCGATGGGTATACAGTCGTCTATTCATGGAGTGAAATCTATAACACTGCAGTTGGTGAAGGCGTACTGGTTTTCTTTGAAAAAGATGGCAAGGCTCTGCCGGATGAAGAAGGGCGCATCGCCATGATCTCCGGCAAGGATTTGCGCACAGGTCCGCGCCATGTCAAATGGCTCAAGGCCCTGGAAGTCAGGAAGATCAGCGACTAAAAACAGTCATGGAAAGCCAGCAATTGCATTTCATCCGCAAGCAAAGTGAGCCTGAGCTTGCACCAGCTTATCTGCATATAGCGATTGCTGGTGTACTCAGGCATGCACAAGAAGGCGAACTGCCGCTGTTCGCCTGGACCCTGGGTCTGCCGCAACAGGAATTACGAGTGATGCTGGCAAGTGGCTTTCCCGAGCCTGGCATGGCAGATGCCCGGATATTAATGAACTTATCAGATGATCAGTACCATGCGCTCTTACAGGCCGCACCTGTCGAATTCATGCAATTGAAACAGCTATTGCTGGATCATCAATCTGTGTCAGTTAATACACAGCACGCCAGCTGGCTGGCCAGCGCCATCGCCGCTGCCAGTTTCGGTAGCCGCCACCTGTGGCAAGATCTGGGAGTGCCAGGCCGCGAGGCAGTCTCGGCCCTGATGCGTGAATACTTCACTGAGCTGTTTCTGGCAAACACGCAAAACCTTAAATGGAAGCGCTTTTTATTTGCCGAACTTGGCCGCAGGCAAGGCAAATACGATTTACGTCCACCAAAATGTACGCATTGCGACGACTTCCATGTATGCTTTCCAGATTCAGTAACTACGACATAGCACAACATGGCAGCGAAAGATAAATCCATCGCCCTGCAAGGCTCCGTATGGATGACCGTCGACGGTGAAAACTTTGGTGGCAAGGGCCGCATTGCCCTGCTGGCCCAACTGGCCGAGAGTGGCTCCATCACCCAGGCTGCAAAAGCTGTCAAAATGAGTTATAAAGCTGCCTGGGATGCCATCGACACCATGAACAATCTCGCAGGTGAACCCCTGGTAGAACGCCTGACAGGTGGCAAAGGTGGCGGTGGCACAAGGCTGACAAAGCGCGGCGAGCAACTGGTCAATAATTTCAGGATCATAGAACAGGAACACCGCGACTTTATCGCCCAGCTAGACCGGCAGGCCGTAGGCATTGCCGACGACTTTTTACTCATCAGGAAAATGAATATGAAAACCAGCGCACGCAACCAGTTCCTAGGCAAAGTCAGCCAGGTCAAACCCGGTGCCATCAATGACGAAATAGAGCTGGAAATAGCCGGTGGCCAAAAGATCGTCGCCATCATCACCCATGAAAGCACACTGGAACTGGGTTTGCAAATCGGCGCAGAAGCCTTTGCACTCATCAAAGCTTCTTCCATCATCCTCATGGAACAAGACTCCAAAGCCAGACTCTCAGCTCGTAACCAGTTGACTGGTAACATCAGCCGCATTTTGCCAGGTGCAGTCAATACCGAAGTAGTAGTTGAATTGCCAGGCGGCGCCACCCTGGCTGCCATCATCACCAATGAAAGCGCAAGCAGCATGGGGCTGGCTGTAGGTGGCACGGTGACGGGCTTGTTCAAGGCGTCGAGTGTGATACTGGGTGTGGCTGGGTAATTGCATTGTTTGATGTATTACTTGAAACTCTCAAATAACAGGTAAATTCCCTCCCCTTCAAGGGGAGGGCTAGGTGGGGATGGGTTTCGGTTGATTGACCATCACTGAATTTCGGGCAGAAACCCATCCCCATCCCGACCTTCCCCTTGAAGGGGAAGGGGCATAAAAAGGCAAAAAACGGTCCACTGCGCCGCTTGCAAGCGGCTTAGATTTCGTCAGCGCAAAGCTCGCTTTGCGAAATCCCGACTGCATCCCTTTGAAGGGGAAGGAATTTTAAGTATTTTTCAGGTCAAGACCGAGCATCAACACCTCGGGAGCGTGCAAGCCGACAATAGTGAAACACAGATCAAGCTGATGCTGAATTGCAGGGATTTATTATTGATCAGTTGGAAAATGGATTTGTAGAATTTCATTGGTATGCAAATTGTTCAGGTAAATGATGTGCTGGCTAAGTGCTATAAATACGGTCTTTATTTTAGCATGCGTGAAAATCGCACTATCAAAAACAGGGCTCATGGGATCGTCAACACTTACTCCACCCTGAACCCCAAATCTCTATTACTCTTCGCCACATTCCCCGCAAAATCCGTCGCATGGATACGCAAGACATAATCGCCAGGGGCGAGTTTGCTGATATCCCAATTGCCTTTTTTAGCAACACCACTTTTGACAATTCCGAGATCCATATTTTCTCAACACCGTTGCTATATCCTGCCTCGCTGAAAAATTGCACAATATATTTTACTAAAAAATGCAATCTAGCTATTCGTTTGCCTCTTCAAGTCGTCCTGACCAGCGTAGGTAGAACATTAAATATGGCTCAGGAATATCTAGCAAATCTTTCTCTTCATTCCAATCTATAACTTTATCTCCAGCAAACTTTGTTTCTGCTAAAGAAACCATTTGTTTGCAACTTCCTTGAAGGCTAGATCCGGCGGGTGATTCTTCCAAACAAATCGCAGCAGACCGCTTAACAATTTCTTCATAACTAAAAGCTAGTTTGGGAGGATCATTTGCAATTGATTTTAGTACGCAACGGTATACGTCCCCAGTAGAACCATCTTTAAACTTATACATTTTTCTTTCTTTACCTCTTAATTTGGGACCACAATCAAGTACGTCAACCAGTGTCCGATAATCAATTGTTCGAGAGGTTGTTTCGAATATTTTTTTTCTACTTTCTACGGTGATTTTGCATTTCTTTGCCGTGTCCCCTTTGATGGTTTCTTCGATATTGAGGAAATAACATGCATTTAAACATATCGTTTGCATGAGCTGGGGAGATCCTGCGGCTTCTATCGCAAAGTTTTGAATTGATTCCGTATCAATTTCTACGTTTAACTCTTTAAATCCTTTTGTTGCAATATCGATCAATTCTTCGATACTCCAATAGTTAATGTCTAGTATTGTTAGCCTTCCTTGTAGTTCAGTATTTGCGCGTATCGCAGCGTCGGCTTTATGAAGCACTGACACAACACAAATTTTTATTTTTAATCGCGCAGCCTCTTTAATATGCCGCATTACCTCTACTTGAGTCTCTGGCGAAATATAATGAAAATCGTCTAGTAATATTACGAAATCACTGCCAGCTATTTCGCGTACAACTTGATCTAACCCATTTTTCTTTCTAACTTCACGTACTTCAGTTCCTTTTTCTAAAGATCCGCTGGCTTTCCCACCAACTTGAGCAGTGGCAATTAGCGGGACTCCTACGTTACCGCTTCCGCTAACTTCAAGTGAGGCTTTGGAGCCTTTTTTCTCTGTGTCAGAAACCTCTGTGGGTACATCCATCCATCCTAGAACTCTTTCCCAGATATCTTCTGCTTTATAGATCCTTGCGCCTGATAACGGAATAAGTAGGTCAGGCCCGATAGCACTTTCTACAAGTACGGTCTTTCCCGATTTTGATGGTCCTGCAATAGAAACAAATTTACCTGCTTCACTTAAATACCTAACCAATAATTTTTCAGGACTTTGGCCTTCTTTGGTGATTCGTGTCACATGAGTAACGCTTGGCAGGCCACCAGGGACAAAGATTTCATTTGGTTTCATATCGATTCATCAAAGTTAATTTTTTTAAATTCAATTTAATAATCATAACCTTGATTTTAACGTAATAGCAATGCTTGTTAAGTTGAAAGAAAAAAATAGAATTACTCGTTGTAGAACAAAAGTAGAGCCAGATTTCCTAGCATCTCCACAGCATAGTTCGAGCAAGGAAAAACGGCAGAAATACAGATTTCTTACGCACTCGTTTAGAAGTTTTTTTATTGCATCGAAGCACCTTTACAGAACATCACTTCATATTAAATGCGAGATCCCTGTTTTGTTTCGCCACATTCCCCGCAAAATCCGCCGCATGGATACGCAAGACATAATCGCCAGGGGCGAGTTTGCTGATATCCCAATTACCTCTTTTGGTAACACCATCCTTGACGGTATTGCTAGCCAAGTACAAAAAGCGGGTTTTCTTGGCACCGTGCACGGTGATGCCGCTTTCTTCTGCATATAATAATTTGACCATTTCGCGGTCGGGTGGCAGGGCGTTGAATTCCATGGTCACGTGCGGGTTTTCATAACCGGGTACGGGGCTGCCGTCGGTGTACAGGAGTTGATAGCCAAGTTGGTAGAGGCCGAGGCGGCGGCGTTTGGCATTGCCGTCTACCTGGTCATAGGCATCAACGACGATACCATAATCCCTGGCCTGGCTGGACAGGAGCAGGCGGCCTTTTTGCTTTTCTTTGACGGGTTTGCCGCTGCCATCGACGATTATTACTTCTTCTATTTGCGGTGCCACGGTATCGACCAGGCCAGGGAAATTCAGTTTCAACGGGTTGATTTTGAGACCGGCATGATTATGTTCCAGATGCACATGGAACATGCGGTTGATACTGCCCAGCGCTTCACCGGTCTTGAAGCGGGTGCCGCGCCTGACGCGCACTGCATAGGGTTTGCCATCCGCCAGCGTCTGTAGCTGGAATTTGTTTTCATCGAGCAAAGCATCTTTGGCATTTCGCCCTACCTTTATGTGGATGTAAGCCATGCTGTCCAGCTTGATGCCTTCACTGAGGCCAGCGTAACCCCAGGCGCTACTGGTGCCACGTACTTTTTCATTGGCGATGGCATACACGGTCGTGCCCATATTGGCTTGTACATCGAGACCACCATGAAAATGGTCGCGGCTTTCGCCATCATAATTGCCGCGCACTTCACCCATGGTGCCTACCACCTCATGTGGCGATTGTTGTGGCTTGATGGGCCAGGGGTAGGATTTGGTCTCATCGTCAAGGCGGGTATTTTTTATTTCCGGCAAGAGGGCTGGTGCCGCCGGTGGTTTTGGTTTATCTGTGGCATCCATAGTACCGCGAGCAGCTAGCTTCACCAGTTGCAGGCGTGCCGAATCGCTGACGAACAAAGCGCCCTTGTCGTCCAGGGCGATGCCGGTGGGTTGCAAGAAACGCGTCATGGTTTCATCACCGGGTTCAAAATTGATACCCACTCCCGTCACCCCACGCATTTCACCTGTGGGGGATATCTGTATGATGCGCCCTTTGCTGCCTTCACCGACATAGAGATGATCGTCATAGGTGACTACGATGCTCAGGGGGCGACGCATCAGAGGAGTCTCTTCATTGTCGAGCGCGCGGGCTACGGTGGTGACTTGCCCATCTTTGCCGAGCCTGCGTATGGTGTCGTTCTTGCTGTCGGCAATGAGTATCTCGCCCTTGCTATTGACGGCCAGGCCTGTGGGCGTATCAAACAAGGCAGTGGCTGCCGGGCCATCCAGATAACCAGAGCCATTGCCCCCCGCCAGTGTGCTGACGTGGCCATCCGGGCTGATTTTGCGTATGCGGTCATTGTAGGTATCTGCCACGTACACATTGTCGGCCTTATCCACGGCGATGCCCACCGGGCCATTGAATTGTGCCTCGCCACCGATGCCATCGTGGTCACCGGGTTTGCCATTACCTGCCAGGGTAGTCACCAGGCCTTCAGGGCTGATGCGGCGTATCGCATGGTTGCCGGTATCAGCCACCAGCAGATTGCCCTTGCTATCAAGCGCAATGCCTGAGGGGGTATTAAATGCCGCCTGATCAGGCTTGCCATCAATGAAACCCTCGACTGAGCCAGCAAACGGCGTGACGCTGCCATCAGTGCTGATCTTCATGATACGGTTATGTTCACCTGCATCGCTGACAAAAATATTGCCTTGCTTGTCGAGGGCGACCGCATAAGGGTCAGAAAAATAACTGGCGTCGACATCGGGCTGGCCTGCGTACACGTCTAGTTCAGCTTGCCAGTCAAATGAGGTTGCTGCAGGTTTTTTCATCATGCCCGCTGTTGCCAGCAAGCTGCCAGGCACATTGCTGATTGTGTCCTTGCCCAGATAGCGTGCCAGCCCCAGTATGATGGCGAGCACGGCAATAACAAATAGCAGGCGTATGACGATGATTCTGGGCATGGGGTGAATTCAATGATGAGAAACGCAAGTCGTGCAGCTTAGCCCAAATACCGCGGGCTTGCCATTGTCTGTATGGCCATCTCGCACAAAAAAATCCTAAATGGATTAGCATCTCTACTTTAAGCCTGCGGGCATGATTACATCTGGAAGGAAACATCATGAGCAATACAGTACTAAGCGATTTCCCCATCACCAAAAAATGGCCAGCCCAGCATCCTGAACGCCTGCAACTGTATTCACTGCCGACACCGAATGGCGTCAAAGTTTCCATCATGCTGGAAGAAACCGGCCTGGCTTATGAGCCTCACCTGGTCAACTTCGAGACCCATGACCAGACCTCGCCAGAATTTTTGTCGCTGAACCCGAATAATAAAATCCCTGCCATCATCGACCCGCAAGGCCCAGGCGGCAAGCCGCTGGCCCTGTTTGAATCCGGTGCCATCCTCATCTATCTGGCTGACAAGACTGGCTTGTGCATCCCTATCGATGCAGCCGAGCGCTATGAGTGCCTGCAATGGCTGATGTTCCAGATGGGTGGCATAGGCCCCATGTTTGGGCAATTGGGCTTCTTCAATAAATTTGCTGGCAAGACTTATGAAGATAAACGCCCGCGTGACCGCTACGTGGCAGAATCCACGCGCCTGCTGGCCGTCGTCAACCAGCGCCTGGCAGACCGCAAGTGGATCATGGGTGATACCTATACCATTGCCGATATCGCGATCTTCCCCTGGATACGCAATCTGATTGGTTTCTATGAAGCGGGTGAGCTGGTGGGTATCAATGATTTTCCGCATGTACAACGCGCCCTTGCTGAGTTTGTCGGGCGTCCGGCGGTGCAGAGGGGTTTGTTGATACCGGCTCGCGGATAATAAAAAATCATTCTTGTATTGTTATCTGATTAAGCCTATAAAATATTTTTGGCGCTTTGTCGATTTGCCTGTATCCCAAACGTCATTGTCATGACGGAGCATCTTGCCCGTTGACTATTGAAGAGGAGAAAGTCATGCAATACATATTATTGATCGCCGCAAATGAAGCCGAAGAGCAACAAATTCCGGATGCCGAGATGCTGCAGATGATTGCTGCCTACGGTGCCTATACTCAGGCCTTGATACAGGCGGGTGCCCTGATATCCGGTGAGCGCCTGCGTGAGTCGACCAAGGCAACCACGGTGCGCGTGCGTGAAGGCAAGACCACGGTACTGGATGGCCCTTATGCCGAGGCTAAGGAACAACTGGGTGGCTTTTACATCATCGATGTGGCCGACCTGGATGCCGCCTTGCACTGGGCGGCACGCTGCCCTGGTGCTGCCTATGGTTCTATCGAAGTCAGACCCATCTGGCCTACAGAAAAAATGTCTGGCGACGAATGCCAAGCAGCGGCTTAGCGCGAGCCACTGAAGTAGCAAGGGCAGCAGAGGCTGCTGCCCGCAACAGTTATGGGCGGCTGGTCGCGATTTTGTCGGCACGTTCCCATGATGTGGCCTGGGCAGAAGATGCCTTGTCCGCGGCCTTTGAAAGCGCCTTGCAACATTGGCCGCAGACTGGCATACCAGCAAAGCCCGAAGCCTGGCTGTTGACCGTGGCCAGGCGCGCCATGATCGATGTTGCACGCCAGCGGCAAACCCAGGCTGCTGCCTTGCCCGATTTGCTCCTGCTAAGTGATGAGTTGATGGAGGAGGTGGGGAGCGTAGACAGTGCTGCCATCCCCGATCAGCGCCTGGCCCTGATGTTTGCCTGCGCCCATCCGGCCATAGACCCCGGCATGCGTGCGCCGCTGATTTTGCAAACCATACTGGGACTGGATGCGGCGGCGATCGCCTCGGCCTTTCTGGTATCACCTGCCACCATGGCGCAAAGGCTGGTGCGTGCCAAGGCCAAGATACGCGATTCCGGCATCCCCTTATTGATACCAGACCAGAGTGTTATCGGTGAAAGGCAGGATGCCATCAACGACGCCATCTATGCCATTTATACCGCAGGCTGGGCAGATGTTGCCAGTGCGCCAGGGCAAACCAGGCTGGCTGATGAAGCCATCTGGCTGGCCGATTTACTGGCCGCCCTGAAACCGGACGAGGCAGAATCTCTGGGCTTGCTGGCACTCATGTTATACACAGAAGCGCGCCGACCTGCACGCCGTGATGCCCATGGTGATTATGTACCACTGGCTTTGCAAGATACCCGACTCTGGGATAGCAAGCTCATACACACCGCTGAAAAAATCCTGAGGCGCGCCAGCATCCTGCAACGAGCTGGCCGTTACCAGCTGGAAGCCGCCATACAATCTGCCCATGTCGCACGACGCGTCAGCGGCCAGACTGACTGGCCAGCCATCGTACAACTCTATGCGCAGTTGATGCGCATCACCGATTCACCCGTAGTAGCCATCAACCATGCCATTGCCGTGGCGGAAACTGCAGGCCCGCGAGCGGCGCTGGAGATATTGCCCACAGTACAGGCCCAGCCGCGCCTGCAAAACTACCAGGCTTACTGGGCGGCGCGGGCACATTTGCTAAAAAACGCAGGCGAGGTGGCGCAAGCACGTCAGGCTTATGATGTTGCCATAGGGCTGGAGCCAGATGAGGCCGTGCGGCGTTTTTTGCGAAAGCAGCAGGCCAGCCTGTATCAGTGATTTTTGCGCAGTAAAGCTTCCAGTCGGGTGGCCAGGTCCGCATGCTTCTTATGCAGATAATGGTAGAGTGGTATGGTGCTGACAGGTGGGGTCAGCATATGCACCGTACCTTCCAGCCCCATTTCTTTCACCAGTTGTAAGCCAGCTTGTTCATCGATGACGATCATCTCCACTCGTTTGTTCAGCATTTGCCGGAAGGCGGTCTTGATATTTTGTTCTGCATGGGCGGTACTGAAACCCTGGGTATTTTGTTCTATGACCTTGGTGCCGGTTTCATAGGAAAAGCTGTGCTCACGCAAACTGTCCCAGCCGTGATCGGTATCCATGTTTTTATTGAGGGAAAAAGCCACGGTATTGGTGGTGGCCAGCGGCACCGGGATTTGCAAGAGATTGGGGTATTCTGTGCTCAGACCCGCCTTGCGCATGAGTTCGCCATCCAGGCGCCCACTATTTGATTCTTGCAAGGCGCGGTTACCTGGCAGGTTGACGAACTCAATTTGTACACCCAGTTTTTTATAATTCTCAGTCAGAGAGGCGGCAGCGGCTTTTTCCATAGGGCCACCCTGGCCAAAAGTGGCTATGCGCAAACTTTCCTGTTGTGCCTGGGCTGGGCCAGTGACGCAGAGGCAAAAAATGCTGGATGCGTAAAGCCAAGCTGCCATCGTCTTGCCATAGACCATACCTGCACTCCATTACCGGATGTTTTGTTTCCTTCAAGTATTCATAATACAGACTTGTTTCGCAAGATGATCATCTTGCTCATGTCAGATCGACCATGGCAGACTAGCATGCCAGGATATATTATGCAGGCAAACGCCAATCCGGTTAGAATCTCGCCTGTCTAAAATAAATGGGCGAGAGCATGAGCGCAACAAGTAACACTGGATTGACTCCACAGCAATTATTTGAAAACAACCGCAACTGGGCTGCTGCCATCACGGCAAAGGATGCTGATTTCTTCAAGAAACTGGCAGCACAGCAAAGCCCTGAATACTTATGGATAGGCTGCTCTGACAGTCGCGTTCCAGCGAATGAATTACTGGGCCTTTTGCCTGGCGAATTATTCGTCCACCGCAATATCGCCAATGTCGTCGTCCACTCTGATTTGAATTGCCTGTCTGTATTGCAATTCGCCATCGAAGTGCTGGGCGTCAAGCACATCATCATCTGCGGCCATTATGGTTGCTCAGGTGTGCATGCTGCCTTGACCAAACGCCGCGTTGGCCTGGCTGACAACTGGCTGCGTCATGTACAGGACGTGCATCAAAAGCATGAAAAATACCTGGGCGAAGCGCTGTCTTTGCAACAACAAAGCGAACGCCTGTGCGAATTGAATGTCATAGAACAAGTCGTCAACCTTTGCCAGACCACCATCGTGCAAGACGCATGGGACCGTGGCCAGCCGGTGACCGTACATGGCTGGGTATATGGCTTGCGTGATGGCTTGCTGAGTCAGTTGGGCATGACAGTCAGCTCTGCCGATGAACTGGCCCCGCATCTGGAAGCCAGTCTGGCACGTTACGACGAAGTAGCTAAATAAGTAAAAAAATAAGTTGTAGACTGGGCAGATGGTTAGAGATGGCTGTATTCTGCAGCCATCGCTTCATTTGCATGAATTTGCATGCATCAGGTATGACCAGGCATCTTTGTGATGGAGTTATCCAAATGAAAATGCGAAAAAAGTCTGACTTGCCCAGCAAACTTTGCCAGACTTGCGGCTTGCCATTCAACTGGCGCAAGAAGTGGGAAAAAGTCTGGGACGAGGTCAAGTATTGCTCCCAGCGTTGCCGCAACAATGCTAATAGCAATAGCAAGCCACGGGTTTGAGCGCTGTTACCATATTGGAATATGCCATGCAGCCAACCATGCAATCTGCTACACCCGCGACGACTTTGCGCCTGATCCTGGGTGATCAGCTTAATCCTCAGCATAGCTGGTTTAGTCAGGTTTCACATGATGTGGTTTACGTCATGATGGAAATCCGGCAAGAGACAGATTACGTCCTCCATCATGCCCAAAAAATTATCGCCATCTTTGCTGCCATGCGCGAACTGGCGGTGCAACTCCAGGCTGCTGGCCATCGCCTGCATTATCTGACTATCGATGATGCAGACAATACGCAATCCCTGACAGCCAATCTCGACTGGCTGCTGGCACATTATCAGTGCAGCCAATTTGAATACCAGGAACCAGACGAGTTCAGGCTT
The DNA here is from genome assembly GCF_049340345.1 of Undibacterium sp. Di27W. Lineage (NCBI taxonomy): Bacteria > Pseudomonadati > Pseudomonadota > Betaproteobacteria > Burkholderiales > Oxalobacteraceae > Undibacterium > Undibacterium sp. Di27W. The sequence continues at coordinate 230,789 of NZ_JBMPOS010000008.1, read as the reverse complement.
GATGCGCAACTTGCTGCCTACAGCGATGCCAGCAAGATTAACTGCCGCATGCGCAGCAGTGAACATTTTTTCACCCGTCGTGATGAAGCTGCCATCCTGTTTGAAGGCCGCAAAAAATGGCTTATGGAAAACTTCTATCGCCATATGCGCGTCAAGCACCAGGTCTTACTCGAAGAGGCCAACAAACCAGTCGGCGGGCAATGGAATTATGATCATGACAATCGCAAAGCCTGGCCAGGCATACCCTGGGAACCTGCGGATTTCCGGCCACGGCATGATCATTCAGCCTTGTGGAAAACCATACAGCAGGCAGGCATCAATAGTTTTGGTGAAGCGAACGCAAGCAATCTTGCCTGGCCGCTGAATCGTGCAGAAGCACTGGCGCAACTTGATGCCTTTATCCAGCATGCCTTGCCGCATTTTGGCGAGTTCCAGGATGCCATGAGCAGCAAGTCATGGCGCTTGTTCCATTCCCTGATTTCTTTTGCCCTGAATGTCAAAATGCTGCATCCGCAAGAAGTGGTCAGCAAGGTTGAGGCTGCTTTGTGGTCAGGCCATGCTGCCTTGCCTGCGGTAGAAGGCTATATACGCCAGATACTCGGATGGCGTGAATATGTACGCGGCATCTACTGGGCGCAAATGCCCGGCTATGAAGCGCATAATTTTTTTGGACATGAGGCAGAGTTGCCCGCATGGTTCTGGACCGGAAAAACAAAAATGCGCTGTGTCTCCAGCGCCATCACCCAGTCACTGGAACATGCCCATGCCCACCACATACAGCGCCTGATGGTCATCGGTAATTTTGCCTTGCTGGCAGGCTTGCAGCCGCAGCAAGTCCATCGCTGGTATCTGGGTATTTATATTGATGCTTTTGAATGGGTAGAGTTGCCCAATACCCTGGGCATGAGCCAGTTTGCTGATGGCGGCAAGCTGGCGACCAAACCCTATGTATCTGCCGCAGCTTATATCGACAAGATGAGTGATTACTGCAAGGGCTGCCATTACGATAAAAAGCAGCGCACTGGCGATAATGCTTGCCCCTACAATGCCCTGTACTGGGATTTTTTTGCGCGCAATGAAGACAAGTTATCCAGCAACCCGCGCATAGGCATGGTCTACCCGCAACTCAGGAAAATGGATAAAGATGTTTTGCAGGCGCTGCGCGACAGGGCGACAGATCTACGTGCCAGGCTGGATGATTTGTAAGCGCTTTGTATTTGATACCTTACGTTTAGTACCTTGCATCTGAAAGCCAGAAAATGAATCCCATACAGCCAAACAAGCTCATGCTATCCAAATGGACTGCGGTGCAGGTCGTTGCCAAACAAAAGCATTTTCTGGTCAGTAAAGTCTATTTGCCTGAGCTGCAAGAAGGGCAGGTCGTCATTCATGCCCAGGTAGAATTTGTGGAACTTGAAGCCGTGTATACCAGGGCCAAACGCAAGATCGCCTGGCGGGAACTGGCTGATACGACATTGTGGAAGCAAGGGTGGCTGTGATGCCAGATTTGCTACTAAGTTCTTTTCCGCAGGATTTCAGGGCGCTTGTTGTTGGCGCATCTGGCGGCATAGGTGCAGCGTTTGTCGGAGTATTGCGTGAGCAAAGTAATTGCGCTGTCGTTGAATGCCTGCATCGCCAAAGCCAGCCAGCACTGGACTTTACCCATGAAGACAGCATCGCTGAAGCGGCTTCTATACTGAAACAGCGTGGCCCTTTTCATCTCATCATCAACGCCACCGGCCTGCTGCATACTGGCGATTTCATGCCAGAGAAAAAACTGGATGATTTGCAGTATGCGCAAATGCAAGCAACTTTTCTCGTCAATGCCTTTGGTCCAGCCATGCTTTTGCGTCACTTCTCACCCCTGCTCGACAAACAACGTGGCGTCATGGCCATGCTATCTGCCAAGGTCGGCAGCATACAAGATAATCGATTGGGTGGCTGGTATAGCTATCGCGCATCCAAGGCTGCGTTGAACATGATGATCAAGACTGCAGCAATAGAACTCAAACGTACTCAGCCAAATGCAGTTTTATTTGCCATGCACCCCGGCACGGTCAACACTGCATTGTCACAACCCTTTCGCGGTGCCAGCATAGGTCGCCCTGTAACGCAGGCAGCCAGTGAAATGCTGGCTGTGATCAACAGCATGCAGCCTGCGCAATCGGGCGGGTTCTATACCTATGCAGGTGAGATGCTGCTCTGGTAAGTCCTCAGACCAGTTGCATCACTTCATGCACTTGCTTGCGTGGTTTTTGCGGCCAGTTGCCTGCAGCCGCATAACCCACCGTGATCAGCATGACCGGGATTTCTGTCTCATGCAAATCAAATTCACGTGACACCGCATCTGCATCAAAGCCACTCATGGCGCATGATACCAGCCCCATGCCCTGTGCTGCTAGTATCAGCGTCATCGCCGCCAGTGAGGCAGAGCGCAAGGCTTCATCCCTTTGCAGTACCGCATTATTGCTATGGCTTTGTTCAGCCATGCCTACCCAGGTATTGAGCATCCTGTCATCGATAATCCCGGCATCCACTGCAGGGCGCAAGGCCGGCTCCAGTTGCGTGTGCGCATTCAGCGTGCCGCAGATAATGAAAGTCACCGCAGCATCGCTGACTTTTTGTTGATTAAACGCAGCCGCCTGCAAACGCTGCTTGGCTTCATCGCTGACAACCGCCAGGAATTTCCAGTTCTGGAAGTTATAGGCAGAAGGGGCCAGTGTCGCCAGGCGCACCAGTTCGCTGATCTCGGCATGGCTGAGCTTGCGGCTGGAATCATAATTATTGGCAGAGACGCGGGACTCGATAATTTCCTGTATGGATGCGTGCATTTTGTTTTCCTTGATAAAGGTGAAGGTGAAGGCGATAAAAATTTCAGGCCTGGCTACGCATGCTCTTTTGCACGACGATGACGCTGGCCAGAACGATCAATAAACCGGCCAGCGACATCCCCCGCATGCTTTGATCCAGCACGACCCAGCCCAGGATGACGGCGGTGATAGGGCTTAACAAACCCAGTGAAGACACAGCAACCGGTGACAAGCGCGCTATGCCGCGGAACCACAGGCTGTAAGCCAGCAAGGCTCCAACGATGGACAGATAGGCATAAGCCAGTATTTGCGTCAGGTTCAGTGCAGGCAGCGGTGCATCCACCAGCAGGCTCAAAGGCAGCAAGATCAAACCGCCCAGCAAGAGCTGCCAGCCAGTGAAAGCCAATACCGGCAAACTGCTTTGCCAGCGTCGTGACAGATAAGTGCCGCCCGCCATGCAAATTGCCCCTGCCGCTGCGGCAGCCAGACCCACAGCATCCATGACTGCAGTCGCTGACAACAGCAAAGCCGCCATGCCCAGCACCGCAAAAACACTGGACGTGATCGCCAGCGCGGCTGGTCTGCGCCTGTCCAGCAACCAGGCCATGGCCATGATCAGCAAAGGCTGTATAGAACCAATTACCGCTGCCATGCCACCAGGCAGGCGATAAGCCGCAATGAACAGCAGCGCCTGGAAGAAACCTATATTTAGCGCAGCCAGTACCAGCAAACGCCCCCATTCACGCGACAAGGGCAGGCGTTTGCAAAACAGCACCAGCAAAATCCCGCTGGGCAGGCAGCGCAGCAAGGCGGCAGTAAATGGCCGGTCTGGCGGCAAGAATTGCGTAGTGACAATATAAGTCGAGCCCCAGATAGCAGGTGCCAGGGCTGTCAGTAAAGTATCCAGCCAAAAGCCGAGACGGGAAGATGTGTTTGCAGTTTTCATGATAATGTCTTGAGTTCAAGATAAATCATGGTAGCACAAACTATCTTGATATCAAGATAAATTCCCTGTGCCTTGTGTGGTCTTTCAAGGCGTGGGCAAGCAGCCGCAGCGGCCAAATGCCTGAAGCGCCAGAGGCAGCGCATATAATGGCAAGCTCAACAAAGAATAAATAATGAGGGAGTAAGCAAGATGGGCGAAAAGACGATGGATGCAGTCGACAAGATCATGGAGCAATGGCGCAATGCCAGACCAGACCTTGATTGCAGCCCCATGGAAAACATAGGCCGCCTGCGCCGTTGCAGCGACCTGCTTGGCCGCGAGCTAGAGGCGACCTTCAGCAACTTCGGCATGAGCTCCTGGGAATTCGACATGCTGGCCACGCTGCGCCGCTCCAGCGCCACTTTTTGCATGAGCCCAACCGACCTGTTCTCCAAACTCATGGTCACCTCCGGCACCATGACCCATCGCCTGCAAAAACTCGAAGCCAGTGGCTGGATACTACGCCTGCAAAACCCCGACGACGCCCGCAGCATGCTGGTGCAATTGACAGATACAGGTAAAGATTTGGTAGACCGCGCAGTGGCAGCTCATGTGGAAAATGAGAGGCGCATCATGTCTGGTTTAAACGCTGCGGATTTGAAGCGTTTGAATGAGGGGTTGAGGGCGATGCTGGCGGTGTTGGAGAAAGCAGAATAACAAAGTGACGTTTTCCTGATTTCACAAACATTCCTGGAACTCATTTGGACAAGCTGTTACAGTCTTTTTAAATGGTATTTAATTCATTTGTCTAAATACCAAATTTTTATACTTACAACATGCATGATGATGAAATTAGAACAGACCTTTGCAGCGGTTAAACTGGCCCTTGTGCTACTTCACCCTGACTTGCCAGAGCGATTGAACAGGGCCGCAAGCGCAGAAAAACTTGATAAGTTTGAACAAGAAACACAAATACAATTGCCCGATTCCATACGCAAATTTTATGGACTGGCAGATGGATGCAGCCAAGAGGATGGAATTTTTGGCGGATGGGTGTGGCTTGAGCTGGATTTGATTGAAAATTATTTGCAAGAACTGCAAACATCTCTTGAATCTTCCTGCCTGGGAGAAGAGGCTAAATCACTTGTGCCATTATTTCAATACAACGGTACGGACTTTCTTTGTTTTTGCCAAAATGAAGAAGGCGGCAAACTCTATTATATTCCTGGTGATGAACCTGCCATAACCCCGGTTGCCGACAGTGTTAAGGATTTTCTGGAACAATTCCTCGCTCGCCTGATTGCCCATGCATTCATCCTGAATCAATATGAAACGCGCTTAGGCACTCGCTTTTCAGTGCGTCCACCAACAAGAGAATATTGGCCGCCGGACTTTGATTCAATGGAATAATTGTGTTGACGAATAAACTCATATTCACTTGCACCAATGCCGACTGAAGCAGCCAGTAGGTACGATTAGCGCAAGCGTAATCGTACGCATGTTGTGCATCAAAATAAGAATGTAAATTCAGATGAGTAGCTCATATCGCTACACGCAAGCTCCAAAAAATGCATTTGTCTTAGCTTGATGTGATGTTTTATTGAATTGTCAGTAGCGATTACATGCGTCCGATTACGCAGGGCTAATCGGACCTACGCGGGTTGGATTCTTGCAATAAAATTTTCTGCAGCTTATAGGCATTGAAAACAAGATACCAGCCTAGAAAAATGGACGATAAATTAACCGCACTACGTATCCAATAAATATTGTCGCCAAGCTTGATGTACATATATATCTGTACCAACAAATATAAGGCCACTAGCACGCAGCAAAAGTTGAATAGTCGAAGAAATGCAGTTTGTCTTGTTTTGATCGCGTACGCCAGGTAAGCAGCAATGATACCTGTAGCCACGACCGCTAGCATTGCTGCGCCGTAGGGAAAAAATGGCAGTGGTGGGCGCGAACCTATGAGTGAGTTTGCCAACAAGCTTATCAGCATGTAAGCAAAGAGAAGTGCGGTAATCAATTTCTGTTTTTTCATAGCGACTGTTTTATGCATGTGTGCTTGCATTAAGTATAGACCTATTGTGCCTCTAGTAGATAAGCCAGCCAGTAGGTTCGATTAGCGCAAGCGCAATCGTACGCATGTTGTGCATCAAAATAAGAATGTAAATTCAGATGAGTAGCTCACATCGCTACACGCAAGCTCCAAAAAATGCATTTGTCTTAGCTTGATGTGATGTTTTATTGAATTGTCAGTTGCGATTCCATGCGTCCGATTACGCAGGGCTAATCGGACCTACCTGGCATGCTTATGTTTATGTTCCGCAGACCACAAGTTCTTTACTGCAGCCTCGAACTATTGCCTCAATAAGCCTTGCTACCGATAGCTTTGGCGCGTTGTCCGCTAAATTGTCCTTTTCCAAAACCTGACAAATTCCAGTGGCCAGATACTGCGCCTGTCGCAAGGTTGATCTTGCCATCGAAGCTGGCTGAACCGGCCAGGCCTTTTCCTGTCATTTGTACGACACCCTCGGTTGATACTTTGCCTGTAATGGTAAAGCTGCTGCGGGCGGTGCGCGAGTCGGCAGAACCGAGGATATTGCCTTTATGATCAACGTGGATATAAAACGTACCGGTATCGGCGCCTTGATAATTGCCGTAATAATCGCCAAGAATGCCTTGATTGCCGGATTCACTGGCCCCACTTTGTGCCGATTCTCTGGCTAGCAATGTTGCCTCTGAGCGCAGTTGCGCAAGACTGATAGCACTTTTGGCAGATGCATCTGTTTCGACACTGGCAGTGATGTCAGTCCTTGATTGCTCTGTTGCCTGAGGCACAGGCAATTTATCGGCTGATGCAGGACTTGCGGCTGCTGGTTTCTTTACTGGATGCGGAGTTTCTTTTGCTGACGTAAGCGGCGGCTTTTGGTGTGCAGGCCTTTCCTGTTCAGCCTTTGGTATCAATGGATACTTTGGCGTCGGCACAGACGTCAGGAAAGTCACATCCGTTCCTGGCGTGGCATTGTCTGTCTGGCTGGCATGGTGCAGAGAGAGCAGCAGGAGTAGCAGGATGTGCATCGCCAGGATGCCAATCAGCGGCCATATACGGATAGCTGTGCCGCCATGTAATGATTGCTGTATTGATGCCATTCACATATTCCTGACTTAACATGTCCTGCATTGAGTACACCAGGGGCATGATATTACAAATCAGTTTAATACGTTTCTGTCATTTTTGAGGCATGTGATGCGTCCGATTAAGTAGCGGCTAATCTGGGGCTACCAGCTGACATGCGTACGATTACGCTGCGCTAATCGTACCTACAGCGCTTGCATGCGTGACACCGTAATACCCCAAAAACATCCCTGCCGTCAGTTCTATCAAGACCTTTTGCTGCGGCTCTTCCAGCAACACTTGCCCCATTGCCACCTGTGGCCAGAAGGCCAGGGACTTGAGCTGGCCTTGCAGCATGTCGCCCATGAGGTAGGGATCGCCAGCCTTTAACTTGCCATCAGCCTGAGCGGCCCTGATCCAGGCGACGATGCCTTCTTCGCGTTTGTTCATGCGCTCTACCATGTCGCGGGCACGGTCCGGGGTGTGGATGGTGGCGGCCACGGCGACGCGGACGAGGTCGATGAAATTGCTGTCGCTCATCAGGCGCATCTTGTTACCCAGGAAAGTTTCCAGCTGTTCGCGCAGGCTTTTATCGGCCTGGTAACGAAAATCATCCTGAGAAACAGCGCTTTGCCACAATTTTAACAATATTGCGGTGAATAAATCGTCTTTACTAGGGAAGTGGTTGTACACCGTGCGTTTTGAGACGACGGCCGTGGCAGCGATCTTGTCCATGCTGGTGGCTTCGAAACCATTGAGGCGAAATTCATGGATGGCGGCCTGCAGTATGGCTTCGCGCTTGCGGTCGGTCTGGCGTACGGGTTCTGACATTTGTTTTTTTATTAATGTTGATGGTTGTTGCAGCTGGCTTGGCTGCGGATAAAAGAATTTTACACTAAGTAGTTTACTTTTTCAGATTTAGAAACTACACTGTGTAGTGTAATAATTCAATGTGCCAGTGTATGTTCGCCTTGTGCTTCATTTTAGGCCCGACTTATACCCAATTTTGTGCTTTGTATGCTTATCTTCATGACAGGAGTGTTGATTACCATGGCTTATGTTTCCTACCCCAGCAATGCCCAGCAGTTGCCCGCTGTAGTCCCTCAGCCTGCCAGCGAAGGTTTCGTCAACCAGTCACCTGTGCGTGAACCCGGTCTTTTGGGAAACCTGAAAATCATGTGGAAATTTTTCTTCGACAAGCCCAAAGACACCGTGCCTGGTGGCAGCATCCCTGTGTTTGAACTGACCAGAGAACAGTTACTGGCCGCACCAGACTATAGCCTGTATCGCCTCGGTCATTCGACCATGCTGATGAAATTGCAGGGTGAATTCTGGCTGACTGACCCGGTGTTTTCTGAGCGTGCATCGCCTTTCCAGTGGATGGGCCCAAAACGTTTTCACCAGCCACCCATCAGCATTGCTGACCTGCCACCTATCAAAGGTGTGATTCTGTCGCATGACCATTATGACCATCTCGACTATGCAGCCATCATGCAACTGGCGCAAAAGACTGAGCATTTTTTGACACCACTGGGCGTGGGTGACAGGCTCATCAAATGGGGTATAGAAGCAAGCAAAGTGCAGCAGCTGGCCTGGTGGCAAAGCACCTGGGTGAATGGCACGCAGTTTGTTGCGACACCTGCCCAGCATTTTTCTGGTCGTGGCTTGCATGACCGTGACCAGACCCTGTGGGCATCCTGGAGCATACTCACGCCTGAGCTGAAAATATTCTTCAGCGGCGACACTGGTTACTTCAAAGGCTTTAAAGAGATAGGCGATAAATACGGTCCCTTCGATCTGACCATGGTAGAAACCGGTGCCTATAACAAGATGTGGCCGGATGTCCATATGCAGCCCGAACAATCACTGCAGGCGCATATAGACTTGCGTGGCAAGGTCATGCTGCCCATCCATAATGGGACGTTTGATTTATCCATGCATAGCTGGTATGAGCCTTTTGAGCGCATAGTCGCGCTGGCAAAACAACATGATGTCAGGATCAGCACGCCGCAAATGGGTGAGGAAGTCGATATCGCCGAGCCGCAAACCGGCAAGCGCTGGTGGCTGTTCCCGCTGGCGCAAACGAGCAAGCCTGTGTCTTTGCAGTCTGCCCTCGCGGAATGAGCTCAGACCAGCGTATGAGCTGCGATATTTCTTTGCTTGTTCGATAATCTGGACTTGGTAAACCAGTTCAAGCATTGATCACTGAGAAGCTCGTCGACAAGGCCCTGTCGACGAGCTTGCCAGCTGATTGCCAACTTTAGAAACTATGTTCCAGCGCCGGGAAAGATTTGTCTTTTACTGCCGCCACATAAGCCAGGACCGCAGCATCTATGCTGGTCTGGCCTTCCATGAAGTTTTTCACGAAGCGGGCTTTACGGCCCGGAAATACGCCCAGCAAATCATGCATGACGAGTACCTGGCCTGAGCAATCAACACCTGCGCCTATGCCTATGGTGGGGATGTGCAGAGAATCCGTGACTTCCTTGCCCAGGCTGGCAGGAATGGCTTCCAGTACCAGCAGGGTGGCACCGGCTTCCTGCACTGCCAGGGCTTCGGCTTTCAAGAGGTTGGCTGATGCATCAGTCTTGCCCTGTACCTTGTAGCCGCCCAGTTGATGCACGGATTGCGGTGTCAGGCCCAGGTGGGCGCAGACGGGTATCGCGCGTTCAGTCAAAAACTTGATGGTGGGCAGCAACCAGGTGCCACCTTCTAGCTTGACCATTTGCGCACCAGCCTGCACCAGTTGTACCGCGTTGTTGAATGCAGCTTCTGGCGTGGCATAGCTGCCAAAAGGCATGTCAGCAACGACCAGGGCTTTTTGATTGCCACGGGCGACGGCGGCGGTGTGATAGGCCACGTCTTGCAGTGTCACCGGCAGGGTGGAGTCATGACCCTGGCATACCATGCCCAGGGAATCACCGATGAGTAAAATCTCTACGCCGCAACGGTCCATGAGGGAAGCGAAACTGGCATCGTAGGCGGTGAGCATGGTGATTTTTTCACCTTTCTCACGCATTGCGATTAAGCCAGGAATGCTTACTGCTTTACGGTCTTGCAAATATTCAGCCATTCTTTTTCTCCAAAGGTGATGCTGTCATTGGTTTTTTGTTTGACAGCGATTTTGTCTCCACCTACAGCCTCAAATTTATTTTTTGTATTCTTTATTGTGCTTGCTTCTTGAATTCTATTGCTGTTGATCGACCAAGCCGGGTGTCGTCCCGGCGGCCGAAATACTTTCTTTGCTTCGCCAAAGAAAGTATTCAAAGAAAGGCGACCGCAGACTCGCCCTTCGGGTGCTTACGCTGCGCTTCAGCATAATTTGTGCGTCCCAAAAAATGGGAAAACTTCGAAACTCGCTACGCTCAAACAACGAAGTTTTCTGATCCATTTTCTGTGACGCACAAATTACGTCGTCCCAAGCGGTTGAAATTCAAAAACAACTGCAAATTCAAAAGCAACTTCAAAATCAACACACAACTTATTTGGTGTTTCTCAGGTGTTGGCGATTCTATTCTTTTAACTTCTGAAAATAAAATAAACTGCTCCAACCAGACACAGTCCCGCCCATACATAGTCGAGCTTAAAAGGTTGCCCCATGTAAAGCATCGCAAAGGGAACGAAGACGATCAGGGTCAGGGCTTCCTGTAATATCTTTAGCTGGGCCAGGCTGTAGGCAGTGTAGCCTATTCTGTTGGCGGGCACTTGCAGCAGGTATTCAAACAGGGCGATACCCCAACTGATAAAGGCGGCTACCCACCAGGCTTTGCTGGACAGGCTTTTCAGATGGCCGTACCAGGCTACCGTCATGAAGACATTGGACAGTATCAGCAAGCCTGTGGTTTGCAGAATAATAGGGATTTGCATGGGGCCTCGCTTATCGCCTTGTCAGGCGCTCAGGTAGTGGGTAATTCTTGTATGCGTTGCTCAGCCACCGCAGCGATATAGTCTTGCGCACTGCCTTTGCCGGGGATGCTGATGTCGGTTGCAAGTTGCAGCAGGGGTAGCAGCACGAAGGCGCGTTCTGTCATGCGTGGATGGGGGACTTGCAAGTCAGCAGTATTGATTTCTTCATCGCCATACATGAGCAAATCCAGGTCCAGGGTGCGCGGGGCATTGCGGTAGGGGCGTTCGCGGCCATGTGCGAGTTCTATGGCTTGCAGGTGTTGCAGCAAATCAGCAGCGCTGAGGCTGCTGGCCAGTTCTGCTACGGCATTGACATAGTCATGGCCAGTCGAATCGATGGGCGCACTGCCGAACAGGGCAGACTGCGCCACCAGGGTGGTATCCGGCAATTGCGCCAGCGCAGCAATTGCCTTGCTGACGGTGACCCTGGCATCACCCAGGTTGGCACCTATGCCTATGAAAACCCGCACGTTCATTCTTCGGCTGCGGCGGCTGCCTTGCGTGGGGCGCGGCGGCGGGGTTTGCGTTTTTTAGGGCCAGCTTCTACTGTCTTGGGTTTGGTGTTGATAAGGCGGTCACGTTCTACGCTGTCGCCTTCCATGAAGTCTGTCCACCATTCACCGATTTCTTCATCGATCTCACCAGAGGCGCAACGCAGCAGCAAGAAGTCGTAACCAGCGCGCAGGCGCGGGTGTTCCAGCACTTTGTAGGGGGTCTTGCCTGCGCGTTTTTCAAAGCGTGGTTGCATGGCCCAGATGTCGCGCATGTCGGAACCTATCTTGCGCTGTATCGCCAGGGCATCAGTCTGGGTATTCAAGACATCATCGGCCGCCAGGTGCAGGGCAGGGATGGGGAATTCGCCAGCGGCTTTATAGGCTTCCCATTTTTCCACGACCTGGTGCCACAGCAGGGATGCAAACAAAAAGCCTGGTGAAACTGTCTTGCCCTGTTGTACGCGTTCATCAGTATTGGCCAGCGCCAGGGTGACGAATTTTTCGCCCAGGGGTTGCTCCAGCACGACATCCAGCAAAGGCATCAGGCCATGGTGCAGGCCTTCTTTGCGTAGTTGCTGCAGGCAGGCCATGGCATGGCCGCTGGTCAGCAGCTTCAGGGTTTCATCAAAAACGCGGGCGGCGGGCACATTGTTGATCAGCGGTGCCATCACAGCGATGGGCGCGCGGGTGGATGCATCGATCGTGAAGTTCAGTTTTGCCGCAAAGCGCACCACGCGCAGCATGCGTACCGGGTCTTCGCGGTAGCGGGCTTCTGGCACGCCGATGATGCGCAGGGTTTTCTTTTTGATGTCTTTCATGCCGCCGTGATAATCGAGCACGACCTGGGATGCCGGGTCGTAGTACATGGCATTCACGGTGAAGTCGCGACGGGCGGCATCTTCATATTGTTCGCCAAAGGTATTGTCACGCAGCACGCGGCCATGTTCATCCTTGGGGGCACCATCGGTGGCAGCACCACGGAAGGTGGTCACCTCAAGCAGGTCCTGCCCAAACATCACATGCACGATCTGGAAACGGCGGCCTATGATAAAAGCGCGGCGGAACAGACGTTTGACCTGTTCAGGCGTGGCATTGGTGGCAATGTCAAAGTCCTTGGGTTTGACGCCTGTCAGCAAGTCACGCACGGCCCCACCAACGACAAAGGCCTTGAAGCCATTCTCTTGCAGGGTCTGGGTGATGCGTATGGCATTCGCGGACACCAGTTGCGGGTCTATGCCGTGGTCTTTATGACTCAGCACAGTGGGCTTTTGGTTGGCGCTGGCGTCATCGCTCTTGTTTTTTACGCCCAGTATTTTGCGAATAAATTTCTTGATCATTGCTTGTCAAACAGGTGAAGTTGAGGCCAACCTTTTGCCAGTGCATGGGCACTTAACTTGGCATTGGGATTGGTTGCGACAGGATGGCTGACGCGTTCCAGCAGCGGTATATCGTTTTGCGAATCGCTGTAAAAATAACTATGGGTGAAGTCGCTGAGCTGCAGCTTCTGTTTTACCAGCCAGTCTTGCAGATGCACGACCTTGCCCGCGCCTGAACTGGGCACGCCCAGCAGCTTGCCGGTGATATTGCCATTGGCATCGAGCTCAGGTTCTGCCGCCATCAAATGTTCTACGCCCAGCGCAATGGCGATGGGGGCAGTCACAAAACGATTGGTGGCGGTGATGATGGCGATCAGGTCACCCTGATCCTGATGCTTCTTGATCAAATCATGAGCAGCAGGCAGCAATGTCGGTGTAATGACTTCCTGCATGAACTGCTGATGCAATTCATCCAGTTTTGCACGCGGGAATTGCGCCAGGGTGCCTAGTGCAAATTCCAGGTATTCCACCGGGTCCAGCGTGCCAGCCTGGTATTGCGCAAAAAAATCGGCATTGCGGCGGGCAAATGCATCGGCATCAACCGCGCCGATGCGGCACAGGAACTGGCCCCATTCATAATCAGAATCAATGGGGATCAGGGTGTGGTCCAGATCAAATAGGGCGATATTGCGCATGCTAGTCTGTCGTAGTATCTAGGCCGGGCATTTGCTGCAACATTAGTTCACGCAGCAAAGGCAAGGTAATGGGACGCTTGGTGACCAGGGAATAATGGTCGAGCTGGTCGAGAATATTGCTCAGCGAACTCATGTCGCGGCGGTAGTGGGTAATCAGATAGGGTAACACGCCAGGCGACAGTTGTATGCCCCGTGCATGGGCGGCACGCTCCAGCGCATCGATCTTGTCTTCATCGGTCAGGCCATGGACCTGGTAAATCAGGCCCCAGCCAAAACGGGTGCGCAAATCGTCGCGCACGTTCAAAATCATGGGTGGGCGATTGCCTGCACCGATCAAAAAACCACCACGGGCGCGTGCCTCATTGAACAGATTAAAGGCGGCGATCTGGTTCAGCGGCGGCAACTGGTCGCAATCGTCAAGCAGGTAGAGGCTGACGCCTTCGGTAAAGTCAAAGGCGCTTTCCGGCGCATCCGCCGGGATATAACGGGCCGTGTCATCATCTGCCAGCGCGTGCAGCAAATGCGTTTTGCCAGCACCGGGTTCACCCCAGATATACACTGAGCGCTCACCATACTGGCTGGTGATGCGCTGGGCAAACATGCCCAGCAATTGCGCCAGTTCGGCATTTTGCCCCACCACGAAGGTAGCGAGGGACGGCAGTTTTTGCGCGTCCAGGTCGAGTATTAATTGCCTCATGTCTGACTATAAAAATGGCTTTTCAGATAAGACACACGCAAATGCTTGACGGCGACCGAGATCACGGCAGAGGCTGGCAAGGCAATCAGGATGCCAATAAAGCCAAACAATTGTCCGAATGCCATCAAGGCAAAAATCACGGTTAGCGGATGCAAGCCTATGCGCTCGCCCACCAGGCGTGGTGTCAGGTAAAACGATTCCAGCATTTGTCCTATGCCATAAATAATGGCGACCGACAACAGGCCGCTAAAGCCATCAAATTGCAGGATAGCACCAATCAGCGCCAGCACCAGCCCCAGGCCATAACCCAGGTAAGGAATGAACACCAAAAAACCAGTGATGATGCCGACTGGTAAAGCCAGGTCAAAGCGGGCGATGCTAAGTGCCACCGAGTAATACACGGCCAGGACGATCATCACCAGGATTTGCCCGCGCAGATATTGCGCCAGAATATCATCGACTTCTGCCACTGCATTGGCCGTCACATGGACAAAGCGACGCGGGATGAAATGGCTGAGGCGACGTATCAGGGCATGCCAATCCATTAACAAATAAAACAGCACGATAGGGATCAGCAATAAATTTGCCACCATGCCCAGCACTGCCGTGCCACCGACACGTATCGAATTCAAGACCGCCTTGCCTATCACTTCACCACTGCTGGCCATTTGTTCGGTCAGCAAGGTCTTGATGCCGGTACTATCAAGACGCACCTTGATGCCAAACTCATTGAGCATGGGGGCCAGCATTTCATCGAGCTTGTCAAAGAAACGCGGGATCTGATCTTGCAATTGTGGCACTTCTTTTTGCAAAATAGGTATCATGATCAAGACCATGGCCAGCACGGCAGCAATCAAAATCACGATGACCAGGGTCGCTGCCACCGAACGCGGCAAGCCAAACCTGCGTATGCGCAAGGCACACAGCTTGTCTACCCAGGGTGTCAATACATAAGACAGGATGCTGGCGACGACAAAGGGCATTAGCACAGGGCCGAGCAAACCCAGCAGACCCAGCAGGGCAAATGCCAGGGCCAGCCACAGCATGGATTGTTTTTGCTCCGACGTAAAAGTAAATGGCATTTTTAAGCTTGGTTAGTAGTCATTTGTCATCGAATTTACCGTCTGTCCCAAAAAAACAGGGTTTTCGCGGTCAATTTGTTAAAATAGCGCTTTTGCCGGACTTTTCTGGCAATTTCTCTATTTTACCGCCTCCTGCCCCTATTGCCGAATATCATGAGCACTTCTACCCCTGTTTCTCTCTCTTACGCCGACGCTGGTGTCGATATGGTTGCCGGCGACGCGCTGGTTGATGCCATCAAACCCTTTGCCAAACGCACCATGCGCGAAGGTGTCATGGCTGGCATAGGCGGTTTTGGCGCCATGTTTGAAGTCAGCAAAAAATACAAGGAACCTGTCCTGGTTTCCGGCACTGACGGCGTGGGCACCAAGCTGAAACTGGCTTTCCACCTCAACAAACATGACACCGTCGGCATCGACCTGGTGGCCATGAGTGTCAATGACATCCTGGTACAAGGCGCAGAGCCTTTGTTCTTCCTCGACTATTTTGCCTGCGGCAAGCTGGATGTTGCTACGGCAACTGATGTCATCAAGGGCGTAGCCTTTGGTTGCGAACAAGCTGGTTGTGCCCTGATCGGTGGCGAAACTGCCGAGATGCCATCCATGTATCCTGACGGTGAATACGACCTGGCCGGCTTTGCCGTTGGCGCCGTAGAAAAATCCAAGATCATCGATGGCAGCAAGATACAACCCGGCGACGTCATCCTCGGCCTGGCATCTTCCGGCATCCACTCCAATGGCTTCTCGCTGGTGCGCAAGATCATCGAAGTTGCCCAGCCAGACCTGAACGCCGATTTCCATGGCCGCAGCCTGGGTGATGCCCTGATGGCACCAACCCGCATCTACGTCAAACCTTTGCTGGCCCTGATGGAATCCCTGGAAGTCAAAGGCATGGCCCACATCACCGGTGGTGGCCTGGTAGAAAACGTCCCGCGCGTACTCGGCGACAAACTGACTGCCGTCCTGCATAAAGACGCATGGACACTGCCACCCTTGTTCACCTGGCTGCAACAGCACGGCGGCGTTGCCGACGCAGAAATGCACCGCGTCTTCAACTGTGGCATAGGCATGGTCGTCATCGTTGCGGCTGAACTGGCTGATGCAGCCCTGGCACAACTGACTGCGGCTGGTGAATCGGTCTACAAGATCGGTGAAATCCGTGCGCGTGAAGGTGATGAGCATCAGACTATTGTGGTGTGATGTTATATGCCTGATACCAGTTGAGTTGGTCCAACTGGTTTGAATATTCTAAAAACCCGGTCAGGTTTGACTGGGTTTTTTTATTTTATGCACTCAATATGAATATTGGGCTTTGTCCTTCATTACCTGCATGATTCGTGAGCAAGCAACGCCACTAGGCTCCAGCCTGCGCTGGAGCGACGTCAACCTGATTCGACTTGACTTGCTCGACATTCAGCCCGGTGGGAAAAATTGCCTGCCGTAATAGGCGATATATGTGTATCGATCGTTAAGTCATTCCTGGGCAAGTAGTCCACTGCTCCGGGTCTCTCTAGGCAAGGCTTTATCTGCACTACACTCGGCGTCTAAATAAGTTATATGTTTATTGCAGGCAGGGTGTTGGGTGAAAGCTTCCCTTGTGAGGTACACATCCAGCATGTGCATTTTCTTAATATGCAGTTGTCTCAGCGTTGTCATGCTATGGGGGCAATCATAGTCAAATCACGCATATCCTTGCTAATTAAAACAGCTTCACCCACGATTTTTTGACTGTTAGAATCTGCAGGCAGCCCAGGCATGCATTTAGCAATGCGTTAACGGCAAATTAATGGAGCTTTGCTGTCCGGGCTTGCACCGGTTTCTTTTTGCTTGACTGGTTTGAGCGCGCTTCAGGTAATAGCGCCCCAGGCAGCCACGTTTTATAAATGCGTTCAAAGCTGCCGCTGGCCTTCATGTCGTCAAGGTTTTTTTCCTGCGGAGTGCGACGCGAGTCATGTCTGCACTGCACCTCAAATCGTCTTGTTCGGACTCATCCTATTGATGAAATGAGTTCTAAAAAACGAGCCTCTAAAAATCGAGCCTATATAACGCCCGCGTGGCCGTATCAGTTTTCCTGTATCTGCCTGCTCAAGCGCATGCCCTATCCAGCCTGCGGATCTGGCCGGTGCGTAAAGTATCGTGCTGGCCATGCAAATATCATGAACAAGGCGGCCAGGGCAAATCCATATTGGGCGCTGCGCCAGTGAGCTTGCTGGCAACTTCGCCTATGCGCAAGATGGTAGTGAGCAGCGCCGGAGCGGGCAATAGCTCATGCGATAGTGTGGCTAGTTGCTTAAGCAAAAAGCCTGCGCCCGTCTCGCTTGTATAGATGGTAACTGGCTTGATGGCCATGAATTCGCACATGCCCTCACTGTACCCACGTTGCCAGTCCGCGAAGCGATTATATGATCACTCTGTACTGTTGAACTGTGGCCAGGTGTAATGTAGCTACTGTCCAGATTGTCCGGTTTCGAACAGATGCCCCAGGTCGGGTAAGAATAGTGGCAAATAATAATCATTTATCTTTATTGCAAAATCATAATCCTGTATATTTGTTTGCAAATTTCCCGTAAGACCTTCCTCCAGAAAGGATACTTGTATGCAGCATGCATTGCGTGGTTCTTTGGTTTTGCTGGCTCTGATCGGTGGCCAGGCGGCTGCTTCGACGAGTCATTCACTGGGTATAGAGCGCAAGCAATATGGCGAATCGATAGCCTATGACATGAATGCTGCAGGCCAGGTGGCGGCCGTTATCAAGGAGAAAGATGGTACGCCACATGCTGTTTTTTTTGAAAACGGCAAGCTGGTCAAGCTGGAGTTGCCGGGTGAAACCGAGAGTGAAGCCAAGCGTATCAATGACAAGGGCGAGATAGTCGGGTCTTCCAAAAAAGAACATTCCTGGAGAGCCTTCATCCGCAATCGCGAGCATGGCGTACAAGAGC
This sequence comes from Undibacterium sp. Di27W, assembly GCF_049340345.1. Lineage (NCBI taxonomy): Bacteria > Pseudomonadati > Pseudomonadota > Betaproteobacteria > Burkholderiales > Oxalobacteraceae > Undibacterium > Undibacterium sp. Di27W. The sequence goes on along the minus strand of NZ_JBMPOS010000008.1, from coordinate 212,810 downwards.
TGGGCACCCTGGGGGGCTCGAATAGTTATGGCGCTGCCATCAACAACGCAGGGCTGGCAGCAGGGTTTTCGGACACCCTCAATCATGAATTGCATGCCTTCCTCTACACCCCTGGCGAAGAACTGAAAGACCTGGGGACTCTGGGTGGCAGAATCAGTTACGCCAGCGGTATTAATAATTCCAGCCAGGTGGTGGGCACTGCGATGATCACAGACGGTTCGCGCCATGCGTTTTTATATGACAAGGCCACTGGCATGCGAGACCTTGGCACCCTGACTGGCCGCTATAGTTCAGCAACAGCGATCAATGATCACGGTGTCGTCGTCGGTACTGCAGAAATGAAAGACCGTCGCTGGCATGCCTTTATCCATGATGGCAAACAGATGATAGACCTGGGCGCAAAAATTGGTTTTGGTGATAGCTTCGCCACTGGTATCAATAATGAAGGCCATGTCGTTGGCGTGGTAGATACCCAGGACATGCGCTTATCCTTTGTCTGGCGCGACAATAAAATGACCTTGCACCCGGCTGGCAAAAGTCTCTACCTGACCAATGCCATCAACAATACTGGTCAAGTCATCGGTGCCAGCTATGACCGCGGCTTGAATGCTGCGACCATGCCTTCCAATGCCATCCCCTTTGTTGATGTGGGTGGCGACAAAATCCTGTTCTTTAATGTGTTGACGGTATTGCTGGCTGCTGGCATCGCCATATTCCGCAAGCGTCTCAAGGGTTTGTTCTTTGATGGCAGGTTGATTTTCAGGACCTGAAAACCTGGAGGAAGCAGGCGAAAAATACCTGCTTCATTTAACCCAAGTAGCTGCGAACAGCATTGCCTGTTCGCATGTGTTGAAAATGCCTGACATATTCATCCTCTACGCAGAGGGCTTAGCAAAGATGCGCTATTTCAAGCAAATTGGACATGCCGCGTTGATTGCAGGATTTCAAAAGTAGCAAATGCCACTACTCCAAATTTCGTACACGCCACCATCCCACGGCTGGCTTGCGCTGACACTTACTCTTGATGGCAAAGTTCTTGAAATCGATGCCTCAGATATTCCAAATAATCCTGTCCAGGAATTGATTACTGCCCTTGAAGATATTGTACGCGGCCAGGATTCGTCGGTATGGTGGAATCTTGAGCCAGCCGGATATTTTATGTACTTTGAGCGTGCTGCGGAAAACCTCAAGCTCAGAATAGAATATGCTGATGACGGCATGCCTGGCCATGCAAAAGAAGTTGCCGTCATTCAGGGTAGGCCTGCCCAGATCTTGAAACCCTTTTGGAGATTCCTGCGCGAGTTTCAATCGCAGGCCTTTGCTGAACCCCACTGGCCTCTGGTAGATTATCAGCGTCTTCATCAAATCAAGTTATTGCTTGATGCTAAAACTACAGACTAGGCTGCAGTGTTGATGTGCCTGAGTTTCTATCAGGCAGATAGAGCCTATCTGCCTGATAGAGTCCGGAAAATCGGGGTGCAGTTTCTATTTTTCATTTGTTTTGCCGGTTTTATCCAAAAATATGACGCATGCATATACACATGCGCAGACTCATGCAGGATAATCAGCATGACATTTGAAGGAAAGCAAGATCATGAACATGCATGCACAGGATGACGAAAACTGGGAAGAAAGACTGGCTGCTTTGTGGGCAGAATTTGATGCAACCGAAGCGCAAACCTTCATCTCCCGTATCGACAGCCTGGTTGCAGAGCTGCCACCCTATACTGCGGTCGGCCTGTTCGAGCGGGGTGGTGCGCGTGATTCTTGCGGTTTTCCTGAACTCGCGATTCCTCTTTATAAAGCCGCACTGGAAAATGGTCTGACAGGCTTGCGCCGTCGCCGCGCGACTATACAAATGGCCAGCTCCATCCGTGCCCTGGGCGACCCGCAAACTGCGGCTGATTTATTATTCGTCGAGATGCAGCAAGGCAGCGACGAGCTGGACGCAGCCCTGCGCGGTTTCCTGGCCCTGGCGCTGGCTGACCTTGGGCGGGAGCGCGAGGCACTTGCCATTAGCCTGACGGCATTGTCTGGCTATTTGCCACGTTATAATCGTTCACTGGCCAGGTATGCGCAGGGGCTGGTAGAGAAAGTGGTTGATGAATAAATGTACCCTACAAATTTATCCAGTGTAGACCAGAGAGTAGGTGCGATTAGCATCGCGTAATCGCACGCATGTGATGCTTGCTAATTAAAATCAGGCGGCCAAACCAGGTGAAAAAATGCTGCTTATCTTTTAAGCGGGCAGCATTTTTTGTTATGCATCGTGTTTTGCGAGTCGATCGAGGTCATATTGCAGGCTTTAATCCTGACAAATATGCGCGTGGTGAACATGCGTGCGATTACGCGATGCTAATCGCACCTACGAAACATCAACTGGCTTGCCAGCCTTCACAAGGGAAACATCTGCTCAGCCACTTGCTCCCAGCTATCCCGCGGCCCACTAGCTGGTACTTGCTGCATGCAGAATGTGACATCAGAATCTGGCCTGATCAGCATATAGGCGGTCAACTGGCGTTGCAGTTCTGCTGTACTGATATCCTCAATACCACCGTAGGCTTGCAGCAAAGCTTTAAGCAGCAAAGGATGGCCTTGTGCCATGAAGATCATGGGTGTCAGGATTTCCAGGCGGTCGCTGTTGCCGACGATGGCATCACCAAAGTCGAGCAAGCCGCTTAACTTCCACAGACCCTGTTCCTGCTTTGCCATCAAGTTCCAAGGGTGTATATCCATATGGATGAAACGCAATTCATCTGCCCTGGCAAAATCGCCTGCTTGCTCCAGATATGGCATGACCTGGGCCAGCAGAACCTCGGGCATTTTCCTGCGCTGGTGCCTGGCCATGCAATCAGCAATCAGCTTCTGTATATAGTCAGGCCAGTTGACCTTGATGGCAATGTCAGAATCAAACTCCACGCTGCCCAGTTCGCGCATGAGCTGGCCAGTCTGCAGCATGATGGCGAGTTTTTCTTCCAGCGCCAGAGAGGGCCATATGTCAGCCAGCAAAGTGCCATGCAAACGGCTGCTGATGATGAATACCCAGCCGTCAATCTCGCCGCTACCCAGCAGCCTTGGTGTCTGCAATGATAGCTTGCCCTCAAGCAGTGGCGTCACCAGAATTTCTTTATCACCCTGACGCCGCCAGTTGGGTGGCACCAGTTTGACGATCACTTCATCACCGAGGCTGAACAAGGCATTTGCCCCCAGAGGGATTTTCTCCCAGTTGCCATCTGGCAGATCAAATGTCTGTTGCAGATAGTCCAGTACTGGCATCCAGGCTGGCAAGGGCGTCTGTGCGATATAGTCATTGCACGTCGGATTGTCCAGATTTTGTGGCAGGCAGTTGAGGCTAATGGTCATGAGGATGTATAGAGAAAATAAGCAAAAAATATGGGGACCATCAAGGTCCCGCATACGAGCACAGGAGTGCTATTAAACCATCAAGGCAAACGCGCATTATCCTGCTTGAGCTTGAACACTTCCACACCTATCGCATAACCGAAAAATCCTTTATCCGTAGGCAGCAGGCGTATCTTGTTGACGGCGCGGCCCATGGGCACGTGTTTCCAGGTCTGGCCGCCATCGGTGGTTTGGTAGCCGCCATCGATGGCGCCTACCCAGCCGGTCTTGGCATCGATGAAGCCTACGCCAAATTCCCTGACCTTGATGTCGTTGACCAGGGGGATTTCTTTCCAGCTCAGGCCGCCATCTTCAGTCTTGGCGACATAGCGCTGGCTGGTGGCAGGATCTGGGTTATAGCTCTGTATCGTCACATAGCCAGTGTCGCGGGTAGGGAAGCTGGCTTTCCAGGTAATTTCATTGGGGCGGCTGGATTCGTAGACAGTTTTCCAGGTGGCACCACCGTCCCTGGTCATGATGATGCGGGCGTGCGATTTCTCGGTTTCGCTGCTGGAAGCACCGATGACAAAACCGGTATTAGCATCAAAGAATTTGACGTCAAGTATCATGCCTGTGTACGGCGTCATGTCTATGCTTTTCCAGCTATTGCCACCATCCAAAGAGCGCAGCAAGGTAGCAGGGCCTCCAACGCGGCCACCTGCATGGATGACGGTTTTTTCTGCTCCGCCAGATTTGTCATGCAAGATGTCTATGCCACACAAGCCCTTGATGCTGATACCTTCCATGCCTCTGGCGACTTGCCAGGTGGCACCGCCATCGCGGGTTTCATACAGCGGCGTGGTATCGGTGACGCCTGGGTAGTAATCCGTCCCTATATTACCCGCATAGCCGTGCATGGCATCGACAAAGCCCACAGTGCGAAAGAAGGTGCCGGGTTTGGATAATTGTTCCTGCCAGTTCTGGCCACCATCGCTGGTCTTGTAAATCTTGCCGCCGCCATTGACATACCAGCCCAGGTCCGGCTGGACAAAGTAAATGTCATCCTGCTTGCCCTTGTAGGCAACGGTATTGAGTTTGCTCCATGCCGCATCGGTACTCAACTGGTAGCGCGGTGTGCTGGTCTGCGGGGCCGTACTGCATGCCGCCAGGCCCATGCATAGCAAGCCGCTGAGTATAGTTGCTGTTGTTGCCGTCCAGATTTTTTGTGGTTTGGTTTTCATTTTTATTCTTGATGGAAATGTTGAAAACGTTTGGACTGGGCTGGCTGGCGGAAGTTTCTTGAACTGTTTAGTGCCGCACGAGGATAATTGAATTATGTAATCCACGGTAACAGTCACTTCTCTACAAAGTGTCGTAGTTGATCAATAAATGCACGAATTTTATCGCAAGAATCCTCCTTTGCCAGAAGACTCATGAGCTTATAATCTTTCAGAATGTCGGGATTTTTGATACAAAAAATGGCTTCAATCGCCTGCAGACAATTTACTTCGTTAGGACTGGTTCCAATATGTTTTTCTAATAAATCGGCGATTTCATTTCTGGAAATTTGAGATTTTCGTAGCTTTTTCAAAATTGGATTTGTCATAGAAAATCCAATCTTTATGATGAATATTTAGGATTGCAGTCATCCAGATCATCTGTCCATTCCGATACGGCCACATCAGGTAAATCCGGAAAGACATCCCGTTCCCAGGTCCACGCCTTATTGTGTTCGAGACTGGTAACAATTTCAGAAAGTAATAGTAAACATCCAAAACCATTCTCGACGATGCAACGTGAACTTACTGTTTCAAGAGTTGTTGCAAGCGCAAGAAAGAATTTCCGTGCCTGGTTGGCGTCCCTATAATGCAGAAGGATTTTAGATTTGCATTGCAAAAGCAACTTTTTGTAATTTTCTGATGGGCGTTCCCATTGACTTAATTCTTCAATCTCGCCACGGTCATTTCCTTGATACTCGATGAGTACATAAGATGGACCTCTGCCACGTTGTGCAGAGAACTCACAAGGAAAATCATCGGGAAGGCAATCAATTTCCAGTGACAGGTTCTTGACCAAATTTGCAATAATCCGATCTTTATCTACACTCAGTGGGAAAAAGACGGTTATCTGTTTAGCTGCCAATTTAACTCCTTGTTTCAGCAATTATTGGAATTACCAGGCAGTACATTGTCAGACTGTTCTTAACTCAAACGCCTGTGCCTGACCAGTACCTGTTCCTGCGCCTTGAAGTGGGCAGCGAGTTTTTCCACCATGTAGACAGAGCGATGCTGGCCGCCGGTGCAGCCTATGGCGACGGTCAGGTAGCTGCGGTTGTCGCGTTTGAAGGCGGGTAGCCATTTGCTGATGAACTGGTGGATGTCGCTATACATCTCGTCCACTATGGCTTGTTCTTTGAGGAACTGGATGACGGGTTCGTCGCGGCCGGTCAGCGGGCGCAGCACGGGGTCGTAATGGGGGTTGGGCAGCATGCGTACGTCGAAGACATAGTCGGCATCCAGCGGCACGCCTATCTTGAAGGCGAAGGATTCAAACATCAGCGTCAGCGGGGTATAGCCTATCTGTATGACATCCTTGACCCAGGCGCGCAGTTTGTTGGCGGACAAGTCGCTGGTATCGATGACATGGGCCACGACTTGTATGCCTGAGAGGATTTCGCGTTCTTCCTGTATGCATTCGGTCAGGCTGAGTCTGTCGCCGGGTTCTTTATCGAGGCCCAGGCGGTGTGACAGTGGGTGGCTGCGGCGGGTTTCTGAAAAACGCGCGACCAGGGATTCTGTGCTGGCGGTCAGGAACAAGACTTTGACATTGTGGCCCTGGTCACGCAGGGTCTGGATGGAGTCGGGCAAGCCTGTCAATAAATTGGCGCTGCGGGTATCGATGGCGATGGCGGCCGAGGGTATGCCTTCGCGTGTCAGGGTATTGATGAGCTCGGCCAGCAGGCTGGGCGGCAAATTGTCGACGCAATAATAACCGGCATCTTCAACCACATTCAGAGCTACCGATTTGCCAGAGCCGGAGATACCGGAGATAAGCAGGATTTCCATAGCGGATACCGTTGTGGGTAATTACAGCAATTAGTCGTGGACAATCAAATCAGTTAGTCACCGTTTTCCATGGCGCGTCGTTGCCGCTCCATGAAATCTTCCAGCGTATTAATGCCACGTAATTGTAATATGGTATTGCGTACCGCTGCTTCCAGCAAGACCGCAATATTGCGGCCAGCAGCCACCGGGATGACGACTTTTCTGATCGGCAAACCCAGCACTTCTTCGGTTTGCGAATCGATGGGCAGGCGCTCGTAGTTTTCTTCCAGGGTGCTACGGCGCACCAGGTGCACGATGAGTTTCAGGCGCATCTTGCGGCGTACTGCAGTTTCACCAAAGATGGTCTTGATATCGAGCAAGCCCAGGCCGCGCACTTCCAGCAGGTTTTGCAGCAATTCGTGGCAACGGCCTTCTATCATATTGGGGGCGATGCGCGAAAATTCGACGGCATCATCGGCCACCAGGCCATGGCTGCGGGAAATCAATTCCAGTCCCAGCTCGCTTTTGCCCAGGCCAGATTCACCAGTGATTAGTACACCCACACCCAGCACGTCCATGAAGACGCCATGCATGGTGATTTTTTGCGCGAGTTTTTTCGACAGATACACGCGCAGATAATCAATGACTTGCGCTGATGGATAAGGCGTGGAAAACAGCGGGATATTATTATCGTCGCAAGTCGTCAAAAATGCCGGTGGCGATTCCAGGCCTTGCGCCACGATCAGGGCAGGCGGCGCACCAGCGACGAGTTCACGCATGAGGTTATTGCGTGAGGCATTCGACAGGCGGTTGTAATACGAGAGTTCCTGGTGGCCCAGCACTTGTATGCGGCCAGGGTGGATCAGGTTCAAATGCCCGACCTGATCGGCAGAGGAAGCTGCATCGCCCGTGATTTGCTTGTCCGCGCCAGCAAAACCGGCAAACCAGCCCAGTTGCATGGTGTCGCGGTTATCGTCGTAGATTTTTTGTACCGTGAGTTCTGTCAATGATGGCATGGCTATATGGGCTGAATCTGACGATATGCTACTGGGTGGCTGGGAGGGATAACTAGGCGAGTCTGGTGGCCATGCGCATGCATGGCTGCCTCAGACCTTCAATCAGGCATTGCCAGGCAAATTGGGGCGCCATGCCATGATTTTTTCATAAATTGCCGCCGCACTGGCTTCTGTGTTGAGGCTATCGCGGAAAGTTTCATTGGACAGCATCTCGGCCACTTCAGACAGGATTTCGAGATGCTGTTGCGTGACATTGTCAGGCATGAGCAAGAAAATCAGCAGGCTGACCGGCTGGCTGTCGGGTGATTCAAAAGGAATCGCCTCTTTGAGCCTGACAAGGGCAGCAATCGGGGCTTTCAAGCCCTTGATGCGGCCATGCGGAATGGCCACGCCGTGGCCCAGCCCGGTAGAGCCCAGGCGTTCACGGGCAAACAGGTTATCGGAGACAACTGAGCGCGCTATGCTGCAATTATTTTCGAATAACAGCCCGGCCTGTTCAAATGCTCTTTTTTTGCTGGAGACTTCCAGATCCAGCAGTACGTTGTTGAGAGGCAGGATTTTTGCAATATTCGTCATGGTGCAAGATCGTTTTACAGCGAAATGGTGCGATGCACAAAATTAGGTTTTGACAAATTATAGGCTTCTTTTGGGCGCTATGCGCAAAACTTGACAACACTTTTAACGAACGTTGTCTCTTAGTAATTTTTCAAATTTATCAACTGGCAGTGGCTGGCTGAAATAAAAGCCCTGCATTTCCTGGCAACCAGAGTCGGCCAGGAAGAACATCTGATCGGCTTTTTCCACGCCTTCTGCAGTGACACTCATGCCCAGCGCCTTGGCCATGGCGATGATGGCATGCGTCAATACCACGGAATCCTGGTTCTCTGGTATCTCGCGAATAAAGGAGCGATCTATCTTGAGATTGTCGATAGGGAAGCGTTGCAAATAAGATAAAGATGAGAAACCTGTCCCAAAATCGTCGAGCGAAATACTGATACCGAGTTTCTTGATGGCAGCAAATACCGGCAGCAGCAAGTCGACGTCACCCATCAGCAAGCCTTCGGTGATCTCCAGTTGCAGGGCAGAGGGGGGCAAGCCTACTTCCTGCAAGACTTGTTCTATGTATTTTGGCAAGCCAGGGTCCTGGAATTGCTTGGGCGAGATATTCACGCTGATCACCAGGTCGGGCGAATACTGTTCGCGCCATAACTGGGTTTGCAGGCAAGCCTGGCGCAAAATCCAGCGGCCCAGCGGCAGGATGAGGCCAATTTCTTCCGAGATGGGGATGAATTCATTCGGTGGTACCAGGCCGACGTCCGGCATTTGCCAGCGTATCAGCGCTTCGGCCCCCACCACGCATGAGGTGCTGAGGCAAATCTTGGGCTGGTAATACACCAGGAATTCATTATCCGTCAGGGCACGGCGCAGATTGGTTTCCAGCGCATAACGGTGCTGGGCACGGACATTCAGCTCAGTGGTGAAGAACTGGTAGTTATTGCGGCCAGATTCCTTGGCATGGTACATGGCGGAATCGGCACAACGCATGAGCGTAGGGCCGTCTTCACCATCATGCGGATAGACGCTGATACCGATAGAGGTGCCCAGATGGTATTCATTGCCATCGATGACAAAGGGATCGCGCATGCGCGCCAGCACGCGTTCTGCCAGGTCCTTGAGTTGCATGGCATCTTCAAAGGCTTCGGCAACGATGACGAATTCGTCACCACCCAGGCGGGCCAGCATATCGCTGGTACGTATGCAAGAACTCAGGCGTGAAGAAACATCGCGCAAGAGCGTATCACCAGCGGCATGACCAGCCGTGTCATTGACGTTTTTAAAACGGTCAAGATCAAGGAACAGCAGGGCCAGGCGGTGTTGGGTACGCTTGGCATTGGCCAGGGCCTTGTTGAGGCGTTGATTGAGTTGATGGCGATTCGGCAAGCCAGTCAGGGCATCATAAGAAGCCATGAAGTGCAATTGCCTTTGTGTCTCGCGCACCTCGGTTGTGTCGGTGAATGAAATCAATACGGCAGAAACACTGGTGCTGCTTTTTTTGCTGATAGGCAGGATATTCACCAGCAGCCAGACGATGGAGCCATCACGTAACTCCACCCCCGTCGATAAATTCAAAATCGGTGCCTTGTTGCGAAATACCAGCGAGACTGGATCATCGCCCATGCGTATCGATTGCCCCTCGTCGCCGAGTATGCTCTTGAAATAACGATGGCGCTTGCCTACGGTGTTGATGTCATCTATCTTCAGGATGCGCTGGGCACTGGGGTTGCAGGTCAGGATCTGGCCGCCTGGGCCTATCATCATGATGCCTTCACTGAGATTGGTGACCACGGAGCGATAGCGTTCTTCGCTTTCCTCCAGGCTTTGCTCCATGTTCTTTTTGTCTATCGCCAGACCGATGAGATCGCAGGCATCCATCATCATGGCTTGCTCATCTTCATTCGGGCTATGTACCTTCTGGTGATACACGTCGACCGTGCCCAGCAGGGTATTGAAGGCGGTCGTAATCGGTAAAGACCAGCAGGAGCGCAAGCCATAACGCAAGGCTGGTTCACGCAAATTCTTCCACAGCGGGCTGACGGCAATATCCTGGACGATGGTGGTGCGCTGGTAGAAAATCGCTGCCGAGGCCGAGCCCGAGCTGGTATCGACCGGCACATTACCCAGCAAGGCGCAAAAGCCGTCGGGTAGCGAAGGGCCAGCCCCAAAACTCAGTTGCTGGGTACTCGCATCAAACAGGGTGATCGCGCATAAGGCACCATTGTCGAGCAGGCGTTCCATGCGGTCACAGACGTCTTCCAGGATATCGGTCAGGGGTTTGTCCAGCGCGATCATCTCGAGGATTTCTTTCTCGTGATGCAGGGCTTCATGAACGCGGCTGGATTTGTAGCGGACTTGATCGATGATGGGAAGGGCGGTGACAGTCGTGTTGTCGCGAGGGTTGAGACGGGAGCTTACTTCGCGCGCCGTCAACAAGATGGCAGTTTGTTCATTAAAACTGAATTGCGTACCCCGGACTTCTATATCAAGCAATTGCCCATCCAGGCGTATGCATTGACAGGTATGCTTGCTTTGCGCTCCCTCTTGCCGCAGTTTTTGCAAGATGGCCCTGGCGCCTTCATGATGTCGCCCATGCAAGAAAGCTTCAGGTTTCAAGCCTATCAATTGCTGGGCGTCACCGGCATGCATGAGTTCTACACCGGCGGGATTGGCATACACCAGACTGTCGTCGATCAGCACATACATCGCGTCCGGGTTATGTTCCAGCAAGGCCATGTGCCAGTCTGAACTGGCGACAGGCTCGCGTGGGCGGGTGCTTGAAAACGGGACCGGAATTATCACGACAACAATCTATAAAACGAATAAGTCTGCTTACTTTACATCAAGCAAGTTCTAAGGACAATGATGGTAATTCGCTAGTATTAAAAACATATGACGCCAGAATAGACGAAAAATCACCAAGGCGCGTTACCACTTTTACCCGTACTACATGCCTTCAGACTTTACTTCAAATCAAAGCGAACAAACAAAAAAAGTACGTCGCCATTACCCTTGTTTTTGGAAAAACGCGGGACATAAGTTGCCATCAGTTTGGTGCTGCGTGTACCTATCGAGGCTATCGGCAAGACGGCGGGAAAGGGGATGCCGCCAAAGTAATCGGTACGGCTGATCATCACGCCCGTCAGGCCACCACCGACTTCAACCGTATCACCCAGGGTCTTTGTCCATTGATAGGCATAGCCAGCCATGGGCTGGGGTTTGAAATGCGAATCCGAAATCATCATTGCATACAGGGATTCTTCATTATCTTCCTTGGTGCGTATGGCTTTGGTAAAGCCCATACCCCAGGTATTTTCATTCAATTCAGCAATTCTTTCCTTGGTGTAAGTACCTCGGCCATGATGAGTATGGCCAGCCACCATCAGCGACAAATCACCTTCATCCAGGATTTTATTAGCCTTGGCTTTGGCACTATCCCACCAGCCCATTTCTTCAGGGGCAGGGGTGGTGGTCGTTTGCGCCTGGGATGCCGCGCAGAACATGAAACTGGAGACGCACAAGGCAGCGCCCAGCGAGAAATTTTTGAATTTCAACATAATATTGCTTACAAATGGATACAAAAAAGAGTGATGGGAAGGGGGCTACGCCGTTTATTGGCGCGCATTCCGGCGGTTATCCGGGCCCTGGCCCGAACTGAAATTGCTGCGCCATGGGTTGATGTCCAGCCCGCCACGACGGGTATACCGTGCATAGACTGACAATTTCTGCGGTTTGCAGTGGCGCATGATGTCGACAAAGATGCGTTCCACACATTGCTCGTGGAATTCATTGTGATCGCGGAAGCCTATCAAATACTGCAACAGGTTTTCCTGGTTGATTTGTGGGCCTACATAATGGATTTGCACGCTACCCCAGTCTGGCTGGCCAGTCACCAGGCAGTTGGACTTCAGCAAATGCGAGATCAGGGTTTCTTCCACTGCCGACTCGTCAAAATTCGCAGTCAGCAGTGCTGGATTAGGGGTGTAGCTATCGACTTCAATATCCAGCCTGTCCAGCAAATGGCCCTGCAGCTCATGCATGGCGAGTTTGTCGAACTGGTCTGGCGTGGTCAGTTTGACTTGTACTGCTGCTCCAAAACCGGCAGACAAATCAGCCTGCAACAGGCTGACCAGGGCATCCGTGCCAGCCAGGCGGGTCTGGTTGAAAGAGTTCAGGTAAAGCTTGAAGGACTTGGATTCTATAATGTTTGGTGAATCTGCCGGTACCGTGACAGCGGCTATCGCCACCTGCGGTTTGCCGCGCATGTTGAGCCAGGAGATTTCATAGGCATTCCAGATATCCACACCAAAGAAAGGCAGGCTGCTGCCCAGGCCCAGCTCTTCCCTTTTCCCTGCGCGGGAGATAGGGAATAGCAGGCTGGCATCGTATTCGGACTTGTAAGTCGCGGGCTTGCCCAGTAAAGAATGCTCAGGCGTATTTGGTGCGGAATCTGTCATGTTGTTTGTAGTAATTAAATTGCCGGGCGGTATCAGCCCAAAAACAATTGATAAACGGGATTCTTGCTTTCATCCCAGTAACGGTAACCCAGGGTTGCCAAAAATTCGCGGAAAGCTTTCATTTCCTTCTTTGGAACCTGTAAACCCACTAAAGTTCTACCGTAATCTGCGCCATGGTTACGATAGTGGAACAAACTGATGTTCCAGTTCGGTGCCATGCTGTTCAGGAAACGGCCCAGAGCACCCGGGCGCTCCGGGAATTCAAAGCGGTACAGCAATTCATCCCTGGCCAGGCTGCTCTTGCCGCCAACCAGATGGCGGATATGCAGTTTCGCCAGCTCATCATGTGTCAGGTCCAGCGTGGCAAAACCATGCTTTTCAAAATTCTTGGCAATTTTGCCAGATTCTTGCTTATCGTGTACTTGTATGCCCACAAAAATATGCGCGGCTTTTTCATCGCTGATGCGGTAATTAAACTCTGTGACATTGCGCGCGCCTATCAGTTCACAAAAACGGCGGAAACTGCCGCGCTCTTCTGGTATGGTCACGGCAAACACCGCTTCACGGGCTTCACCGACTTCGGCACGCTCAGCCACAAAGCGCAGGCGGTCAAAATTCATGTTGGCACCACAGGCGATGGTCACCAGGGCTTCATTCTTCAGCGGTTTCTTGCTGGCCTTGGCGCGTTCTATATAAGCCTTGCAACCGGCTACTGCCAGGGCACCGGCTGGTTCCAGTATGCTGCGGGTGTCCTGGAACACATCCTTGATGGCCGCGCAGACGGCGTCGGTGTCTACCGTAATCACTTCATCGACATACAGCTTTGCCAGGCGGAAAGTTTCTTCACCCACCAGCTTGACGGCTGTACCATCCGAGAACAGGCCCACATCATTCAGGGTCACGCGCTTGCCAGCTTTCAGGCTGCGTGCCATGGCGTCAGAATCCGTCGTCTGCACACCGATGATCTTGATATCCGGGCGCACCGCCTTGACGTAAGCCGCCACACCCGAGATCAGACCACCACCACCGATGGCGACGAAGATTGCATGGATGGGCTCAGCATGCTGGCGCAAAATCTCCATGCCCACCGTACCCTGGCCAGCGATAACGTCCGGATCATCGAAAGGATGGACGAAGGTCAGCTTGCGTTTTTTCTCCAGTTCCAGCGCATGGCCATAGGCGTCGGTATAGGAGTCGCCAAACAGGATGATTTCAACCAGGTCGCCACCATGGGTGCGCACGGCATCAATCTTGACGGGCGGCGTAGTCGTCGGCATGACGATGACGGCCTTGCAGCCTTTCTTGCGGGCACTCAGGGCCACGCCCTGGGCATGGTTACCAGCCGAGGCGCAGATGACGCCGCGTTTGAGTTGTGCAGGCGTCAGATGAGCAATCTTGTTATAAGCACCACGCAACTTGAAGCTGAACACGCTTTGCATGTCTTCGCGTTTAAAGTAAATTCGATTATCCATGCGTGCCGACAGGCTGGTAGCGTATTCCAGCGGGGTTTCAAAGGCGACGTCATAGACGCGCGCTGTCAGGATCTTCTTCAGATAATCGGTGCTCATGGATGTCTTATTTATAGTTAAAAATGGCTGATCTAATCGTGATTTGCTGGTGAACTACTGCTGAACTACCAGTGATCTAGGGCTAATTTGGCCCTAAGTTGCGGCATACTGATTTCAAATTACCGGCGCCATTATAATGTATGCCTTTTACCGACATATCAAACCACGATGATAGAAGCTGCAGTCCATTGGTTATTAAGCGTGCTGGCCCTGCCTGAAATTGGTCTCAGTTCTGTTTTTATCATCAGTTTTATCTCCGCCACCTTGCTGCCCCTGGGCTCGGAACCGGCGGTTTTTGCCGTCATCAAGAGCAACCCCGCGATTTTCTGGCAAGTCATCGTCGTCGCCACCATAGGCAACACCCTGGGCGGAGTGGTCGATTATGGCATGGGCTATGCTGCCAAGCAGGCATTTGACCGCGAGCGTGAAAGTTACTGGTATCGCTGGTTGCAGCATTTTGGTGCCAAGACCATGCTGCTGGCATGGCTGCCTGGCATAGGTGACCCCATTTGTACCCTGGCAGGCTGGTTGCGCATGCCTTTCTGGCCCAGCGTGTTTTATATGGCCGTGGGCAAGTGCCTGCGCTACATCATCATGAGCTGGTTACTATTGAAAGTGCCAGATAGTTTTTGGGCAAAACTGGCCGGCTTCCTGGCTTGATGAGATTGAATTAGCATGGGTAGAGGCAAATATTACGGCTGGTGGCGGCAAGCTGGCGAGGCTATGGAAGCAGCTTTCTATCAAGAAAACTGGGCTGCCCGTATCGCCTATGCCCTGGGGCTGCAAGGCCAGCTCCATCTGGACAGGCGCGACTTTTATCTGCCTTTAGCCAAGGGCTTTACATGCAAACTGGCCTTCATTTCTGACTTGCATGCTGGCCCGTTGACCGATTACCGCCTTATCGAACAAGCCTTTGCCGCGATAGCCGCTTTTGAGCCGGATGTCATCTTGTTTGGCGGCGACTATGTCTCCCTGCATGCCAGGCATATGCAGCATCTGGCTGGGCCACTGGGTTTGCTTGATCCTGCCACCCCCAAGTTTGCCGTCATGGGCAATCACGATCTGTGGCTCGATGATGAGCACATCGCCAATTGCCTGCAGGATGCTGGTGTGCAAGTTCTGGTCAATCAAAACCGGCGTTTGCCTGCGCCCTTCGAGGCGATTTCCATTTGCGGCACGGACGAGCCCGGAGTAGGCATGCCAGATGCAGAGCAGACTTTTGCCGGGGCAGGGGATGTGCGCCTGCTACTCATGCATTCTCCACTGGGCCTCAGGCATGTCGCCCGCCATGATTTTGCTATCGCCTTTTGCGGCCATACCCATGGCGGCCAAATTGCTACTCCAGGCGGCATGCCCCTGGTGCTGCCTCCCGGTTCGGGTGAGCGGCGCTATGCCCAGGGCTTGTTCCCCTTGCCTGGCCAGCGCTTATTGTTGACCAGCCGCGGCATAGGCATGAGCGATTTGCCCATACGCCTGTTTGCCCCATCAGAAGTGCATTTATGTCATTTGCATTCAGTTCATGATGGTATAGAACTGTAATACCCGATCCAATTTGGCAAGTCTTAGATTTTTTTGTCTAAAAATGTTTCTGTTTGCTGGCATGTCATAATGTTTGACTATAATACTTGCCTTGAAGCATAAATATACCTTTATATTTTTAGCATTACAAGTCATCAAAATACCCGCCCCAGCATGCGGCTCAGGCATGCGCATTACAAGGAAATCAAATGCAAGATAGCAAATCAACAAACAAACAACCACGTCGTGGATTTTTGCAAGGCCTGGTCGCTACTGCAGCAGGTGCCACTCTGGCCGCGCCAGCACTGGCCAAACCAGCAGCCGCTGCCGCCAATGTTTACCTGGATGCTGCAAAATGGTCACCGCGTAACCGTGAGTTGGTTACATCCCTGATCGCCAATCATGGCAGCGCCAGCAAAAACTATTCTGCCAAGCGCAAGCCTTATGCCGTGTTTGACTGGGACAATACCAGCATCATGAATGATTGCGAAGAAGCGCTGTTGATGTACCAGATCAACCATCTGGCATTCAAACTGAACCCGACAGAATTCTCTGCCACCATCCGTCAAAACGTACCGGCTGGCAACTTTACTGCCGACTACAAAAATGCCGCAGGCAAGCAGCTCGACCTGGAAAGCATCTGTACAGATCTGGATAGCGACTACGCTTACCTGCACGCCAACTACAAAGGCATGGCTGGTAGCCGCAGCCTGGAAGAAATCATGGAGACAGCACAGTTCCAGGACTTCCGCGCCAAGCTCTACTTCCTGTATGAAGCCGTCAATGACACGCATGGTGTGAATGTCGGTTACCCATGGGTCATCTACTTCTTCGCCAACATGACAGTCGCCGAAGTCAGCGCACTGGCAGAAGCATCCAATGACGCCAACCTGGGCATGAGCCTGACCAAGACCAAGTACACCAGCCCTTCATCCCTGCCTGGTGTGGCCGGTGTCATCACCACAGCCCATTTCCACGGCATACGCCTGTGTACAGAAGTGGCAACATTGATGAACACTTTCCGTCAAAATGGTTTCGACGTGTATGTCAGCACCGCTTCGCTGGAAGATGTGGTTGCCGTATTCGCGACCAATCCAAAATATGGCTACCACGTACAGCGTGAAAACGTTCTGGGCCTGCGCCTGGAACAAAACGGCGATGTCTACAAAAACGCCTACCGTAAAGACTGGCCTTTGAACTGGGGGCCAGGCAAGACCGTCGTCATCAAACGCGAACTGGTCGCCAAAAAAGGCTACGGCCCGGTATTTGTTGCTGGCGACAGCGATGGTGACTACGACATGCTGCGCGATTTCCCGGAAACAGAAATCGGCCTGGTCGTGAACCGCCTCAAAAAAGGCAAGATCGGCGAATTGTCCAAAGCCGCTGCCGACACAGTCAAAGAAGCACATCCTCGCTTTTTGCTGCAAGGCCGTCAGGAATCCACAGGTAACTGGTTGCCAGTAGAAACTACACTGAAATACGGTAAGACTGCGCCTGCTTTGCTGGGCTAATTTTGCTATACGCTGCGGAAAGCAGGATCTTGCTTTCCGCAGTTTATTCCCCTCAGCATACTTCTTGCATATGCTTAGTATGCTGACATGTGTGCCAGCTCCTTAGTAATTGATTTTTCAAATACGATATATATTGTGCGCGCTGTTGCGCAATAATACGCAAGACAAAATCAATGCATTTACACACCCATCCCTGCTGCAGATCGTCTTGAATTCTCCATTTACCTGAGGTGAGTATGAAATTGTCAGGATATTTTCTTTCCCTGCTCATGACTTATTCACTCGCTGCCTATGGCGCATGTAATGACCAATTCATCGATGAGGTAAGACATGGTCTTGGCTATCATGAAGAGCTTTATTACAGAGACAGACTGACTGCTTGTACGCCACACCCTGCAATGCTGGGCGTTAATATAGTTGCGATCGCCCGCCGTCAAAAAGGAACGGAAATCGGTGATAGTGATGTCATGGGAACTTATAGCCTGGATATTTCCCTGGTCAATGATAAAACAGGGAAAACGCTAAAACATCAGTTATTTCCGAAAAAATTGTATTGGGATGGTACAGAGTTTGACGGAATGCGAATTGACACGACTAACTACAATATAGCGACTGGTGTCAGGGCTTTTGGTATTCGGGTAGGGTATAGCACTGCCAGGTTTGCATACGAAGAGCCTTTATCAATATTCATGGTGCGCGGGAGTAAGATTGTGGAAGTACTATCCAATGCAGATATGCTCATTCATTTCGACAGAAGAATCAGGGAGTGCCGGAATGAGGCCAGGGATGCAACACGCACTATTGGCATAAGCTCTGGAAGAACACATGGTTTTTATGACTTGCTGGTCACAGAAGAATTGATTGATACCCATGAGGAACTTATGCAGGATGAAAATTCAGAAAGCAATAGCTGTCAAACCAAGGTGGACAAGAAAGAAATCAAAAAATACTTGTTACGTTTTGATGGGAAAAAATATGTCATTCCTCAAGAAATGACTTCATTTGAGTGTCGTATCTGCTGAAATTTCTCTATACACAATCAACTCACAACCATGCCAGTTTATTGCGTCTGAACTCATGCATGGGCCCTTCACTAAAACTGCTGAATCTGGTGGACCGCAAGGGGCTGGACGTACTGGCTTACACTTTGATAAGTCCTACTTTGAAGGACGTCTGCCCGCTACAAGCCTGGGTATCAAAGACATGATAACAATGATAGAACTGGCAGTATGTATTCCATCCATGTAGGTGCTGTGAGCATCAATTTTGCGTCAGCCGTGATGACGGTAGTACGTCAAATACAAGACCATGACTGGCATGACGAAGAGGGTGTTTATGTGCCTCAAGCCATTACAATCAAGCAAAATGACTCATTTGCTATCCTTAGCAGCGAGGTGGGTTTCATGGGAGAAAAAGGGCCGCATCATGTCAAGGTTTGTGAACCAGCGGTTTATACTGTGCTTGACTTGGCAAAGCAACTGGCAGGCGTGAAGCACAATGAGCATACCCTGGATGAAATATTGCAAATCATGATGCTGACTGACTATCCATGGGGTAAGTTGCTGGCATGTAATTGGAGCAAGCTTGACTATGTCCCTGGTGGAATCAGTTATTACTTACTACCCAATGAACATCCAGCGATCAGCATCGGCAAATTGCAGCTGGATTGGCCGACAGTGGAAGTCATGCCCAGAGATGTTGTTGCTGAGGCAAAAATGAAAAAGCGTAAAAAGGGATAACGCCGAGTTTTTCTGTCTGTCCCGCAGTCTTATTATCAAGTACAAGTCTTACTGAAAAAATAATGAATGAAAAACAAAAAAAGCTATTTTATTGGCAATTGATTTGGATTTTTTTTGGCTTCTTTATTGCTGCAATCGATATTTTTTTATTTCCATTACCCCAAAAATTAATGTCAGTGATTTTCTTTGGGATATGGTTGCGTTATGCCTTGGAAGGTCGGCGTATCAGAAAGCAGTCAAAAATTGAGTCAGGTTTGTTTGAGCCTGATCAGGAATTGACTAAGCCTTTAAGAGTTCACTTAAGTCCCGCCGATTTGCTTGCACTATTCAATGGGATGAAAGATGCAGATGCGGTCAGGAACTGGTTTAGTTCTGAACTTGAATATTTCTATCAAGAATGGCCGCGCAGGCAAGGGCCGTACTTTATTGCCATAAAGAATGCTGAAAAGTCAGTGCATGGGCTAGAACTGGAAAAATATTTAACGCATCTTCAAAGTGCATGGTATGCCCATGAAGACAAAGTATAGCTATTGTTCACGAGTTGATTGATCCTGACTCAGACAAAAAAACGGCGCGATATCCTATTTCATCAGCAAATGACTGCAGTCCTGATACAAGCACGTGTAAAATACGACAAACGATGTAAATCAAATCTCCCTGCCTGACTTTTGTGCAGCTGCATTGCGATGAATTTACAAGCTTAGCCACTTTTGCCTCATTTTTGGCTATTTTTGCCAAATTCCATTCGGAAAATTGCCACAATCACCATTCATTACCGTATAAACTTCAAGGCTGTTGGCGCGTGGTGCATCGCAATAAGTTAGAATGGACTTTTATATATCCGTCCAACCACGTCACTGATGAATGCTCCAGCCCAGATACAGGCCTTGCTCGCAGATGCACCCCAAGGCGCCACACCGACCCGCGTGCGGGAAATTCCTTATAACTATACGTCGTTTTCTGACCGCGAAATCGTCATCCGCCTGTTAGGCGAAGATGCCTGGCAATTGCTGGATCAATTGCGCGGCAAACGCCAGACCGGGCGATCTGCGCGCATGCTGTATGAAGTGCTGGGTGATATCTGGGTCGTGCAGCGCAATCCCTATCTGCAAGACGACATGCTGGATAACCCGCGCCGTCGCCAGGATTTGATTGATGCGCTGAACCACAGGCTGGCCGAAGTCGAGAAGCGCCGCCTGAGCACCGTCAACGATGATGCAGAGCGCAGCAATAGCGTAGAAATTCTGGTGCAGGCCGCCCGTAAGGCAGTGGCGGCATTTTCCAAGGATTTCCGTGACACTTATGATTTGCGCAAGAAAGCCAACAGGCTGCTGGCGCGTTTTACTGCAAAAGACAATATCAAGTTCGATGGCCTGAGCCGTGTATCGCATGTCACTGATGCAACCGACTGGCGTGTGGAATACCCGTTTGTCGTGCTGACGCCAGACACAGAAGATGAAATGGCTGGCCTCGTCAAAAGCTGTATAGAACTGGGCCTGACCATCATCCCGCGTGGCGGTGGCACGGGTTATACCGGCGGCGCTATCCCGCTGACGCCTTTGTCGGCAGTCATCAATACAGAAAAACTCGAACAACTGGGCGAAGTCGAAATGACACGCCTGCCCGGCGTAGACCGCGATTATGCCGTCATCTATTCAGGTGCCGGTGTGGTCACCAAGCGCGTCTCGGATGCTGCTGAAAAAGCCGGTTTTGTATTTGCCGTAGACCCAACTTCGGCCGAAGCCTCATGCATAGGCGGCAATGTCGCCATGAATGCAGGCGGCAAGAAGGCGGTATTGTGGGGCACGGCGCTCGACAACCTGGCTTCATGGCGCATGGTTGATCCTAATGGTGACTGGCTGGAAGTGACAAGGCTTGAGCATAACCTCGGCAAAATCCATGATGTGGAAATCGCCAGGTTCAAGCTCGAATGGACACACCCTGGTGAGAAGCAGCCCTTCAAAACTGAACAACTCGATATCAAGGGCCGCGTCTTCCGCAAAGAAGGTCTGGGCAAGGACGTGACCGACAAATTCCTCGCGGGTTTGCCAGGTGTGCAAAAAGAAGGTTGCGATGGTCTCATTACATCGGCACGCTGGATCTTGCACAAGATGCCCAAGTTTGCCCGCACCGTCTGCCTGGAGTTTTTTGGCCAGGCACGTGATGCGATACCAAGCATTGTTGAAATCAAGGACTACCTCGATAACGAAACCCGCAAGGGCGGCGCGATATTGGCAGGTCTGGAACATCTGGATGAACGCTATCTGCGCGCCGTTGGTTATACGACCAAATCCAAGCGCGGCGTCTTGCCCAAGATGGCCTTGTTCGGCGACATCGTCGGCGATGATGAAAACGCCGTGGCCCAGGCCGCGTCTGAAGTCATACGTATTGCCAATACTCGCGTCGGTGAAGGCTTTGTGGCCGTCAGCCCTGAGGCACGCAAAAAATTCTGGCTGGACCGCGCCAAGACAGCAGCGATTTCCAAACATACCAATGCCTTCAAGATCAATGAAGACGTGGTGATCCCGCTGAACCGCATGGGTGAGTACACCGATGGCATAGAGCGCATCAACATAGAATTATCGATACAAAACAAGCTGGCATTGCTGGATGCCTTGAAAGCTTTCTTCGCCAAGCGCAATCTGCCGCTGGGCAAAAGTGAAGATGCTGCGGGCGATGATATCCCCGCATCAGAATTGCTGGAAGACCGCGTCAATGAAGCCAATGCCTTGCTGCAGGCAGCAGAAGCACGCTGGACTTATCTGCTCAATAATCTCGACAAGCCACTGAGCGAAGCAAAAACGGAATTGCTGGAACTGGGCCTGGACAAGCTGAAATTTGTCTTCGATGAGAGATTAAAAGCACAGCCTGATGTGACCGTGTTTTCCATCGTCCAGGACAGGACAGTGCGTGTATCCTGGAAGACAGAAATCCGTGCGCAACTGCGCCAGATTTTCAGCGGGTCTGCCTTCAAGCTGATACTTGATGAATGTGTGGCCGTGCATAAAAAAGTCTTGCGCAGCCGTGTCTTCGTGGCCCTGCACATGCATGCCGGTGATGGCAATGTACATACCAACTTGCCTGTCAATTCTGACGATTATGAAATGCTGCAAGTGGCGCATCACGCCGTTGCCCGCATCATGGTGCTGGCCCGTTCGCTGAATGGTGTCATCTCCGGCGAGCATGGCATAGGCATCACCAAGCTGGAATTCTTGACTGAAGATGAGATCAAGGATTTCCGCTCGTATAAATTGCGCATCGATCCAGAAGGCCGCTTCAACAAAGGCAAACTGCTGAACCTGCCAGACTTTGCTGCCGACCTGCGCAATGCCTACACGCCTTCGTTTGGCCTGATGGGACATGAGTCGCTGATCATGCAGCAAAGCGATATTGGAGCAATCGCCAATAGCGTCAAGGATTGCCTGCGTTGCGGCAAGTGTAAACCTGTCTGCGCCACCCATGTGCCGCGCGCCAATTTACTGTATTCGCCACGCAATAAAATCCTGGCCACCTCGCTGCTGGTTGAAGCGTTCCTGTACGAAGAGCAGACGCGCCGCGGTATCTCCATCAAGCACTGGGAAGAGTTTGAAGATGTGGCCGACCACTGTACGGTCTGCCATAAATGCGTAACACCCTGTCCGGTCGATATCGACTTTGGTGATGTGTCGATGAACATGCGCAATCTCTTGCGCAAGATGGACAAGAAGTCATTCAACCCCGGTACGGCATCCGCCATGTTCTTCTTGAACGCCAAAGACCCGGCCACCATCAAGGCGGCGCGCCAGGTGATTTTTGGCTGGGGTGTGGCGGCACAGCGCCTCGGTAATACGGTATTGAAAAAGCTCGCCAAAAAGCAGACCAAGGCACCACCGGCCAGCCTGGGCAAGCCTGTCATACGCGAGCAGGTGATCCACTTCATCAACAAGAAAATGCCAGGCAACCTGCCCAAGAAAACGGCGCGTGCCTTGCTGGATATTGAAGATGACAAGATGGTCCCCATCATCCGCAATCCGCAAACCACGACAGCAGATACTGAAGCCGTGTTTTACTTCCCTGGCTGTGGCTCGGAAAGACTATTCTCACAGGTTGGTCTGGCAACCCAGGCTATGCTGTGGAATGTCGGTGTGCAAACCGTGCTGCCACCGGGTTACCTGTGCTGTGGTTACCCACAACGCAGTGCCGGCCAGTTCGACAAGGCCGAGAAGATGATCACAGATAACCGCGTGCTCTTCCATCGCATGGCGAATACCCTGAACTATCTGGATATCAAGACCGTCGTGGTTTCTTGCGGCACCTGTTATGACCAGATACAGGGCTATGAATTCGACAAGATCTTCCCTGGCTGCCGCATCATCGACATCCATGAATTCCTGCTGGAAAAAGATGTCAAGCTGGCCGCAGTGAATGGCACGCGTTATATGTACCACGACCCTTGCCATACACCGATGAAATTGCAAGACCCGCTGAAAACGGTGAATGCGCTGATCACCACGGTTGATGCAGTCAAGATAGAAAAGAATGAACGCTGCTGTGGCGAAGCAGGTACGCTGGCTGTATCGCGACCTGATATCTCTACCCAGATACGTTTCCGCAAGGAGCAGGAAATGAACAAGGGCGCAGACAAACTGCGCGCCGATGGCTTTACTGGTGACGTCAAGATACTGACATCCTGCCCAGCCTGTCTGCAAGGTTTGACGCGCTACGATGAAGATTCTGGCACGACTGCCGACTACATCGTCGTCGAAATGGCCAAACATATTCTGGGGCCAGACTGGATGCCGGAATATGTCGCCAAAGCCAATAACGGTGGTATAGAAAGGGTGCTGGTGTAATGACAGTCGTTTGTGAATTATGTGATGCCAGTGCTGGCGATATCCTCGTCAGCACGGACCAGTTACGCGTCATCCTCGTCGATGACGCCAACTACCCCGGCTTTTGCCGCGTCATCTGGAATACGCATGTGAAGGAAATGACGGACTTGTCCACAGAGGATAGAAACGTTTTCATGCAAGCCGTCTGGAAGCTCGAAGCGGCCATACGGTTAGTCATGCAGCCGCACAAGATGAACGTCGCCAGCCTGGGTAATATGGTGCCGCATCTGCACTGGCATCTGATACCGCGGTATACCGATGATGCGCATTTCCCTAACCCCATCTGGGCGGCTGCGCATGGCAATGCTGACCAAGCGGCATTGAACGCACGCCGCAACTTGTTGCCGCAATTAAGGCAAACCATTATTTCGAATTTCGCATCATGAGCATAGGCAATCCACAACCAACATCCCTGAATGCCCGCACCCAATCGCGTGTGCTTGAAGTCGCTTTTGATGATGGCAAGGAGTTTTCTCTGCCGTTTGAATTACTGCGCGTGTCTTCACCCTCTGCCGAAGTACGTGGTCATGGGCCGGGGCAAGAGACGCTGCAAACCGGCAAGCGCGATGTTGGCATTGTTGGCATAGAGCCAGTCGGCAATTATGCAATCAAGCCCATTTTTTCTGATCAGCATAGCTCGGGGATTTTTACCTGGGATTATCTGTATTGGCTGGGTGAAAACCAGGCGCAGGTCTGGCAGGAATATCTGGAGAAATTGCAGGCGGCGGGGTTTGCGGGGGAGACGGGGCGGGATGCACCCATGCCAGTGAAGGGTGGTGGGAGTTGTGGGACTAAGCATTGAGTGAGCGTCTATCTCAGATCTCAATTCTCAGATTTCACGTCTCTGGTGTAGACCAGCACCGCGATCTTTTGATAAGCCGTACACACATTAACGTCATTCCAGCGTGCTTTTAGCTGGAATCTAGCGGCGTTCGCAGTATGTCGTGTAGTTTATTAATATCAGAATCGTGAGATTTTGTGAGCTGATTTTATGATGATCGCATTCGTTAATTTACGATTGCACGCCGGGGAAAATTCGTAGGTTGGGCTACGCTTCACCAGCCCAACACTCAGCCTCCGATCAACGTATTCTAAAAAAACGAAACGATATTTCTGAGTTTGCTTTTTAACTACCTGCATACGTTATTTAAGATTGCAGGCCGGGGGTAGCCCGGCAGCTACTCCCTTTTCTTGCTTTCGCCAAGAAAAGGAAGCAAAAGAAGGCGACCCAGGCATCGTCGCCCCCTGAAGGGGGTTCCCGTTTGTGCAGTACAAAAAATGGGAAGATCCGAAACTCGCCTGCGGCTCAAACAGCGGCTCTTCTTTTTCCATTTTCTGTACCGCACAAACGGCGCCGACACATGGGAACTGCAAAATTCAAAAGCAGGCCCAAAGTCAAACCCAACTTCAAAACCGATGCTAATATGCGCGCCGCTTGCGAATGGACTACATGAGTGTTTTGCAGAAATTCTACTGGGATATCTAGAGATTTTTCGTTTATACAGTGAAAAGCCAGCCATTAGCTTGTGTTTTTAAATGAAGATTAACTCAACAATAATTTACAAAATTTCCGCGAATTTTATTAAATACGCCATTTTCTTCTGTTTATACGAAGTCGTGAGAACACAGTGTTCGCTGATAATTGTGGATGTGCTGGCAATCGTGCCAAGCATATTGAAAGGAAGAAAATGCGAATTTTGTCTGCAATCGTAGGGATATTGCTAGTGGCGGCATTGTTATTTAGTGTAGTGCGATATGAGGAGGGCGAGCAATGTAGAGCTGCTGGAGTAGGCGTAATTCCTTGCTTCGGAAATCCAGATCACCGCTGGCAATAGTCAGCATTGAAAAACCCGCTAAGGCGGGTTCTAGGAGTTTATTGCCGATAATATTTTTTGATAATAAATATTCATTTCGGATGGCTGCTCTAGCGAAAAAACCTCTGCATTATGATCTTTTAATAGATTGATTGAGTTGCCAGCGGCAAGGCGTTGGCTACCTGAGACAACAACGTAAGTTCGTGTATCCCCACCTAAGTGCTTCCTTGCCGCAGACAGAATAAGTGTTTTTGCTTGAGCCTCTATCTCTTTTTGTTTTTTACTACTTTCACTTACATCAAAATCGATTGTTTCAGTCACATGTATCGCACCATTCTTTATAGCAAATTCAGCGTATAAACCTTGATTTGCAGCGATAGGAAATTTCTCAATTATCTTATGATTATGAATGTCAGCCAATTTTTTACTCAGCCAATTCATTTCTTGAAATTTTCGCCTTAATTTTGTTTTTAGACGACTTTGTGGAATTTTGTTCTTTTCAGTAAAAGTTGGAGTACTCGGAGGCATGATCAAATCATCAATGAGCCAGGTCACTTCTGACGCATATTTTTTATCCGTTTCGGCAGAAAATTGACCAATATAATTATGTAAAAAACAGCCTCTACCAATTCTATTTAGAGCTTGCTGACACTGTTCAAAAGTATTTAAACCTTTAGTTATTTCCTTGATTGTTAATGCAACGCTGGCTAGTCCGTTAGCGGGATATCGAGGATTTAATGCATGCAATTTCCTCTCGTCTGGTAGCATTTGAATATCCCATGCATTGTGATTCCAGATAAGCAATCCCACATTAATAACTTCATGACGCTCAGGATTTGGCAAAAGCTGAATTACACAATATTTTGCTATATTAATCATGGTAAGTACTTTCCAACCTCAATGCCGCGGTCAATTCTATCTTGACTTTTCCACCAGTCTGCCAAGGTGTCCCTTTCTGCTTGGTCCATCCACTCTATTGGCATTGTTTGAAAAATAGAGTCCATCAATGTATTTGGTAACTGAGTCCAATTTTTAATGATAGATTCTGCGTCATTTTTTAAGAATGGATAATTCATCGACCATGTTGTAAACGATCTACAGGTATTTGTGTTTGAGTCCATTGGCAGTGGAGGGGGTGGCCACCCTTCGAAATTCAATGCTCGACTGAAATCAATAAGTCTTAGCAAAATTTCGCCCTCTACATCCTGGTATAAGTAATTATTTAAATGGCGATCCCCGTTTTGAGTGGCAAAATCAAAACTCAATGCTTTACTAAAAATATGAGGATTTGCCACTATTGTATACCCTACTGTTGGATCAACTGTGCCACCTTCCCAGCGCGAACCGAACAGTATGTCATCGCGTCCTTCAATAGTTACAGGCGCACAGTCTGCAACAGGCAAGCCACAAGCATTAGCAAGATGTGTACATATCCACTCGCGTGCTGGCAACTTTGGTTGAGATTTTGCGCTTTTGCAAAGATATGGAAATCCAGTATTTGCACAGTAAGCAATGCAATCTGCATCCGCTGTATTGGGTGCCGGCTTTGTTCGAACACAATGTATGGGGGCAAGGTTGAGTTGCATTTGAGTGAATAAATTGCACTAAAACGGTTTACTTTAAAAGCCGAAGATATATTAAATATAATACATCATTTACTAGGTTCTGCAGGGCCAACTTTCTAGCTATGTTTTTAACTGACTACCTTGACCTATGAGCTATTCGACTCTCTGGTTCGCACGTTTAATCAAGCATAGTTTTGCTTGTTGCACTGTAAAAATAGTGAAGCAATAGGAGGACGCTCGAATTTATCTGTGGCTCAACCATCGGCTCTCCTATTTTATTTTCTATACAGCAAAAATGGTGTTGTCATACGGGAACTGTGGAAAGGCAAAGCACCTGCAACTTCAAAAGCGATGTGAATACGAGTTCAGCTTTTTGCAGATGTACAGGTGCTATATCAGTAATAGATCACTAAAACAGGTAAATCACTCCAAATCCGCCCGATCAAGATAAATAGTCCCCTTCACACCAGCCCGTTTATCCACCTTGCCTTGCAACACCTGCAAAAACTCCGCATCTGTCGCAGCCTGCAATCCCGCTTTCTTCACTACGACATCCGCCATCGCCGCAGCCGCAGGCACATTGATCGCCAGCACATGATCAAAATCAGGCCTGCTATCAATTTCCTTCAACAGGAAACGTTGCGTACCAATACCTATCTGATGATAAACAGCCTGCCTGCTCTCGCGCATTTGCGGCGATAGCTGGCGGAAGATCAGGGTTTTTTCTACGACTACAGCGACATCCTTGTATTCGGTTTTGCCACCCTGTTCAAAATGCCCAAGCACGATATTGGCCTTGAACTGTTTCAGCGGCATCTTGCTGTCTGCAGCCAGCCTGGCGATCTCGAATTGTTCTGGTTCCATGGTCCACAAGACCAGTTTTTGTTCCAGCCTGGTTTTGATGGCAGCATCCAGCTTTTGATCGAGGCAGCGTATCTGCAGTACGACCTGGTAATCATGCGGCGTATGGAACATCGGCAGGTGCGAGACATACATGCCTTCGCTGTTGCCAAACAAAAGCATGCCGTGTACGCCCCAGGTGGGGCCGTGTTTGTTTTCTGCATGGGTGCTGAAGATGCAGCAAAAGCTGAGCACGAATAAAGAGAGCAGGCGTTTCATCAGCTTACACCTTCACCAGCAATTTGCCACGGTGTTCGCCGGTGAATAAGGAATTCAGAGCGCTTGGCAATTGTTCAAAGCCGTCGATGATGGTTTCTTCAAACACCAGTTCTCCCGCCTTGACCCAGGGTGAGACGATGGCCAGCATTTCATCCATGCGGTGCAGGTAATCGCGCGCCAGTATGCCTTGTATGGTGGCGCGCTGGTAGAGCATGTGTTGCAGCAGGCGCGGGCCCATTTCTGCTACGTCCAGGCCGCCGCTGTACTGGCTGATCTGGCCGCAGATGATGATGCGGGCGCGGCGTTTGATGATGGGGAGGATGGCGTCGGTGACCATGCCGCCGACATTGTCGAAATACACATCGACACCGCCTGTGAGTTTGAGTATCTCTTGGCTCAGTGTCTCGTCGTTGCTGAAGGTTTTGTAATCCAGTGCCCAGTCAGCACCCAGCTTGTCTTTCAGCCAGGCGCATTTTTCTGCGCCACCGGCGATGCCCAATACTTTTGCGCCGTGGCGCTTTGCGAATTGCACGACCAGTGAACCAACTGCCCCTGCTGCGCCAGATACCACGACCACTTCACCCGCATGCGGCTTGCCCGCCTCTGTCAGACCGAACCAGGCAGTGCGGCCCGGCATGCCGAGTACGCCCAATGCTGTGGACACAGGGGCAATCGTCGGGTCTATCCTGGTCAGCGCGCTGACATGCACGCGCGCATGGCTTTGCCAGCCTGTCATGCCAAATACCCAGTCACCGGCTTTCAGGCTGGCGGCATTTGATGCCAGCACCTGGCCAACCACGCCAGCGGCTTGCACGGTGTTGAGCGGGTGTGGTTCCGGGTTATAAGTCGGTTTGGACGACTGGTTGATGCGCATGTAAGGGTCTACGCTGATATAGCGGGCAGCGATCAAGACCTCGTCGCGATCCAGCGAGGTGTCCAAAGGCTGGCTGCGCAATTCATAGTGCTCATTGCTGACTATGCCGGTTGGATGGCGGCTGTATATCCATTGCTGGTGTACGACATTTTCAGTATTGGTCATGGTGATATCAGAGAGATAAGTAGATGAGGGAGGAGATGCTTACATCTTAGGTCTGATAAAATGTCTCGTAAAGCAATATATATTCACTTTTAATGTCCAAATTGGAAATTTAAGCTGGGAGCCTGAGCAAGATGAATCTCATAGACCTCAAAATCTTTGCCTGCGTGGCAAGACAGCCATCGCTGGGGGCAGCGGCACTGGAGTTGCACCTGACGCCTTCCGCCATTTCCAAGGCCTTGCGCAGGCTGGAGGGCGACATTGATACGGTTTTGTTTGACCGTTCTGCCAAGCAACTTAGCCTGAATGCCAGCGGCCAGCGCATGCTGGACTTTGCCCGCAATATGCTGTCCATGGCTGACCAGGCCAGGGCCGATGTACGTGGTGACGATGCCAGTATCAGTTGTCGCGTGGCTGGCCCGGCCATATTGCTTTGGCGGCATGCAGAACAACTGGCGCAAGCCATGGCAGCTTACCCGGCGGCAGACATGCATTTGCTGAGCATGTATGAAGAAGATGCCCTGGCAGCCCTGGCCAGGGGCGAAGCCAGTCATGCCCTGGTCACCAGTGAAGTCTTGCATGGCCGCACTGCGCATTGGTCGGCAGACTGGGCCAGTGCCTCGCTGGGTATGTTAAAGCTGCAATTACTGGCCGGGCAGCAACATCCCTTGCTGGTGGACGCTGCCAGCAAATCAGACTTGAATTTCACCAGTTTGAATTTCACCAGCGCCCAGGTGCTGGCCCATGATTTTGTCAGCCCGGCGCGCTCCTTGTTTTGCGGCAAGCAACGTGGCAAGCATTCTGATGGCTGGCGCGATGACCAGTTCCCGCGCCGCATCGCTTACTGGATAGATGATTTGCAATTGCTGCTGGCCATGGTCAGGTCGGGCAAGGCGCTGGCCTATCTGCCTGATTTTGCCCTCGACGATGCCGGTCTGGTGCGTCTGGAGGTGACAGACTGCGGTTTTCAGTGCATGGAAGAAGTCCACCTGGTCTGGAATACCAGAAATGCAGCGCAGTGGCAGCAAGCCGTGGTCAGGGCGCTGACAGGAGAAAACTGATTTTTTTACATAGTGTGCAGAAACTTGCAGCGGTTGAGATACAATCCGTTACATAAGAAGCTGAATGTCAGGCAGTGGAAATTTCTATAGCCGCCAGAAAACCGTGATAATTCAGCATTCTTGAAGAAAACAGGGCAGATACCATGAGCAATACCACCCATTTTGGTTATACCACCGTAGAAGAAGATCAAAAGGTCCATAAGGTCGCTGAGGTTTTTCATTCTGTCGCCGCCAAATACGATGTCATGAATGACATGATGTCGGCTGGCTTGCACAGGGTATGGAAGATCTTCACCGTCGCCCAGGCGGGTGTGCGCCCTGGCTTCAAGGTGCTCGATATTGCCGGTGGTACGGGTGATCTGACCAAGGAATTTGCACGTCAGGCGGGCAAGACCGGCGAAGTCTGGCATACGGATATTAATGAATCCATGCTCAGGGTAGGCCGTGACCGCCTCTTGAATAAGGGCTTGATCACCCCCACCTTGTTATGCGACGCAGAAAAATTACCTTTCCAGGATAATTACTTTGACAGAGTGAGTGTGGCATTTGGTTTGCGCAATATGACACACAAGGATCAGGCACTGGCAGAAATGCAGCGTGTACTGAAACCGGGTGGCAAATTGCTGGTGCTGGAATTTTCCAAAGTGCCGGAAATCCTGCAAAAACCTTATGACCTGTATTCTTTCAAGGTCTTGCCCTGGATGGGCCAAAAGATAGCTGGTGATGCTGACAGCTATAAGTACCTGGCTGAATCGATACGCATGCATCCTGATCAGGAAACCCTGAAAACGATGATGGAAACAGCTGGGCTGGACAGCGTGCAATATTTTAATTTAACGGCAGGTGTGGCCGCTTTACACACCGGTATCAAGTACTGAAGTAAGTAAGCTTAGTAAGTAAGCTTGGTAAGTAAGCTTGTAGCAAACCTTGAAACATACAGGAGTCGAATGATGAAAAAGTTTCTGATCGCCATGCTCGTCGTAGTAAGTACGATGACAATGACAGTGTTTGACGCAGAAGCCAAGCGTCTGGGTGGTGGCGGCTCTATAGGTCGTCAATCCAATAATGTGTCACGCCAGGCTACGCCGCCGTCACCAGCTAATGCTGCCAAGCCAGCAGCGGCGCCTGCGCCTGCAGTTGGGGCACCTGCAGTGGCGCCGCCTAAACCAGGCATCCCATGGAAGGGTATCGCCGGCGGTTTGATCGGTGGCGCCTTGCTGGGTGCAGCCTTGTCGCATTTTGGCCTGGGTGGCGCAGCTGCCAGCATGCTGGGTAGCTTGCTGACCTTTGCCCTGATCGGCTTTGCGATTTTCTTTGTGATCCGCCTGTTCCGTAACAAGAATGGTCAAAACACGGGCAGTAGCTTTAATCAACCAGCCTTTGCTGGCGTTCCACCTGTGACACCGCAACCCATGGCTTTCCAGAGCAATGCGCCGGTATCTTCTGGAAGCAGTGCGGACGTCAATCCTACCTGGACTATTCCGGCTGACTTTGATGTGCCAGGCTTCCTGCGCAATGCAAAAAGCTATTTCATCCGCCTGCAAGCGGCCTGGGACAAGGCAGACATCAATGACCTGCGTGAATTCACGTCGGCAGAAATGTACGCTGAACTGAAATTGCAAATCCAGGAACGTGGTGCATCAGCCAATGTCACTGATGTGGTGACCTTGAATGCAGATTTGCTGGGCGTGGAAACTGTAGGCGCTGACCATTTGGCCAGCATCAAGTTCACAGGCATGATCAAGGAAGCTGCCAATGCACCGGCAGAAGCCTTCAACGAAGTCTGGAACTTGTCCAAGCCTGTGAATGGCCAGGGTGGTTGGGTATTGGCCGGTATTCAACAAATGTAATCAGGGACTCACGCAAAACCGCCCAGCGGCGTTACAGTGCCTTGCTGGGACAATTTTGTGAGAGTCCTAAAGTTTTGATGCTACGCAGCGATGCTTGCCGCGATTAGCTGTTAAACTGGAACCGCCCTGCAATTGCCGGGCGGTTTTTATTTTGCAGGACTAATCTGGCATAAGCATAGAGATGACCAGGTATTTTGCAACAGCCCTGATTTGAATCATGATCCCCATTGCACCCTTTATCAATCACCTGCTGGCACAAGAAAGCTGGGCCAGAAGCCAGCTCTTGCCGCATGCCGGTAAAATTGCCTGTATAGACTTGCAAACCATGCAGTTGCGCCTGAAAGTTGCGCCAGATGGTTTGCTGGAAAGCGCTGTCGCTAGCGAATTGGCGCAAGTGACCATCTACGTCAAACTCGGTGACTTACCCTTGATTGCGCAAAACCGTGAACGTGCTTTTTCTTATGTCAAGATAGAAGGCGATGCCGATTTCGCCAATACTATTTCCCATCTCAGCCAGAACCTGCGCTGGGAAGCGGAAGAAGACTTGAGCAAGGTGTTTGGTGATGTGGCAGCAGTGCGCATGGTTGGCTTTGCCAAGGCCTTGCACCAGACTGCGCTGGAAACCCATCAAAAGCTGCAGGAAAACCTGGCAGAATATTTTTTAGAAGAAAACCCCATGCTGGTCAGACCCCAGGCTGTGCAGGGTTTTAGTACCGAAGTCAACAAGACGCGGGATGATGTCGAGCGTCTTATCAAGCGCATCGAAAAACTGGAAAGGATGCGCGGATGATATTGAAGTTTCTGAGGCTGGCAAAAATCATACGTATCGCCATCAAATATGGCATAGATGAAATCGCGATTTCCGGCCTGTCCGTGCCACGCACGGCGCGCCTGATCGATACCTTGATATTCTGGCGCGACATCTCGGCACCGCGTGGTGAACGCCTGCGCAAGGCACTCGAAGAACTCGGCCCCATCTTCGTCAAGTTTGGCCAGGTATTGTCAACCCGGCGTGACCTCATGCCCTTTGATATTGCCGAAGAACTGGCACACCTGCAAGATCGCGTACCCTCATTCGACCCTGATTTGGCGATCGCGCAAATCAAGAAATCCCTGGGCTCGCATCCTGACCAGTTGTTCGCCAGTTTTGAGCGTGTGCCCGTCGCGTCGGCCTCTATTGCCCAGGTGCATTTCGCAGTATTAAAAGATGGCCGCGAAGTGGCTGTCAAAGTCCTGCGTCCCGGCATGAAAGAAGTCATCGACGATGACGTCGCCCTCATGCAAATCGCTGCTGGCTGGCTGGAAGCCTTATGGGCCGATGGCAAACGCCTCAAAGCCAAGGAGGTGGTCGGCGAGTTCGATAAATACCTGCATGATGAGCTTGACCTCATGCGCGAAGCCGCCAATGGCAGCCAGTTGCGTCGCAATTTTGCCGACTCGGATTTGTTGATGGTGCCAGAGATGCATTGGGATTATTGCTCGTCTTCCGTCATCGTCATGGAACGCATGCAGGGCATACCAATTTCGCAACTGGATAGATTGCGTGAAGCTGGAGTCGACCTTGGCAAGCTCTCGCGTGATGGTGTCACCATTTTCTTTACCCAGGTGTTTCGCGATGGTTTCTTCCATGCTGATATGCATCCCGGTAATATCCTCGTGTCAACCGCACCGGAAACGCTGGGCCGTTATATTGCCCTGGACTTTGGCATCGTTGGCACCCTCAATGATTTCGACAAGGATTATCTGTCGCAAAACTTTTTGGCCTTCTTCCGCCGCGACTATAAACGCGTGGCCGAGGCACATATAGAGTCAGGCTGGGCACCCAAAGAAACCCGGGTCGATGAACTGGAAGCCGCAGTACGCGCCTGTTGCGAACCCATCTTTGACCGCCCCCTGAAAGATATTTCCTTTGGCCAGGTCTTGCTGCGCCTGTTCCAGACTTCACGCCGTTTCAATGTAGAAGTGCAACCACAACTGGTGCTGCTGCAAAAAACTCTGCTCAATATCGAAGGCCTGGGCCGCCAGCTCGACCCTGACCTGGATTTGTGGAAAACCGCCAAACCTTATCTGGAACGCTGGATGAGCGAGCAGGTGGGCTGGCGTGGCCTGATAGAAAAACTCAAGGCCGAGGCACCGCGCTACAGCCATATCTTCCCGCAACTGCCACGCCTGGCGCACCAGGCTTTGACACGCGCTGCCGAGCCTGGACATAGCGATGAAATGCTGATGGCCTTGCTAAGCGAGCAAAGACGCACCAACCGCCTGTTACGTACCATCGTGTATTTTGGTGCGGGCTTATTCTCCGGTGTGGTGGTGGCGCAATTGCTGCTGCATTTTTATTTCAAAGTCTGACAGACATTGCAACATGGCTGAGTTCCTGAACCGTGATCCGCGTCATCCGCAATTCTGGGATGAACGCTTTGAAAAAAATTTCACACCCTGGGACAAGGGCAATGTCCCGGCAGATTTGCAAGCCTTCATGCAGGCTGCATCTAAGCCCATGAACACGCTGATTCCCGGTTGTGGCAATGGCTATGAAGCTGCTTTCATGGCACAGGCGGGCTGGCCAGTTGTGGCCATCGATTTTTCGCCCGCTGCCGTACGTAGCGCGCAGGCGGCGATAGGTGAGTGGGGCAAGCATGTCATAGAGGCAGATTTTTTTGCCTATACACCAGCGCAGCCGCTGGACCTGATTTATGAACGCGCCTTCTTTTGCGCCCTGCCTGCTGCCATGCGGGCAGATATAGTCCAGCGCTGGGCAGCACTCTTGCCAGCAGGTGCTTTGCTGTCAGGTTATTTCTTTTTTGATGATGCGCCAGACGCATCGCTAAAAGGGCCACCGTTTACCATACACAGCGCGGCATTCCGTGAATTGATGTTGCCGTATTTTGTGTTGCTCGAAGAGCGGGCAGTCAGTGATTCCATCCCCGTGTTTGCGAACAAGGAGCGATGGCAGGTGTGGCAGCGCTTGTAAAAGCGTGTAGGTTGTAACACCGTAGATTGGGCTAGGGCGTAGGTTGGGCTACGGTTTACCAGCCCAACACTGGGCGCTTAAATAAGGTATACGTTTATTGCAGGCCCTTCACCAACGCAACACTCGGCGTTTGAATAAGGTATACGTTTGTTGAGGCCCAGTGTTGGGCTGGTAAACCGTAGCCTAGCGAGGCCCGGCCCAACCTACAGATATTACACAGGCACACCCCTTGCTTACTACTCCCCCATATTGACCTGGTCATAAGCCGGTCACCTCCATGCTTCACTCTCCCTCATGGCATCTGCCTCTGGAAAGGGAATAGAATGAACAAAACAGTCACACTGGCATTGCAGGGTGGTGGATCACATGGTGCACTGACCTGGGGCGTGCTGGACAGATTGCTCGAAGATGGGCGTGTCGGTATAGAGGCGATCAGCGGTTCCAGTGCCGGGGCCATGAATGCGGTGGCGCTGGCGCATGGCTATCTGCAAGGTGGGGCAGAGGGGGCCAGGCAGGCATTGAAAGATTTTTGGGATAGCGTCGCTGCCAGTTCTCCATTCAGCACCATCATGGATGAGCATGCGCTGACGGCTGATATTGCTGCGCAATCAGAATTACCCGCTGCCATGAAGCATTTGTTTTCCTGGACACGCTTTTTTTCACCCAACCAGCTCAATCCCTTTGATATCAACCCCTTGCGCGATATTCTGTCAGCGCAGATAGATTTTGAACGCTTGCGCAAACAGCCTGGCATTGAGCTCTTCATCGCCACCACGCAGGTCAGCACGGGGACCCTGAAACTGTTCCGCAATCGCCAGATGAGTCTGGATGTCTTGCTGGCTTCCGCCTGTTTGCCCATGATACACAGGGCAGTGGAGATAGAGGGCGAGGCATACTGGGATGGTGGGCTAACCGCCAACCCACCCCTGTTTCCGCTGGTGCATAAATGCGCGGCAAGCGACATCATCGCCATCCTCCTGCATGCCCAGCCCCGCGCGCAAGTGCCTTCTTCGGCCAGTGAAATCTGGCAACGCCTGACTGAGTTGGGTTTCAGTTCCACCTTCCATACTGAATTGCAGGGCTTATTGCTGGCCAAGCGCGAAGCAGAGCGAGGCTGGCTGGCCTGGGGCAGGCTGGAGCGCCGCCTGCGCAAGCTCAATTTGCATGTGATTGCTGCGCCTGAACTCATGAGCCAGTTGAGTAGCCTTAGCAAGATGAATGCACAGTCAGCATTTTTGCATAGCCTGCATGCTGAGGGCCGCGCCCGTGCACAAACCTGGCTGGAGCAGCATTTCCAGCAACTGGGCAATACATCCAGCTTCAGGATGGCACATCTGTTTCGCTAGCGCCTGAGGCCGCGCTGGTGTTACCATCGTCAGGTTTTCACTGGTATCCATAGACAGACATGCGCCTCTTCAAGTCCGCTTCCGACCTTACGCATTTAAACGGCATCCCGCTACAGGCAAATGCCGTACAGACGCTGCACACAGCAGCGGATTACCGCGACACGCTATTGGCAAAAATTGCCCAGGCAAAGCACAGGATTTATCTGTGCAGCCTGTATTTGCAAAATGATGAAGCCGGGGCAGAGATATTGGCTGCCCTGTATGCCGCCAAGGCTGCCCGCCCTGAGCTCGATATTGCCGTTCTGGTGGACTGGCATCGCGCGCAGCGAGGCTTGATCGGTGCTGCTAAAAGCGGCGGCAATGCGGCCTGGTATCAAGAAATCAGCAAGGCCCATGCCTACACCGTACCGCTGTATGGCATACCGGTGCAGACACGTGAATTGTTTGGTGTGCTGCACCTGAAGGGCTTTGTCATCGATGATGAAGTTATCTACAGCGGTGCCAGCCTGAACAATGTCTACCTGCACAAGCAGGATAAATACCGCCATGACCGCTATCTGCTGATCCACAATAAAGTGCTGGCCAATAGCATGGTGCAATTCATTCGTGAACACTTATTGTCTGCCGCTGCCGTGCACAGGCTGGACATGCCGGAGATACCGGCTACCCGCAGCATACGGCGCGAAATCAAGCATTTCAGGAGCAAGCTGAAAAGCGCCCGTTATGACTGCAATCTGGCCGAGCAAGAACATGACAGGCACAGCCTCAGTGTGACGCCATTGGTGGGCGTGGGCAAGAATAATCCGCTCAATAAAGTCATTTGCCAGTTACTGGCTGCCAGCAAGACCCAGATCACTATTTGTACGCCTTACTTTAATTTTCCGCTGGCGGTCACGCGTGAAATCAACCGCGCTTTGAAGCGTGGCGTGCGTATCTGCATCATCGTTGGCGACAAGACGGCCAATGATTTCTTCATCCCGCCCGCAGAACCATTCAAGGTCATTGCCGCTTTGCCTTATTTGTATGAAGTCAATCTGCGCCGCTTTGCCAAGTCCCATCAGGCAGATATCAGCAGCGGACAATTGCAATTGCGCCTGTGGAAAGATGATGACAATACCTATCATCTGAAAGGCATGTGGATAGACCAGGATTATGCCCTCATGACAGGCAATAACCTCAACCCGCGCGCCTTCCGCCTGGACCTGGAAAACGCTTTGCTGATCCATGACCCGCAGCATGAATTGCAGCTGCAAAGACAGGAAGAATTGAAGAGCATCATGGAAAAAACGGCGGTCATCACGCATTATCGTGAACTGGAAAAAAATACAGATTACCCTGATCCCGTGCGCAAGTTATTGGGCCGGCTTAGTGGTACGCGACTGGACAGGCTGGCGTACAGGGTATTGTAAAAAAATTGCAGCAAGGCCAGGCCGCATTACTTATTCTCTTTGCTTTCCTCTGTGCTACCTCTGTGTCTCCGTGTCTCTGTGTTGAGAGGTCTTAAGGGGTTTTGTTAAGAGAATATGTCCGGCCAGGCAACATAAAAAAACAAGCAGGAGGCAACGTGAACGCAGAACTACTATTGCCCTTGATCGGCATACCCCTGGTCGTCATCGGCTTTGCCCTGCGCGTCAACCCCTTGCTGGTGGTCACCGTCGCTGGCCTGGGCACAGGCTTTGCCGTCGGCATGGATTTCATGAGCCTGCTGGAAACCTTTGGTGAAAAATTCCTCAATAGCAGGCAACTCACCAGTTCATTATTGATCTTGCCCATCATAGGCTTGCTGGAACACTATGGCTTGCGTGAACGTGCCCAGCAATGGGTGGCGAGCATACGCAGCGCCACTACGGGGCGTATCCTGATGCTGTATTTCGTCGTACGTGAAGCCAGTGCCGCCATGGGTTTGCTGAGCCTGGGCGGGCAGGCGCAAACCGTGCGGCCCTTGCTGTCACCGATGGCAGAAGGGGCTGCCAGCAATTTGCATGGTGAATTGCCACCGGCCATACGCGACCGCATCGCTGCCCATGCCGCAGCTTGCGATAATGTGGCGCTATTCTTTGGCGAGGATATCTTTATCGCCTTTGGTGCCGTGCTACTGATGGCGGCTTTTCTCAAAGAAAATGGCATCACTGGAATAGAGCCCCTGGCTATCGGTATCTGGGGTATGCCGACGGCGCTATGTGCCCTGGTGATACATCTGTTTCGCCTGTCGCGGCTGGATGCCAGTATTGCCAAAGACATTGCAGCCTGGCAGAAGACGAATCAGGCGAATCAAGTCAATCAGGCCAAGCAGACAGAAGTCGTGGTGAGCGCATGAATAGCCTGGTCAGTATCAATCTGGTGCTTTACCTCATAGGCATTATCGTCATGCTGGTGGCTTTCATGACGCTGCGTGATACCAGCAACCCGCGCCGTATCACCACTGCCTTATTCTGGTTCCTGTTTGGCTTTAGTTTTTTGTTTGGCGACCTCATGCTGGCAACGCTGGGCAAGCCGCTGACCTATCGTATCGTCGGTATCTCAGTGCTGTTGATGGCCGCGCTGGCGGGTGCCAATTTACTGGGCATGGGCAAACATACAGATCATGACAGGCCAGCACGTCTGCAAATCGCTGGCAAGCTGGGCAACCGCATTTTCATCCCGGCACTGACCATACCCATAGTCACGGTGTTGCTGACGGTGGTAGTGAAAGACTTTCAATTTGCCGGATGGTTTTTGCTGGATCAAAAAAACCTGACCCTGACTGCGCTATGCATCGCCTGTCTCTGTGCGCTGGGCCTGGCCTGCCTGTACACCCGTGGCACACCCCTGCAAGCCGTGCGTGCATCGCGGCGTCTGATCGATGCCATAGGCTGGGCGCTGACCTTGCCGCAAATGCTGGCCATGCTGGGGGGCGTATTTGTTGCCGCCAAGACCGGGCAATCCATACAGGACATCGTCAAACTCTTCATTAACCCGGACAGCCGCCTGACCCTGATCATCATGTATTGCACAGGCATGGCCTTGTTTACCATGATCATGGGCAATGCTTTTGCGGCTTTTCCCGTCATGACGGCGGGTATTGCCCTGCCATTCCTGATCAACCAGCATCATGCCAACCCGGCGGCACTGGTGGCGATAGGCATGTTCTCTGGCTATTGCGGCACCCTGATGACACCCATGGCCGCCAATTTCAATATCGTGCCTGCCGCCTTATTGGAGCTGCAAGACAAGTATCAGGTAATAAAAGTGCAGATACCTACCGCATTACTGGTCCTGGGTTGTAATATCCTGTTGATACACTACTTTGTATTTCCCTGAATGGGCATGGAGGCAGGCATGAAGCGCATCTTACTGACGGGATTTGATCCCTTTGGCGGCGAGCAAAGTAATCCCTCCTGGGAGGTGGTCAAGCGGCTGGATGGTTTGTTGATAGGTGACAACCACCAGATAGTCAGCGCCCGCCTGCCTTGTGAGTTCGTGAATTCCCTGTTGATACTTGATGTTGCACTCAGGCAGCATCAACCGGCCATCGTGATAGGCCTGGGCCAGGCCGGTGGCAGGGCAGACATCAGCCTGGAACGCATTGCCATCAATATCGATGATGCGCGCATGCCGGATAATGTCGGTGCCCAGCCTGTCGATGTGCCCGTGGTGCCGGGCGGCCCGGCAGCTTATTTCAGCAGCCTGCCGATCAAGGCGATAGCACAAGAATTACACTTGAGCGGCATACCGGCATCGATTTCACAAACTGCTGGCACTTTTGTCTGCAACCATGTGTTCTATGGGCTGATGCACATGGCAACCAAACTGGACTGCATACAAAGAGCCGGTTTTATCCACATCCCTTATTTGCCGGAACAGGCAGTGGCCCACCCCGGCACCGCCAGCATGCCGCTGGAGATGCTAAAGACAGCGATCTTGAAAGTATTGGAAAGTGTCTTGAAAACCGACAAGGACTTGCGCATAGCCGGTGGGGCGACACACTAGGCGCCCAGGGCCATTGTAAGACGGGGCTGGATTTTGTAGGGTGCGCCATGCGCACCATCCCCCCAGACTTGCTTCTCTGAATGCTGCAACAGCCTTTAAGGCATTTTGAGCATGCCAGACTGCTTGCCCGGCAAGCCTTCTGCTTCCATGGCCTTGTCAGACTCGGTTTCGGTACAGATCTGGGTATCGTTGCCAGCCTTGTTTTTATCTGCAACTTTGGTGCTTGCCTCAGTTTTTTCTGCGGGCAAGTTTTTTTGTACTTTTTTGACCAGCACTTCAGCCGCCGGGGCATAAGGGCGGAAGTAGGAAATCAGTTGCGCATCCAGGTTGGACACGGCCAAAGGTGCAGCGCCAGCAGCCATTACATTTGCCAGCAAGGTGGTGGCGATTGCCAGTTTGGCCAGCAAGTTCAGTCTCGTTTTCATTTTTATATCCCTTTTTTCTACAGCGCGGATTTTGCAGAACGACAGTCTGGCAATGGTAACTGCAAAGAACGTGCCAGAGACAAAAGCAGGGCTTAGTACATACTTAAGTATAGCGTCTGCTGCAAATCCATCTGCGAACTGTCCGCTTGTCGACATATCAGCGGACACTGCGGACAGACCGGACACTTTGTAGTTGCTGGAATGGCGATGCTGCAAGGCACAGAAGGCTGAGTCGTCTTAATTTCGCAATAGCCTACAAATGCTATTTTGACACATAATTGAATTTCATGAGCAAACCTTTGGGGCCAACTGCCCAGCCAGTCTGGGCATTGGCGAAGGCCACGGTATTCATGGGCGTATGGGCCAGCACTTGCCAGGTCTTGCCCGCATCGCGCGAAATACCGGAACCGGCCAGGCCCGCCGCCACATAAGTCCGGGCAGCGCCCGGTACTGTGACGATGACAGACATAAAGCCCTGTGGCAATACCGGTGAGGGCAGCCAGGTCTTGCCACCATCTTCAGTTCGTGCGCCATTCAGGCTATCGAGTTGCGGGAGCTTGTAATCACCGCCAACTGCCATGCCATTTTTTTCATCCAGAAAAGCTACCGAGAAAGCGCCTTTGCTGGCCACTGCCGCAGGCAGCGGCAGGTTCGCAACGGACCAGCTCATACCCGCATCGCTACTGGCAAATACCCTTGCCTGTTCTGCGCTGCCGCTGACTATCCAGGCATGTTTGCTACCGTAGATGGCGAGACAAGTGCCGCTGGCGGCAAACGCACCTTCATTGGCTAAGGCAGTCAAACCTGCATGGCG
Organism: Undibacterium sp. Di27W; assembly: GCF_049340345.1. NCBI lineage: Bacteria > Pseudomonadati > Pseudomonadota > Betaproteobacteria > Burkholderiales > Oxalobacteraceae > Undibacterium > Undibacterium sp. Di27W. The sequence continues at coordinate 171,216 of NZ_JBMPOS010000008.1, read as the reverse complement.
GTGTTCTTGCCAGCTCTGGCCGCCATCCTTAGTCGATAAGATCTGGAACTGGCCATCGACAGGGTCGCCAAACAGCATGCCCTGTTTGCTATTGGAAAAGGAAATCGCATCCCAGAAACCAGTTTTGGCTTCATTGGTTTTCAGTAACTGCCAACTGGTACCGCCATCGCTGGTTTGGTACAGGCGTGACAAAGCGCCAGGACCGGCACTCATGATGATGGCATGCTGTGCATCAAAAGCATGGATGTCACGAAAATCCAGGCCTTCGGCACCTGCCACCTGCATGCTTTGCCAATGTTCGCCATCCACGGTGCGCAAGACTGTGGCCCTGGCGCCGCTGGCCCAGGCAACCTGGCTATTGACGACTGACAAGCCACGCAACTCAACTTCAGTGCCACTGGTTTGTGCTATCCAGGCATCTGCGGCAGATACTGAGTGCATGGTGCTGAACAAGATTGCGAAAGCGATGGCGGCGAGTTTCATGGGCTGATGAACTGGAAATAATCGTGGCGCTATTAAACCTCTTTATTTGTGTGCCAGCAAGCGCAAAAAATTCGCATTCATGGTGTTCAGCGTGTCTTGCAATAAAGACCGTAAGCCTGAAGACATATGGCCAGAACCAGGCTCAGCCTGTTCTTCTAAATGCCGCATGCGGCGCAAGGTGGCCAGTGCCGCGGCGCTGATGCCATCGTCTGCTTGCAGGGCAGCACGCTCACCCTTGAGTCTTGTCATCTCGCGCAATTGTGCAACTTCAATTTGTTCCTGGCGCAGTTTGACTCGGCTGCTGATAGCCCGTTTCAATAAATGCTCATCGGCATTCAACCTGGCATCGACATCGGTATGGCTGGTGAACTTGACGATGATGGCGACCAGTTCTATCGTCAAAAACCATAGCAGCCACCAGATGAATTGCAAACGCCTGTGCATATCGTTTTGCAGCATGTCCCAGGTGGCGGCAAAGTCGGCAGCAAAACCGGCATGCGATGCCGCCTGTATATGTTCAGCCTGGGCTTTTTCCAGCACCTGTGCATCTATCCTGGCCTTGCTGGCGATGGCATTTGCCTGGTGACGTTCTTCTGCCAGCTGCGCTTTCTCGGCCTGTTTTTCTTTGCGCCAGGCGATCAGGGTAGTATTGATTTCCTGCTCTTGACGCTGGCATCTGGCTTTGGCTGCATTGATGCGGTTTTGTGCTGCGTTGATTTTTTGTTCCAGCAAGACAGCTTCGGCAGGCAAGGCTACCGCCATGGCTTTGTGCCAGTTAGCGATTTGAATATTGCTGTGGCGCTCTTCGGTTTTTGCCTGTTCACGCAGGAGCTGTAATTGCTGGCGCATTTCTGCCATTTGTGGTGGTTCGCTCAGCAACTTGTCTTCTGCCTTTTGCAGCTTATCGTCGAATGCCGCTACCTCCTGCTGCAAGCTGGGCAAGCCAGTTGCCTGTTGCGCGCTTTGCAGGTTTTGTATCAGGCGGCTGCGTTCCAGCTCGCCGGTCTTGACGGTGATCTCGGCGCGGTTGCTGTCGACATAAAATGGGTAGACCATGGTGATCGCCGACAATAGCGCCAGCAGGCTGCGCCAGAACAAGCCCATGCACTTTGCCCGCCAGCTGGCATCGGATTGTATGGACATGATCATCTGCCTTTCCAGACACCACTGGAACAGCGCCCACAGGCTGCCCGCAATCATGGCACCGGTGCTGCTGACATTCACCATGGTAGCCAGCATATGGGCCATGCCATAGCCTGCAAACAGGGCAAAGAAAATCACCAGTGCACCTATGCCAAAATACTTGTGGCGGCCACGTGCATACAGGTAATTGCCCTCACTATCCTGGGCATCCAGCACCTTCAGGCTGACCGCCGCTGACAGGGCCAGCAATGACTTACTGGCATGCACTATGGCGCACAACATGGTGTATGCCAGGGCATGCATCCATGTCTGACTATTCTGACTATTGAGAGAGCGCATGCTTACATATTCCTGAACAAGACCATGAAGGGCTGACTGACGCTCAGCGTCTCTGGCCTGGTCTTGAGTTTGACCAGACCTCTGCCACTGTCATCACGACTGATGGCAGCAATCGCCCGCATATTGACGATGGTCGATCTGTGTATTTGCTTGAACATGCTGTTATCCAATACTTGCAATAAATCGCGTATGGGTTTGCGCAACAGTGATTCACCTTCCGCTGTCATGACCACGGTGTATTTGCTGTCCGCCTGGAAGTAGGCAATATCATCGACCATGATGAGCCGGGTTTCATTCCCTACACTGGCCGTGATCCAGACCAGCGGTGCTGGTTTGGGCACATCGGCCGGACCACCGCTGAGCTGGCGTACCAGGGCGCTGACGGCCTGTATATCCACCGCACCAGTCAGTGCCCGCATTTGCAGGCGTTTGACAGTAGCCCGCAACCTGTCCTGGGTGATAGGTTTCAACAGGTAGTCGACCGCGCCTTTTTCAAAGGCATCAATGGCATACTGGTTATAGGCAGTCACAAACACGATCTGGCTATGCGGGCTGACTTCAGTCATGGCAGCGGCCACTTCCAGGCCGCTTAAACCTGGCATGCGGATATCAAGAAACACTACATCCGGCTGGTGCGCGGCGATGGCTTCCAGTGCGCTGCCACCATCATCGCAGGCAGCGGCAATGTCCAGCTCTGGCCAGGCCAGGCTCAGTTGCTGCAGCAAGGCTTCGCGCAACAGGCTTTCGTCTTCAGCAATGACACATTTAGGCATGTTGTTCTCCCCTGGCTTTGATGACAGGGACAGTGATAGTGGCGGCAACGCCGCTGGGAAAATTACCCACCAGGACAAAACTCGCGGCATTACCATGCGCCAGGCGCAAGCGTTCACGGACATTTTTCAAACCTATGCCGGTGCCACCAATTCCTGTCCCCAGGCCATTGCCGTCATCGGCCACAGTGACGGCGACATTGTTTTCATGCTGTCTGGCGATGATCCATATGGTGCCGCCGCCGGTCTTGGGTTCCAGTCCATGCTTGATGGCGTTTTCCACCAGGGTTTGCAACATCATCATGGGAAAGGGCAGGGCTTTCAATTCTGCCGGCACTTGTATTTGTATATTCAGGCGCGCACCCATACGTATCTTCATGATGTCCAGATAGGCGATCGATCTTTCTAGTTCTTCCCCTATGCTGGAGGCGGTATCTTCCGTACGCGGCAGGGAATGGCGTAAATAAGTAATCAGATTGCCCAGCATTTGATCCGCCGCTGCCGGGTCAGCCCGCGTCAATAATTGCGCGCTGGCCAGAGTGTTGTACAAAAAATGGGGCTCTACCTGGGCATGGAGCAAATTCAGTTTGGCCACCGTCAATTCTTTTTCCGTGACTGACTGCGCAGTGCTGGCTTTTTCACTGCGCCTGCGCTCCGCGATGCGGCGAGTGATGGCGCGGCTGATGGCTTCGGCGTTTTCCAGGTTGGTGCCATTATCGACGAGGAATAAATCCGTCCAGGCCGGGCGCTCAGGTTCACAAATCAGGGTCAGGCTGCCGACGCCGTCACCAGGTGTGATGGTGGCCAGGATTTGATTACGCTTGGTCGTCAAAAAATCCAGCAGTTTTAATTCATCGATAAAATTCGCCTGGTAAGGGTCTATGCGCTTGATCTTGGCGCGTATTTGCAGGCTGTCTCTGGCACTCTCGGTATCTTCTGCACCTGGCAATTCGCGGATGGCGGCATCCACCAGTTCAAAGGCTTCATTGGCTTCCAGCGGGATTTCTATCTGACGGCGCTGGCGGTTGGCCAGGGTCGTGGCGTTGACCTTGCTGGCAATCAGGCGCACCCGGCGCACATGGGAAAAGCTGATACCCATGACCAGGGCGACCATACTGAGAGGGGCGAGGACAAAGACATCCGGTATATGGCCTCTAAAAATCCCGTTGACCAAAAATATCGTGGTGAACAGGATCACCAGGCCCCAGCCAAAACTGGCACGGATGATAAACCACAGCGTCGTGAACATGATTGTTTCCTTCTTATTTGCGATTGCTGCCAAGAATAATTGTCTGCGCGACTTTCGTCTCGCCTTTTCCGACGAAAACAAAGAAAAACGGATGAATTCTTGAAATCGGGGAGTAAAAGCCAGTTAATAGCCCGCGCAATTTAATATCGGCAAAAGCGGCACTTGGTGCGACAATACTGTTTTGATGCAATTTTGAACATAGGAGTAAATATGGACATAGATCCCATGGAAACCGTAGAGCAATTGACAGAACAGCAGGAAGAGAACAAGCAAAACAAGGCCAATAATCAACTCAATATCTGGGTTGCCATCACGGTGGCTTTGCTGGCGACCTTCATGGGTATCTGCAAGGTCAAGGATGACAATATCGTCCAGGCCATGCAGCAATCGCAAGCTAACAAGATAGATCACTGGGCGTTTTACCAGGCCAGGAATATGCGCGAAGAACTGGCCAAATCAACAGAATTGCAATTGCGCCTGGCCTCTAAAAATGTGCCAGCCGACCAGAAGGCCGAGTACCAGACCGCCATAGACAGTTATGTCAAGCTGGGTAAGGAGCAGCACGAGAAAAAAGAAGAGCTGAAAAAACAGGCTGAGCAAGATCAGGTCGATTATGACAATGCCAATTACAAGGACGACCAGTTTGACTTATCAGATGCCTTGCTGGCGATTGCGATTTCCCTGCTGGCAGTCACGGCACTGACCAGGCAGCGCTGGCTGTATTTCGTGACGCTGATACCTACCGGCTTTGGCGTGCTCATGGGTCTGGCGGGATTAATGGGCTGGCATATTCATCCTACGGCACTGGTGATGTTGTTGTCGTGAAATAGCAGGCAAGAGACGAGTGCTGAGAAAGTGACGTAGAGATAAGTCATTTGAAAAGTTGAAAATATGTTATCTTCTTCTCTATTCATGGATGGGTGTTTCCCGCATTCTGTTTGTCATACTAATGCTGCGATTCACATCGAAACGTCACCAAAGTACAGGACTTGATATGCCTATTGCACTCAATTTCATCAATCGATCAGATGATGCAAATAATTCTGAAATCGTCATCTTCCAGAAAAATGTGGCAACAAATTTTGATGAGTTGCCCGTTGCCTGGATGGTCATCAAGTACTGCGGGAAAGGTGATAATCATCCTTTCAGTTTTCCCAGGGGCATGATGGTTGGCGCAAGTGATGCCTATGGCAACTACATGCCGCAGTTAGAGATAAGTAATGGCCAGCTCGTTGAGATGCGCTTGACAACTTCCGGTGATAGATTGGTTCATGCTGGCTATAGCACCAGCAACAAGCAGGCGCAAGTCCTGAATAGCATGCCGAAAGGCGCTATCAATGCCTACATTTATAAAAGTGGAAAATTGCTGGCGATGAAAACCCACCTCGCACCACAGCAAAAAGCCGAGTTCGAATTCACACCAACTATCTGGATAGGTGTTGTTTCACAGGTTGTGCAAGGTGAGGTCATGAATTCGGCGATTATTTCCAACATCAATACAGAATTGTCACTGCTAGGGGTAGCCAGTGCGGATATCGTCATGACAGGCGGTGGCCCGGGTGTGCAGTCCACGCCTTTTCAATTTACCTTGGAAAATGTCGTCATGGACTGAGCTTATGCTCAGGTTTTCCCAGCGTCTGACTTTGCTGCCATTCTCAATTCCAGTGCTTTTTGAAATTCTTGCAGGCTGCCACTGCGGCCGTGCACACCTACCAGTTGTTGTACTTGTAGCTGCTGTTGTCTGATCAGGCTGTCCAGTTCCAGGCCTACATCAAATAGCGGAGGGATAGGTCCAATTTCTGGCAGATAAAACAAGTCGCCCTGGAACAGGGTCTGGCTATTTTTATCATAAGCCACCAGCATGTCTGAGGCATGGCTGCTGACCATAGGGTAGATGCGTATGCTACGCCCGCCCAGATCAAGCTCGCGCTGTTCCGTGACCTCAACAACCTTGCTGGCTACAGGCTGCCCCAATTGACGCTCTACTGCCAGTTTGCCATCTTTACCTGTCAGTATCTGTACGCCTTCCTGTGCGTAGGAAGGGGTGCCGCCTATATGGTCGCGATGGGTGTGTGACAAGACGATATAGGCCAGCTTGCGACCGGGTGCAGTCTGTTCTATGAGCGCCTTGACCTTGGCAGCTTCTGTAGTGTTGATCGGTGCGTCATAGATTGCCACACTGTGGCTGCCTACGGAAAAGCCGGTGTGATAACCGGATTCACTGCCATCGACTCTATACGTGCCGGGGGCAATCTGGGTGGCGCGCAATGTGCCTTTGTCTTGCTTTTCTATATAACCTGCTGGCAAGTCAAAACTATGGGCATCAACATGCTCGGTAACTTGTGCATTGATGGTCCATTGCAATACCACTTTATCGCCATTTTTCATGGTGATTTTTTGCGGCTGCCTGAGATCATGGATGCTGCTGTAGTCAGCGTATTCATAAGTCGATGTTGCCGTTTTTGCGCTCTGCACCTGGCCACTGCTGCGTTCTATGATCATGCTGGCTGGCCGGCCAGCGACATCGTTGAAACTGACTTGCTCGTATTTGCCACTGCTGTCACCAGGCAGGGCGGCAGATTGAGAATTGCTGGCTTGTTGCTGCAAGAAAGCCGGGACCAGGAAGAGGAAATCAGCATAGGCTTTCCTTGCTTCTGCGGCATTGTTTCTTTCAATTTCCACACCTTGCCGCCATTGCAGCAAATCAACCACAGCCATGCCATCCTTGTTACCCGTAGACAGGAAATGAAAGCGGATATTGCCTGGCCAGAGAGAGTCACTGATGGCACGGAATTGTCCATCTTTTTGCAAGATCAATTGCTGCTTGAGCTTGATTTCCTGCGTAGCAGATTGTGGCGTGGCAGCTTGATGCGACGCCAGACGCGTACCCTGCATATCCAGTATGGCGGCAGTGAGTGGGTTGACAGTTTGTGCCTGTGTATTCTGGCAGGCGAGTAAACAGCTGATACCCGCTGCTGGTAACAACAAGCGCAAAGTAGCTAAGGCAGGCATCATGGGTTCTCTTTCACATCGCATAAGGTGATATGCATGCCATTTGGCCGCATGCCACTTTCGGCAGGAAGAAAGTGAAAAAGTTCCCAAAAAAAAGCTAAGTTTCTTGTCTGGCCTATGGCGATTTATGAGTCAGTGGAAAAAGAAAAATACGCACTGTTTAATGCCATATTGAAGCGGCTGGCAAGCAACTGATAAGCAACTGATACGCAACTGATTCACCAGGATTGAATGGCCACACCAACTCTTCTTTCCTAAGGATGAGTTGATGTAGTCAGTCCAGTATTTAGTGTTCAGCGTTCATTGTTGCCATTCTTTTTGGGATTGCGTGGATCCTCTTTGTCCCTGGCTTTTTCTGCCGGGGCCGGAGCAGGAGCTGGCCTGGGCGCGGGGGCTGCTGATGGCATAGGCATTGGCGCTGGCATGGCGCGTGGTGCCGGGGCAGGTGTTGGTGCAGCAACTGGCATGGGCATAGGGGCCGGTCTGCTTTCCATACGGGCTGGCTGTGGCGCTGGTTGATAAACCGGTTGCGGCATGGGTTGCGCCTGTGGTGCAGGCTGGATCAGCGGTACCTGGGGCACTGGTCTTTCTGCCGCATTCACGGTCGGTCTGCGCTCTATTGCTCTGTCATTGCCGCGTTCGATATTACGCTCAGGCTGTCTCTCGCGCATTTCTGGCTGGCCATTATTATTCCAGTTATTCACAGGCCGGGCTGATCTGTCGAAATTCTCGACGGGCCGGTTCTGGTTCGTGTTTGCGGGCGCCATGATGGCATTATTGACTGGCGTATTGCCCGTCGGTGTATGCAATTGCTGGTTGACAGGTGGATTGGCAACCGGCGCGACATTGATGGTGTTGGCAGGCTGATTCTGTATGGGACGCTGGGTATTGACATTCACCGGTGCATTCCCGTTATTTGGCATGCCATTGCCATAAGAGCGTGGCTGGTTATTGCCCGCCTCATTGTTCCAGGTATTGCCTGGCCTGGCTGATCTGTCGTTATTTTCTATCCTCTCCGCTGGGCGAATCTGGTTTGGTGCAGGAGTGATGCCATTGACGGGGTTATGCACAGGCGCATTGACTGCAGGCGCAATATTGATCCCTGCAGAATTGCCATTCTGTGGCGTAAGGTTGGCCGGTGTCCGGGGTGTGTACACATTACTACCCTGGTTACTGCCATTGGGAGTAATGGGAGTATTCGGTGTATTGGTGAACGAATTGGAATTTTGCAAACCCGCGCCTATATTATTCTGGCGCATGCCGGGCGCTGTATTCGCATTCACTTCTGCCGGACGTGATATTGGCCTGCCTTCGTTGACATTGCTGATCACAGCGGGTCGCTGGTCGCCACGGGCAGCTGGCATGTCCAGGTTTCTTTGGCGGTATTGATCAGCTTCGCCCCCGTTGCGTGGGCGGGTTTCGCCGAAGCGATTATTGTTGCCCGGCGTGAGATTCGGCGCTTCCGTGGCAACCAGGGAGTTTTGCTTGATAGGCGTAAACAACCTGCTGCTTGATACAGGCATGACATGCTCGCCACGCACAAAGGTGGTGGTTGGCACAACGGTGACTGCATGCTGTATGCCCTGATTCACATAACGCCCGCTGACCAGGGTGTTATTCACGACCAGGCTTTGATTCAAACGCTGTATATACTGGGTATTGTGGGTATAACCAGGCCTGTAGACTTCGCCAGGCCCGAGCGGGAACCAGGCTACCGAGGCCTGGTTTTGATGGCCACCCGGCTTGGCAAGATAGCTGCCGCCGACAAAGGCTACCAGGGCAGGTGCATATACTGGCCTGATATGATGCTGGCGCGGACCGGGCACCCAGGCCCAGCGTGTGCCCACATAGGCCCAGCGGCCATAATGGTAAGGGGCAAAGCCCCAGGGCGCACGATCTACCCAGGTCCAGCCCCAGGGGGCGACCCAGACCCAGTTGCCATCGCGGTAAGGTGCCCAACTGGCGCTGACCTGGCGCGGATACCATACTGCACCATAGTCGGTGGTGGTTTCCCATGCGCCATATTGATCCAGTTGTTCATAGCCTATGACTTCACGCGAAACATAGCGTACGGTTTCCACATTTTCTTCCGCACGGTCACGGTCTGCCGCCCACAAATCAAAAGTATCAAGAGGCGAGACATTGCCTATGGACATGTGTTGCAGGTTACTACCTGAGAAGCGGGTTTGCTCACCTTGCCTGATGGTGATGGTATCGCGCTCGCCATGGGCTATCGCAGTACCGCGCCGTACTTGCACGGTCGTGGTATTGTCGTCATTGACATTGATCCTGTATTCGCCAGGTTCTTGCAGCGAGAACACCAGGTTGGGTGTGCGTATGTCAAAATTTTCTCTATTGCTGAGAGCGCGCACGCGTATCACGATACTGCCCTGGTTCAAGTCTATCTGGGTATTGTCATCGTCAAGCAGGCTAAAGCTCAAGAGTGTGTTTTCCTGCATGCGCAAGGCATTCGGGCCTACATGCAATTCTGCCTTGCCGGCAAAGGGGACTTGCAGGCTGTCGCCTGTAGAGATGGGGCGGTTCGCTGTCAGCGTGCCCCAGTTGTTCGTGCCTGCATCAGCAAAACCAATATTGCCATAGGCATAACTGACCCTGGCGACGCGGCCTGGTGGCTCATCCTGGGCATGTACAGGTGCCAGCACAAACAGGCTGGCCACTGCCAATGCGGCAATTTTTAACAGGGGAGCACGGCGGGCTCTGGCGAGCAGGTGTAGCGTATCTGAGGCAGGCATGGATTTTTTCCCCGGCATGGGTCAATAAAAGTGACTAGTTCTAGCCTTAACGCGCGAGCCACCCATTTGGATGGCAGGAAATGTCACAATTTTTGTATTTTTTTGTAGCAAGCTTACTGCTTGTGTTGTCCTGGTCCTTCATATTCATCGCATTCTGCCGGATGAACTATCCTGTTCAAGTTCACCCAACCATCGTATAGATGCCAGCTCTGCCGCGCTTTGCACGGAAAATTCCCGAGCTTGCTCCATGAGCCAGTCATGTACACACAGTACCGCAGGGATATTCATACCCTGTTTGGTGGAAAGTAAATAGTAGTGATTGTGGCTGCGCACACCGCTATCAAACAGCCTTTGCAAATCGCCGGATTTAATGCGGGCGCTGACATGGCTATGGCGCTCAAAGGCAATGCCATGTCCATGCTCGACTGCTTGCAAGACCAGGTTACTGTCATCAAAGCTTGTACTACGCAGTGTCTGTTGTGCATGCAGACCCAGGGCCTTGAAGTACACCGACCAGGATGAACCTGCACCTATGGTATTGGCATGTACCAGCAAGGGCAGATTCAATAAATCGGCCGTAGCGCCTAGCTGCAGTCTGGCGATGCAATCCGGTGAAGCGACCGGGTAATAATATTCATCCAGGAATTTGTTGCTTTGCACGTTCGGCCAGCTACCCTTGCCAAAACGCAGTGCCAGGTCGACGCCGTTTTCTCCCAGTTCAGCCAGTTCTATACCGGCCTGTATCTGCAGCGAAATCTCAGGGTGTAGCAAATAAAAATCATGCAATCTGGGTAGTAGCCAGTAAGCGGCAAACGCTGGCAGGCTGGCTATCCTCACCACCTGGCGTGGGCTGCGGTGATGCTGGCCGATGCGGTCTATGGCTGTGCCCAGTTGATCCAGCGAGAGTGTCACTGCTGCATGCAATTCCCGCCCGGCATCGGTCAGCCTGACGCCATTCTGGCGCTCGAATAGCTCCAGCCCCAGTTGCTCTTCCAGTGAGCGTATGCGATGGCTGACCGCACTGTGCGTGAGGCTGAGCTCTTGCCCGGCCAGCCGAAAATTCTGCAGGCGGCCTGCTGCTTCAAAAACACGTAAATCATTCAAACCTGGAATTTTTCGCATGGCAATATTTATCTGACTAAATTTTCTCTATACCCTGGCGCATATTTGTCGCTAGTCAGTATGATGCGGCTAAAAGATACTGCGGACTTCTTAACAAGGAGTTCGCATGACAAATCAACATATCAGCAAGGCCAGTTTTTCAGCGCAACAAATACGGGTGAGTTTTTTTGCCAGTATCATGTTATTGAGTCTGTTCTTGAAACCAGCATTTGCTGCTGAAGCGCCAGCTTATCCGCTGGCAGCCGATGTCAGCAGCATCGATGGCATTATGCACGCCTATTATGATGTTGTCTCAGGCCCGGCCAATACGCCACGCAATGTAGCCAGGGATCTTTCACTGCATCATCCCAGGGCACAAATCTTCCCCTTATTACATGATAAGAATGATAAACCCAGCCTGCTGGCTTTTTCCATACAAGAATTCCATGCCTGGAGCAAGCCTGTCTACGATGCTGGTTTTTATGAGCGTGAAATAAAGCGCGAAGTAAAAAGCTTTGGCAACTCCATCCATATCTGGAGCACGTATGAAACACGGCAAACCCCAGATGGGGCAGTGACGAGTCGCGGCATCAATAATATCCAGCTGTATTTCGATGGCCAGCGTTACTGGATATTGTCAGAAACCTGGGATAGTGAAAGCCCGCACAATCCCTTGCCCTTGCCAGCAACAGCAGCAGGAGCCAGCAAATGAAGATAGACCATATTTCCCTGCTGGTAAGTTCACTGGAAATCTGCATGCCCTACTATGAATGCCTGTTGCCGCAACTGGGCTTTGTCGAGAGCAAACCCCAGGTCTGGACCGATGGTAAGGGTTTCTTTTTCCAGTTCATGCAGGCCCATCCTGATACCCGCCCTTATGAACGTTATGGTGCAGGCATGAACCACCTGGGTTTTGGTGCGACATCGGCAGAGCAGGTCATGCAGATACGCCAGACCATGAAAGAGGCAGGATTTGAAGTGCCGGATATGAAAAACCTGGGTGGCTCACTGGCCTTGTTCATGAAGGATGTTGACGGTATACGTTTTGAAATCACTTACTATGCGCCAGGGGCAGAGGTGGTCGGCTAGCGCTGATGCATGGTGCTGATACTTGGCGCTGATACTGGTAGGAGCGACTTCAGTCGCGAACAGCAAATGCCGCAAGCTCACATAACGTATGGCCTGCGTAAAAAATGTTCGCGGCTAAAGCCGCTCCTGCAAGTCAGCATGGGCAAGGCTGGCCAGCCAACGCCTACCAAGCTGGACTAGTTCGGCATTGAATGCTGGCAAAAGAGAGAAATGTCCCCAGTCGATTTCTGCATAAGTTTTTTTACCCGCCAGGCGCTGGTAGCAATCCAGCGTCAGTTGCGGCTTGACCATCTTGTCACGTTGCTGGTTGATGACCAGCACCGGCAGCTCGCTATTTTCTTCCAGTGCTATGGCAAAAGGGGTATTGAGCATGCTGGCAAAATAGCGGGCCGTGACTGTGCGTAAAGTCAAAGGATCAGCTTGCCATTTGGCATAGAAACCCAGGGCCAAATCACGTTCATCCATCATGTTGTCAAAGCGCGCCAGCGGGCGATAGGGCAGGCGCAGGCGCGGTGCGATTTTTGCCAGCAAGCCACTCATGGCTCTGCATGCCCTGGCCAGACCGGGGATGTTTGCTAAACCTGCAAAGCGGGTAAACGCCAGCCCGGTGGCCGGGTCACCGAAGTCATACAGGTTCAGGCAGACGGCAGCAACCGGCGGTTGGCCCAATTTAACCAGCGCAGCGGCGGCGGCATAAGTCAGGCCACCACCTATGCTGCCGCCGCACAGATACAAGGGGCCGCTGAATTCCTGCCTGGCCCAGGTGGCCACATCGACGATGTTTTGCACTGCCTCTGCTACCGTAAAATCGCCCATGGCACCGCCAGAGCGGCCCTGGCCTTTTTGGTCGGGTACGATGACGGTATAGCCTTGCTCATAAAATGCCAGTGCCAGTCCAACGAATAAACCACCATAACCGCCACCGCCATGATTGAGTACCAGCACCGGGGCTGCCGGGTTTGCCTGCTGGTACAAGTCTATATGCAATTCCACCCCTGTGGAGAGCAGATGGCGGGTTTGCACGACGGCCAGCACCCGTGCCAGCAGGGCTGGTTCGTGGTAGCAATGCCAGTAAGTTTGCTCAGAGCGTGCTTGCTTCATCTTCATATTGGAGTCCGGTAATCGTGCTGGACTATAATATGAATAATCATTCATATTGTCTATTCGCATTCTGGAGCCTGCTTTTACCATGAGCAAATCGCGTAGTCAGCCTATAACCCAGCCTTTAAAACAGCCCTTGCAGCAAAGATCCAGGATGACCGTGCAAGCCATCATGGAAGCTGCTATTCATATTTTCGATGAGTATGGTTATGCCGCTGGCACCACTTCCCGCATTGCCAGCCGGGCCGGGGTCTCGATAGGGTCACTCTACCAATACTTCCTCAGCAAAGATGCGATCCTGACGGCCCTGGCAGAGCAGCATCTGGCCGAGGGCCTGGCCCTTGCCATACGCATGCTGGAAACCCTGCGCAGCAGTCAGCAGTCACTTCCTGCCACCCTGAATGACATCGTCGACCATATGCTGGCGCTGCATGAACACAATCCCGGCCTGCATAGATTGCTGTATGAAGAAGGCTTGCTACCGGCAGATTTGCGACAAACCGCCAGGCAGGCAGAACAATTCCTGATCGCTGAAGTAGCACGCTGCCTGAGCCTGCGCAGCGATGTGGCAGCCCATGCAGACCGCCAGATGCAGGCTTATTTCGTGGTGCACACGATAGAACACTTCACCCACAGGCTGGTGATAGACCAGGCTACGGCGGAGTTTCAGTTAAGAGGGAAAGAAGAACTGGTTGGTATGCTGCAGAGGTATTTGCAGGTATAGATTTGGAAATAACTTCGTAGGTTGAGGGGACTTCGTAGGTTGGGCTACGTTTCATCAGCCCAACACTGGGCCTTTGCAAACGTATACGTTATTTAAAGCCGAGTGTTGGGCTAGTAAACCGCAGCCCAACCTACAAAACTGCAAACGTATACGTTATTTAAACGCCGAGTGTTGGGTGACACCCTGTAGCCTAGCGAGGCCCGGCCCAACCTACAAATGTGCAACTACATCATCACATTAATAATAGCATTACCGATACCCAGGATAGCCGCACCAGAGATCAAACCGGCGCTGATGGCTTCGCAGCCCTCTACCCAGAAAGTATGTCCCTTCGTGCCTTTTTCAGCATTTCTCTTACCCATGTACCAGAATATCAAGGCACCTATCCACATGGCGAAGCAGGACTCAGGTGGCAAGACCACACCCAGGCCTATGGAAACCGCAGACAGCGGCAGGCGGCCACGGGTGATGATATTGCCGATTTCAATAAAGGCTGCGCACAGGCCAGCTACCGCCATGGCAATGATGGCTGAAGTCGGCAAACCGCTGACACCTTTGGCGATGATCTCAGCTACACCCTTCCATTGCAAGGCGCTAGGGAAGGCAAACTGGTCGCTGACTATCGTTGCTGGGCTGCGCAGACCTTCAGCATCGGGCGGCAGGAACAGCAGGAAGAACAGCGGAACGCAAGCCAGTGTGCCAGAGAAAATGCCGATAATATGGCCGATCACCTGATGCCTTGGTTTGCCGCCGAGCATATAGCCAGGCTTGATATCCGACAGCAGTGAAGAGGCATTAAAGGCGATGTCTGCAGTCATACCGGCAGGCAGCAAATTGGTGGCCGGATTGCTGCGGTCGATTGCTCCCATGCTGAATTGCGTGATCTTGGCCAGCGCACCTATCGGTGCCCAGGAAGTCAGGGCCATGGCATTGATACAAATCACGGTCAGGACGAAAATCAGCGGGAAGGAAATCAAGGCCATGATGTAAGACACACCAAACAAGACATTGATCAACCAGGCTGCGATACCGCAGAGGATAGGTACACCAACAAACGATATCCACAAAGGTACTTCTACCTCTTTCAACGGATCAGGGCCGGTATCTTTTTCCTTGTTGCCTTTGCCGCTCAGGGATTTGAAGGCTGCCTTGAACAATTCAGGCTTGGCCAGCAAGCCGACCATGGCACCGACCACCATCATGGTCACCGCCCACCACAGACCCCATTGATTGACGATCTCGGTGCGCGAGATTGGTACTACCGTGCCATTTGGCAAGGTGCGCGAGACGATTTCGCCTCTTTGTATGATCCAAGGAGCAAGCAGAACAAAATTGATGAAGGCACCCAGCATGACGCTGCTGGCAACCCGTATGCCCATCAGTCCGCCTACCCCCATCATGGCAACGTCGAGATTCAGACGCAAGCCGAGCTGGCGTATATCGGTGCCCAGGATATTCGGTATTGCCCAATGCAGCTTGGTAGCCGCCGTATAGTAATAAGTATCCAGACGTTCAGGCAGGCTCCAGGCTTCTGTCATGCCGGTCCATTTATCCATGCGCAAAATCTTGAACTGTATCAGGCGCATCCAGCCATCGCTGACGATGAGCTGGTAAAAACCGGAAAACAGGCTGGTATAGCCAAGCAGCTTGGCCTTGTAGAGGCCGGCACCGGCACCATCGGTATACAGCGAATCAAGCACCACGCCGCAGGCACGGCCTTCAGGGAAAGGAAGCTGGTCTTCATTGACAAAGCGGCGCTTGAGGGGAAAGGCCACCAGCACGCCGATTAAAGCCACGACGCAGATCCAGATGATCATTTGCCACCAGGGGATGATTTTCCCTGTAATCAGCATATAGGCTGCCAGGCTGGAAATCAGCGGGTTGACCATGTAGCCAGCCGCTGTAGCGATGGACTGGGTACAATTGTTTTCCAGTATGCTGTAATCGGCAGTCAAACCCAGGCTATGCAGGATGCGGAAAATCGCAAACGACAAAATCACCGACGTCAGACCCACACCGATACCGATACCGGTCTTGGCACCGATATACAGGGCAGTGGCGGCCAGTATGCCACCCAGCAAGAAACCAGTCAGGGCAGAGCGCAGGGTCAACTGTGCCATATCCTTGCGGTAGACATTGTCAAACCACCATTGATCCTTTTGTCTTCGTGTCCAGGTGCGTATCTGTTCATCATCCAACTGCTGCAGAGCCATGTATCCTCCATTTTTTATGTGAGGACTTGCGCAAAACCACCCCGACTGCGCAGCAAAGACTGGCAGTAACAATTTTGCGTAAGTCCTGATTGTGATTGGCTGCCTTGTGGGCTGCGTATCTATCCTCAGTGTTACGCCATGGCTCATTTTTTATATGCATGAGCTCAGGCGGTAGCGCAATATAGTGTTAGCTGGAGGTCATGTCAATTTTTGTGCACTGCGCTGTGAAAATAGACGTGAATTTGAACAGTTACCCTCTGTCCAATAGCAGTAAAATGCTGGCAACAAAATGTCTTATTAAATATATGCGGAGAACGCTGATGGCATCGATCATGACACTCAATCAAGTAGCAGAAGCTTATGTAAAACTGGTCCTGGCAACAGGCCAGCATGATCCCGGCTATGTCGATGCCTATTATGGCCCGCCAAAATGGCAGGCGGCGTCGCAGAAACTGCCTCTGCCCGACTTGTTGCAGCAAGCGGAAGAGTTGACGAAACAGGCACAGTCCCTGCCACCAGCGGAGGCTGGGCAAGAGCTGCGCCAGGATTTTTTGCGCCTGCATGTCGCTGCCGTGCGCACTTACGTCGCCTATCTGGCAGGCCATAAACTGTCTTTCGATGAAGAGTCTGTGGCTTTATACGATGCCCGTTCACCTGACCTGAGTCCTGCAGACTTTGACCCCATCCTGCTTGAACTGAGCCAGCTCTTACCCGGTGAAGGCGACTTGAATACCCGTTTGAGTGCCTACGCCAAGCAATTTGAAATCCCGCAAGACAAGCTTGATGTCGTCTTCAAAGCCGCCATCCATGAATCGCGCGCCCGCACCAGGAAATACATCAACCTGCCGGAAGAAGAAAATTTCGAGATTGAATATGTCAAAGACCAGGTCTGGAGCGCTTACAACTGGTACAAGGGTAATAGCTATAGCCTGATACAGGTGAATACCGATTTCCCCATGTTCATCAGCCGCGCCATCGACCTGGCCAGCCATGAGGGCTATCCTGGTCACCATGTCTTCAATCTGCTCATAGAAAAACACCTGGTCAATGAAAATGCCTGGGTAGAATACAGCGTCTACCCCCTGTACTCACCCATGTCCTTCCTGGCCGAGGGCAGTGCCAACTACGGCATAGAAGTCGCGTTTCCGCATGCCGAGCGCCTGGCTTTTGAAAAAGAAGTATTGTTCCCGCTGGCAGGCATAGACCCGGCCAAGGTAGAACATTATTACCAGTTGCAGGCAATCCTGCAAAAGCTGACTTATGCCGGCAATATGGTCGCCAAGCTGTATCTCGATGGTGATATCGACACCGAAGCCGCCGTCGCCATGCTGATGAAATACGCCTTGTCTGACGAAGCCAGATCGCGGCAACGCCTGCGCTTCATGGAAAAACATCGCTCCTACGTCATCAACTACAACCTTGGCCAGGATATGACCAAGGCCTATGTAGAAAAACTGGCCAAGCCGGGCGATGAACAAAGCCGCTGGCAAGTCTTTGCCGAGTTGTTGTCCAAGCCCAGGACTGCTTCGATGATGAGGGTCTAAGACTCTGCGAGGTTAGCTATTTGACGGGCCTTGTCGACATCCGGGCTGCGGTAAGCCTTCTCCGGTATGCTAGCCAGGGTCGATGTATGCACTTGCTGATTATCGAGCCCATAGAATTTTTGGAAGCTCATGATCAGCGGTTTCCATTTGTCCGGGTCTATGCGGTCAGGATTCCCATCCAGCAGTAGTGATGCATCGACATGCAGGCGTTGTATGCGCAACTCGAAGGTCAGTATGCCACCCTTGAGCATGGCTTCATCTTCGGCTATGCCATGCATGGCAGCGACTGTGCATTCCTGCTGCACCAGGCATTCCTGTACCCGTGCTGCCTGCACGGTTTCTGAGGCTTGCGGCGTCAAGCCTGCCAGTTCAAATTTATTTCTCTCCAGCCGGTAGCCACGCGCTGCCTTCCAGGGCGACATCGCATCCGAGCCTGTCGTCAACGCCAGTTTGTTGACCGCGGCTACTTCATTTACAGATGCGAGGTTGAGTACGCACTGGCCATTTCTTTTCAGGTTACGCGCAGTTTGTGAGCTGGACCCTACACCGATGACGGCGCGCCAGCCCAGCCAGAAAATGGACGAGATAGGGGCCAGGTTAAAACTGCCATCTTCATTGACAGTGCTGACCAGGATGACGGGAGTGCCGAAATACAGTATGGCGGATTCGCTGCTGATGTGCATGGTGTCCTCGCATGTTGTTTGTTGTTTGATGGAGGGAGTATGCGGGGTGTTTTTTGTTTGGGCTGGCTGGAAACGGACGGAGGATTTCGACTTGAATGGCAAGCCTATCCTGCATGGATAGCTTATGAATCATCGACAATATAATTAACGTCATTCCACCGGGCTGGCGCTCCAGCGGCGTTCGTGGTGTGTCGTGCAGTTTATTAATGTCAGAATCGTGTGATTTTGTGAGTCGATTTAAAATAGCTGCATTCGTTAATTTGCGATTGCAGGTTTTGGGGACGTAGGTTGGGCTATGCTTTATCAGCCCAACACTCGGCCTACGATCAACGTATTCTTAAAAAACGAAGCGATATTTCTGAGTTCGTTTTTAACTACCTGCGCACGTGATTTTAGATTGCCGGCCGGTGGTAGACCGGCAGCTACCCACCTTTTTGTCTCGCCAAAAAAGGTGGGCCAAAAAGGCGACCCAGGCATCGATTCCACTGCGCCGCTTGCAAGCGGCTTAGATGTTGTCAGCGCAAAGCATGCTTTGCGAAACCCTGCCAACATCCCCCTGAAGGGGGTTCCCGTTTATGCAGTACAAAAAATGGGAAGGCCCGAAACTCGCTTCGGCCTTGCCCTTAGGAACATGCGCTTGCAAGCGCATGCCGTTACGCAGGCGCGCAGCAGTGCTGCACGAACCCCCTGCTACACCTCAAACAGCGGTCCTTCTCTCTCCATTTTCTGTACTGCACAAACGGCGTCGACACATGGGAACTGCGGAAAATCAAAAGCAACTTCAAACCCAACAACAACGTCAATACGACAAGTAGCACTCTTGCTATCGGATAAAGTAAATCAAGTAGCCCCTGCCACCGGCATCAAAGCCCTTAAAGGTATAGGCGCAGACATAATGATGGAAGTACGCGTCTCGCCATAATGATTAATATTCCCCACAAAGCTTTCCAGATGCCGCAAGTCCCTGGTCGCAACGCGTAGCAAAAAAGAATCCTGTCCCGTCACATGCAGGCATTCCAGCACTTCTGGCAAGGATTTGAGATGGTCGATGAGGCTGGCTTTTTGTGGTTGAGGCACGGTGATGCCGATAACAGCCTGGACTTGCAGGCCTATGGATTCGGCATGTACCTCAGCGCGGTAGCCTTTGATGACACCGGCTTCTTCCAGGCGCTTGACTCTCTCGGACGTGGCAGGCAGGGACAGGCCGGTTTCGTCGGCCAGTGCCTTCAATGAGATGCGGGCGTCGCGTTGCAGGGCGGCCAGGATTTTCCAGGCTTTGGTGTCGATATCCATGATATTTAAGTTCCAGTGCGGATACGCAAGAATAGTGAAGGCAATGTAGCAGTTTTACCTGAATTATTCCATGTTAATGGGCTTTGCAAATCTTCATAATGGATGTTCCTTATGTGATAACCAGAGGCAAAGATGGAAGCAAGTTTATTTTTTAAAGCCATGCTGATAGGGCTGTCGATTGCTGCGCCAGTTGGTCCCATAGGTTTGCTATGCATACAGCGCACTTTGGCGCAGGGCATGCGCACCGGCTTTGTCAGTGGCATGGGGGCAGCTTGCGCGGATGCAGTGTACGGTGCGCTAGGGGCATTTGGCATGGTGGCGGTGACTGATTATTTTGTCTCGCTGAGTACGCCACTGGCCATAGGTGGCGCCTTGTTCCTGGGCTGGATGGGTGTGAAACTGCTGCTGGCAAGCAGTGATGCAGGAAAGGCAGCGAGTGTCACTGGACAAAGTACAGGCAAGGCTTTCTTCTCGGTATTTGCCCTGACCCTGGCCAACCCCATGACCATCATCTCTTTTATTGCCGTCTTTGCCAGCATAGCCGGGCCTAAAGTGCTGGGTCATGCGGCGGCAGGGTTGATGGTGCTGGGGGTGTTCCTGGGATCCGCGATCTGGTGGCTGATGCTCAGTGCGGGTGTGGCCTTGCTGAGCAGGCAAGTGGGGACGGGTTTGTTGACTGTCATCAATCGCGTCGGTGGTCTTCTGCTGCTGGGTTTCGCGCTCTGGCAGCTATGGCAACTTATGTGGTCATTCACTTAAGCCAGGCACAAGAAATTGTTGCTGAATGGCACTTTCGGTTAGAATTCTGCCTTCACTACATTAATATATTAAGCATCATGCGCACATTTCCTCGTCTCTTGCTAGCCCTGCTGACTGCCAGCGCGCTGGGCTTGAACAGCCCAGTTTTTGCCGATACAGCAGCGCCTGTGCCTGCCAGTTTCGCCCAGGATTTTGAAATCTTCTGGCAATATGTCGATGAAAATTATGCCTATTTTGATGCCAGGAAAACCGACTGGAAAACCGTGCATGAAAAATATGGTCAGCAAGTCAAATCCATCACCAGCAAACGTGATTTTGTCGCCATGATGGAAGCGGTAGTCGCGGAGCTATACGACTCCCACGCCCACCTGGCCACCAGCCTGCCGCATTCGCCGCGCCTGGTGCCGACAGGCACCGACCTGTGGGCAGAATGGCAGGGGCAGGATGCCATTATCACCGATGTCAGGGCAAATTCAGCGGCAGAGCGTGCGGGTTTGCGGGTGGGCATGAAGGTACTAGAAGTGCACGGTCAGCTGGTGGCACAGGCTGTTACCCAGTTTGGCCCGCCCAGTTTGAAAACTGCAGACCCGGTAGCGCGTGACTGGGCTTTGCGCGTGGCACTCGCAGGCCCTCGCAACCAGGCTGTGAAAATCAAGGTCACCAGTACGCAAGGTCAGGGTCAGGCGCAGGGGCAGGTACAGGAAATGACTTTCACCCCTGGCGTAGAACGCCCGGCCACGCCATTATCGAGTCGCAACCTGGATGAGATAGGCTATATCCGCAT
The DNA here is from genome assembly GCF_049340345.1 of Undibacterium sp. Di27W. Taxonomy (NCBI): domain Bacteria; kingdom Pseudomonadati; phylum Pseudomonadota; class Betaproteobacteria; order Burkholderiales; family Oxalobacteraceae; genus Undibacterium; species Undibacterium sp. Di27W. The sequence goes on along the minus strand of NZ_JBMPOS010000008.1, from coordinate 150,176 downwards.
CAATAACAGCCTCGGCGATAGCGCACTGATTGCCGCCTTTGATGAAGCCCTGGGCAAGCTGGAAAACAGCAAGGCACTGATACTCGATTTGCGTGACACACCCAGCGGCGGCAATACCTTCGTGGCACGCGGCATGATGGGCCGTCTGATCAGCCAGGACCAGGCTTATCAAAAGCATGAGCTGGTGTCAGAGATGCGCGAATCCGGCATCAAGCGCAGCTGGGTAGAATACGTCAGCCCGCGTGGTAAATTCATCTACAAACAACCCATCGTTGTGCTGGCCGGTCACTGGACTGGCAGCATGGGCGAGGGCATGACGATTGCTCTCGATGGCATGCAAAGAGCCACCATCGTCGGTACCCGCATGGCCGGCTTGCTGGGTGCCCTGGGTGAAGTCAGCTTGCCGCATGCAGGCTTCATCGTTCGCATACCGAATGAAAAATTATTCCACCTCAATGGCACACCGCGTGAAAGCTTCGTTCCCGGAATTGCTATCGATACAGCCAAGCAAGAGCCAGGCAAGGACGCGGCTTTGGATGTCGCTGTGGATTTGTTGCGCAGGCAATTGGCAAAGGACAGTAAGTGATTTAAATAAATAAGGCAAGCCCGCGCCTGCCTTATTTATGATTACGCCGCTACTGGCCAGCTTGTATGCGCCAGCATATCGCCAAAAGTAATTTTTGGTGGCTGCGCCAATAGTGTTTCCATGCACTGCAAAGCGGCCTTGAGTGGTGCTGATTGCAGGTGTGTATCGCAGGCTGCCTGATCTCGGTACAACTCATACACCATAAAAATATCTGGCTGTGCCTGCTGCTGATGCAATGCATAGAAAATATTGCCAGGCTCTTCCTGAGTGGATATCACTAATTTTTCCAGTACGCTTTTTACTTCATCGCGCGCCGTGCTATGGGCTTGCAGTTCGGCCAATAATAACAGCATGTTTTGCTCCATTTAATAAGGGAGCTTCAGTGTGCTTTAGTGGCCTTGGCTGGTATTGTAAAAATGCGTCTTGTTGCGCGCCAGCTTCAAATATGGGGCCGGGCTGCTACCAGTAAATTTCTTGAACTCATGAATGAAATGCGCCTGATCATAATAGCCATGGTCCAGCGCAACCGAGGCAAGATGCATCTGCTCATTCAGCATCAGGCTGCGTACCGTATGCTGGAAGCGGCTGCTGCATTTCACACTGTTTGCGGTTTGCCCGCTGGCCGCCAAAAAACGGCGTTCAAACTGTCGCCTGCCTATGCAAAAATGCGCAGCCAGGCTGGCTATGCTGAGGTGTGCGTATTGCCGATACAGTAGTGGCATGGCTAGTTCTATCAAGGCATCGGGCGCTTCTGGCTGCAACTGCCTGAGCAAGAAGGCTTGAATCAACTCCAGCCTCTCCGGCAGTGAGCTGGCATACGATAATTGCTGGCATAAGCTGCGTGCTGGCTGGCCCCAGATATCTTCGACCGAGACGATCTGATCCGCCACTTCTTTCATAGGGATGGGGCTAAAACGCGGCAGCATGCCTATCTTGAAACGCACGGCGATAAAACCCAGATCAGCAGAGGCAGACAGGCTCACAGACTGTTGACGCAAGCATAGTAAATGCGCCTGGGCGAATGCCTGTTCTAGGGTATGGTCTTGCTGGCGAAAGTGGAAGGGACTGCGATAGTGGAAATACAGTTCTGCCCCTGTCCCTGGCAATAGTTGTGGCAGGGCGATGTGCTCGCCTGCTTCGCTTTCCCATCCCCAGTATCTGTCTATATAAGGGCGCAATTGCGGGCAGGCCAGATGCTGGAATTTTTTCATGGCTGAGGCTATACCAACTTGGCTATACGTTTAATACGGAGGTTCTGACATAGACCCCGATGACGTATCAAAAAGTAATGATAGCAGAGTGGAGCCGCCCGCGTGGGAGAGCAAGCGTCAGGGCAGCATGTTTTGCGCCTCATGCGCGTCTACATATTTGCGGTAGATTTTGAGTAAAGTGCCATCTTGTTGTATTGCCTTAATCAGCATGCCCCATTCATGTGCTTCGGCCTGGCTAAAGCGGGCTTTACTGAGGGCCAGATTGCCTACGGCCTGCAAATTACCGCTATCCCAATCCACGACGCGTACGGTGTTCGGGCTGATTTTACTATCGATGTAAAACTGGAAGGCACCCTGATAAGAGGTGACTGCGGCCACTTCGCCCTTGATCAGGGCATTGATCAAATGCGCTTCATCGACATAGAATTTGATTCTGTCTGCCTGGGTCCAGGCAGTGATCAGCGGGTCATAAAATGCACTATGCATAAAGCCTCTGATAGCACCAAATTTAAGCGTGCTGGCTGCCTGGAATTGTGCCAGGGTCTGCATGGTAGCAGGTGCTGCCGGGCCTAGCAGGATGATGTGATGGCTGCGCACATAAGGGAAAAGCCAGAGATATTCTTCGCGCTCAGGCGTGCTCAGGGTTGCCGTCATCATGTCGATGCGGCCGGCCTTTATCTCTACCAGACTGCGCGCGCGCGCCTGCATTTTTGCATCGAAAGTGCAACCGCTGCGTTTGCTGAGTTCATCAACCAGATCACGGTCTATACCGTTGCCTGCGGCTATGCCACGTTCAGATTTAAAATAAATCCCGAGTTCTATGAAGTCCAGCTTGACAGGATTGGGCGGACATTTTGGGGCGGCTGTCGCTACATTGCAGGCAAGGCAAAATGGCAGCAGGCAGGCAGGGAAGTAGCGATTCAACATTGGTCACCATCGAGAATACCTGCCAAGGCTGACAATGTGGGAGCTTGCAGGTGTGCATCAGTGAATTTCCAGCATACCACTTGCATGGGAAAAAGAGCATTTTGAAATGTCAAGATTTGAAAAAAATGGATTGAAAAATACAGTTCCTGGCGCTTGTGCAAGGACACTGCTCAACAATCCATGGGGGAATACAAATGCTGGTGTGAACATGTTTATTATTGTCTAAAAAATATCTTGATAACAAGTTAAGAGAACAGTCATATGCTGCTATGCTCATGGCTAATCATTGATACATGAAAGAAGTTGAATGAGTAAATTGTTTTCAGCTGCCTGCGAAAGAAACAGCGCACCCATATTGGAAGTCATCCAGCCCCTGTTAAACGATGCCCAAACCCTGCTGGAGATAGGTAGTGGCACTGGCCAGCATGCCGTGACTTTTGCACGGCCATTGGCCCATCTGCAATGGCAAACCAGCGACAGGCAGGAATATCATCCCAGCATCATCGCCTGGATGGCAGAGGCCGCTTTGCCCAATCTGCTAGCGCCTGTGGAGTTAAACATAGGCATCAGCCCCTGGCCGCAAACACAGTTTGATGCTGTGTACACTGCCAACACCTGTCACATCATGGCATGGGAAGAAGTGGTGCTCATGTTTGCTGGCGTCGCCACCTTGCTCAAGGCCGGCGGCTTGTTTCTCATCTATGGTCCCTTCAATTATGCCGGTAAATTTACCAGTGCCAGCAACCAGCATTTTGATGCATCGCTCAAGCAGCAAGCCGCTCATATGGGCATACGCGATATAGAAAACATGTTGATCCTGGCAGACCAGCATGGCATGCGCCTGCAAGATGATATCGCCATGCCTGCCAATAATCGCTTGCTGGTTCTGACTAAAACCACCTAGATCAGACTAACTTATTGGCACTTCATATTTTCTCCATAATCCTGCGCCAAGATTACTCATTGCTTTTAATAAGCGCGTGACGCGCTGTTGGCGTAAAGAGGAAAAATATGAAGAAGCCCATCTTGATCGCCACGCTGGTGGCTGGCCTGAGCACGATTTTGCTTGCCTGTGGTGGCGGTTCGTCTGGTACGGCCAGCACTACTGCCACTACTGTCACTGCCGGCACTACGGGAACAAGCACAACGACGAGTACAGGAAGTACCACCAGCAATACAGGTACCACCAGCAATACAGGTACAGCCAGCACTGCCAGTACAGCCATTGATGCCACCAGGCTGCCCTTAGGTGATGGCAAATTCAGCCGTACTACACCTGCCGTGGGTTATGTCTATGCCTGCTATACCGCTGGTTCAGGCGGCGCCAGCAGCAAGGGGCCATGGTTCAATGCCGACGGCATGACCTGGAATGCCCTGGGCAAGATCAGCGTGCAAGGCGCAGTCAGTTGGACCTCCAGCTTTCTGGTGAGCCTGGGCGCTAGCCTGGGCATCACAGGCAATGGCTTGCCGCCAAATCCCACAGGCACTTTCCCTATCGCCAGCACCGATCCGGCTTATGCCTTTGACCGCAATCCAAACAGCATCAACCAGGCCAATATCGCCTGGGGCTTGCCCGCCAATCCCGTAGTCGCCGCCCAGCCTGGCTGCACCAGCCTGGGTGCCATCGGCGTCTTGCTCGATGGCGTGCGCCTCTACAATGCCGACGACGGCGGCTACCGCGACGCCGTCGCCTGGGAAATCCAGGACGCCTGCCAGGGCCACCCAGAACGCTCAGGCCAATACCATCACCACAACATCAGCTCCTGCCTGACACAAAAAGACACCCCGGGCCAGCACTCACCCCTGGTAGGCTACATCGCCGACGGTTTCGGCATCTATGGCAACCAGGGCGAAAACGGCAAAGCCCTGACTAATGCCGACCTCGACGAATGCCACGGCCACACCCATGCAGTAGAACGTAACGGTACGACAGTGACGCAATACCATTATCACCAGACCAAGGAATTTCCTTACACCATAGGCTGCTATAAGGGGACGCCGGTGACTGTGCATTAGGGTTTTTGCGTTATTAAAATCAAGACCAAAAGGCTCACCACCGAGGCACAGAGGAAGGAAAGACTGCTTGCAAGCAGTCTTCGTTACGCAGGCGAACGGCATGCCGTTCGAATTTCCCGCTACACCACAGAGGGAAATGAAGAAGTCTTGAGAGTTTTCTCTTATGAAAATATGGAGAGTGCTTGTATTGACGCTGGTTTTGAATTTGGGGTTGTTCTTGCTGTTGCTGTTGCTGTTGACTTGTGCAGTTCCCATGTGTCGACGCCGTTTGTGCAATACAGAAAATGGAAAAAGAAGGACCGCTGTCTGAGCGAAGCGAGTTTCGGGCCTTCCCATTTTTTGTATTGCACAAACGGGAACCCCCTTTAGGGGGCGACGACGCCTGGGTCGCCTTCTTTTGCATTCTTTTCTTGGCGAGACAAGAAAAGAATGTAGCTGTCGGGCTACCCCCGACCTGCAATCGTAAATGACGTGTATCCGTATATTGAAAATCAGACGGAAAATATTTGATATACCACCATGACCATCATAAAAAACCTGCTCCTGAGCTTACTGATCTTAGTCACCACCACCCTCAGCCTGGGCTGGCTGACAGGTGCATTCGCAGGCCCACAAAACGCACTCAACAATGACAGACTGCCCTATTACTACCAGCAAAACCTGCAAGCACATTGGGACACCTGGGCTTCCTGGCAACGCATAGCCAGGTTCAGCCTGGTCAACCAGCATGGGCAAGAGGTCGATCAAACATTACTCCATCACCAGCCCAGCTTCATCGGCTTCTTTTATGCAGGCTGCGTCACCCTGTGCCCCATCTCGCTGGAAGTGCTGCGCGAACTGCAAACACAAACAGGCAGGAAAAAACTGATGTCACCGCAATTCATCATGCTCACCGTGACACCGGAACAAGATGATGCCAGCACCATGGCCGCCTATGCCAAAAAACTGAAACTGCCAAATGACTGGACCCTGCTCACAGGCAGCAGCCAGCAAATGCAAAAACTGACTGCCAGCCTGATGACCGACATCAATCTCCGCACCAGCAATGGCGAACCCCTGCACGGCCAGCGCGCCTTCCTGCTCGATGCCCGGGCCCGCATACGCGGTATCTATGATGCCTCGTCCATGCTGGAAATGCGCCGCATGATCAGGGATTATGAAAGCTTGTTGCAAGACCAGTAGGGTGCGTTATAACGCACCATGGGCAAGACCAAAAATCTCAGCACAAAGAAAAAAGGAATCAAGTTCTCATACCCTGGCCTGGCAGGCATGATTTTCTTGCGTTATCATCCTGCCATGAAAAAATTATCTTTGCTATCGACAGCCCTGTTTATTTGCCTGAATCTCAGTCTGAACCTCAGTCTGAATATCAGCCTGAATCTGGCATCTGCCCATGCAAGTTCAGCGCAGGCCAAAGCAGACGATGCGCTGGCGCTGTGCCGCCTGCCTGAAATGGGTGTCAGAAGTGATGTGGGCCTGGGCTTTCCCCGTATAGGAACACGCTTGCGTACTCTTGGCGATGTCAAGGTCACCGTGCTATTCGTCGATTTTAGCGACGTCCCTGCTACGCAAACACCGCAGCAAGTGATGTCCATCATCTCGCCGCAGGCAGAGAAATATTATGAAGCAGTTTCTTATGGCAAGCTAAGGCTGCATTTTGTATCGAGTTACCAATGGCTGCGCATGGGGAAAAGCTCGGTAGATTATCATTTTGGCCGTGGCGCCCCGTTCGAAACCCAGCGCAGCTACATGCAAGAAGCCGTCACGCGAGCTGGTAAATCGATAGATTACAGCCAGACCGATGCACTGCTGGTGATCGCCAATCCGGCGGTCAAGGCCATAGACTGGGGCCCGGCATTTTCTGCTTCGCCAGGTTTTGGCATACGGGCAGGTGGGCGTGAAATATTGAACGGCGCGACTTCAGGCAGTGACCTGACGATATTGGGATGGGCATGGTTCGCTCATGAATTTGGCCATGTCATGTCCCTGGTTGATCTGGCTGGGCCATTAGCCAGCACGCAAGAATGGCATACCTATGTCGGCGACTTTAGCGTCATGGGTAATCCGGCTGGCAAGGCACATGAATTACTGGGCTGGGAAAGATGGCAACTCGGCTGGCTAGCCGATCAACAAGTGCAATGCGTCAGTGGCACAACACTGCAAACCAGGCTGACACCCATAGAGCGCCGTGATGATAGCGACACCAGCAGCAAGATCATTATCGTCCCCACAGGCAAAAACACCGCCATCATCATAGAAAGCCGCCGCGCTGAAGGCTATGACAGCGGCATTCCTCAGTCTGGCCCACTGGTCTATACCATAGACACCCGTCTCAGCTCACACGACGGTGCAATTCGCCTGCAACCCGTTGACGACAAAGACACACAGCACCTGCAGGCACCCATGAAACCCGGCCAGACCATGCGCATAGGGAAAACCAGCATCAGTTTTCTGGGTAGTGATGCAAGTGGTGATCTGGTGCGGGTGGAGACAGGTAATGGCAGATGATGAAAGATTGCGCTGCATGTTGGAAATGCTTCAGCTAAGCTGTTAATTGAAGTATTTTCCAAAAGTAGGGTGCGCCATTCGCAGCTTTTTTACTATTTTCTACTCATTCCTGAAAGGTGGTGCGCGTGGCGCCTCCTACTGTAAGTCGCAAAGATTAATTTAAAAACCATCTTAGTGAAAATAATTAACTAACTTAGTTGAATTAAATAACTAAGTGAGCTATCCTTGTATTCAAGCAGGCAAACACGCGCCTGAAAATACCGGGGAAGCCAGCATGTTCAATATCAAATTCATTAAATTCCAGCCAACTACCTATGTACTGCAATTCAAGAATGGCCAGGTCAGGCGCGAAGGTGCAGGGCTGGCCTTCTTTTACTATGCACCCACGACGTCCATGCTGGCCATCCCCATGGCGAGTGAAGATACGCCGTTTATCTTTGAAGAAAAGTCTGCAGATTTCCAGACCGTGACGGTGCAGGGCCAGGTCACTTACCGCATCAGTGAACCGCAAAAAATCAGCAGCTTGCTGAATTTCTCGATCAACCCGGTGAGCCAGCAATACATCTCTGATGATCCGCAAAAACTCTCGCAGCGCATAGTTAATCTGGTCAAGGTGTTGACGCGCAAAGGCTTGCAAAGTCTGGCCCTGCGCGATGCGCTGAAGGCGGCAGATACACTGGGTGGCGCGGTCACCATGGCTGTGCGGGACAGCAAAGAATTGCAAGCCCTGGGTGTGGAATTGCTGGGCCTGAGTTTTTTGGCCTTGAAGCCCACGCCAGAAGCTGCCAAGGCGCTGGAAGCCCAGGCGCGTGAACAAATCCTCAAATGTGCCGATGATGCGATTTATGAGCGTCGCAATGCAGCCGTAGAGCAGGAGCGTCGCATACGCGAAAATGAATTGAATACCGAGATTGCTGTCGAAAGCAAAAAACGGCAAATACGTGAAACCCAGATGGAAGCTGAAAAAAGCATACAGCAAAAAGAAAGCGAATTGAAACTCGCCCAGATGCAAGCCAAAATTGCCGAAGAAAACCAGCAAACCACCTATATCAAACTGGCGACAGAAAACGCCAGGTCCGAGGCTGATAGCCGCGCCTATGCCGCCCAGACCCTGATGCATGCTTACAGCGGTGTCGACCCCAAAGTCTTGCAGGCACTGGCCATGGGCAATATGCAATCTGGCCAGTTGATTGCCCTGGCCTTTCAGGAACTGGCCGAAAAAGCAGGGACCATAGGCCAGTTGAATATCACGCCTGATCTCTTGCGTGAACTCATGCACCAGCCAGCATAAAGGAAGAGAGAATTTCCATGCATGCGAACCGGGCTGCTGAACGCCAGACAGAAAACAAAATCATCCTGGTCACCCGCAAGACCAGACTGGAAGAACTCATCGTAAAATATAATACCGTGGGACAGGCCAGGTTTTATATAGAACATCTGGGTGCTGATTTTTCCAGTTATCAGGCCGAGCATGACAATTACCAGGCTTGTGTCAAAGCGGCAGAAACCAGCTTGCTACGACTGGGGCGTTTGCAAATAGTGGACCGTGGCTTTGTACCCAATATGATCTTTGGTGAACACGATATCGTCATCGCCCTGGGGCCGGATGGCCTGGTCGTCAATACCATGAAATACCTGGATGGCCAGCGTCTGATCGGTGTGAATCCTGATGCCCGGCGTTGGGACGGTGTGCTGCTAGCTTTTGAAGTCAGCGACCTGCCCAGTCTGGTGCCCGAGGTATTAAACCGCCGTCGCCCTGTGCGTGAAGTCACCATGGCCGTGGCCAGACTTAATAATGGCCAGACCATGCTGGGCGTGAATGACATCTTTATCGGTCCCAGAAGCCATATATCGGCCCACTACACTATACAAAGCGATGGACAGCAAGAACGGCAATCATCGAGCGGCATCATCGTCTCCACCGGCCTGGGTTCTACAGGCTGGATGAAAAGCGTACTCGCCGGTGCCAGCGCCATCTGCCAGCCACTGGCTGACGATCTGCCGTATGAACTACCCTTAATCCCCATGCCAGCCAGCAGCAGCTGGGATGCCAGGGAATTGCAGTTTGCCGTACGCGAACCTTTCCCCAGCAAGACTTCATCCACCAATCTCGTGCATGGGCTCATACGTGATCACGCCAGCCTGCAAATCACCTCGCTGATGCCAGAACACGGTGTCATCTTCAGTGATGGCATAGAGGCGGATTACCTGGAGTTCAATGCGGGCTTGACAGCCGAGATAGGGGTGGCGGACAGGCGTGGGTATTTGGTGATGTAGATTGCAGCATTCAGACCAGGACAGGTGAAGACAAATGAAAGCAGGTGAAGGAATGTATCCCAAATCACCTCTTTTGTATAAAATAAAACTAAGATAGTTGTAAATAGTAACTAAGTAAGTTATCATGATTTCATCGCACTATCCAAATCCAGGGATAAGTAGCTCAAACAGCAAGGATCACACATGAGTATCAGCTTACAACAACGCTATCTCGGCACACTGGCAGGTCTGGCCTGTGGTGATGCTGTTGGTACGACTGTAGAATTCTCTGCGCGTGGCAGTTTCACGCCTGTCACCGACATGGTGGGGCGCGGGCCGTTTGGCTTGCAAGCAGGTGAATGGACCGACGACACCTCTATGGCCCTGTGTCTGGCGGAAAGCCTGCTCAGTAAAGATGGCTTCGATGCCAAAGACCAGATGGGACGTTATCTGAATTGGTGGAAATGGGGTTACCTGAGTTCTACCGGTCTTTGTTTTGACATCGGGAATACCGTGCGTGCTGCCTTGTCGCGTTATGCCAGCAGCGGTGAGCCGTATTGTGGACTGGATGATCCCCGCACCGCAGGCAATGGCTCGCTGATGCGCCTGGCACCAGTGGCCATGTTTGCGTATCCTGATATTGCTGCCGCCGTTCATTACGCGGCAGAAAGCTCACGCACCACGCATGCCGCGCCCGAAGCCATACAATGCTGCCAGTTGCTGGCGGCTTTATTGTGCCGTCTGTTTGCCGGTTGCAGCAAGGCAGATTTGTTTGGCTCTCTGCCATTTACACCAACTGAGCCCAAAGTGCTGGCCATCAGCCAGACCAGCTTCATGTCCAAAAGCAGGGATGAGATAATTGGCAGTGGCTATTCAGTGGCATCGCTGGAAGCTTCATTATGGTGCTTCATGCATACCGATAACTTCAAAGATGCCATTCTCATGGCCACCAACCTGGGGGATGATGCGGACACTACCGCCGCCATCACTGGCCAGCTTGCTGGTGCTTATTACGGCATAGCGGGTATTCCCGCCGAATGGTTGCAACGCCTGGCCATGCGTGAAGATATCCTGCGCATGGCAGGGGACTTGTATACGCGCTTTGGTAGCAGGCAATTGGCGGAGAGTTGAAAACATGAAAGAAATTACAGGAGATTTACTGGTGCTGGCCTTGCAAGGCCAGTTTGATGTCATCGTTCACGGCTGTAATTGTTTTTGCACCATGGGCGCTGGTATTGCCAAGACCATCAAAAAGCAATTTCCTGAGGCCTATGAAGCAGACCAGGGAACCCTGCCCGCCGACCATACCAAGCTGGGCAGCTACAGCCAGGCCAGCATAGTCAAAGGTGACACGCGCCTCGTTATTGTCAATGCTTATACCCAGTATGACTGGCGTGGCAAGGGCGTGAAAGTAGACTATGCAGCCATACGCAAGGTGTTTGCCAGCCTGCGGCATGAATTTGCAGGCTTGCGCCTCGCTTATCCCTTGCTTGGCGCAGGGTTGGCCAGAGGTGACTGGGACCAGATTGCCGCTATCATCGATGCAGAATTGGCAGGAATGGATCATACGCTGGTGCGTATGAATACGTCAGTCATCAAATCTGCTTAGGTGATTTTTCTTTCTACCAGTAGGAGCGGCTTCAGCCGCGAATTTTTGCTGCCTAGACTCTGCAAGATAGCCTGGGTAGTGTTTGCACCTGTTCGCGGCTAAAGCCGCTCCTACAGAGAATTTTGTAGCAAACTGAAAATGCCGGATTGCATTCAGGCAGACTATTGCATTCACAGCTAAAATGAGAGCATTGTTTCAAGATTTTATATCATAAAGTTCTACTCTCATCCCAGGAGCTGTTGCAAATGAAAACCAAGTATTCCGGCGCGCAGCGCAATGAGCGCGATACCTTTGGCGAAATTGCCGTCCCCGCAGATGCATTGTGGGGTGCGCAGACCCAGCGGTCCTTGCATCACTTTGCCATTTCCACAGAAACCATGCCGCCAGAACTGGTGCTGGCGCTGGCGCGCGTCAAGCGCAGTTGTGCCCAGGTGAATAGTGATCTGGGGCTGCTGGATGGCAAGGTGGCAGGGGCGATTGCCCAGGCGGTGGAAGAAGTATTGGCGGGCACGCATGCAGCAGAATTTCCACTATCGGTATGGCAAACCGGCTCGGGCACGCAGAGCAATATGAATATGAATGAAGTGCTGGCCAACCGCGCCTCAGAATTTTTGGGTGGTACGCGCGGCATGAGCCGGGTCGTGCATCCAAATGATCATGTGAATATGGGGCAATCATCGAATGATGTCTTCCCCACGGCCATGCATGTGGCTGCAGCGACGGCTGTCATTGAACAAGTTTTGCCATCCCTGAAAAAACTGCGCACTACCCTTGATGCCAAGGCCAAAGAATTTGCCGACATCATCAAGATAGGCCGTACCCATTTGCAAGATGCCACACCGCTGACCCTGGGCCAGGAAATTTCAGGCTGGGTGGCACAACTTGACTATGCCGAAAAAGCCTTGCGCCACACTCTGCCAGCCTTGCAGGAACTGGCGATAGGTGGCACGGCTGTTGGCACTGGTCTCAATACCCATGCTGATTTTGGTGACCTGGTTGCCGCCAACCTGACGCTGGATACCGGCATTGCCTTTAGCGCAGCCCCCAATCGTTTTGCGGCACTGGCTGGCCATGATGCCATGGTCAGCAGCCATGGCGCACTCAAGGCCCTGGCGACTGCCTTGATGAAAATCGCCAATGACATACGCTGGCTGGCATCCGGCCCGCGTTCTGGCCTGGGTGAATTGCAGATACCAGAAAATGAACCTGGTTCTTCCATCATGCCCGGTAAGGTCAACCCTACCCAGTGCGAAGCCATGACCATGCTGTGTTGCCAGGTGCTGGGCAATGATGTGGCACTCAGCATAGGTGGCGCATCCGGCAATTTTGAATTGAATGTTTTTAAACCCCTCATCGTCCATAACTTCCTGCAAAGCTGCCGTCTGCTGGCCGATGGCATGGCCAGCCTGGATGAACATTGCGCCCAGGGCATGCAAGCCAACCGCGCACGCATCAAGGAATTGCTCGATAATTCCCTGATGCTGGTGACCGCACTTAACCCCTATATCGGTTATGACCGCGCCGCTGCGATTGCCAAGCATGCGCATAGTAAAGGCACGACCCTGCGCGAAGCGGCACTGGCACTGGGCTATGTCACGGCCGAGGAATTTGATGGCTGGGTCAGGCCTGAGGACATGGTCTGATCGACTATCCATAACGCCGGTAGGGTGCGCCGTGCGCACCATGCTTTGCAATGTCTTATTAAAACGGTGCGCATGGCGCACCCTACTAACTTGTACTTAATTATCACCTGGAGTTATTTATGTCTGACGCACTCATGCTGGTCATCCTTATCCAAACCAAACCCGGCCAGCGTAGCGAGCAAATCGCTGCCTATACCAGGCTGGCACCCTTGGTGCGCGCTGAGGCTGGTTGCCTGCAATATGATATGCACCCTGTCGATGGTGATGAAGATAAATTTGTGCTGGTTGAAAAATGGACTTCCAAAGCCGCCCTGGACGCGCACGATGCCATGCCTTACATGATAGAAGCCGATGCACTCAGCCCGAGTTTTCGTACAGGGCCTGCTACCGTTTTATTTTTGGGACCAGTGATCGCCTGATTGAAGTAGGGTGCGTTATAACGCACCATTAAGTATCAACCCATATGGCGCGGGGGCTGCGCTCTATTCACCATACATCATGAAAAAAAATTGCGTAAAAATCGTTGCTTATAGCCTGTTATCCCTGGCCATGGCTGGCTGCGTCAGTCCGCATCCAGACGCACCTATGATTCAAACTGCGAATAGCAGTTACCACCCCGTCATCCTGATTTCCATCGATGGTTTCAAGCCAGAATACCTGGGGCGTGGCGTGACCCCTGCCCTGAATGCATTGGCTGCTGAAGGTGCCCGCGCCGAGAATATGCGGCCTTCTTTTCCATCGATTACTTTTCCCAATCACTATACTTTGGTGACTGGCTTGCGCCCCGATCATCATGGCATCGTCGCCAACACCATGGATGACCAGAACATTGCAGGCGTGCGCTTCAAGATGAGTAATAAAAGCGCCGTGCTCGACAGGCGCTGGTGGGATCAGGCTGAGCCTGTCTGGGTCACGGCAGAAAAAAATAAAATCAAGACCGGCATCATGTTCTGGCCAGGTTCAGAAGCGGCTATTCATGGTGTGCGTCCCTCGGAATACAGTGCCTTCGATGAAACAGTAACACCAGTGGCAAGGGTAGATACGGTATTGCACTGGATGGACAAGCATGCTGACAGCCGTCCAGGATTCTTGACGATTTATTTTGATCAGGTCGATCATGCCGGTCATGACTTTGGCCCTGACACCAAAGAGGTGACAGATGCCGCGGCCACGGTTGACGCTGCCATCGCCCGCCTGACCGAAGGTTTGCGTGCGCGCCGGATTGCGGCCAATATCGTCATCGTATCCGACCATGGCATGGCGGCGACCAGTTCAGAGCGCACCATCTTGCTGGACCAACTGGCTTCGCCAGCCAGTTATGATGTCGTGGTCTACGGCAGCTATGCAGGCATAGAGCCCAAGGCCGGACAAGAAGAGAATGTGGCTAAAGCGCTATTGAAAGCCCATGAGCACATGCAGTGCTGGAAAAAAGAAGACATCCCGGCCCGCTACCAATACGGCAAAAACCCACGTGTACCGCGCTTTGTTTGCCTGGCCGATGTTGGCTGGCTGGTCGTGCCGGATGCCAGGGCTGCGGGCAAAGCCAACAAGGGCGCACATGGTTACGATAATCTGTCGCAGGAAATGCAGGCCCTGTTCATTGCCCAAGGTCCGGCCTTCAAGAAAGCGACGGTCTTGCCAGCGTTTGATAATGTGGACGTGTATTCACTCTTGATGAAACTGACAGGCCTGCCTGCCCAGCCTTCAGATGGCACGATTGATGCTATTCAACCGGCATTGGTGCAGTGATTGCTGCCAGTAGGGGACATTGAGATCAAGACCAAAAATCTCACCACAGAGACACAGAGGCGCACAGAGGAAGACATCTGAAAGGATGTACATGCAGGGGGGGCGCATGGCGCACCCTACTGATAGTGACAGATATCAAGCTGCCACGGTCGCCTGGCCCGCGGCAAACTCCCGCAAGCCTTCACCTGCCAGGCGGTAGCGTATCCATTCATCCTGCGGTTTGGCACCGATGGACTGGTAAAACTGTATCGCCGGTTCATTCCAGTCCAGCACACTCCATTCCAGCCTGCCACAACCTGTTTCTACGGCTACCTGCGCCAGATGTCGCAATAGCGCCTTGCCTGCACCACTACCGCGATGGCTGGGCGAGATATACAAGTCTTCCAGATACATGCCCTTGCGCCCCAGCCAGGTGGAATAGCTGAGGAAGTAAATCGCATAACCAACCGGCTCGCCATCAATTGCACAGATCAGGCCACGGGCCGGGCTGTCGGTAGCAAACAGGCTTTGCCTGATATCTTCGATGCTGGCGATGACTTGATGTTCGGCCCTTTCATAAATCGCCAGCTCAGTGATATAGGCATGGATCAGGGCTGCATCTGCAGGCAGGGCGGGGCGGATGGTAATGTCCATGTAATTCTCATTGTTAGTCCCTCCCATTCAAGGGGAGGGTGTGGATGCGGTTCGGACAAATTGCCCTACCTAAAAAATGTATTGAAAACCAACATGTCAAGGCTGCACAATGATGGCTGCTACCTGATTGCAGCGACCTCGCATTTGCCGCACTCATTTACCACACTCATTTGCCTCAATCATTGCGACACCCATTTTCAGTACTCATTGCCATATCCTAGCAAGCCAGCCTACAATGCTGCAAGTGCAATTACTTCACACTATCATGCAGAACATGCATCTTGACCTGCGCAAGCTGGATCTTAATCTCTTGCTGGTATTTCATGCACTGTATCAACAACGCTCAGTCACGGCTGCCGCGCATGAGCTGGCACTGAGCCCGTCTGCGCTCAGTCATGCTCTGGCCAGGTTGCGCCAGTCGCTGGGCGATGAGTTGTTTGTGCGGCTGGATAACCAGATGCAACCGACGCTACGGGCTGAGCAAATTGCCAGCACGGTCAGCACAGCGTTGACGCAATTATCGGCTGGTTTGAACCTGAACCAGCGTTTCGATCCCACCAGCAGCCAGCGCAATTTCGTCATCTCGGCCAGCGACTATACGGCCTTTGCCATCTTGCCGCGCCTGATCTGCAGGCTGCAGCAAGTCGCTCCGCAAATCACGCTGCGCATCATCAATACCAACCAAAAACTGGCACTCGATGAACTGGCGGCAGGCCATATCGATTTTGCCCTGGGCTATGATGAAGAACGCCTACCTTTACCAGTGGGCCTGGAAGAATTTGACTGGTTGCAAGATGACTATGTCGCCATCGCCAGCCAGCAACATCCATTGATCAAGCGCAAGCTGACACTCAAGACTTATCTGCAAGCCCGCCATGTCGTCGTCACCCCCTGGAATGAGAGCCGCGGGGTTATCGATTACGTACTTGATGGCATGGCCCTGCAAAGACAGGTGGCCGTGCAATTGCCCAATGTGCTGGTCGCCCCCTTCATCATCGCCAGCAGTGAACTCATCATGACCCTGCCACGCCATGCAGCCGTGACGCTGGCAGAGGCGGCAGGCATAGCCATTTACCCTGCACCTTTTGCCATACCGCCCTACACCCTGAAGGTATATAGCCATAGCAAATATGCGCGCAGCGATGCGCATTTGTGGTTGCGCAGATTGATGATGGAGGTGGCGGGGCAGGTCGTTACTTAGTGCTCGTGGATTGAGAATTTGTAGGGTGCGTTGCAACGCACCGTCCAGTCATGCGCAAGTGAGATTGGCTTTCAGTGCTTTTAGCTCAAGTAAAATTTCTTCAGTTCCGGCGATACTACGAGCTAGCATCCAGTCGGGTGCTGACTTAGCTTTCAATTCTTTGAGCTCAGGTAAACGCTCTTCACATGTCTGGATATTGGTGTCGAGTATCAGGATTAATGTTTTTTAATATAGAGAACCCCACGAACACTGCTTACAAAAAAGCCCCGTAGGCATCCAGCTGAAAAGAAATTTCTAAATCGCACATCCTGCGCAAGGTTTTCCAGTCCAGTACCATTCCCGCTGTTCCCTCAAAAAACCATCCTATAAAAAAATGCATCTCACCACCGGACGAGGTCATGTCAACGATCTCTTTTCTTTTCGACTCTAGCAGGTCAAGCGTATTATTGATGGCAGCTTCCAAAGAAGCGCCTTCATCAAGCTCAAATCTGCACGTACAAAAAGATTGTTTATGTATCCCGCCCAATAATCTACCATCTTCCGTTTTCCTTACTTCTCCAGCCAAATGGCATTTCCATGGTACCAGTTCAATCAGGTCGCAAAGTGCCTGTAAATCGATTTCTGGATGTGTCATCCTTAAAGAAAGTGCAAATTCCCTCTGCTTCTGTTGCGTCGTCATTAAATTCATGCCTGTGTTTTCTTGCTGAACTAGCTCACCTGCCAAATAGGACCTCTAGTGCACACTCCCATGCGGCCACATATCCGCCTACTGTCTGCGACACACTCACATCTGCAGCAGCCAGCTTCACTGCCTGCTGGCTGTCTTTAGCTTGCAAAGCCGGTTGTGCTTCTGCCAGAGCCATCAGCAACTCTCCCGTAAGCTTATCCAGCGCCGGGCGTATGTGTGTTTTGAGATCAGGCGGATTACTAAACGGTGCTTGCGACTTGCTTGTCCATTCCTTGAACAAGGCCGTTTGTATCATCTTGCCTGCAATAATCTGCGCAGAAAAAAAATCCTGCGCCAGCTTGGGGTCCAGACCATATTGCGGTGCCTGCTGCGCCAGCGCATCCAGTATCTGTTGTTCGCGCACGGGGTCATCGATGGCGGCTTTGGTATTCCATTTATACATGGCGACATCTTGCGCCAGGTCCAGGCGTTGCTGCATCAGACTCAGCAGGCGTAGTAGTCTGGGGTCACTGGCGTTCTGGGCATGGGCGCAGGGTGACAAGGCAGTGCATACCAGGGCAATGTAGAACAAACATGATAAAAAAGTTTTTTGGGCAGTGCGCTGTGCTACTGCAGTAAGAGAATGATGTGCCATCTATGATTGCCAAGCTGTTTTCGAAATGAATACTGCACATTGTAATGCCAGCAGATTTTTTTTAGCGATCAAAGCGGGTCTGTTTTATCCAGATGGGGCAGTATTGCTTTATCCTGTCAGCATCGCAGATCTTGTATTCAAGGTGCAGGCACGAGATCAGCGTCTTCAAAAAAAGATGCCTGCGATAACACTGGCCTCGCTGTATCTACTTATATTTTTTTTCAGTTTTCTTGAAAGACAAATAATTCAGCAAGGGCAGGATGGCAAATAATGCGAAGAACAATTGAATTGCCATGTATAGAACTGATGTTACTCCATCCATTTTTGATGGAAATGCAATTGCCGTAATCAGTATCAACATGACCGATATACTGATGTAGTCCAGCCATACTGCAAATGGGGCAAGCTGTTTAGTCAATTCTTTGACGGGTGAAAGGACAATGATCTTTCTTCCGAACCGGGTGCGCCAAAATAAATAAGCTATCTGGAAAAATGGAGCATAAGCTAGAAATTCTTGCAGATTTTCGGTTTCTTCAATGTTACCAAAGAGCGCGGCCCCATACGCGGTGCTCAAGATGAAGTTTAATCCAATATAAAATGGTAGTAAGCGACGGTATCTCTGCCATTCAATTACCCTTATTTCAGATTTCCATTTTTCTCCTATCAAGGGATACAAAATATTTATTCCTGAACCGTGCTTACCCGAGAGTAGTAACATTCTGCATCCTTTATGTCACGCATTTGTGGTGACAGTGAGTAGATATTTGCTAAATGGATGGCATCTAAAATAGCCTGCTTGCCAGCTAAGTAAAAACTCTTGCATTTCTTAGGAGTGGCTTCAGCCGCGAACATTGTGCCGTGTCGGCCATTCGCGGCTGAAGCCGCTCCTACAGAGGACAGTGAGTCACTGCCTTACCAGCATAACTAAGCCGCTCTGCTTTACATGGACAATACTGGTATCTCTTTTTTAGGCAAGCGCCGTATGCGCAAGTAAATACGCAGGCTGGTGTATGAAAAATACAGGCAGGCTGGTATGTAGATGCAGCAGATAACCAGATAAACCAGTGGATGGTGATCCCATAGTCGCAGAGTAGGCATGGGATAGATAGCAATCGGAAATACCATCATATTCCAGATGCACAACATCACCAGCAGCCGCTGATATTTGCTTCTTTTGGAGCGCGAGTCAGTATAGATTTCTGGCACTTTGTCTGCGATGATGGGCTTGCGCCAATATTGCCAGCCAGACGATGCCAGCACATGTTCCCAGCCTGCATCGATAATCAATTGCTGATAGTTGTTGTCTGGCTCCAGCGTTTTCAAGAAGTTCCAGTTCATATTGGAGATATAGTCAAGACGATAGGCGACCTGGGCAGGCTGGCCCTGGATAAAGCTGTAGACGCCAAAGGCACTGCGCTCTTTCAAGTGTAAACCCTGGCTGGCCATGTCCTGCAGCCACAGTTGTTCTTGTTCATCTTCCCATGACCAGAAGCATTTAAATTTTTTTATCAGTTGGCCGTTCATTTTTTCTCCGCTGGCTGCTCAATTTAAAACCGTGTTTCACACATGACCTGGCCTTACTCTAAGTGCGCAATTGCCTGATGCGTAAATAGACGCGCACAGTGGAATAGGCGGCATGCAAAGCCGCGGGCAAGGCGATGCCAAAGACGGCGATATAGGCCAACCAGCCATGTCCCCAGTTCTGTAGAGTATCCATGGGATTGCCGATCACGAAAAACAAGAGAAAATCCCAGAAACACAAACCCAGCAAGAGTCGCTTGTACTTCATTTGTTTTGATGCCGCATCGGTATAGATTTCAGGTATTTGCCCCTGCTTGACGGGCATGCGCCAGTATTGCCAGCCTGATGTTTCGAATACATGTTCCCAGCCAGCATCGATGAGCAACTGCTGATAACTGTCATCTGGCTCCACAACATCTGGGACATTCCATTTCGTGACAGGCACATAATCCAGGCGATAAGCCAACTGCGCGGGCTGGCCCTGGATAAAGCTGTAGATGCCAAGCATATTGCGTTTTTTAAAATGCCAACCCTGGCTGGCCATGTCCTGCAGCCATAGTTGTTCTTGTTCATCTTCCCAGGCCCAGAAGCATTTGAATTTTTTGATCAATGTCTCGCTCATGTTGCTCCTCCGGTTTTTAATTTGGGCAGTGCGAACTGCGCGTTACGGAACATGATTTCCAGGCGACGTATATGCTCGGTTAGCACCATCCTGCCTTTGTCGCTGAGTTCATAGTATTTGCGCCGCTCTTCTTCCTTGACCTTGTTGATCAAGCCTTGCTTTTCCAGGGTCGCAAATGCGCCATACAGGGTGCCAGGACCAATCACGACATTGCCTTCGCTGATATCTTCCACTTTTTGCATGATGGCGTAACCATGCAAGGGCTCGGTCAATACCACCAGTACATAGAAAGTGGCTTCTGACAGTGGCAGATACTTTGAGTAATTGATTTCTTCCATCTGCATCCCTGTTCCTGTTTTCTGTAATGCTATATATCGATAAGCGTTATATCGAGTCTCGATACAGCGTTCATCGATATATTATCAGGCAGATTGCAGATGTCAATAAAATTATTCACCTGCTGCATACGCGCTGCTGCAGCGAAAAATTGCAGGCCTGATTGCTAAACCGAGCCTGGTATTTTGTGTAGAAGTCATGAACGGAAAGCAAAAAGGCCGATTGAGTCTTAGCTCAATCGGCCTTTTATTGCGCGCCATGCTTTCTTTATAGCAGGTCTGCTTGTTTAGTCACGCTTGCTTACCGATGCCAGGTAAATACCTTGCAAATACCTTATAACCTCAGGCCTGCCCCGCAGGCAGCTTCCAAAACCTGACTGCCAGTGCCGCCAGTGCCGTGACTGTCGCCATGCTGGTGACACCTATCCAGCCCCATTGCGCCAGCAGTGCGCTGCCCAGGGTAGCACCGGCTGCCATGCCGATGAACATGCCGACAAATAAGACTGCATTGAGGCGGCTACGCGCTCCATTGTCTATGCCATAGACGATGGTTTGATGGGCAATCAAAGTGCTTTGTACACCCAGATCAAACCCCACCGTACCTATGCCCAGCAACCACAATTGCGCCGTAGGCGGGAACCAGGGGCTGAGGTTCATGATGGCAAAAGATACTGCCGTCAAGCCAGCGCCCAGCTTGGTCACCAGTTCTGGCCCGCGTTTATCGGCCAGATGGCCAGCCAGTGGGGCTGCCAGTGCGCCGACTGCACCAGCCAGGCCAAAGGCACCGGCAGCAGCACTGCCCATGTGAAAAGGTTCAGCATGCAACATCACTGCAAGAGTAGACCAAAAGCCGCTAAAACCCATTGCCAGCAAGCCTTGTGCCAAAGCAGCGCGACGCAGTTTGCCATGGCGGCGTACCAGATCCAGCAGTGACGCCAGCAAGGCGCGGTAACTCATGGTCGTGGTTGGCACAAAATGCGGCAAGCCATGCCAGATCGCTACCGCAATCAGTGCAATACCCAGTGCTGCCAGTACAAACATGCTGCGCCAGCCAAATTGCTCGGCCACAAAGCCACTGACCACGCGCGACATCAGGATGCCCATCAGCAAGCCCGTCATGACCGTGCCCACCACTTTGCCGCGGCGTGATTCATGTGCCAGCGTGGCAGCAGCTGGGACGATGTCTTGCGCCATGGTGGCCGTCAAACCTATTGCCAGGCTGGCCATCAGCAAGATGCCCAGGCTGTGTGAAGAGGCCATCGCCAGCAGGGCAACCACCAGCAAACCCGCCTTGATGAGAATGATATTGCGCCTGTCATGCCGGTCGCCCAGCGGGGCCAGCAGCAAGATGCCCAGCGCATAACCGAGTTGCGTCAGGGTCGGCACATAGCCTATCTGGAGATTACTGACACCGATATCCTTAGCCAGTATGCCCAGCATGGGTTGGCTGTAATACAGTGAAGCCACCGACAAACCGGCCCCGGTAGCCAGTAGCAATACCAGCGGTGCCGAAGGTTGTTGATGGATAGCCGTGGCCTTGGCGGTGTTCATGCCAGCTTGCAAAGCCGCATTTTGGTCATGCGATTGGTGAATGGAAGACATGCTGTGATCCCTGTTATCTGATAGAACTCAGTCTACTGGGGCGCCAAATTAAACGGTAGTAGCAGGTAGTGCAGATTTGTTATACATTAAACGTATGACCAAAGCCAAACTTAAACATCCCGACCAGACTGCCACTGCATCCCTGATGACAGGTGCTGGTGACCGCATAGAGTTGATGCAAACCTTTGTGCGCATCGTTGAGGCGGGCAATCTGTCGGCTGCCGCTGCCCAGTTGGGCACGACCCAGCCCACCGTCAGTCGCCGCCTGCAATCGCTGGAACAATTTTTAGGGGTGCGGCTATTGAACCGCTCCACCCACAGCATGCGTCTGACGGCCGATGGCGAGCGTTGTTATGAACATGCCAGGAACTTGCTGGCAAACTGGGCCAGCTTTGAATCAGACTTGCGTGGCGTGACCGAAGAACCAGAAGGTCTGTTGCGTGTCGTCGCCCCTCATGCGTTTGGTCAGCAACGCCTGGTCAAACCGCTGGCTGACTATCTCAGACTATATCCGCGTGTGAATGTAGAGTGGATGTTGCATGACGAGACTTTGCTGCAGGACTTTATCTCTGAGGGCATAGACTGCGCCATCCAGATAGGCGAGCTGACGGACAGCAACCTGGTTGCCATCAAACTGGCTGAAGTCCCGCGCATCGTCGTTGCTGCACCATCGATACTGGCGGGCCGGCCCATGCCTCAGCAAGCCCTGGACCTGGCGGATTTTCCCTGGCTATCCCTGCGAACTTTTTACCGCAACGAAGTATTCTTGCATCACTTGCACACTGGCGAAATCCAGCGCCTGGCATTTACCCCGCGCATGAGTACCGACAACCTCTACGCCCTGCGCACCGCCACGCTGGAAGGCCTGGGCGTCGGCATCGGATCAACCTGGATACTGACCGACGATATCGCCGCAGGACGACTGGTGCAACTGGTGCCGCAATGGCAAGCCAAGCCCCTGCCTGTGAACCTGGTCTATCCCTATGCACGTTTTTATCCGGCACGCCTGCGCAGGTTTATAGAAGTGATACGGGCAGCGGTGCCGACGACCTTGCATGGCTAGCATGATTGACGTTTAGAAAGTCGCAGGCTTGCTTGTTCAGTTGTCCATCATTTTTTAAGCTCTGCACACTGGTGCAAGCAAATCTGCCATACAATTAAGTCATTCAATTTTTGCATTTTTTCGTTGTCTCTCTCACCTGAAGGATGCTCCATGACTCATGCTCTTGTTGCGCTGCCACCTGGTCTGTTTCGTGCCAACTCTTTGCGCCCACATGCACCGCGCCCGGCGCTGGGGTTCAAGACCGGTATCAGCCAGGCCCTGCCTTATCCCGGCTCAGGAGAAAACCAGGTGATAGCCGTTGCGGCTGATGGCAGTGTCTGGACTCTGACGCGTGACAGTGTCTCGCAATTCAGCAATAGCACCGGAGGCATAGTCAAGATTTGCGACTATGCTTTATATAATCAAAGCACCTTTGGTTTTCCCCAGCATCTGGCACCGGTGAATTTCAAACGGGCTTTTTTCATCCGCAGCAAAGACAATAATCCCGTCGTCATGGAATATCACAAGGATGTGATTGTCGACCCCGGTTCAGTCAAGGCCCTGCCAGTGTTGCCTGAGAGCGATTTTCCCAACATCATCACCGCCACCGCTGATGGCAATATGTGGGTGCGAGGGCGCAGTGGTCACGTATGGCAATACCTGAATAGCGCCTGGCACAAAATCGCCACTCCGGCAGGCATGGTGATACAGCAAATCAGTGCCGGTGCAGCTGATTTTTTACTGGCCCTGGTCAAGCAAAATGGTCAGGACATCATCATGCGTCTGCAAAATGCTGCCTGGGTCAAGCATGATGATCTGCCCCACAATGGCATACGCTGGATAGGCGCATGTGAAGACGGAGAATACTGGTGCACCTCTGCCGCCATGATGGAGGATGGTGACTTGCATTTGATACGCAATGCCGTCAAGGTGCAGAGCTTTAAGATACTGAAAGGCACAGTTGGCCTGACGGCGGCCACCCATCGTTCCTGTTATTTCTGCTCCATCACTGAGGGTATTTTCAAGCGTGCCACACTGGGTATCATAGACCAGCCAGCGCAAGAATGGCCCACCATGACAGCAGTGCAAAAAGAAATTTATGGCAGCATGTCCAGTGAGCTGGGTATTGCTGATGTAGGCGGCATACGTTCGCAATACACCAACATCAATGCAGCCTTCTCCATCTGGGCGGGCAAGCTCGAAAAAATCACCCGTCCCGTCAAGTTTACCGAGGCTGACTGGAATGAGGTCAAAAACCAGTTGCTCGATGAACTCGAATACGTGCAAAGCGTCACCACCCTGTCCACCAATGTGGCCCTGCTCAATGGCATCATGGGCCAGATTTATACCAACACCTATAACCAGGTCGTGAAAATGATGGGCTTGCCCGAGCACAGCACCGACCAGCCCAAGACGGCAGTAGAAATGGTGCTCGATAAATTGCTGAACAAGCTGGAAGGCGCACTCATCAGCAAGGCCAAAGCCGTGATAGGTGCAGAAGCCGTTGATATCTCGGTGGCCTGCTTCAAGTTTGCCAATGACCAGATGGCCAAAGAACATCATTTGCCAGATGGCTCTGTGCCATTGATCATCGCCTGTTCCGAGCTGGCAGGCACTCTCAGCACCCTGGTAGTGAAAAGCGAAAAAGCCCGCGGCGATTACCAGACTGCCATCCTGCAAGACTGGGGCAAACTCAGCGGCTGCGGTGAAGCCATACGCAGCGGCATCTGGTTCTGGGCGCCCGGCACCACCTATGACAAAGTCAAGGATGCAGGCAAGGCCATCGCCCTGAATTTTTACCAGACCCTGATGCCAGTCAAATGGAAAATTGTTCTCTGCGAAGGCATACAGTCGGTACAACTGCGTACTGATCCCTTCATGCACAAAGTACCGCGTTATTCACTGATGTGCAAAATGCTGGGTACGCAGGTTGACAGAATCTACTGGTGGTATGCCTGCATGGAAGTTGGTGCCCCCGTCAAACAACAAAGCGAAGGTCCTTTCCCTGACCAAAGATTACTGGAAACTATCTTTGCACTGGATACCACACCATTGGATTTTTTCTCAGGCGCAAGTGGCTGGAAATTACCAACCGCAGAAGTCTCCGGCTACCGCCCACCAGAAGGTGGGGCGCAATGGCAGGCTTACCAGAATTTGCCTACGCCGTTTTAGGCTGGCTGCTTTTTGTGCAAGCTGTGTTGCGCGCATCTTGCACAGTGAACTTCCCGGAAATTCGCTCATCATCCTGTTAGCAGTTTTTGTGATGCCTGCATGTCAAACAGCTTGTTTGACATGCAGGGCGTGCAGGGGGCTTTCA
This sequence comes from Undibacterium sp. Di27W, assembly GCF_049340345.1. Lineage (NCBI taxonomy): Bacteria > Pseudomonadati > Pseudomonadota > Betaproteobacteria > Burkholderiales > Oxalobacteraceae > Undibacterium > Undibacterium sp. Di27W. Next base: position 125,076 of record NZ_JBMPOS010000008.1, on the reverse strand, counting down.
GCAAAACACGATGGCTGTCTTGTGTGCCAGGCTCAGACGAGCGCATTCAAATAAGAGTATCCAGGATTCCAGTTCGCGATAACAAGTGGTTTCCTGCATTGCTTCTGCGCAGATACGGGCGGCTTCGGTATCTGACAATTGCCCGTTGCTGAGCTGAATGCCGAGTGCAGGTGCCACCAGTACCAATTCTTCCATCAGACGGTAAGATGAACCCAGCATTCCGCCTGGCAGGCCAGTATTCTCATTGTCGGCGAACAAGACTTCTTCAAAGTCTACAGGTACATAATAGCCTTCTGCATCTGAATGGCAGATCAAATGACTGCTCATGTAGTCATATTCCGCTTGCAGCACTTCATCCTGGCTTGGGTCTTCTCCTTTCGGCAAGGATGTTGCCAGCCATGCCGGGTCTGCCCTGCGGTGGGCGTAAGCACGACGCAAATAGTGGATATAGGAATAGGGAAAGCCATCAAGCTCAGAGCGTGAATCCAGCTGTGGAAGCGAGCGTGGCTCTACGTGCGCAGGCAAGCCTGCTGCATTCAATACTTCATTGATGGCTGCCCAGCCTGGGTCCAGCCCTTCATCACGATCTGCATCATGATTGTCCCGTCCCGACAATACGCCTACACTGATACCCAAACCCATTCTTCTCTCCCCGAGATATGCTGCATACGGTGCAGGTGTACACAGCGTCAAAAAATGTGATGGTATCGTTTCAAGTGGAGGGATGCAAATTAGATTGAGTAAGCCTGTTGCGCACCCCAGGTGTTAGCCAGCTTTCGCCCCTGCCCAAGGCACTCAGTTATAATCCAGAGCGGGAACGATGGTGTAATGGAAGCACACCTCAACCAAGAGGAGATGGCGCCGGTTCAATCCCGGCTCGTTCCCTATCCATTCAGATGGCAGGGTGCGTTATAGCGCACCCTTGTATGCACCAGATTTCACTCGCGTCAAAGACACTCCGCTATACTTCATACCGGGAACGGTGATGTAATGGAAGCATGGCTCCACAGCAAGGGAGAAAGCGTTGGTTCAAACCCAACTCGTTCCCAGTCAATTTCATAGCTTGTGATTCTCCTGGAAATCATCATCGAAATATTCAGCTTTCCAGATTACTCCGCTATAATCCGCGCTGGGAGCGATAGTGTAATGGAAGCACATCTGCATTGCATGCAGAAGGCGTTGGTTCAAACCCAGCTTGCTCCCTACAATTCAAGATGAAGGCCTTATGTCTTCATGTGCATGGCCCGTAAATTTTGACCTATGTAACCTGCACAGCTATAATCGTCGCCGGGAACGGTAGCGTAATGGAAGCGCGTCAACATATGCATGAGGGAGGTGTTGGTTCAAGCCCAACCCGTTCCCACCACTCAGCGCGCACCCTGCGTGTACACATGGACAGACGAGGATATCCGCGGTGGCATTTACCGATGAAGAACTGAACATCGCCTTGAAGGTGCTGCAGGTGATTGCAGATGAGCCTTCGCAGATGGATGATCATCCACGCTTCAAGACCCTGATTGCCAAGATACAAAAAGGCGCCAAGCGCGGACACAGGCAGACACGTGCTGTCGCAGCCAAAGAACAATTGCGTAATGCACGCATGCAAACCGGGCTGGTGCGCTCGCAACAAAATGCAGCCATGCTCTTGATTCCAGGTGATGCAAGTGGTGGAGTGCTATGGTCACAACGCTGCTATGTCTGCAAGCAGGGCTTTCAGCAACTGCATCATTTCTACCATTCCCTATGCCCGCTTTGTGCCGAGAAAAACTGGAATAAACGTCAGCAGCGCGCCGACTTGCGCGGGCGCTATGCACTGGTCACCGGTGGGCGCATCAAGATAGGTTTCGAGACTGCCTTGCGTTTTTTGCGAGATGGCGCTCATGTCATCGTGACGACCCGTTTTCCACAAGATGCAGAACGGCGCTTTCTGGAATTGCCAGACTCTGGCGACTGGGCAGAGCGCCTGAGCATCAAGGCGCTGGACCTGCGCTGCATTCCTGATGTAGAAGAGTTCGCCAGCAAACTGAACCAGGAATTGCCCCACCTCGACATACTCGTCAACAATGCGGCGCAAACCATCAAACGGCCACGCGAGTTTTATGCGGCCCTGATGGCTGCCGAACCAACGCCCTGGTTGCTGGAAGCGAAGACGCATTATCTGGGACAATTACCCAGCTATGCAGATTATTTTCCGCAACAGGAGATCGATATCTACGGCCAGGCACTGGACAAGCGGCCCAGCAATTCATGGTCGCAGCAACTGCATGAAGTGTCCACCATGGAGCTGCTGGAAGTGCAACTGGTGAATGCCGTTGCACCATTTTTATTGACCGCCCGCCTCAAACCGGCAATGCTGCGTTCGCCACATCTGCGCCGCTTTGTGATCCAGGCTTCTGCCATGGAAGGGCAATTCAATCGCAGTGGCAAAACAGAATTTCATCCTCACACCAATATGGCCAAGGCTGCGCTCAATATGATGGTGCGCACCAGCGCCCAGGAATGGGCGCGTGACGGCATCTATATGAATGCTGTGGATACCGGCTGGATCACGGATGAAAAACCTTATCCGCAAGCCATGCACGTGCGGCAAACGCAGGATTTTTATACGCCACTGGATATCATTGATGGCATGGCACGCCTGGTAGACCCGATCGTGCGTGGTATCAATGAAGCAGAGACGCCACTGTTTGGCCATTTTCTTAAAGACTACGAAGCTTATGCCTGGTGACTCATCACAACTTGCAGTCATGGAAGAACACAGCGTCAAGTGTCCTGTGCATCGCGTCAGCATCATCCCATGCGATGCGGCTGAGCTTGACCCTTTGCTCAGGCATCTCAGAGCCGATCTCAGTGTCAACCTTACCGCGCAAGGCAATCAGCAATTTCCGCGTGGGACCCTGACAGTTGATGGCCGCCTCGATCTATGCAAGCAAAGCCTGGGTACTGATCACTGCCTGAGCATCACCAAAGCATTAGAACACAATACCCAGGTACGCAGCCTCATGCTGGGGACGGACGCCATAGGTGATGCCGGAGCCGCTGCGGTGGCCGGGCTGGCCAGTGTCAATCCTCATCTTGAAGTGCTTTATCTGGGCTGCAATAACATAGGGCCTGCAGGTGCGCTGGCGCTGGGCAATACCCTGGCGGCTAGCGCGCCAAACATTACTGGTCTATGGTTGAAGCGTAATCCGCTGGGCTCTGAAGGTGCAGCGAATATCGCCCACATGCTGCGCAGCAATCAGCAGTTGCGCGTGCTGGACCTGGTCAACACTGATTTGCGTGCATCAGGCGTGCAAGCCATCGTTGATGCCCTGTGCAGCGATAATCACAGCCTGCAAAGCCTTTACCTGAGCGGCAATGGCCTGGAAGTATCCAGCGCGGCTGATCTGGCACACCTGCTGCGCGAAGCACCGCATATCAAGGCGCTGTACCTGAGCGTCAATCGCCTGGGAGATGAAGGCGCTTTATTACTGGCAGGAGCCTTGCGCGACAACCACACATTGCATACCCTGGAACTAGCGAGCAATGGCATCAGCCAGCAAGGAGCCAGCGCCCTGTTGGACGCCGCCATCTATTCATCATTGCAAAGCCTCAATCTTGGTTATGCACCCTCTACCAGGGTGCTAGGTGCACAAGCCAATTGCATGGGCGATGACGGTGCTGTGCAAGTCGCACACCTGATCGGCGCATCTGCCACATTGCGCAAACTTAATGTGACACGCAATAGCATCAGCAGGCATGGCCATACGGTATTGTTTGATGCCGCGCTGCGCAGCATGCAATTGACTCAACTGAGTACCGATCGTCGCTTGCCTGATGAACTGAGCGAACATTTGCAGCGTAATCTATCCCTTTGCGGAGAAGTTGTTTCGCAGGACCAGGCCATGATCAGGAGTGTTTATCGCTAAATGGGTTCTGAGTAAATATTGGGGCGTCCAGATATTCTGTAGGGGCGGCTTTAGTCGCGAAATCTGCTATAGCTCAATATGACTGATACGGTAAAATTTTTGCGGCTGAAGCCGCTCCTGCAGAGGATAAGTGCTGCATTGCTCAGCATGTTCCCTCAGATCAGCGACATGGAATATCTTCGTAATTGAAAGGAAGAATATGCTACCAAGTAAATACACCTGCAGCAGTTGTAATGAAAGCTTACTCTTTCCCTTTAGAGATGCTTTTTACTATCTTGGCCCTGAGCTCGCAGGTCAACAGATTGATAGTGAGCATCTGCTGCCTATACCGACGCGTCCGGCCTGGTGCAAGACATGTGCACAGCTATGCATGGCTGAAAATATTGCGAATTTGCGCGACTTTGAAAACGCTTATGGCGCAGCGCGTAGCGGTAAATTCATTGAATATCCGCTGAACACTGAGCACCTTGAAGCTGACATCGCGATGAAAGAAGTCGCAAGCTATCTGCGCTGGAGAATGTCGCGTTTGCGTGCAGCAAGGGCGCTTTGCTGCGGTGGTAATAACTACCAGTTCATGGATGTAGCGCAACCCATGTTCAAGCATGCAGAATGTGATTTTGGCTATATGCAGCCTGAATATCTCTATCCTGGTTCATACAATGGACCAGGTCCTGGCGTGTATGACCCCGCAAATTTTCGGTTCTATGACCCGGAAGGGGAATTGATTGGGCAACTGACATGGCGCAAGCGCGGCGATAATAAATGGGAGACTGAAAAATTGAGTTACCCTGATGTTTCAGATGAATAAGGTGTACATTATCTGGGCTAATCGTCCTTGCGTTAGCGTACAGATTAAAGATGAATGTATACTTCAGAACCAACAATTGCTACTCTAAAAATAAGTTCTTTTATGTTCAGCTTTCTTCAATCAACTATCTACGTCCAGATTTCTCCCGAGCGTCTGAGCGTACGGGATGTAAAGTCTGGCCAGACCATTTCAGAAATAGCTGAAATAGCGATCAGCGCGCCACCAAATCAGAAAATAATAGGCATAGGTGCAGAGGCGCGTTCTGCTGCGGCAGCGCAGAATGCCGCCATCGTAGTTAATCCTTTTGCTCATCCGCGCTCTCTGGTTTCTGACTTTACCGTGGCACAGCAGCTTATCAAGGCATTCTTGTCCCGTCTGGTGGGTGGATCAACTTTCAAGATGTCGCCCGTTCTCATCATGCATCCCCAGGGCAGCCCTGCAGGAGGTTTTACCCAGGTTGAGAACCGCGCATTCCGTGAGCTTGGCTTCGGTGTTGGCGCTGCAAAAGTCATACTTTGGCAAGGTGCCGACCTGACAGATCAAGAGATATTGTCAGGACAGTTTTCTTCACGTGGCAGAGTATGTGACTGAGTTATTTCCAGATTGCGTAGGTGCGATTTAGCGCAGAAAATCACCGGCATCTTGATCGTTCCGATTCATCACTTTGAATGATTATGGCCGAATGTCAGTCGGAACCTGCATATATTGACGATGCATCTTCTTACAGAAAGCCAGCTTGTCTTGATTTTGTAAAAGTCGCCTGGCCTATGTCCATAAAGTATCAATTAGAAAATTTCACTTCAGACTATAGTCTGTTTCATCAGAATAACTGTCTAAATTAATAGTCACATCGACTTCTTTTCCCTCACCATTACTCAAGACAAATCTGAATGAATCTTTTGTATTTGGTTTTCCAGGTGTGTAGCTATATTGATCTCCAGTAGCATGAATACCCAGCACACCATTTTTTGGTATTTTGATAGTTTTGATTATCAAGCAGCCAGGCCCCCATGTTCCTAATTTTCCACCATTGTCAAAGTCAAGATAAGCACAGGCTTGAGATGCTGGATAAAAATAATTAGGATTGACATAGCGAAATCCATTGCGGGTTCTATAGGTAACAGCTTTCCCGCTACCGTCACGTGAGCTGATGCCAGCAGAAGTCTTAAAATCTGTGGGAACTCTAAATGATAAAGAAGGAATCCCTAGTGGCCCGACGCTGAGATAGGTGTAGCCTGGTTCAATATGCTGATTTTTTAATCTTGCCAACTCGTCTAAGTTTTTTTGAGATCGGATTTTGTCATTGATAGGCGAATTTTTTTCTGAAACGATGAGTGCTGGTGGTGTTTGCATGGATAAAATCATGATCAATGACGCCTGTGCCTGAGGTAAATCCATGTTCACGGCATATCCTTCACAATGCTAGTTAATAAAAGTTCGTCTGGCTTCGTCGCTGGAATTGGCATATCAGATATGCACACTGGCGAGAGTGACTATCGTGTCATCGTCCAGGCTGTCGAAATATTCATCGCTCATGTAATCCAGGAGCACGCCATCATGGATCACCATGCTATGGGGCACGTTACTGAAATAGTGGAACATCTCCAGATAGTCGTTTCGTGAATACAGGAGTTTATCTATACTTTCATGACTGCGTGGATTGCCAAAAACATGGGCGATGCTCTGCTCTTGCAGGGAAAATTTTCTCAATTGATCATCATGGACCCAAGGCATGTTTAACATGGCTTTGACGGCTGCCTGGCCCATCCATAGTCTGAGGGCTTCAGATTCAGAATAGCGGCCACCATGGGCTATTTTATATTTTGTCGAGATAATTTCGAATGGTGTCCAGACCTGTGATCCACAAGCAGCGGCGGCATCACACCAGCGCTGATTAGCAACTGTACGCACTGCCTTGCGTACTTCCTGATAATCAAGTGCGCCTTTGCGGGCGCAGCCTGCATAGCCTTCTATGGCATGCTTGGGGGTGTAGCCATCGCTTACCATGCCATGCCTCCCCGGCTTCAGTTTTAATTCAGGAATAGTATAGTTGAACCACCATATAAAACCATCAGGCACAGTACGATTGATAATTTCGATAACCTGGCCTGCGCTGTCCACCCGCGCCCAACCCTGCCTGTGCATGCTCTCAATATCAGGCTTGCAGCCATTTTCCAGAAGGCGGTAGGAGTGCTCCATGGTCCACTCAGCAAAACTGCCCTTTTCCGTTCCTGCCCGGTTAGCATACCTTGCCTTCATTTCATCCAGAACATTGAGTTCTACTATATGCCTGCTATTTGCATCGATATATTCTAATTCCTTGTATTTTTCTAACTGATCCTGAAAATTGTCACCCAGAACCAAAATATAGATATTTGCCATGAGGGTTTTGCTTTGAAATTCAATGAGCTATTTTAAAAAACAAATTATATCGCCAGGGCTGGCCTTTTCATCTACATAAGATCTCGTCGGTAAATATACATATGGCACAAGATGGTTGATATGAAATTTATTTTGTTACAATCCCTGCTTCCCTATTTTCTTAGGCTTGTTTGCATGATCAACAGGCCTGGTTCTGACGCCCTTTTTTTTCCACATGATGAAACTTCAAAACACAGCAGCCCTTACTCTCGCACTTCTCTTATCTGCTTGCGGCGGTGGTAGTGGTGGCAGTTCTACCAATACTGCAGCTACTAGCGGAACTGGCAATAGTGCAGGGCCAGATACGCAACAAGCTTGCACCAACAAGTTTGGCCGCACCTGGACCGAAGTCGATGCCGTTAAACAAAAAATACCGAGCTTTGACAGAGTCATTTACGGTAATGGTCTTTTTTTGGGGACTGGCTATGCTAAGACAGCCTTGAGCAGGGATGGCGAAAACTGGACTGACGTTTCATCCTCCCTTATTTCAGGACGCTATTTACCTACATATGCCATGGGGAAATTCTTCATGGTGGGACGGACAGACGTGCTAACAACTCAAGGGATAATACCTCAAATGGCGGTGACCAGCTCATCAGATGGTATTCATTGGGAGCACACCATTCTTGCTGATGCGTCCAAACCATCTTCATCAGCAGTACCCATCTTTGAACCATGGGGTTTTTCCTACGGTAATGGCAGGTTTGTTGCTGTGGGTAGTGACGGTAAAATTATATGGAGCGCCGATGGAAAGAATTGGAAACCAGCAGCAAATGTCGCCGACTTTAAAGTCTATGGATTTGGCTGGAGTGCATATGTCAACGGGAAATTCTATGCTGGTGGTTCGACTCCAGACGTTGTTTATGTCAGTAGTGATGGCAATAACTGGCAAATGCAAAAAATCATCACGGATGCAGATACTACTCGGCCTATAGGTCTAACGGGCATGCAGTATGTTAACGGTCAGTATATTGCTTCAGATTCTGCTGGCAGCCTGATGTACAGTAAGGACAGCATTACCTGGAAAACCATCTTCAAGGGACGTCATTCAGACAACGTTAACGGCAATGCTATCGTGACTGGTGCGGGTCAATTAATGGTGGCCGACATTGCATCCTCCTTTACCAATGACGGCGACTATATCTTGTACAGTTGTGATGGCATGAACTGGGAAAAAACAAAAGTCCCCAATGGTACTTTCACTTACTCTATAGCCATAGGGGATGATGCTGCGGTGATAACTACAGGGCCGAAGCATTACTTTTCCAAGTATTAAACTGTATAAAATTTGAGCAAATACCAAACTGGCTTTGTGTTTGATATAAAACCTGACACGATCAATACCATGCGAATTCGCCACCTGACAGATTCTGAAAATGATAAAACCTGGAGCAGCTTTTGTGAGGGGGCGAATGTTCATGTAAGCAGCGGTGCGAAAGGTAAAGAAAAAGAAAGCGACAAATCACAAGATACGCCTACGGCTGCCCTTGCGTGGGCAGAGAAAGAAGAATGGTCCAGGATCAAGAAAGGTTTTGTACTGGATCAGCTAGATGCACAGGCAGGTGAGCCACGCATGCACCGCCTGCGCAGCAAGGCATACACAGGCGCCTTGCCAATTGCGGATATAGCAGGGCAAATGCTATGCAATAGTTTTGACGACACCCGACCTGGTGACCGCCTGTATTTACTTGATGCCTCGGGACAGCAAACTGCTTTGCCAGACCTGCCCCTGCAACGCCTGGCCTGGAAGGCGATTTATTTACCGACCTTGCAGCGCTTGCTGATCAAGGCTGACCACCAGGTTTTGTCATGGGCAAAAGGCGATACAGCCTACACGGTCTTGAGTGCGCCCAACCAGCACCCGGTCAGCTGTCTTGATGCACAAGGCAGCCTTGCCGTCTGGTATGCCGAACCCCATCTGGTGGTGACGGACCTGCATTCAGGCCAGCAGCTTTTGAAACTTCCCTTGCCCTATGAGTTGTATGGTGGCCATACTTCGCAAATGGAAGCAGCCTTGTCGCCCGATGGCGCCACCCTGGCCTATTGCGCCTGCGCAGGTGAGATAGTCTTGCTGGAGATCGCTACAGGTGCAGTGCGTGCCACTATCGCAGGTGACTTCAAGATGATCAAGCTGCTCAAATACTCGGCCGATGGCGGCTACCTGATCGCAGAAACCGCTTACGGTAATAACAGCCATCTGTGCTTTGACATGCAAAGCATGGCTTTGCGACCAGGCTGGCCAGCGTCCAGCTTTGATGGCAGGACCACGCTAGCCTTGTCCCCTGACGGCAAACTCTGCGCCATTGCCAACGGTAACAAGATGCAGATTTATGACTTCATCACGCTGGAATGCACATTAAGCTTCAGGATAGAACATGTTGTCAAGCGCTGTAGCATAGGATGGGTAGGGCAATACCTGGGCGTACAAACCGACTATGGCTGCGCGAGTTTGTATGCGCTGGGCTAGTAATTGAGGACCTTGACCGCTGTTGCAAACCCCTGCCTGCGAGCGTCGTTTTTCAGTAGCGTGGCGCGGTAGTTTTGCAATGGATATTGTCAGCGCCTCCTTATTGCCCCTATACTCGCTGACACCATTTCCCATTCTTCTACTGAGAGGAAGTCGCAGATGATCAGCCGTCGCAGATTTACCTTGTCCTTGTCCGCATTTGCTCTCTCACCACTCAGCGCAGCAGTGCAGGCAGCTTCCAGAAAACCTGCTGTGTCCTTGCGCCCGCCGCTGGCGCGGGAAGAGCTGATCACCGACACTTTGTGGGGCAAGGCCATTGCCGACCCTTATCGCTGGATGGAGCAAAAACCCGATAGCGCAGAATTCATCACTTACCTGCAAGCCCAGAGTACCTTTGCGCGGCAGAAGCTGGACAAGTTGCCAGGCCGGCGCACCATAGAGGCATCGCTGCAACGCTATAGCGCAGCCACGACAGACGTACAATTGCGCCAGGTCACCAGCACGCAGCTTATTTTTGCGCGCCGTGCCCCGGGGCAACAGGTGCCCAAGGTGTATGCCCGTCCGCATGCGGGTGGGGTAGAGCGCCTGTTGATCGACCCCGAAGCTGGCAAAAAAACTGACGCCCAAGCCGAGGCACCCAAACGTGTCACTGGTGTGCTGATGTCGCCTGACAACAAGCACCTGGCCTACACTATCGATAGCGGTGGGGATGAGATACGTGAATTGCATGTACTGAGCCTGGAGAGCGGCAAGGATCAACTGATCACCAAATTGAATGGCTTGCCGACCAGTTGGTTAGCTGATTCCAGTGGTTTGTTTTATTCACGCCTGCGTGAAGGCGCAGTCAAGGGCAAAGTCGATTTTTCATTTGATACTGCAAGCTGGTTGCACAGAATAGATAAAGACCCGGCGCAAGACAGTTTGGCCCTGCGCTGGAATGATGGCCCTGTCATGGGCCAGACTGAGCGCGAAATGCCCCTGGTGCTGACTAATGTTGCCAGCGACTGGGCGCTGGGTGCCATCTACAGCAATGGCGAATGGCCAGCTTACGGCATGGTGACACGCGTTGCAGAATTGGCTGTGGGCAAACCCAAGTGGACGGCGGTGTTTGACAGAGACGATATCGCAGTGCACGCAGTGACCGCAGGCGATGATGTCTATGTTCTTGCCAAAGGCAAGTCTGAGCGCGGTGAAGTGTTTAAAGTCAGCGCCCGTGATCCAGACAAAAGCAAACGTGAGGTCGTAGTCCCCCAGGGTGAGCATGTCATCGACAGCCTGAGCCTGGCCAAAGACGGTTTGTATATCCATGAGTTGCGCGGCCAGGTCGGTGCCTTGCGGCGCTACAGCTTTGCCACAGGCAAGGTGGAAGATGTCAAACTGCCTGTGACAGGCGCAGTATGGGAGGTTAAATGTGACCCCGCCGTCGAAGGTGCCTGGTTTGGCATGGATGACCTGACCTGGTCAGCGCGGACCATGCATACCGGCACTGACTTGCTGGCCAGAGATACAGGGCTGACACCCAAAGCCCCCTACAGTACAGCTTCATTCCTGACCACGCGCCAGGATGCCTGGGCACGTGATGGCACTGGCGTACCGATAGAAATACTGCATAAAGACAATACCAAGCTGAACGGCAAGAACCCCTTGCTGATCATTGCCTATGGCGCTTATGGCATCGTGCTGGACCCTGGTTTCCAGGGGGCCATGCTGGCTTTTCTGGAGCAGGGCGGCGTGATTGTTTATGCCCATGTACGTGGTGGTGGCGAGAAGGGCGAAAACTGGCACATTGCCGGGCAAAAAGCCAATAAGCCCAATACCTGGCGCGACGCCATCGATGTGGCAGAAACCCTGATCAAGGCTGGCTGGACATCACGTGGCAAGATAGCGCTATGGGGCACATCGGCTGGCGGCATCATGGTAGGCCGCGCGATTACCGAGCGCCCGGAACTGTTTGCCGTTGCCATAGGCGATGTCGGCGTGTTTAATACCCTGCGTTTTGAACTCACCTCCAACGGCCCAGGCAATGATGAAGAGTTTGGTACAGTCAAGAAAGAAGACGAGTTCCATGCCTTGCTGGAGATGGACAGCTTCCATCATATACGCCCAGAGATTCATTACCCGGCCTGCCTGTTCATCACCGGCGCCAATGACCCCCGGGTAGAACCCTGGCAAGTCGCCAAGATGGCGGCCCGCCTGCAAAAAAATGATGATACAAAACGCCCGGTCCTGATGCGGGTGGATTATGAGTCAGGCCATTCAGCGACCACCAAGAAAAGCGGCATTGCCAAGAACCTGGATATATTCGCCTTTATCCTGGCTTATACGCATGGCTGAGGCTGGTATCGCACGTACTGTAAACGCTGGCATCCTCATTTCTTTTACTGCTATCTTGCTGGCAGGCTGCGCTGTGGCGGGCAAGCCTGCGCCAGCAGAAGCAGTTTATACGGCAGAGTCCACCTATCAAAAACTCATCGGCAGCTACCCGTTTATCCAGATCGCCAGCCAGAACCTGCCTGCCAATGTCCAGCTACTGCGGGACTTGCCCTATGTCAGCCGTGAAGGCAAAGATTTACAGCTGGATTTATACTTGCCTGTGCAAAATAGCCCCCCAGACTTGCCTGCCAGACCGGCACTGGTATTGGTGCATGGCGGTGGCTGGCGCTCAGGCACGCGCGACAACCTCGGTGCACTGGCCATACGCCTGGCAGAACGGGGTTATGTATGCGCTGCCATCAGCTATCGCTTGTCTGCCCAAGCCCGTTATCCGGCAGCTATCCATGATGTCAAGGCAGCGGTGCGCTGGTTGCGTAGCCAGGCCCTGCTTTACCATATCAAGCCAGATCAAATTGCTGTTGCTGGTGGCTCAGCAGGCGGGCAGATTGCCGCCCTGGTCGGCGTGACCAATGACATGGAGAAGTTTGACCTGGCTGCATTTAGCACAGTGTCTAGTTCTGTGCAGGCTGTCATCAATATTGATGGTCTGTCAGACTTCACGTCAGAAGAAGCGCGCAAATATGAAGATGATCCCAGTAAAAAAACATCTGCCGCAGGTGCCTGGCTGGGTGGCAGCTATGCAGAAAAAACTGCACTCTGGAAAGAGGCCTCACCACTCACCCACGTCAGCAAAGACACTCCTCCCTTCTTGTTCATCAGCAGCGCACAAAAACGCTTTAGCCTGGGCCGTGAAGAAATGATGGGAAAAATGAAGGCTCTGGGTATTGCAACAAAGCATGTGCAACTACCAGACACGCCGCATAGTTTTTGGCTATTTGATCCCTGGCTGGAGCCTACCGTCGATGCGGTCAGCCAGTTCTTGGAGCAGATTTTTGCGAAGAAACATTGAGGCGGTGATGTATAGAATCAGGTCACACGATTCGTCCATGCTTTACTTCGGAAAAAGATGATCATCATCGCCAATACCATCAGAGGAACAGTGAGACAGAAAAAGAAGAAATTCACATCAGAGAGATCCCAGTCTGTTGGCAAGAAAAAACTGAGGATATTTTCGAGAGCATGCGTCATGCAAATAAAGCGCAAATTCGCCCCATAGATACCCATAAAAGATCCCCAGACTATCGAGGCGGAGTAGATTTTTCTTAGTTGTTTTCTGAGTGCAAAGGCAAGCGGTATGAAACCAACTATCGTCATTAATATCAGAGTGACAGGAGTCTCTGCCAGTTCTCTTCCAAATTTTTGGACTACATCCAAAAACGATAATGCCTTGGTGCCATACTCAGGATAAAAATTTCTGATGAAGATGGCGATGCAGATTTCTGAAACTGCATTGCCGATGGCGGTACATGCGCAGGACAGTAGCAGGGACTTACAGTAAACAAATATGGTTTTCATGTTGGCTTGCGTTTATGACCGCAATGGAGAGTTTCGCCGCCTTGCTGCACAATGAAGCCACTGGAAGAATTCAGGTAAATTTGTAATAAATTATTTTCTCTGTTTAGATCTATTGTCGACTCCTGGTCGTTCGAAATCAGCACGAGATTCTCACCTGCTTCCAAGGTAAAATCATGTGCCCATGGTTCTATCCACACGACGAGATTGTCTGTGCCATTGTTTGAGATAGAGAATTTAAACGGGCTCATTTTTATTTCTTGATTTTAATGATGGATGCGAGGAATTTGATTTGGCTGCAATGCCTATTTTACTAGCTGGGGAGTGATCGTGGCGGGCTCTTCGTCTGCATAAGATGGTGCGCATAGCGCACCCTACGGAATATATCCATTCGATAGCGATGGTGGTATCCGCGGTAGGGTGCGCCATGCGCACCGTTTTTTTTGTGAGCTGAAATAGGATGAGGGCGTATTGCATGCCCCCATCAAACCATCTCAGGTCGGTGCCTGACCATCTGCGACTACCCCCATTTCCTGCATGTTTTTCGGTGTATAACCGGCTTTCAGCAAGGCCTGGTTCAAAGCCTTGCGCAGATATTGCAAATCAATTTCTGTGCGTGCCAGGTTCAGGCCCAGTTCAACGATCTGGCCTGAACGCAATATCGGTGCACCGGTGCTCTTGTCCCATTGCAGCAGGTTGTGGTTTTCATTCGGGTCGGCATCGAGATTATACAATTCCCATTGCGTATTCGCAGGATTTTGCGGCTCCCAGTAACGCACCAGTTTCCAGGGTTTTTCAAAATAAGATTGTATATGGTTGGGTTGCACGACCGGGCCAGATGCCGTTAAGGGTTGTTCTTCCGTAGGCTTGCCGGTGGGGCTGGTCAGGCGCTCCGTGATGTTGAGATACCACTGGTATTTATCAGGCAGGTAATTGGTATCCAGTGGTGCAGTGATATTGTCGTCGCTGACAAATAGCACGCCCTTGCGTTCGCTGGTCTGCACATCACCACGTATGACAGGGGCCAGGTCTTCGCCAGCCAGGGGTTTGACATCATGGCCCTGGATGAATTTGGCCAGCGCCTGCCTGTCGTTCTGGTCATAGCCCGCCAGGCCCAGCAGGGTGGGCACCCAGTCTACATGGGTGGTATGGCATTGTACCGTGCGCATGCTCTTGTCACCATTCACCAATGGTGAAGAAATAATGGCCGGGATATGGATGGCTTCCTGGTAAGCGCCACACCATTTCTCTATCTGGCCACCATGGGCGCCCGCCAGTTCTCCATGGTCAGAGGTGAAGACGACGATAGTGTTTTGGTCCAGGCCACTTTCATACAGGCGCTCTAGTATGGTGCTGACTTCGATATTCACCAGGTATTGCAGGTAAAGATAAAACGCCAGGTAGTTGCGATACCAGTCCTCGGCATTGCTTTGCATTTTGAAAGGGTAGGGCGAGGGTACAACGGCATGCTGGCCACGCAACGTCGTCAAGGCGAGTTGGAACTTGTACGAATAATCGTACTGGCAATCTGGTTTGCTCGATAAATCACCGCGCCAGTTGGCGGGCAGCTTGACATCCCCCAGCTTGAAACCACCTGGGTTTAGTGGCACACGATAGGTGGCATTGAATTGATTGGGTACCTTGCCATACACCGGTGGCTGGCTCATCGTACCCTTCACCGGCGCACCAAAGGGCGCGATGATATCGCCCAGTGTTGGTGCTGTGGTGGGTGCGTCCACCGCCGGTTGCCACGGGAAAGGATATGCACCTATATCATGCGGATTGACAAATGAGGCCACCGCCAGCCAGGGCCGCAGCTTGAAGCTGGCATTGGTAGGGTTATTGCTGTTGATGATATTTGCCTCTACCCCCAGACCCTTGCGGCGCAAGAAAGTGGTGACCAGGTCAGTATAGCTTTTGTCGCGATACACCCCCAGGTTGGGCGTGCCAAAACGCTGGTCAGACGGGATGGAATATTCCCAGTCACTAAAGCCCCAGTTTTCCAGACTGCCAGTGGGCGAATCCGATAAATCCCAGCGCCCGAAATAATGCGTTTCATAACCCGCCGCACGGAACCAGTCACCCATGGTAGGCACGCCATCCTCAGGCAGCCACGGGAAAGCTGGATCAGTATCCACCTTGAACATGCCCTCGGTCTGCGTCACGCCGCTATGCGCACTGTACTGCCCCGTCATGATGGTGGCACGGCCAGGCACGCAGGCGATGCTGGAACAAGTATGATTTTGCAGCGATACACCATGCTCACGCAGTTTGACAAAGCCGGGGAACAATTCTGCATACGGATTATCCCGCAGGTCCGCTTCCTCAAAGCGCAAGATCTGGTACAGCGGCTCCAGCGGATCATAAGAATACCTGGGCGGATAACGCATCTGGTCGACCATGATAAAGAGGATATTGGGCCTGGCAGCTGCGGTGCTGTTGCCGCTGTTGGCATTACTGGAATTGCTGGCAGTGTTGGCAGTGGGGCTTGCGGTGCTCATGATCGTCCTTTTGGTAAGGGGTAGAACATCGAGAGAAATACGGCAAGGCAAG
Source organism: Undibacterium sp. Di27W (assembly GCF_049340345.1). Classification (NCBI taxonomy): domain Bacteria; kingdom Pseudomonadati; phylum Pseudomonadota; class Betaproteobacteria; order Burkholderiales; family Oxalobacteraceae; genus Undibacterium; species Undibacterium sp. Di27W. The sequence continues at coordinate 109,073 of NZ_JBMPOS010000008.1, read as the reverse complement.
GGCATACATTGTTGCCTTGCATGAGGATTGCATAATTATTAATTTTAATGTAGCTTGTCGAAAAAACAAAGTTGTATGTGCTTCATCCACAAAAATTTTCAATTGTGGATGGGCAATAAAATTCCCTCGTCGATGCAAAGTGCTTGTGACACAGATTCAGACATGAATGGCTTGCAAATGGACGATGGCGCTTTATCCCAATAAACTGCACTTTTACATGAAGAGCGATTAGAGAATCTGGAAATAAATGTTGGTTTTTTAGATGGCTAAATGATGTGACTGTATCGAAATTCTTTGAAAGCTTAATCTTGATATGGAGTTATTTCCAACAGTAGAGCAAATCCACAGAATCATTTTTGGCTATAAAGTTGAGGGCCAGGATTTCATTGCCGTCATGCTGCACGGAGAGGTCATCCACCCAATCCCGCTCAATGCGGATAATGTGAAATGGGTGAGTAGCCTAAAACAGCAGCACTGTATTCGTGTTTTTGGTCAGAATAATAGAATTCTGGATTCTCAGCTTAAACAGCTGTGGGATAGGCTACAAATACAAGCTTATGGTGAACTACCTTGTGATTAGAACGCTTAAGGACGAGTGAGGATGCATTATTTGAAATCATGTAAGTACGTATCCGTGAAATTATTTTTCTTATTTGGAATTTTCTCTTCCAGCCATTTATTCGCCCAGAGTAATGAAACATGTGCAGAGAAGAATCTTAATGAACAATATTCTATCCTGGAGGAAAAGGATAGAATCATTCGTACAAAGTACGGGGACATGGAAAGATTGGCTTTATCAAAAGGGCAGAAATTATCAGAAGAAGATAGAAAGAAATTTTCTACAGAAGCGCGAAAAATTGATGATGAAAACCAGGCTACGTTGGATATTCTTGTTGGGAATTGTGGATGGCCAAAAGGGAAAATTTTTTTCGGGACCAACTTAAGCGCTGCTTTCTTTATAGTTCAACATGGGACTTTAGAATTTCAGTTGAAATACTACCCACTCGTAAAAGAATCCGTGAAAATGGGCGATACTCCAGAGCTGGTATTTGCCTATCTTGAAGATAGGATTTTGATGAAACAAGGGAAACCTCAGCGATACGGCACACAATCCTGGATTGGAAAAGATGGACAATACACAGTAGGCGACATCGAAGACCCTGATCATCTCAACGAAAGGCGAACAGCAATTGGCCTTCAAGTGATGCCAGGTTACCCATAATTTGTATTAGCTCTGACTTGATCTGACACAAACTGTCCAAGGGATTCTTTTGCCCATGCATGTGCAGCAAACATAGAGATGCTATTTATATAGGCAAATTAATTTCGTGTGATCATATTTAGTCGATAGTTACTCCCAGTTGTCTAAACTTGGTAGTAGCCAAATTTAATTTGCGGCACCATTCGCTGACACTCGCTCGAAGATAGGAAATTAGCCTGGTTCATGGCAATATCTATCCTTAGATATTTTTAAGGATACAACGTGAACGATATTATCCAGACTATTCAAGTGTCGGGATTCTACCCTGAAGGTGCTCCAGAAATCCATATCAACAAAGACAACAGCATTGTTCTTGAATTTTCATTTATGCCACCGTCAGACGTGGAAACCGACGAAGAAGTAGCCGCATACGACAATTTTGATGAACAAATCGAAGCTGCTATTGGCACGTCAGTGATCTGGGAAGATCGTGAGCTATTTATCATAGAGTCACCCGGAAAAGATACCGTTGAGTTATTAAGTAAATTTATTTCTGGTTTTCGCTCTTCAATAAACAAGAGTGTAGAACCCAGGCCCTGGACCTCGCTCTGCTTAAATAATGCGTTGAAGGCTAAGGCCCTGGGCCTAAAAGACCACTTGGGTGAAAGAGGATTCCAAATGGATGTCGATGAGTATCGCATCGCATTTTCCAGAAAAATAGAAGATGGCAACCAGAAAATCTTCATTTCACATAGGGTAGGGCAATTCGGCAATAATTTCTCGGTATACGTGTCGGTTAGTTTGGTATCGGCTCAAAAGATCGCTCGTGAACATGAGATGTTCTTCCCTCCAGAAAAGGAAGCTCCTTCTACGGGGTTTTCCACACTTTACTATTTTCTTGAAACCAAAGATGAAAACTTGAAATCGGATTTCCCTGCAACCACAGAGAAGGAATTCAAGCAGTCTTTCTCTGTGGTTGAAACAACGATCTTAAATCGGGTCCTGGATTTCCTTGATCAAAGCCAGGATGTAAAGAGCTTGGATGCAAAAATCAATTCGCTTGATGATGAGCCGTTTCCAGCTCAAGGCTTCCCAAAACAGTCATATTCAAGAGTCATACTTGCCCGCCTGGCCGGTAACCCGCGCTTTGATGACATTGTCGAGGCCGAAACCAAGGTGGTTGATTACAATGTGCTTATACGTGGACCTGGCATAGTGGGGACTTGGAATGAGTTGCTGGAGCATCTAAGATCTTTGCCAGAAGTGTGATGCTCGTCAGTTTGATGCGCATTCACCACTACATCAGACCGTTGCGCGCAGATAGAAATGCGGGTGCCTGCTAGCTTATATAGCGGCAGTTCGCTCTGTGGGCTGGTAAAACAAAAACTCGTAAAGACTTCTGGTTGAATTCTATTGTGAGCAAAGTAAATGCTACTGTTCGCACGACGCTTTTGGTAAGCGTCGTGTATGGAGCAAGATCAATCGCTGTTAAGAAAAATCGATGGTCTGACCTTCCTGGCAGGCGAAAGCCTGGGAACTGCCATTGACAACAACAATCGCACCAAAATGCTTGGTGTTGCCTTTCGACGGATCGCCGCCCATCGTCGTATTATTAATAGTGACAACGCCATTCGGATTCTGATTCAGCAGCGTCTGAAGTGTGCCGGTCACATTGGCGGCTTGAGTATTATTTTCATTTCCCCCAGCGAGGGCACCGTAAGCAGCAGATGTAACAACGTAAGTAATTGACATGGTAATTCTCCAATTGTAGGTTTCAATTTGCCTATGAAGAAGGCTTCAGGTTGTGAAATATCTGTTGTGCAGCAAATTCAGAATTGTGGGTTATCCTTTGCATTTATTGCCATTCAGATAATTCAATAAGAGCAATGTCCATGCCAGCGCTGTGAAAGCACTTCCAGCATGTTGTTCTCCTGCAGGCGGCTAGCCAAAGCAAATAAAGTTACATTTTTACATGTATAATTTGCATGTAAATTATTGCTAACATGTAAATATTTTTTTCCTTATTGCAGCTATGAAGTATTCGCGATGGCGGCCCACTCAGAAACACTTTTGCAGATGAGGAATCGCCTGGCCGCAGAGTAGTTTTTGCAACGCTGCCCCACGCGATGCAAATTAGATTTTTTTGCACGAGTTCAGGTTTGACATGACACAATCTTTCAGATGAGCTAGAGTTTTTTTACAACTAGCGGATGAGCGTGGTCATCATTCGTTCAACATGAAAAATAGAGTTACATATGAACCAATCGAAAGTCCTGTATTTCCAGGAAACCTACAGCAAGATGAGGGATGATGAATTGGCGTATCTCATCGCAACGGGAGGTGATGGACTGGTCGAGGAAGCGCAAATGGCCTTGACCAAAGTTCTCCAGACCCGGGACTTGAAAAGCATTGAAACTGAGGTGGCATTGACCGCAAATGATCTGAACAGTCAAGCGGCATTCAAATTTCAGCAAATGCGAAAGCAGGAACAGTTAAACGCCTCCCTTCGAAAAGCATGGCATGTTTTCTGTGCAGCTTTTTTAATTTCGGGTATCGTACTTTTAATTTTCGATGACTATGAACGCGGACCATTTTTTGTCGCCGCTGGCCTCATCGGCTCAGCACTGTTCGAACTTCGTCGGCTTGCTGTCAGATTCATTGTTGCTATCTTTACGATGAATTAGCCAGTACAGGTGGGAATAGCTCCGCGTATTCGCTGGTATGTTGCTGTAGTGCTGGTTCTAGGGATATGTTTGATTAAACCAATCCAGGTCGTCTCTGATACTCTCGATTTCAGCTGCTGACCTGGACAATACAGATTTTTTCAAGATGATTACTGCATCTTTTATCTCTGGATGTTCTTGAATAATTCCAAGGTCCTCTGCAACATTTGACATCATCGTGCCTAGCAAATAAACGTCGACATGGCGCACATTTTCTTTCATATATTCCAGGGCTCGCTGCAATGATGTAGAGTACAAAACATCAAAGCATGAAGCCTGAAAGTAAACATCGCCTTTTTGTTGAACCAAGATTTCCAGGGCCAATTTCTCTGCCGCAGTTTTATCTAGGTCGGCCAACGCATGCAATGCAGATAGCGCATCATCAAAATCATCCAGCATGTTGACGGTAGCCATTAACTGACTAGTGTCTAGCGTTTCATTCATCTATAAATCCTCCAGAATAAGTTTCTCAGAATCGATACGCATAGAGCATAGCGTAGATAGCCGTAGTTGAATGGGATTATCTCTTAACAAAGCCCGTAGGTGTAGTAGACATGAGTTTGCTATCAACATCAAAAGTCTGATTCCGCGCCAGCATTAATGCCAGTTACTGCAATATGAAAGCAGCCATCCCATTTTCCATCACACCTGCCATCTGATGAAGTTGTCAATACGCATAAAACCCGCGTAGAATAAAGAGAAGGCGGGTGTAGTTTAATGGTAGAACGGCAGCTTCCCAAGCTTCATACGAGGGTTCGATTCCCTTCACCCGCTCCATTAAAATCAATGACTTATGCGATGCCTTGAAAATTAAAATTTCCGCAAAAAAAGATTTTTTCCCGCAAAACACTATAAATAAGCCCAAATTCTAAATGGGCTCGCAAATATCATTCGCTCTATAATTTTTTATATGAAGCAATGCGAGGACTATTAGCAAAATCCAGCCCCCTGCTTCAATCGACCAGCGATAGTACTGCGAATCATCAAAAAAGAGAGCGGCATGGCTCCCTGAGGCCGGAGTTTCCAACACTCGGCAAACTGCAGCCCATCCAACAAACATCAGTCCCCAAAAAACCAAAATAAAAAACTCAGGCTGGAACCAGAGGAGCGACAGAAGCAACAGTGCACAAGCAAGCCATAAAGCGCCAGATACATAGGATGTAATTGGCGAGTAGCTGCCCCCCAAAATCCCATGTGAATATGTGCCGGTAGATATAACACTCGACTCCTGCAATTCATGAAATTATGCGTCAAATTGCGTCAACTTTTTGGGGCTTCCGTCTGGCCGCAAACGTAAGCCGGTCTTGGTTCTCAGTGGTGACGCATATTTGAGTAAAAAGCGACCTATTTAGCGGGCAGGTGTGGTGGTGGGGTGTCTGCGCGCCAAGGGTTCAAACTGCAAAATATTGCAAATTGACAACAACGCCGACATGGTGTGCATGCTTTCGCGTGATATAAGTGATTTGGGGTAGAGATGTGATTTAATTGCTATTAAATTACTTTTTACGCATTCGCTAGTCGAAAGAATAATATGTTTCCAATGAAACTTGCATTACCCCATGAAGTCGTCAATGATGGATCTGTCGCAATAACTGAGATAACCGCAGTAGGGAAATACGCTGCATTCATTCTGGCCATTTATGAACAACCAATTGACTTCAATTAGACAGGCAAACCCAACACCCAAGAAGAAAGCCCTCAATTTGCTGGCGATGGGATTTGTTATCTTTGTTTGCGTGTCGCTTATATGCATGGATGGCTGGCGTAGCTGGACAGCAAGAAGGACCCAATTGCGTGAGATGGAAGTTTCCACTGCCAACATGGCACGCGCAATAGCACAACATGCAGACGATACGATAAAAGCGGCGGACACTGCTCTATTAGGAATTGCCGAACGAATCCAAGTAGATGGTACTAGCCCTGTTGCTTTGGAGCGCCTCCACAATTTGTTAGTACTCAGGACAGCGGAACTTTCCCAGCTCAAAGGCTTATTTGTTTATGACGAAAATGGACGGTGGTTAGTTAACTCACTCCCCACAATGCCATCAAATGCCAACAATGCAGATCGTGACTATTTCATTTATCACCGCACTCACGAGGGCAATAGCACCTATTTAGGATCGCCAATCCTTAGTCGTTCTAGTGGCATATGGGTCATAACATTGTCACGTAGGATTAATCACGTAGATGGAAGTTTTGCTGGTGTTGCACTTGCAACGATAGATATTGACTATTTCAATAAATTCTACGACAGATTCAATATTGGCAAGGCAGGAGCAATCGTTCTGGTATCGAACAGCGGCACCATGATTACCCGTCGCCCACTTTTGCCCGATTCCATTGGCAAAAACATGAAGACGACACCCGTTTTTAAAGAAAGCTCGTCTAAGGCATTAGGGTCATTCACTGTAAAATCGTCCCAGGATGGTGTCAAACGGTTAAACAGTTTTCAGCGCCTGGATAAATACCCTCTGTTTGTTTCTGCAGCTGTATCAGAAGATGAAATTCTTGCCGATTGGCTGACAGATACATATTGGCACTCAGCAGGCGTCGCCTTGCTCGTCATCATATTGAGTTCCGTAGGTTTCTATCTGATTGGTCAGATGAAATTGCGCTTCAATGCTGAAGCTGAGCTCATTAGGGCACGGGACGCAATGATTGATCTCAATAAGACACTAGAGCGCTTGTCTCTTCAGGATGCGCTTACTGAGCTTGCCAATCGGCGTAATTTCGATCTCACTTTAGAAGAAGAGTTTAGCCGGGCGATCAGAAATGCCAGTTCACTGGCCCTCATCATGATTGATGTTGATCACTTTAAACAATATAACGACCTCTACGGCCATGCTGCTGGCGACGAGTGCCTGAGAAAAATCAGCCAAGCAGTTAAATCTTGCCAGAACCGCGCTGGCGACCTGACGGCTCGATATGGCGGTGAAGAACTGGCGGTGATTCTTCCTACCACTGACGTCGAAGGTGCCATATTAATTGCTGAGAAAATACGTCAGGCAATTCACAATTTAGGTATTTCACATGCTGGCAACGAGGCTGGAATTGTGACTGTCAGCGCGGGGGTTGAGGCCATTTCCCCCGTGAGAAACTTGCATAACCCTGTGGAATTGATTGAAGCTGCAGACAACGCACTTTATGCAGCTAAAAAGAGCGGACGTGACCGTGTGTGCAGTAATTTGAATTTGGCACAGGCTGCCAGTTAGGCAGGTCGAGAAGCGGCATCAAATGACTTCTCGAAACAATTTTGTCATCCTGCCTGGCAGCAATAAGAAATATTACCTCCATTTCTTTTAATTGCGGCTTGCAACTTCTGATAGGCGTTACGACATTCAATATTGTAGAAAAGCTCGCCATAGCCAATAGGCTCATCACAAAACAGGCAATGCATATCAGGCTCAACGATAGTAAAGCGTTGCATCGTGTTAAGCGCGTATTCAAGATCAAGCCTAATGCGCGCATCTTCGCTGTCAGCGATATCACTCATTTTGTACCCCCTCCCTCATCACCCAATGAATAAGGCGTGAACCGGATCACCTCCGCGCCCAGCCAGACCGCGCACCTGCAGCACCTGTGCTGCAAATGATTAACCTGTGGGACTAACCATGAACGACCACCAAGCGCCCGTGCAGGCTCAAATACCACCACTGGACCCGGCAATAGCGATCAAGCGCGAGCCGAACTTACGCCAGAGGCTCGAACAGCTCTTGCAGCCATCGCCAGCGATGGTGACGCCGCCATCAGGCAATTAAACGCCTGCATTGATTCTTACCAGGCCGTCAGGAACATCAACAATGTACAAGCCCAATAGCCTGCGCGCCCACTTAACGGCAGCCATACCAGATTTGAAGCGCAACCCAGACAAGCTGCTGGTCTTTGCAGATAAAGGCTGCTTGCGCACCACCCGTACCGCATCACGTTCGTTTGAATATGCCTATCTGTTAAACATCATCGTCACTGATTACGGCGGCGAAGAAGATGCACTCATGGTTCCCTTGCTGGACTGGGTGACAGCACACCAGGCAGCCTTGCTAGGCAACGATGACAAGAGCAATAAAGGCATATGCTTTATGGTTGATTTCAATAATCATGACAGCGTCGATATCAGCCTAGAGCTGGACATTACCGAGCGCGTCATATTCAAACAGACAGGCAACAAGCTCGATATTGCCCACGCAGGCGAGACAGCCGCCACGCCCGGCTATACAGCGCCATTCTGGCAGCTCTACAACGGCGACAACCTGCTTGCAGAATGGCAGGTACTTAAAACAGGTCCTGCACTATGAGCGACGATCTCAAAACCCTGGAGCAATGGGCAAGCGTTTTGCTCGTTCAAATGAATCCGGCCAACAGGCGCAAAGTCAGTGCGCAAGTGGCACAGGATTTACGACGCTCCCAGCAGCAACGCATCAAAGCGCAAATGACACCCGAAGGACTGCAATACACACCAAGGAAGCCGCGTAAGGATTTGAGCAATAAGAAGGATCGAATAAAAAAAGCAGAAGACTGCCATGTTCGCCAAGCTGCGCACCAATGCCAATTTGAAAGTGAAAGCCGATGGCAATGAAATTGCTGTTGGATTTTTTGGCCGCGTTGCCCGTATTGCGCGAGTGCATCAGTTTGGATTAAATGATCGTGTTGCCAAAGAAGGGCCTGTAGTCACATATGCAGAACGCAATTTAATAGGCTTCACTTCGAGTGACATAGAGACAATTCGAAAATCAATATTAACTCAGCTCTGATCGCAATCGGATTCAATTTTTATTTATAAAGTGCGTGTAGGCACTCATACCTTTAAACAGTTGCGTTACGGGAATTTGATATTCTTCTTAACAGCCGAGTAAATTATTATTAAAAGAAAATTAGGTAATTTAAAATTATGCGTGTATATTGCGTCTCGTACTTGCATCAAGTCCTTAATTTTTTGGTCCCAATTCCGCATAGCTTTATCTCTCTGGCTGTTCTGTATTTTTTCCACTGGTTTTATCACTTGCTTACAAGTCCATTTTGGGCGATTTTGCCTATGGTTTTATCAAAAGGAAAAAAACATGAGTACTCAAACAGGTACAGTTAAATGGTTCAACGATGCTAAGGGCTTTGGCTTTATTTCTCCTAGTGAAGGTGGTCCAGATTTGTTCGCCCACTTCCAGGACATACAGTCCAGCGGCTTCAAAAGCCTGAGCGAAAACCAGCGTGTGTCTTTCGAGCGCACAGCCAGTCCTAAAGGCGACAAAGCCAGCAACATCCAAGTACTGTCCTAATATCAGACCAAGGTCTTTATTGACCTTGTCGGGCAAATCGCATTTGCCCGGTCGCAGCGCTTTTGATTAATTCAGTATTATCGGCCAGTGGCACCACGCAGATAGCATGGGTTGCTGGGGATTAGTCAATCGCATGGCGACACCCTTCATCTGTCAGTGTTCTTGTCTAGTACAAAATACTGATGCGCAGAATGATACTTACCGGCTCTTGATACCACGCAGATAGCATGGATTTAGAGAAAATGGTATTGTCGTTAAAGGATGCATAGTGCATCCTGTGAACAAGACCGCAGAGTAAGCTCAGCCTACTCCAAAGCGCCTTCATTCTCACCGGCTGGTTTTTGCATGTCTATGTGTATATATATATGCGAACCGGGAAATGGTGTAGTGAAGTGTTGAAGGATCTCATTCGTGGTATCTCCTGTTATGGACCGAACTATAGCGGACCAGTAGGAACAGGCAAACACCCCCACGTTGCACCGCGCAGATAGCACGGGTGACGTACCAAGCAGTGACACTATGCAGATAGCACGGGTTGCTGATCGTTTGCTCGAATGAATGGAATGCCCACCTCTGGTGGGCTTTTTGCGTTTACGATTAGCTATTCGCTGTTATTCAAAATTTCTTCAGCATTGTTGTCGGAATTTCTTCATTTAACACGTGAACATCTACATTTTTACAATCGGGTTGCGACGTCGTCCAGCCTGCACGATATTTAGACTGTCTAGTTAAAAAATGCTGGTTTTTAGCAAAGAAATATTAATGCAAGTCATGCTAAATACATTTTTGACTTGGCATTGATGTTGCCTTAAAAGCAAGCAATATCACTTGTTGTTTGCAGAAAAAACCATGTAAACTGCCCTGAAGGTACATACTGCCCACCTCTGCGGCAGAAACTGGAAATTAGCTCAAATCGTGTATGAAAAAAGTCGACAAAGCAACATGGGCTGAAAGCCCAAAGCAAAATAGTATATTGGCAGCACTACCAAAAGAAGATTACGAGCGCATATTCCCTGATCTGAAATTGGTTCCTTTGCCCCTGAAATGGACCATGCTGGAGTCTGGTGACCATGTGCGTTTCCTGTATTTTCCTATCTCTGGCATAGTTTCGCTAATTTACGCTCTGGAAGATGGCTCATCCAGCGAAGTGGCGCTAGTAGGTAATGAGGGCATGGTTGGTATATCCATTTTCATGGGCGGCGACAGTATGCCATCCAGCACGGAAGTGCAAAGCACAGGTAAGGCATACAAACTCAGCCGAAAGATTATGAAAAGAGAATTTTCTCTTGGCGGCAAATTACAACAGTACGCTCTGCTCTATACCCAGGCACTAATTTGCCAGACATCACAAACCGCAGTTTGCAACCAACACCATTTATTAGATCAGCAACTATGCCGTTGGCTCTTGATGAGCATGGACAGATTACACTCTGAAGATATCACAATCACTCAAGAAATGATTTCCCATTTATTAGGAGTGCGTCGCGAGAGCGTCACGCAAACAATAGGTCAATTACAAAAAGATGGTTTGATTGCCGCTAGGCGTGGCCACATCAAGATAATAGACAGACCTGCCATGGAAGCTCGCGTCTGCGAATGCTATGAAGTTGTTCGCAAAGAATACTTGCGTCTGCTACCGCCGGTACCCGATGCTGAGCCCATAGCCTAGCCCGGGTAGGTACGAATAGCCCCGCATATTCGCATGCATGATTTTACAGTGGATATTGATTTTTTCGGTCTCGACATGCGTGCGATTACGTTTCACTAATCGCACCTACGCGGGCTATGCACTCACCCAAGTCCATCATATTTTTCATCGCATTCATCGTGAAGCAGGAACTCGAATTCTCTCTTCAAAGAACCGCCAGCAAATCGTGTTTTGATATTTTAAGGTTCGCATATGGGAGAAAATTGCGTAGCCTACGATAGGCAAAGACTGACCATGAAGTAATGAAGGCACCCATCCCATCAATGCCCGCTACTTGTAGTAGAATTTGTCGCGAAATATCTAGCATCCCTCGCGCATGCGTACACGTCCACAGTTTGCTAAACCCTTTAGCAAATCCGTCCTGCGTGATTGGCTACCCGCGTAGGTGCGAACAACTCTGGCAAAAGCACACAGCCTCATATTAAAAAACAGGATAAGTGAATGTTTATACCAATGCATAAAATCGACGACGAATTTATGGCGGGCATGCCAGAAAGAGTCAAGATGTCTATGGATAATTTGCCGCTTTTGGTTGAGACATCAAGAACGAAAGCGATGAATTTAGCTCTTTTATCAAATGCGGCAAGTTCTGCCGCTGGATTTACCTATTTAGTCGATCCTAAATCCGATGCAGTTTCTCAATCACTAGAAATTTCAAGGCAGGCATTAAATGCCATGTTCGCATGTGTAGTTAACACATCATCGGCGACGGTAGTCCAGTTTGGGAAAGGGGAACCTGTCAGCTTGACGGGCAAGCCTGACGAGAGCGCCTTGCATGCGGGGAGATGGCTAGACGCCTTTTATCTCAACTTGATCTTTGGGGACTTGGATGAACTTCGCAAGTTATGCCACGTCCCGACTGAGCTTCTGCGTGCGTCGTCCACAATAGCATCTGAGTATGCTTATCTTTATAAAGACGTGCTGTGCTCCTACATTCATGGTGAGCCGGATGTCATCGATCAAATAATCGCAACATTGCGGGCAACAGACCCAGAGAGGCCAGATATCGTCAATAGATACTATATGTTGACAAAGTCGGTGCCCAATATTCAACTTTTTTATTATGCTGTGACCTCAGACCAGAAATTTGGGGCTGCAATGCAAACAGCAGTTCAATGCCATCGCGACTACTGGGGCGACTCGCTAGAGAATTCCCGAAGTGCTAGAGGTTTCATCTCTTTAGACTTACTGGGGCTAGCGGTCTTAGGCATGGATTCAGGACTAAGCTTTGATGTCGAATCCCCGTATTTGCCAATGCATCTTATAAAAAGCCTGTGAACTCGCTACAAAATATCTTACAGCCCTGGCAGATACACTAACGTCCGTGAGTTGCTGACAGCGCATGGCATTCAAATATTTATGAATTTCCAACCCGATGGGCGATTACAAGCCGTAAACCGCCCCTATGCAGACTGTCGCCCGGGCCTTTATCCTTTCAGCACGTGTAGCATGCAGCAACGCAGTATCATGAACTCCTTTGGCCAACTCGTGATCCTCAGTGACTAGTGAGGATGTGCTTAGATTATGGTGAATCACCGATGATTGCGGGAAAAACGGGGGTTGCCAATTCTGCCAAATCCCCCGTAGAATAAGGCTTTCGCGGGTGTAGTTTAATGGCAGAACGGCAGCTTCCCAAGCTTCATACGAGGGTTCGATTCCCTTCACCCGCTCCAGTAAAATCAAGGACTTAACCAGGCTTATTTCTGTTGATGAAATGAGTCCTGGAACAGCTTGCCATCGATGTTCAAAATAATGCGCGCATGGTATTCAAGTGCTGTTTGGCAATATTAGCTTTGAACGCCTCGGAAATCCGTTCGAATGTCCCCGTCAGAGCGATATCGCCGCGATGTCTGTGTTGCCTAAATGACGGGCGATTAAGCCGCAACCTGGTTTTTCAATGAACGTTTTGAAATGCCGTGTAACACTAGCGTTGTACCTGGCGATACAATATCGGAAAATTCCGCTGCTTATAGAGCAAGTACAGCAATCGCCATTGCCAACAACAGAAAGTAAACCTCACCATGCAACAACTGACTACGCGTCTCCTGTTCACAATCGCCTTATTGTGCAGCACAGCTTTGTCTGTGCATGCCAGCGAACCCGTCAATGGCAGTTTCACGGCCAGCCAGTCTTGTGAGCTGTATTCATCTTTCAATAAGCAAAGCAATCCTGGTGCGGTACGGGCGGTGGTGGGTAAGAGCTATGCGGTAAAAGAGATCAACAAGCCGGGTGACTACAACTGGTTGCGGGTGGATGTAGAGGGGGCGAATCCGAATTTGCGCTGGGTGGCGCGTGATTGCGGCAAGGCGCAGCTTGATCAGGTGCCGCAAGACAATGCGCCTGCTGGCCGTGCCAAGGCAGCCAGGGCTGCCGATCAGCAGAGCATGTGTACTACGCCAAATCAAGAGGATAGCTATGTGCTGGCCATCACCTGGCAGCCAGGTTTTTGCGAACACTTTGCCTATCATGGCAAAAAGCCGGAATGCGATGCCATCAATAGCGGTGCACTCAAGATATCCAATCTGACCCTGCATGGCTTGTGGCCGAATAAAAAAGAGTGTGGCATCAATTATGGCAACTGCCCCGGTGCACCGCTGAAACTGAATGCAGATACCGTCAACCGCATCGCCAAGTGGATGCCAAATTTCCAGTTTGAAAGCAAGTTTGGCGAATACGAATGGAGCAAGCACGGCACTTGCCAGGCGCGTGATGCCGATACTTATTTCAAGACCGCGGCGGCGGCAGTGGAAGAAGTGAATAACTCAGCGGTGGGCAAGTTCATCCTGGCGCATGCGGGTAAGTCATTCAAGGTCAACGAGTTTTTTGATGTCATCAAAAAACAGGAAGGTGAAAACCTGGCCAGGAATTTCATGCTGAGCTGTGCCGATGGCAAGTATTTGCAAGAGATACGCCTGAAGCTGCCGACCAATTTTGAAACCGGCAAAGGTCTGGCCAAATTGATCGGTGATGCAGAAGGTTTTAATCGTCAGCTAGACAAGTGTGATAACGAGATCATGGTGGAGGCCAGTGGCCGGGGGCGGTGATTTTTACTAAAATCTGCTGGATGCTACTTAGCTCTGGCATCTGACCTTTTTTAACGCACCAATGTAGCAAGGATTTTTTTCATGTTCATCGTTGAACTCACTTATATCCAGCCACTGGCAGTAGTGGATCAATTTGTGGCTGAGCACCGCGAATTCCTGGAGCGGCATTATGCCAGCGGGCAGTTCTTGCTATCCGGGCGCAAGGAGCCACGTACGGGTGGCTTTATCCTGGCGAATGTAGCCAGCCGGGATGTGCTGGAAGCGATTTTGCAGCAAGACCCGTTTCAGCGGGAGGCGGTGGCGCAGTACACCGTGACTGAATTTCTGCCGTCCATGGCGGCCCCGGCATTGGTGGGGTTGCTGGCATCTTAGTTTTTTCCAGCGCGGTAAGGGAATGGCACATGTCCTCCTATCCCTCTGCCGCACAGGATACATGTCTTCGTTATTTACTGAGCACCGCCAGGGCCTTGTCCAACACCACATCGCGCCCGGCACGTATGTCATCCACAGTGGGGGCAATTTCTATGTCGGGCGCGATGCCCTTGCCAACAAATTCGCGGCCATCAGGAAAACTATCGTGTTTGACGCAGATGCGGGCGCTGCCGCCACCTGGCAGTTTGAAGGATAAAGGCATGCCTGTACTGCCGCCAGTAGCGCTGCCTATGATACGGCCGCGTTGCATGGTGACATAAGACAGCAGGAAATCTTCTGCTGCAGAAAAGGTTTTTGGTCCTGCCAGCACTACCACCGTGCCGCTATAGATGTCCTGGTGCTCTTTTACATAGGGCTTGGCCAGACCGCCTCTCAAGGTGCCCAGGAAGATGACATCACCCTGGGCGCGCATGAGGTTGCTCTCCTGTCTTTCTGTACTATCGGCAAAGGGCACGGGCTGCTTGCTCAGCAGGCTGAGTACGGCGGCTGCATGTGTGCTTGATCCACCGCCATTGCTGCGGATATCGAGTATCAGCCCCTTGGCTTTCATGATGGTGGGCATGAGGCTGGCCAGCTTTTTGGCACCCGCATCGCTCTCAAAATGGTCTATGGCCAGATAGGCGATCTCACCCTTGAGCATCTTGAAATCGAAGGCGGGGTTATCAGCCACGTCCCTGGCTTCGCCACGGACCACAGTTTCTACTCTTTCCTTGCCTGCGGCATCGCGCAAACCCAGACGTATTTTCTGACTTCTATCACCCATCAACAGTCCATAGCCATAGGTGCGCACCGCCTTGTCTTGCGGCGTGCTGCTGCTGGCATAAGGGGCGACTTTGTTCAGTGCGTATTCATGGACGGGCTGGCCGTCTATGCTGGTGATTTCTTCGCCGCGCCTGATTCTCTTTGCCAGTTGCTGGTTGCCTACCCTGGTGATCAACACAGTCTGGCCTATCAGTGCAGTATCAAGCGCAGGGCGGGAATAAAACTGATCACTGAGCTCATCCGGTGCATAGATATTGGTGTGGCCGTCTTGTAGCTGGGGTGCCAGTTGCATCATGATCTGGTAATACTCGCGCGTGCTGGTGGTTTGCATAACCTTGCCCAGGTAGTCCAGATACAGCCGGTCCCAGTCCAGGTCAGGCACATGCTGGAAATGGACAAAACTGCGCCTGGCTTCTGACCAGAACAAGGACAGGCCGGCGACTTTTTCTGCATTGCTGATATTGTCCTGATACCCTGTGGCGAGGACGGATGAGCGCCCCATTTTGGCAGGCAACTCCGCAGCCTTCAGATAGGCTTGCAGACGTGGCTCATTCTTGATGCTGGCAAAGCTGGCGGCGTTCAGATAGGTTTTTATCGCGGGTATCAAGACCCAGTGCTGGGTGCTTTCCAAAAAATTGAAGAAGGCTTCCTTATTGCCCAGGCGCAGTTCAATGAGCGCTGCATCAAACAGATAATCAAAACGGCGACCGTGGAAATGGGCGGCATCCGACATGAGGTCTTTGGCATCGTTACTTTCTATAGATGACAATGCCAGTTTGATTTTAGCGAGTGCCTGTTGCAGTTCAGCCTGGCTGGCAGTAGCAGACCTGGAAAGGGCTTTTGCCTCGTTCCTGAGTTGCCCTATAGCCTCGCGTGCTGCGTTGATGTTTTGTGAGGCCAGCTTGATTTTGCTGGTGATGGCGGGCTGGTTGGCAGCAGTATCGGCAGCATAGGAAGTGCAGACAAACAGGCTGGCAAACATTGCAGACAGGGCAAGGCGCGCTGGCAAGGCAGAGTAAAGACGGGTCATTGGAAACTTTGCTTTCATCATGGAGATGCTCCCTAACTGCTGGGAAACATGTAAAAGTATAAATGTGTAAATTATAAAAGATTGCCAATATGAAATTATGGATTTTTCTTGCTACTTACCTCTTTTTTTAACAGGCTCATGGCGCAAGCATGCAAGATAATTGCAACAGATGTAATGAATTATGCGGCAGCGCCTCGTAGCAGAGATACAATGAGTAATGAGTTGGTGGACTAGAGCTGCTCATCCAGATTCATGGGCAGTTAAGAAGAAAAGACCTTCAGCGGGAACTTCACACTCTTGAGTTTTTATGGCAATCGATTCAAAAGCCGCCAGTCAGTCAGGTTTAAGTAAGGCAGCCGCAGCGGTGCTGCCCGGGCGAGACGTGCCTGCCCGCCAGACGCCGGTGGCTCAGGCTGAGCATGCTGCCCTGAAAATGACGCGGCAAGAGCAGCAACAGTCTTGTCCGGCCATGTCTGGCATCTACCAGGATTTTTTCTGGCGCAGTGCCCAGGCTTGCCTGATACTCGATGCCGCTGGCACTATCCTGCAAGCCAACCCGGCAGCGGCGGCTATGCTGGGGCAGCAGGCAGATGCCATGCCTGGGCAGGCTATGGCTGGCCTGGTATGGCAAGAGCAGGCGGTGCTGCAAGAAGAGATGGACCAGACTTTGAGTACAGGGCAGCCTGTCAGTTGTGAAGTCCGCTGCATGAAGGCTGACCGTGAGCTTATCCTCTTGCAACTGGCCCTGAGCCGGACAGCGATGGATGGGCAAGCGCCCTTGCTGATGGTCATCATGAGCGATGTCACGCAGCGTCCGGGCAAGTCCATGAACCAGCCTGAGAGCCAGTATTTTGCCAGTGTCGTGGCAGAGAATGTGCCCGACATGGTGGCTTACTGGAACACCGATCTGCGCTGCACCTATGCCAATCATCAATACCTGACCTGGTTTGGGCGCAGCCCTGAGCAAATGCAAAATATCAGTTTGCAAGAATTGCTGGGAGAAGAGCTGTTTTCCAAAAATATCGCCTATATCCAGGGCGTTTTAAAAGGCGTGAACCAGCAGTTCGAGCGCAGCCTGGTCAAAGCCAATGGCGATATAGGCTATGTCTGGGCCCAGTATATTGCCCATAAGGTTGACGGGGTAACCCAGGGGTTTTTTGCCCTGGCAACCGACGTGACCTTGCTGAAGCGGGCGCAAGTGGCGCTCATCAAGAGTGAGGCAAAAAATCGTGCGATGCTGCGTGCCATTCCTGATTTGATCTTTACCATCAGCCGAAATGGAGATTTCCTGGATGTGCATGCCAGCAGCCAGCTCATGCTGCAAGAGAGCAAAGATCAGTTCTTGCTCAGCAAGGTGGCTGACATGCTGCCACCAGCCGTGGCCAGCCAGTATATGCAGGCGGTAGCGCTGACACTGGACAGTGGCAAGCTGCAAGAATTTCGCTACAGCATGCACGACATGGAAAGAGGGGAAATGCAGTTTGAAGCCAGGGTCGCTTTTTGTACGCATGACACGGTCATAGTCATCGTACGCGATATCACTGAAACTGAAAGAGAGCGGCGTCAGCGTGAATTGCAATTGTCTGAGCGCCTGCAAATCAGAGAGAACGATTTACGCGACATGCAGTTAAGCCTGACCATGGTCAGTGATGTCACCCATATCGGCACCTGGATAGGGGATGCCAGGTCCGGTGAATTATGGGCTTCGCTACAGTGGCGCAAGCTGTTTGGTTTCAGCGAGGATGTCGCCCTGAATCTGGCAGACATTTTGCAGCGCATACACCCGGCAGACCGGCAGGCGGTGAGCGACATGATGAAGACTGATTATTCGCGCGAGCAAAGTCGCCATCATGTCGAGTTCAGGGTGCTGTTGCCAGATGGGTTTTCAGGCAAAGCCTGCTGGATGGCGGCGGTCTGGCAAGTGGAATTTGATGAGCACCAGCAAGCCCTGCTGCATCGTGGCGTAGCAGTGGATATCTCGGCACGCAAGGAAGCCGAGCTGGAGCTCGGACAGAAACGCATGGAAGTCATGCATCTGGGCCGGGTCGCCACCATGGGTGAATTATCAGGTGCACTGGCCCATGAATTAAACCAGCCGCTGACTGCCATCCTCAGCAATGCCCAGGCCGCACAACGTTTTTTGACGCGCCCTGAGCTTGATCGGCAGGTGCTGGGCGAAATCCTGCAAGACATCGTCGATGAAGACAAGCGCGCTGGTGAAATCATCCGTCGCTTGCGCCGCCTGTTCGACAAGCAGGCCAGTGTGCAGCATAGCGTGGACATTAATCAACTGGTGCAGGAAGTCTTGCATATACTGCGCAATGACATGGTGAACCAGGGGATGACCCTGCTCTGTGCCTTGCAAGATGGCTTGCCCGCCATTAGTGCCGACCCTGTGCAATTGCAGCAAGTCTTGATCAACCTCATCATGAATGCCTGCGATGTGGTCGCCGGGCTTGATGCCAGCCAGCGCATCATAGAAATCCATAGCACGATGACTGGCACTCAGCAGATCCAGGTGAAAGTAGATGACCATGGCCCTGGCATACCCGATGCCTTGCAAACCAGGATATTTGAGCCTTTTTATACCACCAAGGCGCATGGCATGGGCCTGGGTCTGTCGATTTGCAAAAATATCGTCGAAGCCACAGGTGGCCAGCTCTGGTGTGAAAATCGACAGACGACAGAAGGGAAACCAGGGGCCAGTTTTCACTTTACTCTGCCTGTCAGCAAAGGGGTCTTGTCGTGACAACTGAGATGATCACTGAGATGACAACTGAGATGACAACTGAGCCGCAAGTCTTTCTGGTGGATGACCAGCCTGCCGTGCTGAAAGCCATGACACGCTTGCTCGATTCTGCCGGTTTGCAAGCCCGGGGCTATGAGTCAGCACAAGCTTTTCTGGAGAGTGGTCATGCCAGCCAGCCCGGTTGCCTGGTGTTGGACCTGGCCATGCCGGGCATGGATGGCATGGCCTTGCAACAGCGCCTGCGTGAAATCGAGAGTGATTTACCCATCATTTTCCTGACGGGTCATGGCAATATAGACACAGGAGTACAAGCCATGAAACTGGGTGCGCAAGACTTTCTGACCAAACCCGTG
This sequence comes from Undibacterium sp. Di27W, assembly GCF_049340345.1. NCBI lineage: Bacteria > Pseudomonadati > Pseudomonadota > Betaproteobacteria > Burkholderiales > Oxalobacteraceae > Undibacterium > Undibacterium sp. Di27W. The sequence continues at coordinate 89,804 of NZ_JBMPOS010000008.1, read as the reverse complement.
GACGCTGATAAGTTGCTGCCAGCCATACAGGCTGCCTTTGTACGCAACCAGCAGGCACGCCAGAGCCGGGCAGAAAAACTGGCTATACAAAGCCGCCTCGACAGCTTGACACCGCGTGAACTCGAAGTGCTGCACCTCATCGTCGAAGGCAAGCTCAACAAGCAAGTCGCGGCGGAACTCGGCACGGTAGAAAAAACCATCAAGGTGCACCGCGCCAGGGTCATGAGCAAGATGGGGGTCAGCTCACTGGCCAGCCTTATCCATTTACTGGAAAAACGCAAGGATTGAATCTGGCATTGATATAGCTTGCGCCTGTCTTCCTGGCCTGCATAGGCAGCATGATCGCTGTCGTCTTTCCCTTTTTGCAATTACCTAAGCCACCTAAGCCACCTAAGCCAGTTTAACAATTGTATGCACCATATTGGACCAAGGTCCAATAGCCTTGCCCACCGCATCTCTATAAAGTGATGCCTATGGGAAATACATCTACATGGATAGCGGTGGTTGATGACGAGGCAGGTATACGTCGTGCCATGTTGCGCTTATTGCACTCAGTCGGGCTGGAAGCCTATAGCTTTACTTCGGGCATCCTGCTGCTGGACAGTCTGCATTTGCGGCAACCGGGTTGTATCTTGCTGGATTTGCACATGCCGGATATGTCGGGTTATGCCGTACTGGCGAGGCTGGCGTTGATTGCGCCTCAGATACCAGTCATTGTCATGACGGCCAGTGAAGTATCAGACATCGTGGTGAGGACGGGTTTGTCGCATGCGCAGACGGTCTTGCACAAACCCTTTAATGACCAGGACTTGTTCACTGCGATTGAAAAAGCCCTGGGACTTAAATGTGCATCAGATCCTGCTGCATCAGGCGCTGGTCAGGAGGATCAGCAATCCGGTGGTGGGCACCATAGCCATCTTTCCATCATCAACAAAATATAAGAGCACCGGAGCAAAGAATGAAAGTCGAAAACCTGAAAATCTCGCAACAAATCGGCCTGGGCTTTGGCCTGCTCCTGCTGATCATGGCCATTGTTGCCATGATAGGTATCAATGGCATGAGTAAGTCTAATGCAGCCTTGCATCATGTGGTCGACGTCAATGTACAAAAGATTCATCACCTGGAAGAAATGTCCAAATCCGTGCACATCGTTTCACGGGTGACCAGGACGATAGCCTTGCTCAATGACGAAGCCCAGGCGAGTGAGCAGCATAAGAAAATTGATGCAGCCAGAGCTAACTACAACAAGGCATTTTCCGCACTTGAAAAAATGCCGCTGGATGATACTGGCCTCGCCTTTGTCACCAAAATCAAGCAAAACCAGCAAGCCGCAAGGACGCTCAATGACAGTTTTTTAACCAAGGCAAAAGACAATAAAGAAGAAGCAGTCGCATTTTTAATGAAAGAAGTGATACCCGTCAATGGCTTGTGGCAGGACACCATACAAGAATTCATCGACTTGCAGGAATCCAAGAGCAGCAAGGATGAAGCCAGCGCCCAGGAAGCTTACCAGACCTCCATGATCGCCATGATCAGCGCGACGGCCATCGCCATATTGCTGGGCATAGGCATTGCCTGGAATAGCTCACGCGCCATTACCATGCCTATCAGGCGCGCAATAGCAGTGGCACAAAAAGTGGCAGAAGGCGATTTGACCAGCGAGATTGAAGTCAGTGCAGAAAACGAAGCCGGTCAATTATTGCGGGCACTCAAGACGATGAATACCAACCTGGTCCACCTGGTGGGGCAGGTACGGATAGGCACTGACACCATATCCACGGCCTCGGCTGAAATCGCCTCTGGCAACCTGAACCTGTCTTCTCGCACAGAGTCACAAGCCAGCTCGCTGGAAGAAACCGCTTCATCGATGGAAGAACTGACTTCCACCGTCAAGCAAAATGCCGAAAATGCACACCAGGCCAATCAGTTGGCGATCTCGGCGACTGATGTGGCGGTACAGGGTGGTGCCGTGGTGGCGCAAGTAGTCACCACCATGGGTGACATCAATGCCTCATCCAAAAAAATTGTCGACATCATCAGTGTGATTGATGGCATTGCCTTCCAGACCAATATCCTGGCGTTGAATGCGGCAGTCGAGGCGGCCCGTGCCGGCGAGCAGGGACGCGGTTTTGCCGTTGTGGCTTCTGAAGTGCGCAATCTGGCACAGCGTTCAGCTTCTGCTGCCAAGGAAATTAAATTGTTGATCAATGATTCAGTCGAAAAAGTTGGCCAGGGCAGCCACCTGGTCAATCAGGCAGGCACCACCATGGACAGCGTGGTGGCCAGCATCAGAAACGTCACTGACATCATGGCAGAAATCACGGCAGCCAGTAGCGAACAAACCTCAGGCATAGAACAAATCAATACCGCCGTGACACAAATGGATGAAGTCACCCAGCAAAATGCTGCCCTGGTTGAACAAGCCGCCGCAGCAGCAGGGGCCATGCAAGAGCAGGCTGCCAATCTGGCGACCCTGGTCCAGCAATTCAAAATCAGTGCACATGGTGCGCCTGTATCTGCCCCTACACGCCTGACCCGGCCAGGCATAGCCAGCAAGCCTGCGGTCGCCAGGCAGCGTGCTGGCAGGGCGAATATCAAGATCGTCTCTTCATCAGGTTCTGCGCATGCCCTGGCGGATAAATGGGAAGAGTTTTGAGTCAGTATTGGATATCAGTGCAGCGACGCGGTAATGTAGACCGCATACATCGCTGTTGGCAGGGGGGCAGATCGGGATATCTGCAACCCTGTTTTTTTTGATTTTTAGAAAATAAGAGCATGCGCGATTATCTCTCTATGACCCTGCAAACCACTGGCTTACCCGCGCCAGCGGGGGAGCCTGTCAATAGTCAGCAGAGTCAGCCGAATCAGCCGCATCAGCAGAGCCCGGCCTTGCCATTCAAAGCATTGCTGGAGATGTACCTGCCCCAGGATAATACAGATGCCTCGGCACCCGCCTTGCCCAGACTGCAAACTGCACAAATGAAAATCTATCAGCAAGCCCGGCTTGATTTATCTGCACAAATCACGCACGAGATGACTGCCCGGCAAGACGGCGACCATGGGGACGGCAAGTAAACTTTTTCGGCCAGTCTCTACAAGGTGAACACAAAGCGCGCTGCTGACGTTATCATATGTAAAACAGCTTGTGCCCGAAATATTGGAAATAGAGTCATACAGGTCAAGCCCTCATAGACAAGACAGCCAGCTGCGCGGGAGATTCATGGGATTCTTCGATTTATTCAAATCCAGGCCATCGACACACAAGTTTGCCCAGATCGTCATCAAATACGCCCGTAATCAGGGTATCGCCCATACCATGCATTTTGATGAAGCCGAATTCCGCCTGATCGTCGGTGAGAGTGGCTCACACGTCCTGAATCTGCACAATGCCTATCGCGACTATTGTGCGGCAACCAAAAACCAGCGCGATGAAGTCTTGCTGAAATATACCGCGGGTTTGCAGCTCAGTGGCATACCTGACGATTTTGCCAGTGCCAAAGAGCATCTCATGCCCAGCCTCAAGCCGCGCGGTCAGGGCGAGTACCTGCGCCTGACTGCGCTGATACAAGACAAGGACATCGCCTACCAGCAAGCCGCACTCCCCTTTGGTGAAGATGCCATGCTGATGCTGGCCTATGACACCGAACATTCCATGGCCCTGGTCAACCAGAGCAATTATGAAAACTGGAACATCAGCATAGAAGATGGTCTTAAAGTAGCGCTGGACAATTTGCGTGACCGCACCAACGATCATTTTATCGACCTCGGTGAGGGTGTTTTTGCCGGTGTCTGGGAAGATGCTTATGATTCTTCCCGCATCTTGTTGTCTGACCTGATTTACCGCGCAGGTTGCGGCAGCGACCCGGTGATGATGGTCCCTACCCGTGGCCGTCTTTTGCTCTGTACCGCCAACAGCAATAGCGCCCAATTGCGAATGCTGGAACATGCGCAAAACTGCATGGAGCAGGAAGGCCGCGTAGTCTCGGCAGGCATGTATAAACTTAAGGATGGCAAGCTCATCAGCCATACCCCGGCCAATGCCGATGTGCTCGAGAGCCTGAGGAATTTGCAAATCGCACAAAGAGCAGAAGACTATGGCTCGCAAAAAGAATTGCTGGAAGCCCTGCATGAAAAAAATGGCGAAGATATTTTTGTTCCCAGCTATACCGTACTCAAAAATAATGATACCGATAAACTGACTTCACTCTCCACCTGGACCCAGGGCGTGGTCTCGCTGCTACCCAGGACCGACCTGGTCGCCATGGTCACCCCCAGTGGCCAGGAAGGTGAATACACCAGCAAGATACTCAGCTGGCAAGACTTGCACAGCATCGCTGGCGCACTCTTGCAGGTAGTGGAGGGCTATCCTGAGCGGTTTCTGGTAACGGGTTTTCCTGAACAAGACCAGCTTGACGGTGCGCCCGAATCGACCTTGTGATTGCATAGGCCAGTAGGGTGCGTTGTAACGCACCGCTTTATATGTCGACTTCTTAGCTTGTTTTGATGTTGCTGCGGTGCGTTATAAGGCCCTGTAAGCGCTTATTGCAGTCCGCCAGCCCCAATACCAGATCTCTTGCGCTTACTACTTATCGGCCTAATCTCCCATTCAATCCTTGATTTTGACATTTAGTCAGATAGCAGATGCGTCTGCAAAATCGTTTGCTTATAGTGCGATCCTGTCAATCAAATCCATGCTAGCTGGGCTTGAATGACCAACTCTATATTCAACAATATGAGCAAATAAGGGGACTTATGATAAGCACAGAAATCAATGCCGGCCTCAATAAAACTGTCTGGCATCAAAAACTTTTGCAGTACACCCTGGTGAAATTCTTGTTGGCGGTATTGATCGTCGGCAGTGTGCAATTTGTATCGCGCAAGCTGATGTCACAATTTTTACCAGGGCCGGATTGGGTTGTCTTTCGCAATATGGCTGCCATGACACTGGGTTTGCTGAGTTATGCATTTTATGTGCGTCTGATAGAAAAACGCCGCGTCACTGAGCTGGCGACGTTTTCTGCCTGGAAGGAGTGGTTGCTGGGCCTGGTCATGGGGGTCATGTTGTTCGTCCTGGTGCTGGGTAGCTTGTCTTTGTTGGGCATGTTCCATATCGATGGCTACAATGATCCCAAAGTCATGCTCAAGTATCTGCCCATCTTTGTGGTGGTCGCGGTGATGGAAGAATTATTTTTCCGTGGCATGATTTTCCGCATGATGGAAGAATCAATGGGTAGCGTAGTCGCCCTCCTGATCTCGGCGCTGGCCTTTGGTTTTGCCCATGCTTCCAACCCTGGTGCCACGCTGTTCAGTTCTATCGCGATTGCCGTGGAAGCAGGTATTGCCTTTGGGGCCGTGTTTATGCTGACACGCCGCCTGGCGTTTTGCTTTGCCATGCATTTTTCCTGGAATTTTACCCAGGGCGCAGTATTTTCCGTGGCAGTCTCCGGTACGGATAGCAAGGGCTGGTTGCAAACCCATATGACAGGCCCGGACTGGCTTACCGGTGGTGCCTTTGGCGCTGAGGCATCGGTGCTGACGGTTTTCCTGGCAGGCATGATGGGGGTAGTCTTCCTGTATCTGGCCTGGAAGAAAGGCCAGTTCAAACCAGCTTTCTGGGAAAAAACCAAGGCAGTTTAAGGCAATAAAGTCAGGTCAGGGCGGGTTCATAGCTTGCCCTGAGCTTCTTCGAAATACTGTTGCATATGCCCCATCTCTGCATGCAGCCAGTCTATGAAGTGGCTGACCTTGACTGAGCGGCTTGGTGCGGTGACGATGCGATAGCAATAGCGTGAACTGAGCTGCATGTCAGCCAGTCTCAGCAGGCGACCCTGTTGCAAATCCTCATAAGCGATGGAAGCAGGGAGCAAGGCCACACCCTGAGCCGCAACAGCCGCCTGCACCAGCAATCCCGCATGACTATAATTTTGCGCAAAGTCATGGGGCTGTTCCAGCAGCCCATGGTTTTGCAGCAGGCGTATCCAGTTTTCCGGGGTGGCTTCATAGAGCAGGGGATAGCGCAATAAGCGTTTTAGCACGGGCGGCTGGCGCAAGCGCCTGTCACTGTCATTCAACAAGGCCGGGCTATACGCCAGCAGCAATTGCTCGCGCCATAGCAAGTTGCCACTGTCTGCTGCGACATATTGTTGATGGCGGATGGCGATATCGCACTGGCCCTGTGACGGGTTAACCAAGGCATCATTGGAGTCTATGCGTATATCCATATCCGGATGCAATTGGGTATAGCGATGCAGACGCGGCACCAGCCATTTCATGGCGAAGGAATGAGTGCAGGAGATGCGCAAGCTGTCATTGCTACTATCTTCGCGCAGGGCAGTTACCTTGATATGCAAATCAGCTAGCAAATGGCTGACGGTGCTGGCCAGTTCGCTGCCTTTTTCGGTGATGCTCAAATGTCTGGCATATCGCTCGAACAAGGCAAAACCCAGCAATTGTTCCAGCTGCTTGATATTCTGGCTGACCGCTGCCGGTGTCTTGTGCAATTCATGCGCTGCCAGCTTGAAGCTACACCAGCGGGCAGCACATTCAAAGTCCACCAGCAGTGACAGATTACGTAAAGGGTTTTTCATTTAGAGATAGTTTTACTTGCTCATGGCATCAGAATTAGTCGTTTGTTTCGAATGGCAATTGATCGCATCATTCATCCATGAAAAAAATGAGGATGAATGATGCATAAGAATATCTTGATTATAGGTGGTACACGGTTTTTTGGAAAACAACTGGTCAGGCGCTTGCTGGAACAAGGCCACCAAGTCAGCATCGCCACCCGCGGCCAGGCTGCCGACGAATTTGGTAATGCCGTACAACGCCTGCGGGTGGACAGGCGCGATGCGAGTGCCATGCAGGCCATGTTCACCCATGCCAGTTATGATCTGGTGTATGACCAGATGTGTTATAGCCCGCTGGATGCGGCAATTTCCCGCTCTGTATTTGCTGGCAAGGTCGGGCGTTACCTGATGTCGTCGACCATAGAAACTTATCGTCATCTGATTGCTGCTATCCAGCGCCCGTTGCGCGAAGATGATCTTGATTTGCGCCAGGTCCGACTTGACTGGGGCTACCCCTGGCATGACCCTGCTCTGGCTGAAGCCAGCTATGCTGCTGGCAAAATGCAGGCAGAGGCTGTGTTGTTGCAAGATCAGCTTTTGCCCGTTGCCACCCTGCGTATTGCCCATGTATTGGCCGCACAGGATGACTTTACCGGCAGGCTGGCCAGCTATGTGCGCCGTGTACAACAAGGCCTGCCCCTGCAGCATTTGCCAGCGGCAGGCCGCTCGTCTTTCTTGAATGTAGAGGCAGTAGTCGATGCCATGTTGTGGGCTGGCCAGGCTGATTTCCTGGGACCAGTGAACCTGGCCTGTTCTGGTGAGATGTCGGCACCGCAATTGCATGAGCGCATCGCCCGCTTGCTGGGCCAGCCTGGCTTGCTGCAGCCAGCTTCACATGGCACGGCAGCATCCAGCCCTTTTGATTATGCCCATGACTATGTTATCGATACCAGCCTGGCCCGCACACTGGGTCATGATTTCCCTGCGCTGGATAGCTGGCTCGATCCACTGATACTCAGCTTGCAGGCACATATGCAGGGCAGCGATATGGGAGTTCCACATGCTTGAGACCATCAATTTCCCCGGCTTTATCCTGGCGGCCAGCCTGGTCATCATCTTGCCTGGCCCGGCTACCCTGCTGGTGGCAGAGCTGGCCAGACATTCCTTGCGACGGGCGGCAGCCGCAGTGGCTGGCATAGTCCTGGGTGATATTGTCTTGATCAGCTTGTCGGCGGCAGGTTTTGCCCTGCTCATGCAAGGCCTGCCCTGGCTAATGCCAGCCTTGCGTTTGCTGGGTGCGGCTTATTTACTGTATCTCGGCATGCAATTATTGCGCCGCCCTGCCGGGGCTACACTGCGGGCAGAGCCTGGGCATGCCGGTTTCTTGCGTGGATTGCTGATCACTGTCAGCAATCCCAAGCCGGTATTGTTTTTTTCCAGTTTCTTTCCCTTGTTTCTTCCGGTGGCACAAGACCAGGCAGTGCCAGGTTTTATCGTGCTGGGCTGTGTGTTTGAAGCCATTAATCTGCTGTATTTTATTGTCCTGTGCAGCTTGCTGCATTGGACAGGTAAGCAAGTGACAAATCAGGCCTGGCTACCCGCCGGTGCCATGCAAAAAATCTGTGGCTGTGGATTGATTTTATGCGGCGTGGGCCTGGTCTGGCAGAGGTGAATAGCATGGGGGGAAGCTCAGGCCTTAACTGACTACCTATACAGATTCCCTTTCATGCAGCATATTGACTTACCTGTCGCCACATCTGGTGGCCTGCAAGCATAGGCGCTAATGAATTTGGCCCAGCCCGGATAATGCGTCAGACTTGATTCAGAGCCAAGATCATACAGTTTAAGGAATTAATTACTCTATCAAATTTCCTCGTGCCACTGAATTTTTTCCGCACCGTTCACTGCTAAAATGTTTATTTATTGACAGCTGGCACGGTATAAAACCTCAGGGAGTTTTCATGACGGTAGTGACGATATGGCAGGGAGTGGAAGCGGGCAGATATGTCGTTAAATTGTTTTCAGAGAGCCTGCCTGCCTCGAATTCAATTTATATGAAATTTTCCTATACTGCAGCACCGCTGTCGTTTAGTGAAATCAAGTTTGCAGCTTCGTCCAGTAGCTCGGATTCAAGCGCGATTGTTAACGGCCTGGGGACAACTGAAATCAGCGGACAGTTCAGCCTTGTTCCTGCCGGACAGCCGTTTGCCACCCTGGTTTTTTCAGGCGCTGGGAATGGTAACTTTGATCTGAATTTTTCCACCTTGAGTTTGAATGGGCAGACACCTGCCTATCTTGATCCGCCTGCCCAGGCATTTTCTATTATCAATATACCAGATGTCTTGAATATACTCTTGAATGAAGACGGCTACTATACGGCTTATAGTGGGAGTTTCAGTCCGCTGACGTCTTATTTTGAAACAAAACTCTCGATACTGAAAGAACCTGCACATGGCAAGATCTATATCGACTCCTATTCGCAGAATAACTATAATTATGTTCCTGATCAGGATTTTTATGGCGTAGACAGTTTTAAAATTTTTGCCAGCGATGGTAAGAATCAGAAAACCACCACCTTTGTTGCTACCGTGTTACCCGTCAACGATGCGGCTAAGGGCACAGTGTCAGTCAGCGGTGACAAACTGACCGGTACCACAGTGACAGCAAGCAATGACCTGAGCGACCCCGATGGCATGGGTGTGGTGCAATATAGCTGGCAGAAAAGCAGCGATGGTACTAGCTGGCTTGATATTCCTGGCGCCAATACGGACAAGCTGAACCTGGCAAGTGATTTGTCCGGCCAGGCAGTAAGGGCAGTGGCCCATTACAAAGACCAGGCGGGCGTCAATGAAAGCGTGGCCAGCAGGTTGTACCTGGTCAATCCGGGCGCACCCCCCAAAATAATCACGGGTACGCCAGCAAATGATCTGATCAATAATACGCAAGATGCTGAATTGGTGGACGGCGGCAGTGGCCGCGACACCTTTGTCTATGCTGGCGCACGCGCCGACTATGCGATTACACAAAATGCAGCTGGCTTTAATGTCCAGCTCAAATCCCAGCAAGAGGCCAGTGACACGCTCAATCACATAGAACGCCTGCAATTTTCTGACCGCAATGTGGCACTCGACATCGATGGAAATGCAGGGCAGGTGTATCGTCTTTACCAGGCTGCTTTTGGCCGCACCCCAGACCTGGAAGGTCTGGGTTACTGGATCAAGGATATGGATCAGGGAAGCAGTCTGACCAGCGTGGCTGCTGGTTTTTTTCAGTCTGCAGAATTCCAGAAACTGTATGGCAGCAATCCCTCCATCAGCGCATTACTGAATAATCTTTATCAAAACGTCTTGCACCGCGCTCCTGATCAGGCTGGCTTTGAGTATTGGAATACCCAGTTAAGCAAAGGCCAGATCAGCGCGGCGGGCGTCTTGGCCAGTTTTTGTGAAAGTGCAGAGAACCAGGCCCAGGTCATAGGCAGCATCAAAAATGGCATAGACTACCAGGTCTGGGCTGGATAAAACTTAACCCGGAAAAAACGCGGCATGCCGCGCTTGCCTGATCGGCGTCAGCATGCATCAGCAAGGCCCGGGTTCTGTTTCATTGCATGCTGAACCGGGCTGGTTTGGCATGCATGATCAAGCGTGCGACCGGCCTGCTTAAGCAATTAGGCAAAGTACCACGTTTGGCTTTAGAATGAGATTACACTGATTTGCTGTATCGCTCGACTGCATCTCTCAACCGCTTCTCTCAACGATTTCTCTCAACGACATCTATCCATGCGCCAGCCTATCCCCAGTATCTTGTTGACCAGTTTCTTGATGACTGCCTTGCCTGTCCTGGCTGGCGAACCAGGCAATTTGCCAGTGAGCATGCAATTGACTCGCATTGCCGCAGACAAGTGGCGCGCTGATTATAAATTTGCTGAGCCAGTGACATCGCTGGAATTTGAAAAGGTCGGTGATTTTCGTGCTACTGCCTGGCAGCCTCTGACTGCGGGTGTGCGTTTGCAGGAAGCTGAGCAGACTGAGCGCTATCTCAGCGATAAGCCCATCACCGAGTTCAGTGTGCAAGTCAGTGCCTATAACAAGTTTTTGCCCAAACACTATGCGCCCAATAATCGTTTCAGCGATGGCGGTGCGGCACTGTATATGGGTTTCTTTGATGGTGCCGTGTATCAAGCGGGGCAAGGGAGTAAAAGTCGCGACATGACACTCACCGTCAGTTACAGCGGGCGTGCCGGTGAAACGGTGATTCCTACGCCCAGCTATGCAGACCCGCAAAAAAGCTTGCAGTCCTATGCTTATTTTGGCCCGCAAAAACCGCTGTCTGTCGGTGTTGCCAAGCTCATCATGGATCCGGCCACACCCGCCTGGATAGCAGAGGTTTTGCTGGCAACAACCAGTAAGGCATCCACTTATTTTGCCGACACCTATCAACGCCCCTTACAGCGAGAATTGATACTGATGGTTGCAGTGGTTGAGTTTGAAAGTTCTGGCTTTTCCATGAAAGGCGGCGCCACTAACGGGCAAATTACTTATCGCCTGAGTGGCAATGGCCTGCTCAAGGATAGCCCCAAAGCGCGCGACATGGTCAAGCGCGTGGTCACCCATGAAATGGCACATATCTGGCAAAACAATGTCAGCCGCGGTGGCATAGGTGAAAGTGCGCCCTGGATACATGAAGGCGGGGCCGAGGCCATGGCCATGGATGCCTTGCAAAATACCGCTTTGTGGACGGCAGAAAATGTCAATGCTTACCAGACTGCTGCTATTGCCCGCTGCGACAAAGTCAGGGATCAACCGGCAGCTTACGATTATTTCTATGCCTGCGGCTTAGAAAATTTCATGCAACTCAAGCTGGCATCCCCAGTCATCTGGCGCGGCCTGATGGCAGAAACAGAAAAAACCGGGCAGACTTATTCAGAAGCCATGGTGGACAGTGTCAGCCAGCGTTTGCGTCGATGAGTTTTCATACTTGCGGGGGGAGGGCATGGAAATCAACAAGTTGATATTACTGAGCCTGTTATCGCTTAGTGGGCTGGCACAAGCAGAAGTCATAGAGACCGTTAACTATGTCACCTACACCGTCAAGCCTGAAGCCGGTACTTCCTTATCCAGGGCCATGATTACGGCTAGCCCTATCACTGAAGGCGATAAGAAGTACCGCGGCCATACCCAATGGGATATGCACTGGAACTACACCTATGACAAGGCCAGTGATCTGCGCACCTGCAAAGTCAAAACTGTCAGCGTCAGCTTGAAAGCGACGATTACTCTGCCAGAACTCAGCAGCAAGGACGACAAGCTGATTGCGCAATTCAAGCAGTATCTGCCAGCCTTGAAAAAGCATGAACTTGGTCATTTGCAGATCGCGCGAGAAGCCGCAAAAAAGATAGAGCGCAGTCTCCTGGCTCAGCCAGCACTAGCTAGCTGTGAATTGCTCAAAACTGCACTCAATGCAAATGGCAGGGCACTGACGGAGGAGGCGAAAATCCTGAATGTGCAATATGATGCGCAAACCCGGCACGGCCAGACCCAGGGCGCATTTCTACCCGATTAAGCCGGTTTTGCGTGAGTGTCAAAATATTGTGAGCAAATGCAAGTTTGATTTGCTGCTCACCCACATGCTGCTATCGTCAGTATTATCTCAAACGTATTACTTCAAAAGTATTACCTCAAAAAGCCAACATCATGAGCACTATCAGTCATCAGCAAGCCCTGGATAAACTGGCCGCCCGCCAACTGGTACAAGTCATAGAAGACGATGTCGCCAGCCTGACCTCCCTCGCCATGAGCTATGCCAGGCATGACAAGCAATTGACGGTGCAAACCTATGTCTTACCCCCGCTTTTGGCGCGCTGGAATTGTATCCTGCAAGGACCTGCCGAAGAAGTCAGCGCGGCTTACAAGGATAAAACCGCACTGGCAATGGCACTACTCTTGCACAAGCATGGCATGGCTGAACCTGCATTGACCCAACTGGCTCTGCAAGCCATCGATAATCTGAATGCCGCCGTTGCCCTTAGCGATGCTTTTTTCAGGGATACCGATGCCATCAAGGATTTATTGAACAGCCTGCCAGTGGCCCTGAAAAAACGCCCCTCCACCAGGGATAATCTGACATTCTTGCGTGCACAGGATGTCATTGCCATACAGCTGGAACAGTATTTCTATGCCGCCTATGTACATGAGATTCATGGTTTTAACGAATACCCCATCATAGAGTTATATGATGGGCGATTTGACAGCCGGCCAGACATGGCAGACTTGCAGGGATGTGCCGCCTGGGGCGAAACCTATAATGATGGCCTGACCCGCATCTCCATGCAGGCTCTCTGCGGCATGCGCCATGTCCCTGACCCTGCCAATCAATTCCATTTGATTGCCAGTGGCATCACCACTCCGCCAGACCGCGGCAGCTTGCGGCCACCGGTGGGCTTGTATGCAATGAGTGACTTGTTCCGTTTGCAGAAGGAGTTGCAAAAAGTAGGGGGCTAGCACACGCTGCCGCATCCAGTAGGGTGCGTTATAACGCACCGCTTTTCCGAGACATCGTAGCTTTCTCGTATCCCGGACATGGTGCGTTACAACGCACCCTGCTTGCTACTACAGATACAGCATCTTCTGCCGCTCATCGTCCGACAAATTGATATCCCTGGCTTCATAAAACGCAAAAATGGCATCGACGATATTGGCTGGTTCATCAATCAGTTGCACAAGGTAGAGGTCGTCATGATTGATCATGCCATTGCCCGCCATTTGCACTTTGATCCATTCCAGCAAGCCGCTCCAGAAGCTGGTGCCGACTAAAATCACCGGGATGTTGCGGCTTTTGCCGGTTTGTATCAGGGTCAAGACTTCGCTGACTTCATCGAGAGTGCCAAAGCCACCCGGGAAAACCACATAGGCATCCGCATATTTGACAAACGCCACCTTGCGCGCAAAAAAATGGCGGAAGGACAGGCTGATGTTTTGCCAGGGATTGCTGCGTTGTTCGTGTGGCAATTCTATATTCAGGCCGACTGAGGGCGATGCCCCCTCGAAAGCACCCTTGTTGGCGGCCTCCATGATGCCGGGGCCGCCGCCAGAGATGACCGCAAAACCCTCGTCCGACAGGCGGCGTGACAAATCCACGCATTTGGCATAATCCGGGTGATCTGGCTTGGTACGGGCAGACCCAAAAATCGTCACGGCCGGGCGGATTGTTGAAAGCCGCTCGGTAGACTCGATAAATTCTGCCATAATCGTGAACATATGCCATGATTCACGCGCTTTCAGCGAAGTTGCTCTTTCCTGATCGATAATCTGGCGCAACCTCGTTACCTCTTTTCTGTTTCCGCTCATATGCAAAATACCCTCTTGTTAGTCGATGGCTCCAGCTATCTGTACCGCGCCTTCCATGCCATGCCTGACCTGCGCAATCCGCAAGGTGAGCCTACGGGTGCCATCTACGGCATGATCAATATGTTACGCCGTTTGCGTGCTGATTACCCGGCAGCATACATGGCCTGTGTTTTTGATGCAAAAGGCAAGACTTTCCGCGACGACCTGTATGCCGAGTACAAGGCCCAGCGCGCCCCCATGCCCGACGACTTGCGCCTGCAGATAGAACCCATCCATGCCGCCGTCAAGGCCATGGGCTGGCCCATCCTCATGGTGGAAGGGGTAGAGGCTGATGACGTCATCGGCACGCTGGCGGTAGAAGCCACCAAGCTGGGCTTCAATACCATCGTCTCTACTGGCGACAAAGACCTGGCGCAACTGGTCAATGCCAATGTCACCCTGATCAATACCATGAGCAATGAAAAGCTCGATGAACCCGGCGTGCTGGCCAAGTTTGGCGTGCCACCGAACCGCATCATCGATTACCTGACCCTGATAGGCGATACCGTCGATAACGTGCCCGGTGTCGCTAAATGCGGCCCCAAGACGGCCGTCAAATGGCTGACAGAATATGATAGCCTTGACGGCGTCATCGCCAATGCCGACAAGATCAAGGGCGTGGTCGGCGACAACCTGCGCAGCGCGCTGGAATGGCTGCCACAAGGCCGCGTGCTGATTACCGTCAAGACTGATTGCGACCTGGCAGGGCATTACGATTCCATACAAGACAGCCTCATCGCCAAAGAAGAAAGCCGCGAAGACATGCTGGCCTTCTTCACCCGTTACGGTTTCAAGACCTGGCTGCGCGAAATCACCGGTGACGCCACCGCAGGCGCGACGCCGCTGCCAGCCGCCAAGGCTGCCACAAGTGGTGGTAACCCGGCACAGGCGGGTTTGTTCAATGACGATGCGGATACCAATAATGGTGATACCCCGGCTGCACCAGTCCAGCACAATTATGAAACCGTATTGACCGAAGCAGCTCTCGATGCCTGGCTGGAGCGCATCAATGCCGCCAGGCTGACCTCGGTAGATACCGAAACCACCTCGCTGGAACCAATGACGGCGCAACTGGTGGGCATCTCACTGTGCTGCGAAGTCGGTCATGCGGCCTACATCCCCGTTGCCCATAACTACCCTGGCGCGCCTGAGCAATTGTCGCTGGCTGTGGTGCTGGGCAAGATGAAAGCCTGGCTGGAAGATGACAGCAAGCCCAAGGTCGGCCAAAACCTTAAGTACGATAGCCACATCTTCGCCAACCAGGGTGTGAACCTGCGTGGCATCGCCCATGACACCCTGCTTGAATCCTATGTCTTTGAATCGCATAAATCGCATGACATGGACAGTCTGGCTATGCGTCACCTTGGCAAGAAGACCATCAGCTTTGAAGAAGTCTGCGGCAAGGGCGCCAGCCAGATAGGCTTTAACCAGGTCGACCTCGAACGTGCCACCGCTTATGCCGCAGAAGATGCCGACATCACCCTGCAACTGCATCTCGCCATGTGGCCAGAGATAGAGCCGGATGCGAATTTGCTGCGGGTTTATCACGACATAGAATTGCCTACCTCGGTCGTCCTGCAAAAGATAGAACGCAATGGTGTGCACATCAATAAAGACTTGCTGGAAACCCAGTCGCATGAAATCGGCATACGCCTGCTGGAGCTGGAACAAAAGGCTTATGAGCTGGCAGAGCAGCCTTTCAATCTGAATTCACCCAAACAACTGGGCGAGATTTTCTTTGGCAAGCTGGGTCTGCCCGTCGTCAAGAAAACCCCATCCGGCGCTCCATCGACCGATGAAGAAGTCTTGCAAAAACTGGCCGAGGATTATCCCCTGCCCAAGGTCTTGCTTGAATACCGTGGCCTGGCCAAACTCAAATCGACTTACACCGATAAATTGCCCAAGATGGTCAACGCCAGCACTGGCCGTGTGCATACCAATTATGCCCAGGCCGTAGCCGTCACTGGCCGCCTGGCATCGAATGACCCCAACCTGCAAAACATCCCTGTGCGCACTGCTGAAGGCCGCCGCATACGCGAAGCCTTTGTGGCCGGGCCGGGCAATGTCATCATCTCTGCCGACTATTCGCAAATCGAATTGCGCATCATGGCCCACATCTCTGGTGATGCCAGCCTGCTGGCGGCTTTTGCCAACGGCGAAGACATCCACCGCGCCACTGCTGCCGAGATATTTGCCGTAGCGCTTGATGAAGTCAGCAGTGAACAACGCCGCTATGCCAAGGTCATCAACTTCGGCCTCATCTATGGCATGAGCGCCTTTGGCCTGGCAGGCAATCTCGGCATAGAACGCAGTGCCGCGCAAAGCTATATCGACAAATACTTCCAGCGCTACCCTGGCGTCGCCCAGTACATGGCCGACACCCGCACCAAGGCCAAGGCCCACGGCTATGTAGAAACCGTGTTTGGCCGTCGCCTGTGGCTGGCTGAAATCAATTCCCCCAACGGCCCCCGCCGCGCCGGAGCCGAGCGCGCAGCGATCAACGCCCCCATGCAAGGGACAGCCGCCGACCTCATCAAACTCGCCATGATCGCGGTACAAGGCTGGCTGGAAACAGATCAGCTGCAATCCAGAATGATCATGCAGGTACACGATGAACTGGTGCTCGAAGTACCACAGGCCGAGCTGGAACTCGTCAAACAAAAATTGCCAGAATTGATGGCAAATGTGGCCAAGCTGGATGTGCCTTTATTGGCAGAAGTGGGTGTGGGCGGGAATTGGGAAGAGGCGCATTGAGGATTGTTGATTGCTTCTGTAGGTTGTGGATGTTGTAGGTTGGGCTACGCTTCACCAGCCCAACACTCAGCCTTTGATAAGCGTATACGTTATTTACACGCCGAGTGTTGGGCTGATGAAGCGTAGCCCAACCTACAAGCATCGACTGTCTTGAGATAAAATACGAGTATTTCTTTATTCGACCCAAGCTTATATAAACCATGCGCTACCGCCGCGCCAATGTTCCCGGTGCCACTTACTTTTTTACGGTCAATTTGCAAGACCGGAAAAGTCAATTGCTTACCGAGCACATAGACATTTTACGGACGGCGTTTCGCACGGTACAGCAAAGATATCCCTTCACAATCATCGCCATGGTCGTCATGCCTGAGCACCTGCATGCGATTTGGGAAATGCCACAAGGTGACGTGGATTTTTCATTGCGCTGGTCACTCATCAAGGCAGCATTTTCCAAAGCTTTACCCAGACAGGAAAACATCAGCAGCAGTCGCGAGAAAAAGCGTGAGCGTGGTATCTGGCAACGCCGTTTCTGGGAGCACATGATACGAGATGATGATGACCTGAACAAACATATCGCCTATCTGCACTACAATCCTGTCAAGCATGGCTATGTAGATCAAGCCAGTGCGTGGGCGTATTCTTCATTGCATAAATTCATGGAGCAAGGCATGCTTGATGTGAATTGGGGTGATGCTGCGGCTACAATAGATTTAGCGGGATTTGAATGATGCACTCGCACTATGATGGTATTTGATAAGGATGGCTATGTACGTCGTAGGTTGGGCTACGCTTCACCAGCCCAACACTGGATGCTTAAATAACGCATACGTTTGTTGAGGCCAAGTGTTGGGCTGATAACCCGTAGCCCAACCTACGAGCTGCGGCTACAATAGATTTTGCGGGATTTGAATGATGCACTCGCACTATGATGGCATTAGATAAGGATGGCTATGTACGTCGTAGGTTGGGCTACGCTTCACCAGCCCAACACTGGATGCTTAAATAACGCATACGTTTGTTGAGGCCAAGTGTTGGGCTGATAACCCGTAGCCCAACCTACGAGCTGCGGCTACAATAGATTTTGCAGGATTTGAATGATTCACTTGCACTATTATGGCATTGGATAAGGATGGCTATGTACGTCGTAGGTTGGGCTACGCTTCACCAGCCCAACACTGGATGCTTAAATAACGCATACGTTTGTTGAGGCCAAATGTTGGGCTGATAACCCGTAGCCCAACCTACGAGCTGCGGCTACAATAGATTTTGCAGGATTTGAATGATTCACTTGCACTATTATGGCATTAGATAAGGATGGCCATCACGTAGGTTGGGCCGGGCCTCGCTAGGCGACGGGGTATTAGCCCAACACTGGGCGGTTGAATAACGTACACGTTTGTTGAGGCCTAGTGTTGGGCTGATGAAGCGTAGCCCAACCTACACTTGTAATCCAAGCTACCTTGTAATCCAAGCTGCAAGATATGCATTTCCCGTATATCGCAACAACTTAAAAACAATAAATCGTCTCCATGTACTATCTCATCCTCGTACTAACTTTCCTCATCCCGCTGGCTATTATTGCAGGCATCATTTACCTCTACAAAAAACTTTCACGCCGTACTTTTATATTGCTGGCGGTGACGGTGACAGGTGTCCCTTATCTGGCCTATAAACTGTATGAACGACAGTTCATGCTGGAGGCTGTTCCTGATGCATTGGGGGTGACTTCCATTGCTTACCAAAATGAACAATCCTGGGGACTTGGGCCAGGTGGGAATGAGTCGGGGATACACCTTTATCCTTTACCAGCTGAGACTAACCAATTCATCCTGACGCGTGGCCCGGAATTTTTCACGAACATGCCTGCCAACCAGAATCAGCAAAGCCGTGGCCGGCGTGGTAGCTATGACAACTGGAAGATGACACCCATAGCGGCGGACGAATCCTGGGAAATGAATAAAGTGTCCGGGCGTATGGAGATAGAAGATTATATTTGCAGATATGGTTTTTGCCTCAGCATCAAGCGCTGGGTGCTCTCTGAGGCAAATGCCATGATCAACAGACCCGGCAATTTTTATGCCTATGGACGGACAGGGCTGATTGTGGTCAGCCCGGAAAGGCATTTGGTCATGTATGTCTACAATGGCTAGATTCTTGCTGACATCTTCCTATCTGGCCTGCACCAGCCCGCTCAGCACTACATACCTGTCCTTCTCATTCAGGCGCAATATGTTTCGGTAGAGGGCAATCACTGCTTCGCATTGCAGCTCGGGTTGCTTTTGGTAGGCTTGCAGGTCTTCGGTGACGCGTTTGTGCAAGGGCGTCATAAAGGCCATGAGCTTGGGGGCTGCGGTATTAAATTCTTTGGATTGCATGGTGTAGCTCTTGCCGTGTTCATTATTGAGCAAGACTTTTTCCATCAGTTCACGGTGCTTTTTTGGCAGGGGTGGGGGCAAGGTGCGGTAGATATTGAGTTCACCCTTGATCAGGCTGGCGCAGGCAATCGGGCTGATGTCTTTTGCAGCAAGCAGTTCTTCGATGAGCAGGCTGGCATAGGCATCAAGATAGCTTGCCGGGCCATCCTTGAGTGCACTGGTGTATTCCCGTGCAATCATGGGTTGCACAGCGTTTTGCAGGCTTTGCTGGCTGGCACCTTGCTGTTTCATTTTCCAGAGCAGGTCGGCAATTTCTTCTAGCTTGCCAGGTTGGCGTTGTTCGTAGATGCGCCAGATACTGGCGTCGCGCAAGGCCTTGAGGATATCATCGCGCGAATTCATCTCAGAAAACAGGTTGATACTGCTTTCACCGCCGAGTGTGGTGCGGGTGATGACGCCAGCCGCCAGCAATTCTTCGCGCGTGGGATACCACATGCCTGCAGATTCGGTCGCACCTATTTTCTGGATAAACGGCTCTGGCAGTTGGGCCTGGCGGTATTCATCCAGCATGGCTTGTGTGGCGGTATCCAGATCCCTCCCGGTGATACCTGGAAAACTGGGTTGATGAAAACCGATTCTTGCATTGGGGGTAGCGGCACGGTCGGTGCCAGCCAGGAAAATATAAGTGCAGGCGCTGGCGCACAAGTCTTCAACATAAGTATTGAATTGTCTGGCCTTGATGATGCTGGCAATTTTTCTTGCTTCCAGCAGGCGGCCACCGGATGAATTCAGGATGATGGTTTTGGTGTGAGGTGTTTTTTCCAGGAATTCGGCAAAATAGACGCTACTGCCTTCGCCCAGCTGACCCTTGAGCGATAAGGTATCACCCTGGACAGAGGCGCTGATGTTGACCCTACTCATGCTGTCATGACCGCTGGCGATGAGTATAAATTCCTGTAATTGCGGCAAGTTAAAATTAACGACTCTGAAGACGACGACTACGACACTGGCGACCACAAATACTTGTGCCAGCAGGGTCGCCAGGATAGAGCCGCCACGTGACTTATGTTTGCTGGCCGCACGCGCCATACCTACCACCGCCCAGAACCAGGCCAGGGTGGCAAGCGATAAAAAGATGATCATGCAGATCGCCAGCGCCCTTAGTGAAGCGCCCCTTTTTTCCATGAGTTTGGTCAGGCTCATAGCGACTACTGTCACCAGGACATGGCCCAGGAATACGCCATTGAGCCAGGAGGATTTTCCCAGCGGCAGATTGCCGCGCCAGTGCGCCAGCAGGTAATTGGCTTTAGGGGCAAAGCTGTTCTCAACTGGTTTTGACCAGTCGTCCTTTGTTGAATCTGTCAGGGCTGCATCTGTTGTCCTGGCTTCCAGCTCAAGTTTTTTCTTTTTAAAGGCCAATAAATTCAATACCCAGGGCAAGACATAAGCCAGGACGATGGGTAACACGACATGCCATTCCATGCGGGTATGGCTCATGCTGATGCCGATCGCACTCCCCACCGCGACGAATGCATACAGCCAGGAAAATAGCCAGGCCAGCCGCAAGCGATTTTTGCTGCTATGGTCCGACAATGCCAGCCAGGGAAAGAAGTAAAACGACATGACCAACACAATACCAAACATCCCAGCATACATTTCTGCATTGCCAGTGTAGTGCGCGGTGAAAAAAGAATAAAAAGCACCCAAACCCAGGAGAACCAGCAATAACAGATTGATGAAACGCATTAATTTGATCATGGATGTGTCTTGCTTTGCCTATGTGCGGTGAGGTAGATGCTCACTAGCATCTCATAGCTCTATACTGTGCACAAGTTTTTCAGGAAAGGCGGCAGTATGGCTGAGCTGAAAAGTAGAAACAGAGGGAGAAAATATGGTAAAAAACTTGCTTAGCTGTTAGTGTCGCGTTTCATTTATTTTCCTGGCCTTAGCCTGCACTTGCGTATGCAAATATGTTTTCTGATATTGATTTTCACTTTATGTCTGAGGGCATGTGCTGCCATGGAGCCTGTTTATCAGGCTGTATCTTTACCTGGCGATGTATAGTATCACTATGAAAAACCACGCAAACCAACAAGCACAAAGCCTGCTCAGCAGGCTACCCCCTGGCATGCCTGTAGCCATCATAGGCAGCACCTCATTCTGGCATGCAGACAGTCAACAGACTTGCATACTGCTTGGGCAAGCCCTGGCAGCATTACCAGAAGCCGTGTTGTTGACTGGCGGTGTCACTGGCATAGGCGAAGCCTGTGGCCGCAGTTTTTATCAAGCTCGTCTGGATTTGGGCTTGCCGCCACAGGTGGTACATGTCATGCCGGAGGGCATGGCTGCCTGGGATTATGGATTAAGCCTGTATGCTGGCCAGGACATGCAAGAACGTCGCGCCGTGCTGGCGCGCATGGCCCCCGTGTATATTGTCATCGAAGGCGGGCCAGCCACGGCAGATGAAGTCAGGATAGCGCTGGAAAACGGCGCTACTGTTATTCCCTTCGCGAGATCGGGTGCTTGTGCCCGTGATGCTTATGCACAGATCCGCAAACCGCCAGCACTGAGTGAAGCATTGTGGGCTGTGCTGGGGAATGATGCGGCATCTGTAGAGCAAACGGTGGCTGCGGCGATGGATATATTAGCCAGTCTTCGCACTACCGGGACTCGCATGATCGTCTAGCAGGTGGCTGTGTCTGAAAGACATTTTGCATTACCTTGATCCAGCAGTCTCAGCAAGAAAAATCTATCAAACCTGTGAATAGACAGAAAAATACTCCCGCCACCACACCCAGCCCCAGACCCAGGATGATGAGCGTGATTTTGAACAGGACCTGCCCGATAGACAGGCCTGGTTTTACTTCCGCTTGCTGCTGACTGATAGACTGAGATTCATCAAGGGATGCATTCATGATTTTCCCCCCGCATTTCTGGTCGCAATGCGCTGTTCTATCAAGGGTTGCAAGTCTTCTGCCTTGAGTCCTGCTGATTTGACGGCGCCCAGAATTGTTGTCAGATCCAGGCCACCGGCACGTGATGCTTCAGCCAGGCTCCAGGTACGGGCAGCGCGGCTGCCGCTGCGGCAATACATCAATACCGGGCCTTCGGTTTTTGCCAATATATTTTGTAGATCTTTGACACGGGCTTCTGGTATGTCACCATGCGGGATGGGGATATAAGAAAATTTCAAGCCATGCTTTTGCGCTTCCTGTTCCATGGCCGCGGCCGTAGGCTGGTTTTCTACTTCACCGTCCGGGCGCATGGCGATGATACTCTGTATGCCTTGCTGCTTGAGTGTAGCTATGCTTTGCGGGCTGATTTGTTCGCTGACCCAGATTTCTCCATGCAAATGACGCGTAGCAAGGATGGGAGTGATTTGGCTGACGTCTGGCTGCGGCTGCTGATGGCGGCTATATAGTTGTAAACCAATAATGGGCAAGGCTCCCACCAGTAGGGCGATGCCGAAAATAGTTTTATTACCTGGCAATTTCATATTGCGGTCCTGCAGTGTAGAGATGGTTAAGCATAACATAGGAGTTCTAGTAAAATCCCCCATACCTAAGTCGATATAGATTCGCTCTTGCTTACACCTTTATTTAAATTTCTTGACGGACGCATTCATGCAAAAAATAATGATCACCTTGTTAAGTTGCTGCCTGGCTGGCTTGCCTGTCGCAGTCCAGGCTGAGCCTGATCTGGTCATCCTGGTGCGCCATGCAGAGAAAGCCATAGATCAGGGTAATGATCCTGGTTTGTCAGAAGCCGGGCAGAGCAGGGCGCAGGCGCTGGCCAGGACTTTGCAGCATAGCGCTGTCAGCAGCATTTACACTACTCATTACAAGCGTACCCGTGAAACTGCACAGCCGCTGGCACAGGCACAGGGCATCACCGCACAAGTTATACAAGGGAGCGGGGCAGAACATCTGCGGCAATTGCTGAGCGCGGTGCGTGCCAGCACGGGCACGGTGCTGGTGGTGGGCCATGGCAATACCATACCGGCGCTGGCCACTGCCCTGGGTGCGCCTGCCATGAAAGATTTTTGCGAAAGCAGTTTTAGCCATATGCTGGTATTGCGCCCATCGGCACAACCCGGCAAACCTGGCAACCTGGTGCAGGCACATTATGGTGAGGCTGATATGATCAATGCCAATGCTGATTGCCAGTAAAAACACATTCAAACAAGAGGAAGCCGCATGACTATCTCCACGACCTTACCACGCTGGGCCATTATCATCCCCTTCGCTAGCTGGATCATACTCGGTGGGGGCATGCTGACCAGCGCCCCGCTATATGCTGTCCTGCTCACCATCGCCTTGTTTGCCGGTGTGTTGACGGCGGTCTATCATGCAGAGGTGGTGGCCCATAAAATTGGCGAACCCTTTGGCACACTCTTGCTGGCACTGGCTGTGACGCTGATAGAAGTGGCACTGATAGTCTCGCTGATGCTGGCCGGCGGCGAGGCGACATCGGGCCTGGCGCGTGATACGGTGTTTGCCGCCATCATGATTATTCTGAATGGCATCATCGGTCTTTGCCTGCTGGCCGGGGCCAGCCTGCACAAAGAACAAAGCTTTAGCCTGCGCGGTGCCAGCACATCGCTGGCGACGCTGGCGGCGTTGGCCATCCTGACCCTGGTCTTGCCCAATTTTACGTCGACAGCACAAGGGCCGGTTTATAGCCCCAGCCAACTGGCTTTTATCGCCGTCGTTTCCCTGGTCTTGTACGGCACTTTCGTGCTGGTGCAAACCGTACGTCACCGCGATTATTTTTTACCAGCCACTGCAGTCGCTGATGAAGAGGTGCATGCCGCCCCGCCCAGCAATGCCGTGGCCTGGAGTAGTGCTGGTTTGCTCATGCTATGCCTGGGTGCCGTGGTGCTGCTGGCCAAGTCACTGGCCCCCACGCTGGAGCATGCAGTTGCGGCTGCCGGTGCACCCAAGGCCCTGGTCGGTATCATCATCGCCATCGTGGTCTTGCTGCCTGAAGGTGTGGCTGCTTTTCGCGCTGCCCGTGCCAATCGCCTGCAAACCAGCATCAACCTGGCACTGGGTTCTGCCCTTGCCAGCATAGGCTTGACGATACCTGTGGTGGCCGTCATTTCACTGACCACAGGCTGGTCACTGACCCTGGGCCTGGATGCCAAGTCCATGGTCTTGTTGCTGCTATCGCTGATGATCACCTCGATCTCGCTGGGCACAGGGCGCACCACCATCATGCAGGGCACCATACATTGCGTGATCTTTGCGGTGTATTTGTTTACCACGATAGTGCCATGACGGTGCTGGCTACATCAGGGTAGGGTGCGCTGCGCGCACCACTTTCGTATGCAGCCAGTACCGCATTTTATGGCAGCTTTCGTATCTCAGAACATGGTGCGTTATAACGCACCCTACCAGTAAAACTCCAGGCTTTCAATTGACGATATTAAGGCGCGGGAAGAAATTACATCATCATATGCGTCCTTTGGTGCACATGGCGCACTCTTCAAATTACCGATTCGGTAGGGTGCGTTATAACGCACCTTGCCCAGGTCGGGGTTCTGGCTGGCCTTCGATAAAACGCTTTTGCCAACCGCGTTTTTCAACTGCGCGAATATTGTCTGCCTGCTTCAATTCTTGCAGATAGGACATGGCAAGCTGGAGTTCGCGATCTTCAGTATTTCCTTCAAACATATTAATGCGTACCAGGTTGCCATAATTACGGCGCAGTTTTTTTGGCGTGTCATCCAGCATGATGACTTGCTCCAGCTTGTAGCCCCGGCGTTTTACTTTTTGCAGGTTTTTGACCCATTCAAAATCCTGATATTCAGGATCAAAAACGCGGGTGCAACGTTGTCTTGCCCAGACGAATTTCAGTGGTGGGTCTTCACCAAACAAGTGCTGGACGATAATGGCAGCATAGTCTTCAGAGGCTGAGGTCCAGACGGCACATTCAAAATGTTCCAGACAAAATGTGATGAATTCCCGCACATGTGGCCGCAGGTAGACGTGATAAGAAAAGAATTGAAAATCAGCTTCATGTGCGAGCTGTTGTTGAGTCGCATAGATCAGGGTTTCATCCAGATCGAGTATCAATAGTTTCTTGTTCATACAGGTATTGCACTTGTCAGCGCGAGAAATATTTTTCGGTAAAAATCAATATAACAGAATGCGACGACTGATGCGTGGCAGGTGGTGCGCACGGCGCCCCCTGCAAATTGCCCAGTAAGTAGGGTGCGTTATAACGCACCGCTTTTCCGGTAAAACAGACGGTGAATTATTTCGCAGCCAGCTCAGGCCTCTGGCTCGATATAAGCCTTATCCAGGACCACGCGGGCCATGCGCTGGCTGACGTGTTTGAGCAGTTTTTCTTGAAAAGGGGAGGTGGTGGTGTACATGAAATATTCGCCATGTGGATTACGGGCGAAAATGGTCAGGCTGTAGTTCGCATGGCCATGGCCACCGCTTTCTTCGACCTTCACGATGGTGGCAGTGCTGGCCTGGAAGCTATAACGTTCATCGGCAGCTTCACATTGCGCCTGCAGATAATGCTGCATGGCTTGCTGACGGATTTCTTTGCGGTCAAAACTATCATCGGATGCGGGCAGATCCGACATCATGTCTGCCAGCACGCTGAATACGGATACGAGAGTGGATGCGGTTTCCGGCATGGTGATCCTTTCAGAAAAGGAATGCAGATTGATATGCTTCAGGGTTTTTTTGATGCGATATTGTGCAGTAAATTAGCCATTTCCTTTTGCTGTTCCAGCACTTGTGCGGGTATCTCAATTTCATCTGCCGCAAAGTAAGAGGCAGGTGTGCCCAGGGCCAGCAGGCTGATGTCATGGGCCTGGGGATTCTGGTATTCGAGCTTGAGCTTATAGGTCTTGGCAGCATCTACGGTCAGCACTGCCAGTACGGGGCGGCGACTGGTTTCTGCCAGCATTTCATCAAACAGGGATTGCATCAACGGGCCCAGCAAGTCTGTGTATTCTGCCTGTGCGGCGCGTGCACTGAGTATCTTGCCCAGCCTGGACATGAATTGAAAACTCGGTGCGACCTGGTCTTCTGCCAGATAACGGCAATATGACTGGTCCCATGCCAGCTGGGAGTCAGAACTGAATTTTAAAAGAACTTTGGCCAGTAGCAGGGTAAGTTCATTTTTTTTAGACATGCAAGTTTCCGGTAAGGTGTATTCCGCAATTCTACTATGTCCAGCGGGATTTTATTGCATTGCAGAATTGTCATGTTTGTTTGGCATTCAGCAAAAAAACTGCAACTGCGTCAGGTATTGGGCCTGAGCTGCATTGATGGGGCCGGATGCACTGGTATGGATGAGCAGTGAATCTGGTTATACTATCAATAATCTTTACTCTCCAGGAACCGGCATGGCTGTCCAGCAAGCGACAACTTATACCAGCATTGACACCAGCAATCGCGGCCTGGGTCACAGGCGCATGTTGCTGTCGCTGATGGTGGTGATTTTCTTGTTGTGGATAGCCTTGCCTTTGCTGTTTCCAGCACTGGCTTATCCTATTTACTGGTTGACGGCTCCTTTGCGCTACCTCGGTGTATTTGTACATGAAATGGGGCATGGCCTGGCCAGTGTGCTCAGTGGTGGCAGGTTTTACTGGTTCCAGATGGATGAATATGGCGGGGCCGCCATCACCAGTGGCGGCATGGAAAGCCTGGTCTTGCTGGGCGGTTTGCTGGGGCCGGCATTGTTTGGCAGTATCTTGCTGATGGTGTCGACCAGGGCGCAAAAATTGCGCCTGCCCTATCTGGCGCTGCTGCTATTTTTTGCCTGCGGCGGCTATTACATGCTTAAACCGCTGTTCATGAGCAGCAGCGATTATCCACTGCTGAGGCAATGGCATGTACTGCATTTGCTGGCGCTGGTATTGCCAGTGACATTGATACTGGCTATGGTGTATTTGTTGCGCGCTTCGGATGCCTGGCAAAGACTGGTCTTGCAATGCCTGGGCATAGTCCTGTGTTATTCAGCGTTTAGCGATACCAGCTATATCTTCCGTTACGAAGTCTTGCACAATGGCGGTTTTTCAGATGCCAGGGTATTTGCCGCATTGTTTTCCCCTTTTAGCGTACAAAACCTGCCCTGGTTGATTTTTGCACTTTACGCAGGCTTGATCGCCTTGCTGAACTTTGCCCTGCTGGGGCTGGGTGTCATGCGCGCTCTGCGGCAGCCCAAATAATTTATTTTTACCAATTGCGCGATTGCAGAAAGATGCGTGGTTTGTACTTGTAGGGTGCGCCATGCGCACCGGAGCCATCGCTTCTTGAGGATGTTGACAGAGGGGGGCGGTGCGCATGACGCACCCTGCACATTGACTGCTAAAGTGTAGACGGGCAAACCGCTGGCTTGCGCGCAGCTTCAAAATCGGCGATGGGCATGGGCCTGCCAAAATAATAGCCCTGGTAGGCATGGCAACCCTGGCTGGCCAGGTAATCTCTCTGGGCGGCGCTCTCCACACCTTCTGCAATGACCGACAGGCCCATGCTCTGGCTCAGGGCGACGATGGTCCTGGCGATGGCGGCATCATTTGGGTCGGTCAGGACATCGCGTACAAAGGACTGGTCTATCTTCAACTGATCGAGCGGCAGGCGTTTCAGGTAAGTCAGGGACGAATAGCCAGTACCAAAATCATCGAGTGAAAAACACAGACCGGCGGCTTTGAGTTTTTCCATTTTCAGGATGATGTCTTCGACATCGTCGACCAGCAGGCTCTCGGTCAATTCCAGTTTCAATAATTCTGGTTTGGCACCAGTGGCACGCAAGACCTCGAGGATTTGTTCTACCACGTCGGCCTGCCGGAACTGGCGTGCGCTGACATTCACGGCGATCGTCAAATGGGCGCTGGCAGCATCGTTGGCCCAGCTGAGTAATTGTTCGCAGGCGGTGCGCAAGACCCACTGGCCCAGCGGCAGTATCAAGCCGGTGGCTTCTGCTAGCGGGATGAATTCTGCCGGAGAAATCATGCCGCGTTGCGGATGCTGCCAGCGTACCAGGGCTTCGGCACCGATCAGTTCGCCATCTGCGCCCACCTGGGCCTGATAATGCAGGCGCAATTGCTGTTCGCGCAAAGCTTCACGCAATTCTTTTTCCATGCGCGCGCGCGATGTGACCACGGCCTGCATGGCCGGATCAAAAAAGCGCAGGGTATTGCGCCCAGCCGTCTTGGCGGCATACATGGCCAGGTCGGCTTGTTTCATCAATTCTTCATAGCCATGGTCCTGCTGGGAAATCAGGGCGGCCCCTATGCTGGGTGTGCTATGGCATTCATAGCCATCAAGATCGTAGGGCTGGTTCAGGGCGGCGAGGATTTTCTTGCCCACCATTTCTATCTGGCTGGCTGCTTCATGCGGAGACTCGCTGAGGTTTTCCAGCAAGAGCACGAATTCATCGCCACCTATGCGTGCCACGGTATCGCCTTCGCGCACACCATGGACCAGGCGGTCTGAGACTTGCTGCAACAGCAGGTCGCCCTTGTAATGACCCTGGGTATCATTGAGGGTCTTGAAATTATCGAGATCGATATACATCAGCGCACCATGGCGGCCATTGCGGGCGCAAGCCAGCAGGGAATGTTGCAGGCGGTCGGTCAGCAGGCGGCGATTGGGCAGACGGGTCAGGGGATCATAAAAGGCCAGGTTCTTGATTTCATCCTCTGCTGCCTTGCGCATGGAGATATCTACCAGGGTGCCGACATAATGTAGTAATTCCTCATTGCGCCCGCGCACGGCAGTAATGGTCAGCCATTGCGGGCTGATGTGGCCGTTTTTATGGCGATTCCAGATCTCGCCCTGCCAGGAACCGGTCTGTGCTAATTGCTGGTCCATGTCGCTGAAGAAAGCTTCATCATGGCGACCTGAGTTGAGCAAATCCTGGTTTTGTCCTATGGCATCTTCGCGTGTATAGCCGGTGATTTCTGTGAAGGCGCGATTGACTTGTTGCATGATTTTCTCGGCATTCGTCACAAACATGCCTTCATGCGATTCAAATACGGTGGCTGCCAGATGCAGGCTTTGTTCAGCTTGCTTGCGGTTCGTGATATCGCGCACAAAGGCCGGAAACAATTCCTGGCCAGGCAGGTAGCGTACCGAGACTTCAACGTCAATGATGCGGCCATCCTTGCGCCGGTGGCGGGCTTCAAATTGCTGGCTGCCCGCCTCGCGTACACTGTCCAGCCTTTCATGCAGGAGCTTGCCATGGTGTTCATCGAGGACATCAACGTCGACAATATTCAGGGTCAGCATTTCTTCCCGGGTATACGCCATCATGGTGCAAGCGGTTTCATTCACTGCTTGCAGGTTGCCGTCCTTGTCGATCAGCCAGAAGGCATCCATGGCGGTTTGTAAAATCATTTCATCCAGGTCGGTCATGCGCTTGCGTTCAGTGATATCCACTGCCAGCCCACCCAGTTGCGGCTTGCCTTCTGATCCTGTGAACACAAACTTGTTGACCAGCCACCAGCTATTACTGCCGTCGGCATTGACAGACGGCCAGATGGCTTCATTTTGTGAACCACTTTGTAGCAAGGCCAGGTCACTTTCACGATAGTCATCGGCAATATCGGGAGGCAGGAAATCATGGTCGGTCTTGCCGATGACCTGATTGAGCTTGAAGGCAAAGCGCCGTAAAAAATTATCACTGACAAAGATATAGCGGCCATCGCCATCCTTGATCCAGGCGACGATGGCACTATTGTCGAGAAAGGCGCGGAACTGTTCATCACTTTGCTGTTGCGCTGCCAGCATACGATTGAATTCACGCGCCACGGCTTGCAATTCAACCGGGCCTTGCAGCTGGGCCCTGGCACCCAGGTCGCCAGCCCGTACTGCACGGGCCAGGCTTTCCATGGCTGTCATGGGCAGTGTGATGCGTCGCCCAAAAGCCAGGGCTACCAGCAAGAGCAGTATTATCATCAGGGAAGTCAGCGCAATTGACTGGATGGCACGGCTACGCGCTTCAGAAAAAATGGTATTGCTTGGTACGCCGACAAAGGCCACCATGCCATGTTCAGGAAGCGAGGTGACAGAAAAAAAACGGACTACCCCATCTACGGCCATGCTTTCAAACTCACCGTTTTTCAATTCCACGATTTGTCTGGCAGCCTGCGCATTTGGGCGGGTGCCGATGACACTGTCTGGGTCCAGGTTGCGCCAGACCATGATGCCATCATCACGGAAGTAGCCATAGCGGCTGGAGCTTGGCAGGAACTGGGCGGGAATGGCAGGATCAAAAAAACTCACATCCACCGACAAACTGACCACACCTACCATAGTTTGCTGCATGTCCAGGATAGGCAGGCTCAGCGTGATTGACCAGGGGCCGCCGGCATGCAGGCGACGTGGCGGTGAGATGGTCAGGCTGGTCGTGGAAACAGTGCGCCCGATCTCATCAATGCTGACCATTTCCTTGACAAGGGTGGCTGGGCCGCTACGTACCGTACACAGGATATTACCCTGCAAATCAGCGATCGCCAGGCGGGCAAATACCGGGTCCAGGCTGGCCAGGTTGCTGAGCCTGCCAGGGCACTCCTGCAATTGTGATTGTCTGACGGTAGGCAGGCTGGCGATGCCACCCATGATTTTTTGCACCTGCTCAAGCTTGCCCTTGGTGTTCTTGATCATGACATTCGTCATGGTCCTGAGGGCGGTCTTGGTGTGTTCTGTGGAACGCTGGAAATCGTGATAAATGCCAAAACCCACCGCCGCCACCAAGGGTAGCGACACCGCCAGCACCAGCATCAGTAAATAACTGCGTATAGACCGCGCAGGCGCTGGTGGCGCTGCAGTAGACAAGTCTTCACGCGGTTTTGTCATCATGCTTTCCCTAGGTGTAGGTCTGGAAAGAGTCAGTCCTGTCCATCATTGATATCATCATTGACATAAGCCAGCTTAATAAGCCAGCTTAATAAGCCAGCTTAGTATGAAGCGCGCCCGGGCTTGCCATGCGCTTAACCAAGTTCACTCGCTGTCCTTTATCAGAGTGTTCTCAATCAGAGCGTTCTTCATCAGAGTCTTCTCAATTTAACATGCTCACTGAAGCTGAGACATTTTTCAAACGGTAGTATCGATAGATATGGCAAGATGTTGCTAAAAGCCATACTTCAGCTGAGCATTCATGTAGCCATATTAGCATGCCTTGGGCATCAAAAAAATGCGTATGTACGGCTGTTTACGTCAGTCCCTGTTCTTGTAGCTGTTCTCCCCATGCATATAAATCCTGCAATAGAGGTTTCAATGTTGTGCCCAGGCTGGTGAGGGCATATTCCACCTTGGGAGGCACTTCGGCGTAGACCTTGCGGCTGACTATGCCGTCGGCTTCAAGCTCACGCAATTGCTGAGTCAGCATTTTCTGGCTGATGGGCGGGATATTCTTCCTTAGTTCGCCAAAACGCATGGTGCCGCTGCTCAGCATGTGCAAGATAATCGGTTTCCACTTACCTCCTATTCTGTTGATGACCAGGACCATGGGGCAAGCCATGGGGTTTTCTGTATGCCATTCTTTTTTCACTTTGAAATCTTCCAATAGTTACTTTTTGGTGGGTATGTCACAAATTTGTGCGTACTTGTTGAAACTGCGCCGATTACTCAAAATAGCAAGGCGCGCGCATCCATGCAAGTTTCATCTTTCCAGGGAGTGTCTCACCATGTCTGCACCACACATCAAACGTATCGCCATCCTGCCTTTTGGCATGGTCAATTGTCATCTCATCATGCAGGGGCGCAATTGCATCCTGGTCGATACAGGCTTGCCTGGATCAGAGGCCAAAATTGCCCGTGCGCTAAGGCATCATGGCCTGAGCTATGCCGATATCAGGCTCATCGTCATCACCCATGCTCATGTCGACCATGCAGGCAGTGCAGCAGGCCTGCGTCAGCTGTCAGGCGCACCTGTGGTGGCACACGCAGGGGACCTGGATTATTATCAGCAAAAAAAGCCCATGCAGTTCTGTGCCACGGGCTGGTTTGGGCGCCTGTTTTTGCGTACAGGACTAATCTTGCAGCCGTATACCGCCTTCACGCCTGACATACTGTTACAAGGGGATGAACAACTGGACCTGGCTGATTATGGTTTTGCCGGAAAGCTCAAGCCCACACCTGGCCATACCGCGGGCTCGCTTTCAGTGCAACTAGCCAGCAGCGATGCCATGGTTGGCGATTTGCTGGCATCCGGCATCTTGCTGGGTGGCCTGCTGAGGACTGGTCACGCCATGCGACCTCCCTTTGAAGACGATGCCCATGCGGTCGCTGCTGAATTGCAGCACTTACTCGATAGTGGTGCCAGCAAGTTTTATATGGGACATGGCGGCCCCTTGCCTGCGACAGAAGTGCAGGCGCACATACACAATTTGCGTAGCTTGCCTGAGTGAAGATTGCTATCTTTAGACTGGATTTATCGCGGGATGAAGCAGGCCAGGGCTTGCTTCCTCTTTTGTCGCTGCTGCTGCGCGGTTGCTGCTGCTGTTACTCAAGCAGCCTGCGGCTGACGCATGACCAGGGGTATATCGGTGTCTGTTGCTTGCGCCTTGTCGGCGAACAGTTTTTTAACCAGGTAGGCTACCCGGTTTTTTTGAAAATCATCATAGATCGCCAGGATATTCTGGACCGACGGTATTTGTGATTGCAGCTCGGCTGCCACCATGGGTGAAATCCAGTCTGTGCGCCAGCATATGTCGGCACCATCGGCCAGGCGGAGATGCGCTGCGTAATCAGTGCCGCCAGACATGGGGCAAACCAGGACCTGGCTAAAGTCTGGAGCGTAGAATTTCCTGAGAGTGCCCAGGCCAAAGTCGAGCAGGTATTGGTCAGCCACGATGCAGACTGCATGCCCCTCTTTTTGCCCCGCATGGGCAAAGCCCTGATAGCCTATGTAGAAAATGCCCTGGTCTTTCCTGATTTCGGCATAACAACCCTGGACCCGAGCCTGATAGCCTTTTATTGTCAAAATTTGCGCCAGTATGGCTGACATGGCGAAACAGGAACTACCGAAGTGTTTGAAAAAATCGAGAATTTCAAAATCAGCAATAATCAGGCTCAAATCCTGAGCCAGCTTATTGTCTTGTACTAATTGAAGAAATGCAGTGTTCATTTGCGTAAGATTGCTAAAACTGCAAATAAAGACAGTTCAAACATCCATCAATCTGTTAACCAGACGCAATACTATCCGCTTCACAATTTTTTACAATAATAGGTAAGTGACAAAACGCATTATCTTGTAAGTAGATATTACGGAAATGAAACAGTGCTTATTTATAAATCTATATTTTCACTAACAAACTGATTTTCATGTCTTAAATATATGATTTTTAATACTATTTTATTGCTGTAATCAATTTCAAGCTAAATCGTATGAACGATATTTTGCAAACTTTGAATTATTTTTTTATTATTTATCCTGTAATTTTTCGGTGTGCCGCAAGCTACCCAGTTTGTAGGCATACTGGCGGGTAAATTCTGCCCCCAGTAAAAATATCTGGGCGGAGTAATATACCCATAATAAAATGGCAATCATCGAGCCAGCGGCCCCAAAACTGCTGGCCACGCCACTATTGCCGATATAGACCCCTATCACATATTTACCGGCATGGAACAAGGCTGAGGTGCCAGCTGCACCGACCCAGACATCACTCCAGGGCAGGCGTACTTGCGGCAACATCTTGAAGATGACGGCGAACAGGACGGTGATGACGGCAAAGCCCAGCAATGACGACAGGGGCAGAAATACCAGGGCCAGCGCCAGCTTGCTGCCACCCCAATAATATTCCAGCGCAGTCAGCACCGCATTGATCACCAACGACACCAGCATCAAAAATGCCAGCACAAGTATCAGGCCAAAAGACAACAGGCGGGTGCGTATTAAAAACCAGATGCTATTGCCTTCCTGAGGTGGCACTTGCCAGATTTCATCGAGGCTGGCTTTCAATTCAGCAAAGACACTGGTGGCACCCACAAGCAGCAAGATACTGGCAACCATGGTGGCAATGCGGCTTTGCTCGGCATCACGGGCACCCGCCAGCAAAGCTTGTATGGCCGAGGCACTGCTTTGTCCGACCAGGCTTTGCAATTGCCCAAATAGCTGACCACGGGCCGCTTGCGCACCATAGAAAAAACCGGCGATGGCAAGTACCAGCACCAGTATCGGGGCTAACGAGAACAAGGTATAAAAAGCCAGAGCGGCCCCCTTGCTGGCAGCACGGTGGCGCAGCCATTCGAGCACAGAATTCTGCAAGATGCTGAGCAGATTATGCAACAGACCTGGCAACAAGCGGGGCAGGGCAATGCCGCGTTTGAGCATTGCCCTGACGAGGAATGTCATGACTTTACAGTCTTTCCCCGCGTATGACACGCAGCAAGATCATAACGACGGCAATGACCAGCAAGACATGGATAAAGCCACCGATGGTATAGGCCGATACCATACCCAGCAGCCACAGAATAATAAGCACAACGGCGATAGTATAGAGCATGATTTTTCTCTCATTAACAGCGGCGCAATCCAAGGACTACGCCAGTTCAGGAAAACTGATAAGCAGGTTTTTTGACCAGGCTCGCAGTACGATTTCTTTCAACAGAAATATGCTCAGTAAAATTATTTATTTGTGATGCAATACGCTTTATCTGCATTGCGCCGGAGTTCATCAAATTCTGCTGTACATCTTTCTGCACGTTGTCATCTTCACGCAGGAACCAGACCATGTCTGTTCGCCAGCGCACGGACATTCAATAATCCAGCGACCAAAATCTGCTTCCATCTGCTCTGTTGAAAATCTTGTTTTTACGACTTCAATATGCTTTTGCAGTAGATGTTGTGATTCTGTAGTGATTGTGGATTTTATGCGGTTTGCATGCAGTAAAAAAACTGCAACAGATTCCAGGCTAGAAGAGCATTTACGCAAAATCGCTCTGGCATGCTACGGTGGCTAAGCAAGATATCTGCAGTAATGCAGTATCAAGCCGCTGGAGCGGTTTTGCGTAAGTTCTTTTTCTCAGTTTTTCAGAAACATTTTCCAACTGCTTTTAGTAGGGTGCGCCATGCGCACCCTACTGGCACTCCGCATGCACCCTGCAAGTTGACCACACTATCTCCAGCAAGCCTTCTGACTCCATCTCTGCCACTCAGTACGCCAGCGCACAGATTTACTGACGATAAACCGGCAAGCTGCATGACATGTGCATCCAATAATAAATCATCATGCCCGCTAATCCTGTCCATCCTGTCAGCCCCGTCAAGCCTGCCGCCATATTGATGGGCAGTGTCGCCAGCCATCAGGCTGCCAATGATCCTGCGCCAAAGCCTGCCAGCATAGAACAGGCTGGCCAGGGCATCTTGCAGTTTTCCGGCAGCTGGACAGTATGCCAGCTAGGCAATGTCATCCGTCAACTGGATACCTTGTTATTGCGCCATGCCGACAGTGTGCAACTCGATGGGCAGCACATACAAAAAATCGATAGCATCACCGCCTGGGTCCTGCAGTCCCGTCTGAAAAAACTGCGCGATAGCGGGGTGAAAATCAGCATGCAGGCATGGCCTGCGCAATACCAGCATATGCTGGAAGGCCTGGGTGACGTGCCCACGGATGCCGCCCCTGTCGTCAAGACACCTGGCTTGCTGGAAAAAGTCGGCAAGGCTACCGTCAATATCTGCAAGGATAATCTGGCCTTGCTGAGTTTTATCGGTGAAACGGCGGTCAGCCTGCTGGGTCTGTTCCTGCATCCACGGCGCTGGCGTGGCCGTACCATCCTGCACAATATCCAGGTGGCTGGTTTTGCCGCCTTGCCCATCGTCGGCGTCACTTCATTTTTGCTGGGCATCGTGATTGCTTATCAGGGAGCCGATCAGCTCAAGCATTATGGTGCCAATATCTTTGTCGTCGAATTGCTGGGCTATGCCATGCTGCGTGAATTTGCCCCGCTGATCACGGCCATCATCATCGCTGGGCGCTCTGGTTCTGCCTATGCAGCGCAGATAGGCACCATGGTGGTCACAGAAGAAATCGATGCCCTGCAAACCCTGGGCATCAAACCCATAGAATTGCTGGTCTTGCCCAAACTGGTCGCGCTGATGCTGGCCTTGCCCTTGCTGACCCTGTTCGCTGACCTGATCGGTGTCATCGGTGGCATGCTCATGGCCAGCAGCCAGCTTGATGTTGGTACACATGAATTCCTGGCCCGCTTTGCTACAGAAATCCCGCTTAAGACCTTGTTCATAGGGCTGGGTAAATCGCTGGTATTTGCTGCGGTGATTGTCATCATAGGCTGTTACCAGGGCTTTCGTACCAGGGGCAACGCCGATAGTGTAGGCCGCCAGACGACGCGCAGTGTAGTGCAGGCGATTTTTATCGTGATCGTGCTGGATGCAGTGTTTTCCGTCATCTTTAATCTCCTGGGACTTTGATGAGTACAGAACAAGCTGTCAGCCCGACTCCTGATACGCACACCGACTACGCCATCGACATGCAGCAGGTGTGCACCCGCTTCGGCGACAAGGTGGTGCATGATGGCCTGGACTTGCAGATACGCCGTGGCGAGATTTTTGCCATCGTCGGCGGTAGCGGTTCCGGTAAATCCACCTTGCTGCGCGAAATGATCTTATTGCATACGCCCGATGCAGGCACGGTCAAAGTGCTGGGCTGTGACCTGGCGGGTATCAGCGACAAGCAAGCCAGGTCTTTACGTCAGCGCTGCGGTGTCATGTTCCAAAAAGGCGGCTTGTTTGGCACGCTGACCGTCGCAGAAAACATAGGCTTGCCGTTGCGCGAACACAGCCAGCTGGATGAAAAAAGCATCAACGACATTGCTGCCTGGAAGCTGTCATTGAGTGGTCTCAAGCCAGAGGCGGCAGGACTCTACCCGGCAGAATTAAGTGGCGGCATGCTAAAGCGTGCGGCACTGGCCAGGGCGCTGGCGCTGGACCCAGAACTCTTGTTCCTCGATGAACCCACAGCAGGGCTGGACCCTGCCAGTGCTAGTGGCCTGGATGCCTTGCTGCGGCATTTGCATGAGCTATACCAGCCCACCATCGTCATGATTACCCATGATCTGGATTTGCTATGGCAAGTCACCCACAGGGTTGCCGTGCTGGGGGAAGGCAAGGTACTGGCAGTAGGGACCATGGAAGAATTGTCACACATGCAGCACCCCATCATCCGCGATTATTTTGATGGCCCGCGTGGCCGGGCAGCCGAGCAACAGGCAGGCCAGACTGATGAGCAGGACAAACAGGATAAACAAGACAAACAGGACAAACAGGCTAAACAGGAAAACCCATGGAAACCAAAGTAAACTATACCGCCGTCGGTGCCTTTGTGCTGGCTCTGGGCGCACTGCTGATCGCCGTTGTGCTCTGGTTGTCGGTGGGGCTGGGCAAGCGCCAGCAAACGGTGTCGTATCAATCTGTCGTCAATGAATCGGTGGCGGGCCTGAACCTTGATGCGCCTGTCAAATACCAGGGTGTGAATGTAGGCAAGGTACGCAGCATCAGCCTTGATGCGAATAATCCGCAACAGGTGCGGCTGGTGTTTTCCATCATAGCGGGCACCCCCATCAAGACCGATACCCTGGCCGTATTGAAAACCCAGGGCCTGACCGGCATCGCCTATGTGGAATTGAGTGGCGGTACACCTGCTGCACCACTGTTGCAGGCAACTGCAGGCCAGGCGTATCCACAGATACCGACCAAACCTTCCCTGAGCGCCAGGCTGGAAAATGTCTTGAGCGCCGTGCTGGCCAATCTTGACCGCACCGCTGCCAATGTGAATGCCATCCTGAATGACGAGAACCGCGCCGCCTTCAGCAAGATTTTGCAAAACACATCCAGCCTCATGGAAACCCTGGCATCGCAAAAAGCCGCCATGCGCGTGGCCATCAATAATGCGGCCATCACCACGGCCAATACTGCCCATGCCAGTGCCAACATAGACCCCCTGTTCCAGCGCATCAGCAAGAGTGCCGATGCCCTGGCCACTATGGCTAACAAGGCGGGTGCAGCCAGCGACAGTACCAAAAAAACGGCTGATGAAATCGGTGGCGGCATGCGCCAGTTGAGTAGCGACACCCTGCCAGAAATGCAAAGACTGATGACAGAGCTGAGTACCTTGTCAGCCTCATTGACCCGCCTCATAGAACAAACCGAGCACAATCCCAGCAGCCTGATCAGAGGGCGACAAGCCCCGCCAGCAGGTCCTGGCGAAACCCAAGGAGTGAAACCATGAAATATCCCTACGCCAGCAGTATGACAGCCATCCTGGCCATGAGCCTCACCGCTTGTTCGGCCCTGAAACCTGCCGACGTGGCGCCGGTCGCCAGCTATAGGCTGGAGGCAATCGCGCCCGGTAGCTCCCCAGTGCCAGCCAATGCAACGGCCACGATCATGCTCGGCACCGTGCGCGCTGCCGCTGGTTATGACAGCAATCGCATGCTCTTCATGCGCCAGCAATACCAGGTAGAAGAGTTCCAGCAAAGCCAGTGGCAAAAGCCACCGGCTGCCATGCTCATGCCCCTGGTGGCCGCGGCGCTGGAGTCCAGTGGTATTTTCAAGGTGGTCTTGCAGGCCCCCAGTGCCGTGCTGACCACTTACCGGCTGGACCTGGAAATACTCAGCCTGCAACAAGATTTCAGCAGCAAGCCCAGCCAGGTCCATTTCAAATTGCGTGCTCATTTGTCAGACAGGCAAAACCAGCAAATCATTGCCTGGCATGAATTCAGTATCAGCGTCCCCGCGACCAGTGAAGATGCCTATGGCGGCGTACTCGCCAGCAATCAGGCGGTAGCCCAGGTCTTGCAGCAGTTGCGGGCATTTTGCGTTGACCAGGTGACGCAAAATGCGCAGGCAAGAAAAAAGCAGCCCTGATTGCAGGCTGCTTGGCAGTGAGAAGGGGGGGGGCTGCTTACTTGCGGCTACACAGCAAGCCCACCAACAGACCCACGGTGGCTGCTGCACCCAGGCTGCTCCATGGATGGTCCTTGACATAGGTATCGGTAGATTCTACGGCTTGCTTGCCGGTGGCGATGATGGAGGTCTGTGCATCCTGGGTCATGGCCATGGCCGTATCCACCATTTTCATGCCGCGCGCACGCATCTCGTCGGCTTTTTCGCCAGTCAGGGCCGCAGCTGCATTAAACAAACCCTGCGCATCTTTGAGCAGTACTTTGATATCTTTGTTGATAGATTTGAAGTCAGATTCAAGCATGATGGTTTCCTTTATATGTAGGGTTGGGACTGCAATTGTTGAAGCTGGTGTTGCCTTGGTGTTGCTGTTATCGGGTCTGGTATTGCCATGACGTTTGCGCGGTTGCCATTCCTGTAAAGAGCGTTACCCTCTATTCCAGTAAATCTCGCATATCATCCGCATGTTCTTCTTCCTTGGCCATGATGCCTACCAGCATCTGACGCGTGGTCGGGTCGCTGTCACCTATTCTTGCCAGCATTTGACGGTAGGATTCGATTGCCACCCTTTCAGCGATCAGGTTTGCTTTCACCATGGCTGCTACATCTTCGGCATCGTTATATTCAGCATGACTGCGCTCAGTCAGCGACGCCGGGTTGAAATCAGGCTTGCCATTGAGCTGGACGATGCGCTCGGCCAGCAGATCGGCATGTTCCTGTTCTTCCAGTGCATGCTCAAGAAATTCTGCCTTGATCGCGCCATTGTTAGCACCAGATACCGTGTAATAATGGCGCTTGTAACGCAGGATGCACACCAGTTCCGTGGCCAGTGCACCATTGAGCATGGCGATCACTTCTTCACGATTGCCCTGGTAGCCAGCGGTAACAGCGCCATCATCCAGGTTCCTGGCGGCTTCGCGTATGGCAGCAGTGTCTATGCCAGTGTGCGCATTGCTAGTGACTTCATGCATGATATTTTCCTTTGATAAAAATGGGTTTGCAGATGAGTGCTTCACCTGACTACTTTATAAGCCTTGCCAGCACGGGCGTCAGTGCGTTGGCGTACATAGATGCAGATACATATGTCGTAGGCTAGAGCCTGGCCCAACCTGCCCTGAAACACATACAGCCACATGAAATCCCATAAAAAAATTATCCGTATCAGCCTGATAGTCCTGGCGACCATAGTCAGCCTGCTGGCGCTGAGTTTGCTGATATTGCTGAACATGGACTGGAACCGCGCCAAACCCTGGCTCAATGAACGCGCCAGCGAAGCCCTGGGGCGGCCTTTCAGCATACGCGGCAACCTGGCATTGAGCTGGGAAAAACAACTCAGCGGCCCGGAAACCGCTACTGGCTGGCGTGGCCGCATCCCCTGGCCGCATTTGCAGGCGCAGGATATCCATATTGGTCAGCCAGCGACGATGTCAACAAGCACGCCAGCAAGCGCCGCAGAAAAAAAACCGGCTTCAACTGCTGTGACCCAACTGCCCGCTGAAGATGTGGCCGAGATCAATGAAGTGTCTTTCTCTTTGAACCCTCTGGCCTTGCTGGACAAAAGGCTGGAGATACCCTTGCTGCGTTTTCAGAATAGCAGCCTGTCCTTGCAACGCTTTGCCGACGGCAGCAATAACTGGACTTTTAAAAAAAGCACCAGCACCTCTCCCTGGAAACTTGAATTGCACAGGCTGGTCCTCAGCCAGGGCAAACTGCATTTTGTCGATGCCATCCGCCATGCCGATGTCAGCGCCGATATAGAAAGCCTCAATACCGATGCCGACTATGGCATCAGCTGGACACTGCAGGGCAAGCTGTATGGCGAAAAAATCACTGGCAGCGGCAAGGCTGGTGCCATCTTGTCCTTGCAAAGCCAGACCCAGCCTTTCCCCATCATGGCGCAATTGCAAATGGGGCAAACCAAAATCGATGTAGAGGGCAGTGTTACCAAGCCCAGTGAGCTGGCCGCGGTGGACATGCGTCTGCATATATCCGGCAATAGCATGGCGCGCTTGTATCCGTTGACTGGCATCGTCTTGCCTGAAACCCCGGAATTTACAACCGCAGGCCATCTGACAGCTACTCTGGGCAAGATAGACAATCACTTTAAATACGAGAAATTCACCGGCAAGGTCGGTTCCAGTGACCTGGCCGGCAGCCTGGATTATCAAACCAGGAAAGCCAGAAAATTGCGACCCTTGTTGCAAGGTAATATGAGCTCACAAGTCTTGCAGTCTGCCGATCTGGCACCACTGGTAGGCGCAGATTCCAATGCCAATAAACTCAAGCGTGGCACGACTGCAGTACAACCAGGTGACAAACTCTTGCCGGTAGAAGCCTTCCGTACCGAGCGCTGGCGCAGTATTGATGCCGATGTCAATCTTAGCGCAGGCAAACTGATAAGAAAAAAAGAACTGCCCATCCACAAGCTGCAAACCCGGCTGATCATGAAAGATGGTGTCATCACTATGCTGCCGCTGAGTTTTGAACTGGCAGGTGGCCAGATGCAGGCGCATATCACGCTGGATGGCAATGGTGGCACTACCAAAAATAGTACCAGCGAGCTGGAAGATAGCCCATCCCATGCACCCGCCATACACGCAAAAATGCGCGTCACTGCCAGGCATAT
Source organism: Undibacterium sp. Di27W (assembly GCF_049340345.1). Classification (NCBI taxonomy): domain Bacteria; kingdom Pseudomonadati; phylum Pseudomonadota; class Betaproteobacteria; order Burkholderiales; family Oxalobacteraceae; genus Undibacterium; species Undibacterium sp. Di27W. The sequence continues at coordinate 48,208 of NZ_JBMPOS010000008.1, read as the reverse complement.
ACAGTTACAGAAATTAATCCCCACCCTGGCAACGTCCAAGTTGACAGTAGGTGAAATCAATGCCGATGCCAATCTGGCTGCCACCGGTAATTCTGTCGCCAGCCTGCTGGGTGCCGCTAATGGCGAAGTCAGCAGCATGTTAGACCATGGCACAGTCAGCAAACTCTTGCTGGAAGAAATGGGGCTCAATATCGGCAATATCATCCTGACCCGCATGGCTGGTGACAAGCAGGTCAGGCTCAATTGCATGCTCAGTGATTTTTCTGTCACCAATGGGGAAATGAATGCCCGCAGTTTCTTGATCGACACCGATGAAGCCTTGATAGAAATCACAGGTAGCATCAATCTGCAAAAAGAAGACCTGAACCTGACCATCAAACCCAATAGCAAGGGCTTGCGCATACTCTCACTGCGTGCGCCACTGTATGTGCGCGGCACTTTCTTGCACCCTAATGTCAGCGTAGACAAGGGAGTATTGGCCCTGCGTGCGGGCGGTGCCATAGGTCTGGCCTTGCTCAGTCCATTTGCCGCCTTGCTGCCATTGGTGAACACAGGGCCGGATGAAAGTAGTGGCTGTGCGACTTTGCTTAAATCGGGGAAGAAAGCAGAGAAATAAAAAGCTGCATTATGGTTAAGATGCGAAGTAAGGTGCGAGGCATGGTGCGCCATGCGCACCATGATGACCTATGCACTGACAGGTATGTATGAAGCCATGCGTCTCTTCAGGTTGTTGAAAGAGAGGTCGGTGTTCTTGGCGCAGCCTACGCATTTGCTTAGTCAGTAGGGTGCGTTATAACGCACCGATTTTCCACTGCCAGCAGCCAAAAAAACAGCCTTGTGATCAAGGCTGTTTTTTTACTTTGTACAAATGCGTAGCGGCGATCAGTAAGGGCTGGTCCTGATCATGGATGCTACTTCGCGCGTCTCGGCTAATACTTCATTGACGGCCATTTGCAAGGTGTATCTTGCTTCTTCCGCATCACGCACTGGTTCCGGTGTACGGAACAAATGACGGCTGCGCTTGTTGAGGGCTTTTTCATATACCTTGAAGGCAAATTGCATTTCTGTGTAGTCCATGGTGTTCTCCTGATGTTGAGTTGGAGGCGATTGCAGAATCAAGCTGGCGTCCTTGCATCGCTAGCCATCTTGATTTTGCAAAGACCTCTGGCAAAAAAATTATGCGCTTTTGGTGGAATAACTTTGTACCGAATCCACCCACATTTGATCTGCCATGTCTGGCCAGTTTTCACTGTCAAAACCGGGCGAATTTTCAAAATGGGTTTTTGCAATATCCAGGATAAAGCGCTTGTTCAGCGCATCCAGGCGCAGTGTCGACCAGGGTAGGGCAAACAGTTTTTCACCTATGCCAAGCAGGCCGCCATGGGCCACCACGGCATAGGCAATATTGCCGGTATGCGTATTGAGCATGATTTCTTTGATCTCGCCCAGATGCTCTTCAGCAAGGTTGACGACCTTATTGCCGGTCAGTGTGCTCGCTCCCATCAAATGAGGGCCGGGGCCTTTGTGAGTATTGTAAGAGGGGTCGGGGACGTAAGTGTCGAAAGTATTATCAATCATGATAAATCCTTAAGAGTGAATCGAGGTTTCAGCATGCGCGTCCGAACAGTTCTGTACAGTTCGATAGCCCACATAAGCAGAATTTTTTGATGCGATTTGTAAAAATTCAACTGAGGCGATACTTGTATTTGCTTGCTGTCAACGAAAAACCTCGATGCGCCAAAGACATCTGGCGCATCATTCAAGCTGATAGCTGGTTAATGCGTGGGTTTTTCTGCATAGGTGGCCAGAAAGCTGGGTAGGTAATGATCGAGCACGAAGCGCGGCTGTGGCTGGTGGTCTTCCAGGAAACCGCGCAGCTGCAAGCCTGCCTCCAGTTGACCTGCTATTTGCTCAGTCAGGCTATGACCAAACACCATTGCTTCACCGCGTGCCTGCTTGCCAGCCAGCTCGGCTTGACTCAGATCGCGCAAGTCTGAATACGGTAATTGAAAGCGTGGCTTGATGAGGCCCTGTTCCGCATACTGTGGATCACGGTCAGCCACAAACAACACAGGATTATAAAAACTGCTGAGCAGCTTGCCACCTGGGCGCAGCACGCGTGCGCATTCACGCCACACTGGCCTGACATCCGGGACATAGAGATTAGAGATGGGGTGAAAGATGCAATCAAAACTATCATCTGCAAAGCGCGACAGGTCACGCATATCGCCTTGCTCTATCCTCATCTCCAGGCCATCACGCTCAGCTACCATGCGGTCTTGCGCCAGCTGCATGGCAGAAAAATCAAACACCGTCACGCTTGCGCCTGCTGCCGCCAGCACCGGTGCCTGTTGTCCCCCTGCCGCTGCCAGGCAAAGTAACTCCAGCCCGCGCACATCCCCCAGCCAGTCAGCGGGCAGGGGGCCTGGCGTCAGATGCACCTGCCAATCACCATTGCGCGCTGCCGCGATGGTGGCGCTGCTGACTGCTTGTGACCATGCGCCTTGTCGCGTTGCTTGCTGGTCCCAGGAGTCACGGTTATGCGTCAAAAAATCAAAAGTTTTTGTATCAGGCATGGATTATCCTCAAAATAGGTATTTGAAAATGCCCGTCAGCGGGTTCAGAATTGCTTTTGTGTCGTATAGCCAAAACGGGTCAAACCGCTGGCGTGGATCAGATGTCGGTCAGACACCTTGCATCAGACATGAGACATCAGGCAAAAACAGCAATGCAGCAAACCAGCTACCCGGCGGGCAGTGTAGTCGCGTTAAAGATGTAGCAACATCCTGCATTACTTGTTCATGTCGAAGTGTCCCTGGAAGGAAATGGAAGAGGGGAAAATTTTAGCATAAAAGACAAGTGTGTTGGTGTTGAGATATCTTTACAGGATGAGCAGGCGTATCGATGCAAAGGCTGCTGATTTGCATCCCTTATTGCTCTCCTTACTGCGCGCTAAAAAGCGTGGCAATGCCATTTCTACACGAATGTGAATTCATATTGCGCACAGTCAAACATTGCTAAATACGGTTTTCCATCGAGCAATTTTCTTATACCTTCTTACTTATGGTGATAAAAAAAATCCCGGTGGATGCAAGGTCTTGAGAAAAATAAAAACATGACAAGAATTAACTCGCCGGAATTTGTAAGCGCAGCAAGAGCAAGCCAGATATGCGCTACAGGAATTTGATACTTGAGAATGTATTTTTGCTATTTTTTTAATTGGTATGGATTGACGATTGGGGCCGGGCCATGAAGACGACACTAAAAACCAGATTGATGCTAGTGATGGGTATCATGAGTGCACTCATGATCTTGCTAGGGATGACCGGGCTGTATGCTTTGGGCACCTCGCATGCTGCGGTCAAGGCCAGCCATGAAGAAGGTACACTGAGCCTGGAAAAACTCGCCAGCCTTGAAAAATTATTGATGGATAATCGCTATGCCATCCTGTCGACACTGGCTGACCCTACACCACAAAAACTCAAGGCAAGCGCCGAAGAGATCGAGCATGACAAGCGCGCCATAGAACAGTTGTGGATAGATTTTGCGACGGCTCCCATGTCTTCGCAAGCAAGGAAGACAGCAGATGAATTGACACATTTGCGTGTCAGTTTCGACCATGCTGTCACCTTGCCACTTGTTCAGGCGATGCAGGTGGCAGACGCCGCAAAGATCAAGAATATCAGCAACGCTGCCGACAAACTCTATCCTGCACTTTTCAAGACCCTGAGCAATTTGCGCAGCATGCATATGGATGACATCAAAAAAGGATTTGCCGGGTCTGAGGCAGAATATGCCACATCCGGCAAACTGATATGGGCAGTCATGGGACTGGGTCTGGTACTGGCGGCGACGCTGGCTTACTTTATGCTGCATAACATTTACCAGCAACTTGGCGGTGAGCCAGCTTACGCCGCACAAATAGCCAGGCAAATTGCCGACGGTGATCTGGATGTCAGCATCTCTCCAGAAGTGCCTGACGAAGGCAGCTTGCTGGCTTCTCTGCAAAGGCTGCAAACCGGGCTGGCAAAGACCGTCAAGGACATGCACCTGAATACCTCGAATATCGCCAGGACATCTGGACAGATACTCAACAACAATGCAGTCTTATCTGCCCGCATAGAACAGCAGGCAGGTTCTCAAAAACGTGCGGCGACTGCCATCAATGAGCTGGCAACAATGATACGCCACAATGCTGAGCAGGCGCGCCATGCCATGCAATGCGCCGATGATGTGAGCGAACTTGCCTTCAAAAAAGGGCAGGCAGCCGGTGGGGCGGTTATCGCGATGACGCAAATCCAGCAGGCATCGGCCAGGATTTTTGACAACATCCATGTGATCGATGAACTGGTTTTCCAGATCGATACCTTGTCCCTGAAAGCCACGCTGGAAAATGACAGCGCTGCTGAAGCAGGCCAGGGTTTTACAGCAATCGCGCCAGAAGTGCGCGACCTGGCACAATGTGTTGCCTGTGCCGTCAAGGAAATCAAAAACCTGCTGAATGAATCGCAGGAAAAACTTGATCACGGTAGCAAGCTTTTTAGCCAGAGCAATGCCGGCACAGAAAAAATCCTCACTGCCCTGCAACAGGTCACCAGTCTTATGACCGAGGTCAACACGTCTACCAAAAAACAGGAAGCCAGCATCAGGCAAGCCAAGCATGCCATCATTGACATGGAATATGCGAGCCACAAAGATGCCGTACAACTCAGCGTCGCCATCACCGCGGCCAGGCTACTGGAGCAACAGGCAAAACACCTGGTGATACTGAGTAGCGGTTTCAAACTTGGACCTCTGCACAGACCACAGGCGCAATTGCAGGTGATTAGCACAGTCAGCGAAGCTGCACCAGCCAAACGTCCCAGCTTGCGTCTGGTGCATCCGTAGTTTAGCGAGGCCCGGCCCAACCTACGAAACTGAGCAGCTATTTCAAACTCGGTCCCCTGCAAAGTTAGTAGGTTGGGCTACGCTTCATCAGCCCAACACTGGGCCTGCGGTAAACGTATGCGTTATTTAACCGACGAGTGTTGGGCTGGTAAACCGTAGCCCAACCTACGAAACTGGTAAACCGTAGCCTGGCGAGGCCCGGCCCAACCTACGAAACTGACAGGAAATCTGGGCGGCATACCACTCCCCGCTTAACGAAGATTTCTTGCAAGGTGAGTACCGCACAAATTGGCACTAATAAATATTTTAAAAATAGCTTGCAAATAAATAGCGCACTATTTAAAATGCAAGGCATGAAGACCGCAAACACTAAATCAACCTTGCAAACCCCAGTGCCGCAACTGGGTGAGCAGCTTTGTTTTGCCCTTTATTCGACTTCCCTGGCGATGAACAAGCTGTACCGCAAGTTGCTCAAGCAAATGGGGATTACCTATTCGCAGTATCTGGTACTGATGGTTTTGTGGGAGCAGAATGAACAAACCGTCAATGACATAGGCGAGCGCCTGATACTGGACTCGGCCACTTTGACACCTTTGCTCAAACGCATGGAAGCGCAAGAGTTGATCACCAGAGTCAGGTCGGCAGCAGACGAGCGCCAGGTGATTATTTCGCTGACCAAAGCGGGTAATGATTTGCGCAAGCAGGCTGCGAGTTTACCAACCTCGGTCTTGTGTGCGACAGAATGTTCTCCTGACGAAGCACGCGACTTGAAGCAAGAGATATTGGCCTTGCGGGCAGCCTTGATGAAGAATGTATGATTGATGTTCGGAATTGTTGAAATTTAAAATAAGTAGTGCACTATTTAATAGTGGGTATTATTTTTGTAGGAGCGGCTTCAGCCGCGAAGATGCTGTAGTAAAAAGTCGTTCAAATTGCGCAGGCATTCGCGGCTAAAGCCGCTCCTACAGAGCGCAGTTGTATTGAAGAGATGGGTGCTAACACCGCAGGTATGGGCGATATTGTGCTTGCCTGGGAGTTTGTTTTGCCTTCAGCAGTTTTATAAATATATAGTGTACTATTTAATAGTGAATTATTTAAAAAAGTAGTCCAGAAAAACCAGTTTGTAGTACCCCTAACGCAGTCATCACACTGCATCACATGAAAAGGAAATGACCATGACACACTTGAAATCGCTCCTCGCTGCAACAGCCATCAGCCTCTCCGTCAGCAATGCTTTTGCGGCAGGCAGCCCCGGTGTTGAACCAACGACGCAAGCTTTCTTGCAGGCGCTGGAGGCTGGTGGTGGCAAACCGCTGGAGCAATTATCAGTGGCCGATGCACGTGGCGTGCTGGTCGGTGCGCAAGCAGGTGTCAAACTGAGCCTGCCTGCGGCTGATGTTTCCGAGAAAATCATCAAGGTCGATGGTGGCGATATCAAGCTGACTATCGTGCGCCCTGCAGGTGTTAAAAAAACCTTGCCAGGCTTTATGTACTTCCATGGTGGCGGCTGGGTGCTCGGCGATTATCCTACCCATGAAAGACTGGTGCGCGACCTGGTGGCAGAATCAGGTGCCGTTGCCATCTTCGTCAACTACACACCATCACCAGAAGCTGGCTATGGCATCGCCATCCAGCAAGCCTATGCAGCCACTAAATGGGTGGCAGAACACGGCAAGGAAATCCAGGTCGACGGCAGCCGCCTGGCGGTCGCAGGCAATAGCGTTGGCGGCAATATGGCGGCGGTCGTCAGCCTCATGGCCAAGGACAAAGGCGGGCCCAAACTGCGTTCGCAAATCCTGTTGTGGCCAGTGACAGATGCTGATTTTAATAATGAATCTTACAAGCAATTTGCTGAAGGCCATTTCCTGACCCGCAATATGATGAAATGGTTCTGGGATAACTACACTACCGATGCTGCCAAGCGCCAGGAAATTTATGCATCCCCACTGCGTGCCACGACTGAGCAATTGACAGGCTTGCCAGCGGCCCTGATACAAACCGCAGAATTCGATGTCCTGCGCGACGAAGGCGAAGCATATGGCCGCAAACTCGATGCCGCAGGCGTCAAGGTCACGACCGTACGCTACAAGGGCATGATCCATGATTTTGGCTTGTTGAACGTATTGGCCAAAGTACCAGCCGTGCGCTCGGCAATGTTGCAGGCAGGTGGAGAATTGAAGGCGAGTTTGAAGTAAGGGGATATTTGAACGCGAGTAGTTTCGTAGCACGTAGGTTGGGCTACGCTTCACCAGCCCAACACTGGGCGGTTAAAAAACGTATACGTTTATCATCGGCCCAGTGTTGGGCTGATACCCCGTAGCCCAACCTACGAGCTACTAGCGTCCCCTTAAAACCTCGGTGACTCCTCTGTGTCTCTGTGCCTCTGTGGTGAGATTTTTGGTGTTCTTAAAAATGTCATTAAACTCACCGCTTAATCACCGCTTAATCACCGCTTAAACGCCAGCAACAACACCCCACCCGCGACCAGGCCTATGCCTGTCCATTCGCGCAACGATGGTCGTTCACCCAAAAATGCAAAGGCAAATACCGCCACCAGCACCAGGCTGAATTTATCGACGGGGGCTACCTTGGATGCCTCCCCTAGCTGCAAGGCGCGGAAATAACATACCCAGGATGCCCCCGTGGCCAGGCCGGACAAAGTCAGAAACAGCCAGGTCTTGCCCGACAATTCCAGCGGATTGCTCCACTTGCCCGTGTATGCCACAAACAGGGATAGCACGACGATGATGATGGCGGTGCGCACCAGGGTGGCCAGGTCAGAGTCGACGCCCTGTATACCTATCTTGGCAAAGATGGCCGTCATGGCGGCAAACACGGCTGATAAAGCAGCCCAATAAAACCAGGTATTCAATGTCGTCATTTTCTACTCCTTGGTCCTGTTGCAGCGCATGTCAAACAAAGCATCTGATTGCTGGATGATTCTACATCTTTATTCGCCTAGGATAATGAAGATAAGCCTACACCCTCATGCATGCGCAAGACGTTGCGCATTTGCCTGACTTCTTCCAGCGGGCTGCGGCCAAACAGGCGTTTGAATTCGCGACTGAATTGCGAGCTGCTTTCATAGCCCACGGTATTCGATGCGGTATAGGCATTCATGCCTGAGCGTATCATCAGCAGGCGTGCCTTATGCAGGCGCATGGCCTTGATGTATTGTATCGGCGTAGTACTGGTCACTTGCTTGAAATGCAGATGAAAAGCGGGCAGGCTCATGCCTGATTCGCGCGCGAGGCTATCGACATCGAGCTTGTCGCTGTAGCCCTCATGGATCTTGCGCAAGGCACGGGTAATTTTTTGAAAATGGCTGCCCTGGCTCAAGGCTGCCCGCATGGCTGCACCTTGCTCACCCATGAGTATGCGGAAATAAATTTCACGGACGATGGCGGGTGCCAGTATCTTTGCCTCCAGTGGCGATGCCAGCGCGTGCAGCAGACGCAGCACGGCTTCGGCCAGGGTATCGTCAACCTGCGTCGCATACATGAAAGCGGGTGTGCCTGCTGGTGTGTCTGCCGGTCTCAGGGCTGCATCAGTTTGCGCCTCCTGCACGGCTAGCGCCAGTTCTGCCGCCAGGGCGTGCTGTATGCCCAGGTGGATGCCCAGCATGGGTTGTTCTGCAGTCGCTTCGGTATCTGCTTCAAAAGGCATGGGGGCGGATACCACCAGGTATTGCCGCGCATCATAGGTGTATGTGGCGTCGCCCAGATAGGCCCGCTTGCGCCCCTGCACGATGATGCAGATGCAGGGTTCGTACATGACAGGCGTGCGGCTATAGGCATGGTCACTGCGCATGAAATGCACATAGTCCAATGCGGATGCCGTAAAGCCTTCTTGCGCCGTCAGGCTGGCGACCATGCTGGCCAGCCTGGAATTGATATCGTCCTTGCTTTGCATATGTCTGATGAAGAGGAACAGGCATTCATCATAGCAATAATTGCAGGCAATTTGCTGGCCGCAAGAGGATTAGGCAAGAATGAGAAAGTTTCCGGCATTTTGTTTATGACCCTGCCTGCCTATCATGGCTACATTCCGCAATCAGCGGTCACACTGGAAAGGTAGATCATGAAACAAAAGACCTGGTTAATTACGGGTGCCGCCCGTGGCATAGGCGCAGCCATCGCCAAGGCTGCCCTTGATAGCGGCGACAAAGTCGTCGTCACTGGCCGCGATATCAGCAAACTGCAAAGCCAGTTCGCCAGCTATGGCGAGCAAGTGCTGGCGCTGACACTGGATGTCAATGACGAAGCCCAGGCACAAGCTGCAGTCAAGGCAGCCTGCGCACAGTTTGGTAGCCTGGATGTGCTGGTCAATAATGCGGGCTATGGTCAGCTAGGCTTGTTTGAAGAAATCAGCACGGCAGAAATCCGCCAGCAATTCGACACCAATGTGTACGGCAGCATGAACATGGCACGCGCTGCCTTGCCTGCCATGCGTGAGCAAAGGCGCGGGCATATCTTTAACCTGTCATCGATAGGTGGCGTGGTTGGTTTTGAAAGCGCCTCGGTCTATTGCGCCAGCAAGTTTGCCATAGAAGGTTTTTCAGAATCGCTGGCGCTGGAGGTGGCACGCTTTGGCATCCACATCACCATCGTCGAGCCTGGCTTCTTCCGTACCGATTTCCTTGACCAGACCTCGGTACGCTATGGCGACAAGAGCATTGCTGACTATGCCAATAACGGCATCAACAGCCGTGACAGTTTTGAGGGCTACAACCATCAACAAGCCGGTGACCCGGTCAAACTGGGTGCCGCCATACTGTCTATCAGCAATATGGCAGAACCACCATTGCGTTATGCAGCGGGTTCAGATGCCATACAAATCGTCGGCGCCAGCCTGGAAAAACACCAGCAAGAGTTGCAGCAATGGCGGGTCTTATCAGTCTCCACCGATGGCGATTTTGCCTAGCGGTAGGCATATCTTATCATCTTGGTAGGGTGCGTTATAAAGCACCTTTTTTTGTCACAGGATTGCAATATCGCAATGTCTAAGGGGCCGGTGCGTTGCAACGCACCCTACGAGACGGTATTGAATGGTCTAAAATTTTGAAACCTGGCAAGCCGTGCACAACGCACTAGCATATCTCCTTAATCTTCTCATAACTTTGTCAAAATGACAAAGTGTGACATACTTGCGCCGTTTTTATAGTGCCAGTGAGCAGGGAGAGGGTGAATGCAGGGTGTTTTATGTGGGTGGGCGTGTGTGGCTAAGTGGTTCAAGAGTGCCACCCTGGCTTCTGGTTTGTTTGCCAGTGGCATGATGCAGGGCGCGAACGAGATTAGCTGGTATGTCTATCATTTGCCACCGCTTTACATACAAGAAGGACCGGGCAAGGGCGAGGGCATCGTCGATCTGGCCTTGCAGCGCCAGCTTATACCCGGTTTGCCTGCCTATCAGCACAAGTTCATCAACGTCCCGCTCAAGCGCCTGGAATTGATGCTCAGGGATGAGGATAATGCCTGCGCCCTGGGACTGTTTAAAAATGCCGAGCGCGAGAAAACCATGATTTTCTCCCAGCCTTTCTTTGCCCAGCTACCGCCCGGTGCCATGATACCGCGTACCCAGATTGCGCAATTGCGGCCTTACCTGGTGGCGGGTGATAAACTCAGTTTAAGCAAATTACTGGAAGATGAAGTGCTGACAGTAGGTGCACAAAGTGGCCGCAGTTATGGTGCCAATATTGATGAACTGCTACAGGCGCACAAGGGCAAGAAAAATATCTATCTCAATAGTGCACCGAATGCCGCAAAAAGTTTATTGCAAATGAATGCCCTGGGCCGTGTCAACCTGGTGCTGGGTTATCCATATGAGGCCAATTTTCTGAATAGCCGCGACAATGCAGATTATATAGACCTGAAATTCTATCCGCTGCAAGAACAGCCCGCCTACCTGCTGGGTTATGCCGCCTGCTCCAAAAGTGCTTTTGGTGAACAAGCCATAGAACAGATCAATACCGTACTGGCCCGCCGCGAAGTGTTGGAAGCCATTGCTCTTCTCTATGAAAGCTGGTTGCCGGAAGATGCACGCGCCCTGGCACACCAGGTGTATAACCAGGCTTTTCAATTCAAGGGCAGGGTGCGTAAATAAGTCGGCAGCCTGAATGCTACAATCCTGCATCAGGGCACAGAATGTATTAGCTTGCCCTACTCCAGAACAGCCAGAACAGCCAGAACAGACCACCATGCAACTCGACAAATTTGACCGCCAGTTATTAAACCTCGTGCAACAAGATTCCAGCCTGGCGGCCGAGCGTCTGGCTGAACAGGTGCCACTCTCACCATCAGCAATACAGCGGCGTTTGCGTCGTCTGCGCGAGCAAGGCGTCATCCAGCGCGACACCGCCATTGTTGATCCAGCCAAAGTAGGTCGGCCCAATTTCTTCATCGTTTCACTTGAAGTCGAGCGCGAGCGGCCAGAATTATTGGCGCAATTGCGCACCTGGCTCAATGAGCAGGAACAGATACAGCAAGCTTTTTATGTCACGGGTGAAGCAGACTTTGTGCTCATTATCACGGCACCACATATGGAAGCTTTTGATGCTTTCATGTCGCGCCTCATGCTCGATAACCCCAATGTCAAACGCTTTACCACCAATGTGACGCTGGGCTTGCTCAAGCGTGGCTTGCATATTCCTGTACCACTCGATGAGGCTGAATAAGTTAATCCTGGGTATCACCTGAGAGTGGTGTCGCCAGCATGGCTGGCCGCGTAATGAATTCTGCATACCATGCAGCCAGCCTGGGGTGATTCTCCTTAAAGTCGGGTAGCTCGCGAAACTCCAGCCAGCTCAGGGCAGTCGCCACGGCGATGTGGCCGACATGCACGGTGCTATCCACATTCACATCCAGCTCACGCTCCAGCCAGTCATAGCTGGCTTGCAGCTTGCCCATATGCCCATCGCGCAGTGCTGGATAACGCAGGGCTTCTGGTCGGCGCGTGGTTTCCCAGCGCAGGGCAATGCCAGAATCGGCCATGCCCTTGGCCACCGCCTGCACCCGCAAGGCATGCCAGCGGGCTTCACCCTGCGCTGGGATCAGTGGCCTGCCTGCATGCAGGGTATCGAGGTATTCGCAAATCACATCAGAATCAAAGACAGGTGGCAAACCTGGCCGCAACAATACCGGTACTTTACCTAAGGGGTTTTGTGCATACACGGCTTCATTGCGCAGGGTAGGGCTGGTTTCATGGTGGATGACTTCTATGTGTTTTGCCAGGCCAGCTTCATGGGCAAACACCAGGGCCTTGCGGGCATAGGGAGAATGGGTTTGGTAGAGTAATTGCATGTGCGCGCTTTCTGACAATGTTGAACTTTGATAGCAATGCTAAGCCAGGCACTACGCGTTTTAAGTGCAATGGCATACCGGAATCTGCCTGTTTGTGGCAAGTTGCCGCCATCTTTGCGGCGCAGATTTTTGCGGCAGCTTTACACTGGGCAAATGAAAACCACACCCTTGCACCATATACAGACATCCGCCCTGCTGGATGATGATAGCCCCACCGCCCTGCTGGATTTGCCAGGACTGGCTGCTGCCGCCAGAGTCAGGCGTGTCCTGGTCAAGGCAGAAAACCAGCGCCCCCTGGGTAATTTCAAGGTGCTGGGTGGCATGGTCGCAGCCTTGCGCGCACTGGCCCGCGCCACTGACATACAAACACTGGAAGAATTGCAGGTCACTGCGCACTTGCCAGGCCTGATCTGCGCCAGCGATGGCAACCACGGCCTGGCCGTGACAGCTGCAGCGGAAAGGGTAGGCACCCGTGCCGCCATTTACCTGCCTGTAGGCGTGTCAGCCAACCGGGCAGAGCGCATACGGCAACTCGGTGGTGAAGTCATCTGGGTCCAGGGCAGCTATGATGAAGCCGTGCTGCAAGCCGCTGCCGCAGCCGCTAGTGGTGCGGGTTTGCTGGTGCCGGATACTTCTGAAGACATCAATGATATCGCCGTCAACGACGTCATGGATGGCTACAGTCTCATCTGCACAGAGCTGCAACAGCAATTGCCCACAGATGCTGCGCAGCGCCCCAGCCATCTCTTCATACAGGCTGGCGTTGGTGGCCTGGCTGCCGCCATGGCCCAGGGTTTGCGTGGCAACATGCGCGAACCACGCCGCCTCATCGTCGTCGAACCAGTATCTGCTGCCTGTGTTGCCCTGGCCTTGCAAGCCGGCCATCCCGTCTATGCCAAAGGCGATTTGCAAACCAGCGCCCAGATGCTCTCCTGTGGCCTGGCATCCGCCCCGGCAGTGGCGGTCCTGCTGCAACACCAGGCCAGCGCCATCAGTGTCAGCGAAACGCAATTACAAGCTGCCGTCAGCATCATGCAAAACCATGGCGGCCCAGCCAGCACCGCATCCGGCTGTGCTGGTCTGGCAGGTTTGCTGCATGTCGCGGCAGATACTGGATTAAGGGCAAATTATGGACTGGATGAAGAGAGTTGCGTGTTGCTGGTGGTCAGCGAGGGTGCTTGATTTTTTTGGGGCAAGAAAAAATTAAGACCTGAAAGCTCAGTACAGAGGAAGGAAAGACTGCTTGCAAGCAGTCTTCGTTGCGCAGGCGTGCGGTATACCGCACGAATTCCCTGCTACACCACAGTTTTGTAGGGTGCGTTATAACGCACCGGATTTGATCTTAAAAATTAATAACATACCCGTGTGCAAATCGCGTGCATGCTTGCCATGCAATTCAAACAAATGCCCGACGTGTTTTGTGATTGAAGCGGTGCGTTACAACGCACCCTACTGGTTGATTAATTTTGCCAGCATACGATGACAAATTGGAGGCCAGGGGTAAAAGACAGGTGAGTCGATAGATCAACCCAGTTTATATTAAGGTCATCCCAGCGCAGGCTGGGATCCATCTGCGCAAGAAGGGCGCACTACGCGTTCCCCGTTTCGTATGCTGTATTGCAATGCATACTATGCACCCGCATACAAAAGCTCATACAGCCAACTCCCTAAGGATACGAGTCCTGCTATAGCGCCAAAGAAAAAAACGATGGTGATGACCGCAAACGAAACTCGCTTGATGGAGAGTTCTCCGGGGTAGGCTGGCTTGGGTGTTTTTCCAAATATCGCTCGATAAGCACCAACGATCATGAATGCATATGAGAGCAATATGGGCAACATCATCAGCGCTGGAATCATGGGTTTGACAAAGATCAGCGATATGCTCAGGAACACGCACAGCAGACCAATGGCCAGGCAAAGCAAGCCGTTCTTGCGGATATCTGAGGAAGAAGCGCCAGGTTTGGGGGCGAAGGATTCGGAGACAGCGTCTAGCGCCTTTGCGCCACCGTGGAGGATTGATAATAGCTGCATTTGATCTATGTTATTTAATGTATTGATTGCCCGCTTAAGTCCACCGCGGCAAGACTGATAGTCTGTATCCCGGCCTTGCGTATGCTGTTGGTCATTGCCGCAACTGCAGCGTGGCTGGCCATATGGGATGGTCTCAAATGAATTGGTGTTTGTTCTTGCGCTGCGCTGGCCAGGTGGCGCTGTAATTCTTCCCGTGAAACGGGAGTGTCATTCCACCACAGGGTGTCGTCAAAATCGATATCTATAGTGATGCCAGCTACAAAGCCTTCGCACGTGACGTTTTTAGGAAATCTGTTTTCCATATCGAGCAAAACCACCTCCCGCCTGGGTGCTACGCCCGCTATCATCACCATCATCAAGACCAGGATAATACCAATCAGTGGCGTCATGCTCATGGTCAGCAAGCCTTCCTGGTCTTTGTCCTGGTCGGCTGAGGTAGGGAAGTGCATGCTGGCACCCTGGTGAAATTGAGGATGTCTTAGCATTACATTAATGGAGGTAAATTGCAAGTGTGTGGCTTGCCATCGCAGCCTACTGGCTGATTAATTTTGCGAGCATATGATGACAAATGTGAGGCCAGGACAGAAAGGCAAGTGAGTCGATAAACCAAGCCGATTTGTATTTGGCTCATCCCGGCGCAGGCTGGGATTCATCTGCGCAAGAAGGGCGCATTACGTGCACTATCTCGTTTCGCAGGAGCGGCTTCAGCCGCGAATGCCTTGCCGTGTCCGTTGAAATCAAAACCAAAAATCTCACCACAAAGAATGCATGATGCTGGAAGATGAAGGCTGGGGCGTGTTTCCCAGGTTCGGCATGAATAATGTATTTCTCTGTGTCTTTGCGATGAGATTTTTTATTTGCATGGGTATCTAAGATAGGTTTTCAGACACCCAGATATCCTGATTCTCAGAACGCCGTATTACGCCAGAACTGCCCGGTGACGTTGTCGCATTTGTCCATGCTCAGTTGATCGTTCTTGCCATCATTGATGATGTCCAGGCACATTTTTTCACCAGAAAAAGTGTTTTTCAGTTTGGCGTATCTGTTGTCTGCTGTTGCTTCAAATTTCCAGGACTGGCCGCTGAAGTCACCGCATCTGGACATCGTGGGTTGATTATTTTTGCCATCGTTAACTATGTCCAGGCACATGCCAGGGCCGGAAAAGCCGTTCTTCAATTTGAAATATCCTGCTTCACCAGTCTGTATCAATTGCCAGGCCTGGCCTGAGTAACTGCCGCACTTAGCCATGGAGGGGATTTTGTTTTGCCCATCATTGATAATATCCAGGCAGACATTGCCGCCTGTGAACTGGGTTTTAAAGCGGAAATCTTTACCACGCGCCTGGCCTTCAGGGGCAGACGTAAGCAGGACAGCAAGCAAAAGAGAAGTACCGATACACAATGCGCTAAGTTTCATTTTAATGATTAATGTAAGTAAATAAAATAAAAATACCTTCCCCATATAGTGCTAAATAAGCAATATTTGGAAAGCTTGCCAATATAGCATAATGATAACTAAAGTACAATGTTTCAGAATTTGGAAAACGGCATGATGAGGCAGATGCCATCCTGAGCATGCCTGTTTTTTTCTGTTATTTCGTGGGAAAGGTTGTCAGGCTTTTTATCTGGCCATATTGAAGCCGCGCATCATCGGTGATTGCGCTTTTAGGGAGATGCAGGTTCGTAGGGTGCGTTATAACGCACCGCATTTGACCTTAAAATTAATCGCAGGCCCGTGCCCAAATTGTGTGCATGTTTGCCATATGATTCAAATGAATACTTGAGGTGTTTGAGCTTAAAGCGGTGCGTTACAACGCACCCTACCGCCATAAGTTGCTAGCAGAAGGGAGCCACGCACATCATCTTGTTTCGTAGGGTGCGTTATAACGCACCGCATTTGACCTTAAAAATTAATGGCATGTCCGTGTTCAAATTGCGTGCATGCTTGCCATGCGATTTAAACGACTGATCGAGGTGTTTGAGCATAAAGCGGTGCGTTACAACGCACCCTACATGAATGTGATGAACTATCAGGTTTTACGCATCTCATCAAAGGCATCGACTTCCAGTTGCCAGGCACGTGCCTGTTCGCGTAGCCATTGGGTAAAGGCGCGCACTTCAGGTAGCTCGGCGCTGTCTTCGCGCAAGACCATGAGGTTGTCGCGTGGTGTGGGGCAGATGGTGTCGCAGGCAAGCACCAGGCTGCCCGCCTGCAGGCGTCGCCAGGCAATCGAGAGGCGGCCCAGGGCTATGCCCTGGCTGTGCTGGGCAGCTTCCAGCAAGACGTCGGCATCGTTATAGGCCTGGCCTTGTAAAGTGAAATCCTCAGGCAGGCCTGCTGCTGCCAGCCATGTTGCCGGGTCCAGGGACAGGTGTTGCAGCATGGCGCTGGCGGGCCAGGCTTTGGGGTTTGTCCCCAGCTTGGCTTTGAGCTCTGCTGAAGTCAGGGCCAGCAGGCGGTCAGTGAACAGGGTTTCACAAATCTGGTCTGTGCTTTGCCGCGCACCATGGCG
The DNA here is from genome assembly GCF_049340345.1 of Undibacterium sp. Di27W. NCBI lineage: Bacteria > Pseudomonadati > Pseudomonadota > Betaproteobacteria > Burkholderiales > Oxalobacteraceae > Undibacterium > Undibacterium sp. Di27W. Next base: position 31,480 of record NZ_JBMPOS010000008.1, on the reverse strand, counting down.
TATCGCCACCATGGCCACACGTGGTGCCGCGCGCACCAGCGCATAGTCAGTATCGATGATCAGGCGGATATGCGGATGAGCAGTGCTAAAACTGGCCAGGCGCGGCAACAGCCATTCTTTGGCGATCGAGGCCAGGGTGCTGATGTGCAGGGTCTTCAGTGTGGTGTCTGCCGGTGGATAAATCGCCTGGTGCAGGGCAGACAGGGGCCCGGCCAGACGCGTCAGCAGGGCAGCACCATCATCCGTGAGGCTGACCCTGGGACCATTGCGCTTGAACAGGGTCAGGCCACTCCAGTCTTCCAGTTGACGGATCTGGCGGCTGATGGCACCGGGTGTCAGGCTCAGTTCATCGGCGGCGCGGCTAAAGCTGCCCAGACGCGAAGCTGCCTCAAAGGCTTGCAGGGTGAACAGGGGTGGCAGTTTGCCTTGCATATTGAATTTTCCTCACTTTCATATTGCGAAAGTATCGTTTTTTGTCCTGACATATTACGACAATAATTCGATATCGACAGTCTGAGGAAAATGCAATGCAAGCGATCATCGTTGAACAGTTCGGTGGACCTGAACAATTACAACTGCAGGAAGTGGCTGCACCAACAGGAGAGGTCATCGTCGATGCCGCCTGGGCCGGGGTGAATTTTGTTGACATCTACCAGCGTGAAGGCCGCTACCCTGGCGTCAAACAGCCATGGCCCATGGGCATAGAAGGTACGGGCATTGTGGCCAGGGCAGCAGCAAACAGTGGCTGGCGCATAGGCGACCGGGTGGCGTATACCACCGGCGTGCAAGGCACTTATGCAACCCAGGTAGCTGTGCCTGCCGCCCACCTGGTGCGCATACCGGATGCAGTCAGCCTGCGCGATGCCTGCGCCGCAATAGAGCATGGCCTGACCGCCATCATGCTGGCCGATGATGTGGCACGCCTGCCCATTTCTGGCGCTGTGCTGGTCCATGCCGCTGCCGGTGGTGTTGGCGGCTGGCTGGTGCAACTGCTGGTGGCACGTGGCCTGACGGTGTTTGGTACGGCATCGTCTGCTGGCAAGGCGGCGTGGTTAGGCAGTGTTGGTGCTGTGCCCGTACTATATGCCGATGGCAGCGACTGGGTCGCCCAGGTAATGGATAAAACCCAGGGCCGTGGTGTAGACGTGGTGTTTGATTCTGTTGGCAAAAACACGTTCACACAAAGCCTGGCCGTTGTTGCTGCTCGCGGCCATGTCATCCTGTTTGGCGCCGCCAGCGGCCAGCCTGATCCTGTCGATGTCTTGCAACTCATGAAGAAGAGCATCACTCTGACGCGCCCGGTCTTGCCGCATTATCTGCATTCATCTGCTGTCTTGCAAGAGCATGCCAGCAAGCTGTATGATTATCTGAGCACAGGAATAGTCAAGCTGCGCATTCATGCTGAATATGCACTGGCCGATGTCGCGCAAGCCCATGCGGCGCTGGCAGAACGCGGCACGCAAGGCAAGCTTTTATTGGCCATTAACTCCACCCTTGTTTAAGAAAAGTCTCATGACCACCATCTCACAAAAATTGCAAGAACTTGGCCACAGCCTGCCAGCAGTCAAGACACCTGCTGCCAATTATCTCAGCTATACCCTGCAAGGCAATGTACTCATCATCGCCGGACAAATCGGCAGGCCTGGTGCAGCCAAAGCTGGCGTCGTCGGCGCTGGCCTGGCAGCAGAAGCCGCAAAACAGGATGCAGAAATAGCCGCTCTCGGCGTGCTCGCCATCATCGACGCGGTCACGGAAGGCAATATTGCCCGCATCGCCCAGGTACAAAGGCTGGGTGTGTTCATCGCTGCCACGGCAGATTTTGACGGGCATAGTGCCATCGCCAATGGTGCCTCTGATCTGCTTGTCGCTGTCCTGGGCGAGCGTGGCCGCCATGCGCGCACGGCGATAGGTGTATCCAGCCTGCCTACTGGCGCAGCGGTGGAAGTGGACGCCATTGTGCAACTGGTGGCAGCATGATCAGTCCGCAAAAACTGGCGCAATTACGTGCGCAAACCCCCGGCCTGGATAAAGGCTTGCACCTCAACCATGCCGGTGCCTCGCTGTTACCGCAGGCTGCCCTGCAAGCCATCCATGCGCATCTTGATCTCGAAGCACAGGTCGGCCCCATGGAAGCTGCCCTACTGGTGGCAGACAAACTACAAGCATTGCGGGAAGATGCCGCCAGGCTAATCAATGCCAGCAGCGATGAAATCGCCCTCATGACATCTGGTTCCAGTGGCTTTGGCAGTGCCTTCGCCGCCATGCCCAGGCTGCAACAGGGTGACCGTATACTGGTGGGGCGACAAGAGTGGGGCGGTAACCTGGCAAACTACCAGCGCGCCGCACAACTTGCAGGCGCAACAGTAGAAACCATACCTTCCCATGGCGACGGTAGTGTTGATGTTCAGGCACTGGCGCAGATGATGGACAAGCGCGTGCGCCTGGTTTCATTGACCTGGCTGCCCGCCAATGGCGGCCTCATCAATGATGCAGCCGCGGTTGGCAAGATCACTGCCGCCGCCGGCGTGCCTTATCTCATCGATGCCGCGCAAGCCCTGGGGCAAGTGCCTGTCGATGTGCAAGCCCTGCAATGCGATGTACTCAAAAGCGCAGGCCGCAAACACTTGCGCGGGCCACGCGGCACGGCCTTGCTGTATGTGCGCAAATCTTTTTTGAACAAGCTGGAACCTGCCTGGGTCGATGTATCTTCTGCTCCCATTGCAGAAGATCAGGCGCAACTACGCCACGATGCCCGCCGCTTTGAAACCAGTGAGGCTGCCGTGGCCCTGCAACTGGGCCTGGCAGAGTCTGTCAAGCTGGCGCTGGAGCTGGGAGTGGCAGACCTGGGCAGCATCAGCGCTGCCCTGGCCACGGCTTGCCGCGCACGCCTGGCTCGCATCCCGGCCATCAGCCTGCATGACCTGGGCGAGGGGCCGCAATCTGGCATTGTCTCTTTCAATCTGCGCGGTCACGATGCCATGGCCTTGAAAAACAGCCTGGCACAGCAACGCATCTTCATCGGTGCGAACGGTGTGTCCTATACCCCGCTGGACGTGCAAGCCCGAGGTTTGCACAGCATAGCCAGGGCCTCGTTTTCTTATCTGAATACCCTCGATGATGTAGAACAATTGGCAGGGGCGCTGGAAGGGATGGTGTGAGCTTGGCAGGGTGCGTTTGATTTGATATCTTCAAACCGGTGCGTTGTAACGCACCCTACCTTGTGCAAGGCGAGCCGGATTTGCAGGCTGCGTTATAACGCACCATGTCGTCAATTTTAAAGCAACGGCATGGTGCGCATGGCGTACCCTACTGGCGAGAACGGTGTTCATGAGACTCATGCGACGGATTTTTTGAGACGGTAAGTGCCAGGCACCAGGATCTGATACCGCTTAATTTCTCATCGTCATTCAATTAACAAACTCTTACTTTTTCATAGCAAGTTGAGTTTGACAAAATAACATCACCCATGGTTTCATTTGCTTGGCCTCCAGGCTCAAGCGGGCGGCTCTCCTGACTGAATTTCTCGCCCGCAATGCGGTGAGATGTTCTCCTTACGACTCTCCGGGAAAACACCATGGGACTGTTGGACTTTTTCAAGGGCAAGCCAGCAGTACGTACATCGCTGGAGCAATTGTCTTATAACATTGCTTATCAAATCCTGCCGCATTATGTCTTCCGCCAGGCAGCGCAATTATTTGATATCGTCGAAAGTGCCAGCGAGACTTCGCATTTCCTGTTTTATCACCTGGCCTGCAAATCATTGTCCATCCCCAGTCTGCAAGAAGAAGCCGCACAATATCGCTGGCACCAGTTTGATCTTGATAACAAGCATACTTTACTGGTACTGGCTTATCCACAGCCAGTGGCGATAGACCTGACAGGCAAGTCATTCAAGGAGAATGCACAAAGTGTAGGCACCTGGGTCATTGCACCACATTTTTCTGGCATCGTGCGTAGCAAGCAGCACGATCATATTCGCTACTTTGTGCTGGGCCAGACCTCGATGGGCGGCGGCACAGTTTTACGCGAGATAGACGACATGGCGACCAACGCCAATCTGGGCGCCGGGCCTGCGCCTGAGCTGGATAATTTTGTGGCCTTGATGCGGCAGAGGCTGGAAGAGTCAGAGCAGTGAGGAACGATGGCGCACAGGTGGCCTGGGCACCGTGCAAGATTGCTGCGTCTTTGTTTTCGATGGGCACAGGATCAAGATGAGCTAATATAGGCTTTTGATTTGAAGCGCGAAAGTATATGAACGATCACCTTGCCTACTTCAAGGAGCTTGTAGAACCACAGTTTCCCTCTTCTTATATTCTTGCCTGGACTGAGTTTCTGGAAGGGGATTTTGGTGATTTGAAAAGGCTGGAATTTTCATCCTCCTCCAAAATCGGAGCGATAGATTTTTGGTCCAGCGACTGGCTCGCAATCGATGTCGTCGATCTTGAGCTGGGAGGCCAGGTCTTGAACGTACTCTACACACCCGATCAGATGCATGAAATCCCGACTGGCTTTGCGAGATTGCTGGAAATTTTGATCTCGTCATAGTGTGGCCACGACGTGCGATGATGCTATACAAAATCTTACCTGAAAATTGCATAGTAGCTATTAGATATGACACCGATCTCGATTAAAATTGCCATCTCTTTTAAATTGGATCGAAAATGGAAAAAAAACCTGGATTAGACAGATTTGGCAAAGTGGTGGAGGAAGATGATTTAGTTCGCTTGTTACGTATACGTCCTTCCATTCTAAAGCGACTAGCGGGAGATGAGCATGCAGATGTTTCGTCTATGCTTGGTCAAGTTCTACCTGTATATAATGTATTTGATGATGGACTCGTTTGGGTAAGCCTGACCTGGAAAAGAGCAGATGGAGCGACAGAAATTCACTCAATTGCTGTCGATCCTGAAGCCATTGAACTGGTAGAAAAATCAAGTAAACCTGGTAGTGACGAATAGTGTCGTAGGTACGATTAGCATCGCGTAATCGTACGCATGTTATTTCCGGAAATGACAGCAATGCTGAGACATGGCTTCTTACATGCGTACGATTGCGCAGCGCTAAATCCTACCTGCTAGCGATCGCTTTTTACTCCACTACCTGCATCCAGCGCTTTTCCTGCACGCTGCGTTCTTTAAAATACTTGCGCGGATTACCGCACATATAACAGCTGCAGATAGGTACGGTATTCAAGACTATTCCCAATTGCCTGGGATCGAGTTTTTTTGTCCAGCTATAATAATACTGACGTTTCTTTTTAAGCCGCGCAGCATGATGCCTGCGCAGGGCGCGCGAGAGATCTTTCATCATTGTTCCTCAAGAACCCGGGCGGCCCGATTGCCGCTTTATGGGTCATTAGGAACTGCTTGCTATGTTGGTTCATGATGATCACTCTATTGAAAATATCGATATTGCATAATTGTGGATGCAGTCGATTTTTGCAAGAGCAGGGCGGGTGAAATTGTGCAGCAATTTGTAGGGTGCGCCATGCGCACCGGGTTGTGCATGAAAATTGCTAAAGCGGTGCGTTGCAACGCACCCTACCGTGTTTTACAGTGCGACCAGAATTTGTAGGGTGCGTTATAACGCACCATCTCCACATATTGAAATTCATGCATGGTGTATACGGCGCACCCCAAAGGCAAAGCATCATGCATTCAGCATCGCCAGGGCCTTGGCCACATCTTCCAGCAAATCATCCACATGCTCCACCCCCACATGCAGGCGCAGCAGCCAGCCGGTGCTTGGTTGCCTTTGTGGGGCGACAGCAATCAGGCTGTGCACGCCTCCCCAGCTATTGCCCAGCGTGAAAATTTTCAAGGCGGCGACGAAGTTTTCTATGGCGGCCAGATTGTTTTGCTTGAGAGTAAAAGACATCAAGCCATTCCCCATTTTGAAATCACGCTTCCACAAATGATGATATCGGTCTCCGGGTAGTGGCGGGTAATGGAGTTGATCTACCTCGGCATGCGTTTGTAAAAACTCTGCAATGCGCAGGGCTGATGCATATTGTCTTTCCAGCCTGAGTGCCAGTGTGGGCAAGCCGCGTAAGGCCAGGAAGCATTCGTCGGGGGCGACGTAATAACCTAGTAATTCACTGGTATTGCGCAAGGCATGATAGCCAGCCTCATCGCGTGTGCTGACAGCGCCCATCAATAAATCAGAATGCCCGCCGACATATTTGGTCAGCGCCTGTATGCTGAAATCCACGCCCACATCCAGCGCACGAAAACCCAGCGCCGTGGCCCAGGTATTATCCATTGCCACCTTGATCTGACGCGCATGGGCGGCGGCAACGATGGCTGGTATGTCCTGCATTTCCATACTGTCGGAGGCCGGGCTTTCTGTCCATATCAGCCTGGTATTGTCCCTGAAAAATGCAGTGATGCCGGCAGCAATATCATTCGGGTAAATCGTATATTGCACGCCCCATTTGGCGAACAGGGTCTTGGTGACTTCCAGCGTGGGACCGTAGATACTGTCTGGCAGTAGCACATGGTCGCCCGCGCCCAGCAACATGCTGTTGACCAGGACGATGGCTGCCAGGCCGCTGGGTACGAGTGCAGTGTAGCCACCACCTTCCAGCTCGGATAATTTATTTGCCAGGGCATAGTGAGTAGGCGTGCCATTTTGCCCATAGCTATAGCCAGTATGCGCTTGCGCCTGTCTGTGCAGGAAGGATGCCACATCGGGAAAGACGATAGTCGATGCATGGAATACGCCTTGCGATAGCGAGGCAAAGCCCGCAGGAATATCCTTGGCAGCTTGTACCACTGTGGTATTGATATCAGTCATGACAATGTTCTCCTCCTCTCAAAACGACAATTGCGCAGCAGGCAAAACCCTGATCTGGCCCATCTCACTCCACACCCAGTTATGGTGATTGCTGATGGTGGGGGCATCCAGATGCGGGCGATGGCGCGTGGTATGGGCATCGGCGATGACATTGGTCTTGATGCCCAGGGCCGCAGACTGGCGTATCGCGCTATCCAGGCAAAATTCGCTGGCATAACCGCAGACAAAGATTTCATCAATGCCACGCTCAGCCAGCCCGGCCTCAAAACCGGTTTGCTGGAAGGCGCTGCTATGCTGCTTGGGGCAGACATAGTCGCCAGGCTGCGGTGCAATCGCCGCGGGGAAATGCCAGGTGTCGCTGCCTTTTTCCCATACTGTACCTGCCTCATCATGCTGCACATACACCACCGCCATGCCAGCCTGGCGCGCCCTGGCGATGAGATCGCTGATGCGCGCCAGTATCAGTTCTGCCTGGTAGGCAGGTGGGTCAACGAAGACAGCTTTCTGGAAGTCGATGATGAGCAGGGCAGATGACATGATGTAAGTCTCCAAAAATGAGGGGTAGTCAGGTGGCTGCGGTCGTCGCAGCCAGTTGCAATAAATCTGGCGGCAAGCTCCAGTTTTGTTTGATGAGCTGTACCGCCGCCCGGCCATCACCAGCACGCAGGGCCGCGATGATGGCGGCATGCTCTGCGACTGATTGCGGGGCCATGCGCTGGTCGCCAAAGTGGGCCAGTTCTATGCGCCTTATGCGCGGGCGCAGGCCAGCCAGCATTTTTTCTATTTCCAGGTTCTGGCTGATACGCACGATGATGGCGTGGAATTGCGCATCCAGGCTGGGGGCCAGTTGCTGATCCTGTGCTGCAATCGCCTGTGCCAATGCTGCATTGCAAGCGTCCAGTGCCTGCAAGTCAGCCGATGTCATGCGAGGCAAGGCCAGCTCCAGTGCTGCCGCTTCCAGCGCTGCGACTACCGGGTAGAGCTGGGCAATATCGGCCAGATTCGACGGCGCAACCTTGGTCCACTTATGAAAACTGGTGAGCACCAGACCCTCATCTTCCAGTTGACGCAAAGCTTCACGCACAGGCGTGCGCGACACCCCCAGCTGCAAGGCCAGCTCATGGTCGCGCAGTATTTCGCCTGGGGCGAGCTGTAATTCTACGATCCAGTGCTTGAGGCTGCGATACACCTCTTCACGGGCGAGGGAGCGGGCTAAGGGGGCGGTGCTGGCGGGGATGGGCATGCTGTTTGTGTTTTTGTTGATGGGTTGCGATGCTGTTGTTAGTCGGTGGTGAGGTCCTTGTTTTGGAATATTTCAAGTAGCAGTATGTAATATACTACACGACTTAAAAAATTGCACGCCTTGGAATTTTATTGTTTATTTAAAATGTTACGTGTTTTAATGTTAACTCATCGGGCCTATGTTCGCGTCTTGTCTGATGGTAAATACTAATAAGCAGTGCGCTCTTGATTCATGTTGAATGAGTGAGGGGGCATGACAATGAGCGAGGGCATGGCAATAGATAAAAAACATGAGATTTATTTTTGCTACGACGCTCAAACCCGTCATGCCGGACTTGATCCGGCATCCAGTGTCGTTAATCGGGCCGAAAATCTTTCTTGATACATACCGTACTCGTAAAAGCGATGTGCAGCCGCCCCATTCATGAATACGGCTCTAAGCGAGCGACAAAAGCCGCTGGATGCCAGATCAAGTCTGGCATGACGACATTGGGATTACGGCTTTGCATCCACCGGGTGTTAGACGAAGTAGCCCAGTAGGGTGCGTTGCAAGGCACCGCTTAACGGCCATAAATAAGATACGGTACGCAAAAGAAGTCGCAGAATCCCGGATCTAATCTGACATGAAGGCTTGAAGATTCTCACCGTAAGTGAAACGCAGTGTTTTAATATCGCGAATATTGAGTAATGAGCAGATCAGGGTAAATCTCTCGGCGGCAAGTCTGGCATGCCTTTTTTTGTCAGCGCATAATCACAGCGTCGCTTTTGTTCAGCTTCATCCATACCGGACATCCTGCTCAGCAAGTCTTCCTTGATATTTTTCTTCAGCTTGATTTCTTTCCAGTATGCAGGAATCTCCTCGCCCTTGCTTTCGCTGAGCTGCTTTGCCATGTCGCTTATTCTTTCAAAGTTCATGATGGGCTTGCCTGTCGACGCAGCGGCGGAGGATGATGGTTTGGCATTTCCCATCAATGTCGACATGGCAGAAAAGTTGACATACATCGTTTTGATGTCTTTATCCCATTCGACTCTTTTTTCCACAAAGCGCGGACCATAGGCAGAATCGAGCAAGGTACAAAAAGATTCAAGCTCATCGGCTGTTGTGTAATGCAGCTTGACGATGCTGAGCAAAGCAATCTGATGAAGATTTGTCTCCAGGCCTTGCGCAAAGCTGGCATAGGGCGTGGCCAGCAAGCTTGCCATACAAAATAAGAGATAATTTTTCATCCTATTTATTTTCCATATCTTGTGTTGCAAACTACAAATCAGTTTCTTTGATGATGCTAACATTTTTGCTATGGAATGCGTTAATTTAAGTAGGGCAGATGGGTGGCAACGCAGCCTGGTAGGGTGCGTTGTAACGCACCGCTCAGGTATATAAATGTCAGACATGGTATGCGACGAAAGCCGCTGGATGCCAGATCAAGTCTGGCATGACGACATTGGGATTGCGGCTTTGTATTCACCAGGTGTTAGACGAAGTGGCAGCTCAGTAGGGTGCGTTGCAACGCACCGTTCAGGCTAATAAATGCCAGATACTGGATGCAACGAAAGCCGCTATATGCCTACCGATCAGGGTAATTCTTTAGGGGGCACCTCTGGCACACCTTTGCTTGTCAGCACATAGTCACAACGCTTTCTCTGTTCAGCAGCATTTAAATTAGCCGTGTTGGTTTGCAAGTCCTTTTGTACCAGCAGCTTCATTTTTTCCTTGATCTTATCTGGCATGACAAATTCAGGCTTGTTGCCTTGTTTGATCTGGCTTTGTAGTTCTGGCAAGTTGGCAAGTGTCACCAGCTCTGACTTTTGGTCTTGGGCAGAATTGTGTTTGTTGAACATGGCCACGCCTGCGGAGTATTTTATTTGAATCTGCTGATCCCATTCTGTTTGCTTGGCAGTAAATTTGGCTTCATAGGCGGGGTCAAGCTGGCTGCAAAAAGAGCTCAGTTCCCTGGCTGTGATCTGCTTCATTTCTATATATCCCAGCAACATCATCTGATCAGTATTGTCTGTGGGTGTTTGTGCAAAGCTCATGTCTGGTGAGCTCAGGACGATGAGTAAAGGGAGCAGGATTTTTTTCATGATGGATACGATATTGTTGTGGCAGAAATGAGTGTTAATTCAGGTTCGCCAGAAGGCTGCCTGCTGGCGATGTTAGCATGAATTTTTTCAAAAATACGCCAGGTTTTCTCAACAAGTATTTAATTTCTTTACTGAGTTGACGATGTTGTAATGAGCATGTGGTTGGCAAATTTGATACGGCATATGAGCGGATGAACATCGTGTGCCAGATCTTTTGCAAGAGCATTGCCAGCAACCCAGTAGGCTGCGTTATAACGCAGCGCTCAGGCTATATAAATGCATGATACGGCATGGCCGCGGTATGCCGGAACTAGTCTGGCATGAGGGATTGAGGATTACGACACTGCATAGGTAATACGTCTTTGCATCCCAGGCAAAAACTCAAAGAAAAGCATCCATCTCAAATCCACACATCCAGTGCGCTGGTACGTTCACCACCTTCGGCACCGGTATTGACCACGCCACGCGGTTCTATCAGCAAGAGTTTGACTTCATCTACTGCGCTGGGTTTATGTTCCACGCCCTTGGGGACCACATACATTTCACCTGCAGAAATGAGCACATGGCCATCGCGGAAATCTATGCGTAATTGTCCTTCCAGGACGATGAAACTTTCATCCGTGTCGGCATGATCATGCCAGATGAAGTCGCCTTGCAGCTTGGCGACTTTGAACTGGTAGTCATTCATTTCTGTAATGACTTTTTGCGACCATTGCTCGCTGAACAGCTTGAATTTGCTGGCGAAATTAATGCTTTGATAGACTTTGCTATCGCTGGAGTTTGTGCTGCTCATGGCTGCTATCCTTGTCCTGTTGAGTAAGAAATCCCAGCATAGACAAGTTGTGACAGCAATTCTTGTACGTTTGTGCGTCAGCTTTCAAGGCCTGATAATGGATGATTTGCCATGCATATTCAGCCAGCGCAGTGGTGTCAGGCCAAAGGTTTTAACAAAGTGTTTGCTCATATGGCTTTGATCGCTAAAGCCGGCCGCCAGTGCGGCATTCACTAGCGTATGTCCTTGCATCAGCAAGCTCTTGACCAGGTCCAGGCGGCGCATGGTCAGGTAGCGGTAAGGGCTGGTGCCGAACAGCAGGCGGAAATCGCGTGACAGGCTCCAGCGGTCGCGGCCGCTATGCCGGGCCAGTTCATCCAGGCTGATATTGTCAGTCATGGCGCTATGGATGTATGCTCTCGCGCGTTCAGCAGCCTGGTAATCGGCATGCTGCTTGCTGGCGTGGCCAGCGAGTTTGTCAGCACAGGCCTGCAGGGCATGGGCCAGGTCGAACAGGGCATCTTGTTCTTCCAGCGTGTCCATGGGGCTGTCCATGTGCTGTATCAAGGTTCGGGTAGCAGCATGCAGGCGCGGATCGGTCGATATACCATGCTTGATAAATGGCAAAGCCTGGCCACCCAGTATCTGCTGTATCAAGGCTGGCTCTACATAGATCATGCGGTAGTGAAAACCCTCGCCCGTACCGGCTTGCCCGTCATGGGCTTCGTCTGGATGTAGTACGATAGTGCCACCGGGCAGGCTGTGGCGCTCGCTGCCACGGTAGGCAAAACTTTGCACACCGGCCAGGGTGCTGCCTATGGCATAAGTATCATGTCTGTGCATGGCATAGGCATTGCCTGAAAAATAAGCTTCTATGCGCTCCAGTCGTCCAGATCCCGGCGCATGGTGTATCCAGTCGATGTGGTGTTTGCTCATGGTGGCATGTTGCTCTATCGTTGCGGTAGCCTTGTTGGCGATGGTCTATGCTAGCATGAGCAGAATTATTTGACACAGTGCTGTAGTGATGAAAGTGGTACGCAGGGTAACTGCGGGTAAAAATCTGATAAGGGATAGGGGATGCCATGAAAAAAATGACTGATGCACCTCACAAGCTGTTGGTAGCGTGTATCTTGGCCAGCCTGTTTGGTGTAGCACAGGCGGCAAGTGCACCCGCCTGGCAACGTCTGCATTTGCCTGTGCCTGAACAGCAGACTGGCTATGATTTTCCGGTGTATGCCAATCACAAGCTCAATGGTGATTTGCGCAGCATACGTGAAGTCATCATCGTCCAGCACGGCATACAGCGCAATGGGGATGATTATTATGCGGCGGCGATGGAGTTGCTACAGGCATCCGGGCGCTCGCCAGATGAGGTGCTGGTGCTGGCCCCCAACTTCCCTGGCAAGCCCGATACCGGCTTTGATGGCATGCCGGTCTGGTCAGTACAGGGCTGGACCGGCGGTGAAGCAGCCTTGCCAGGTACCGGCACACAAGCCGGTTTGAGTTCCTTGCAGGTGCTTGATGATATCGCTCAGCTATTGGCTGATAAAGCACGCTTGCCGCTACTGAAGAAGATCACCTTTGCCGGGCATTCTGGCGGTGGACAATTGATGCATCGCTATGCCGTGCTCAACCATGTCGATGAAGCCTTGCGGGCCAGGGGGCTGGAGCTGCAGTATGTCATTGCCAATCCATCTTCATATTTATATTTCACGCCCGAGCGGCCAGACCGTTCTGGTGCTGGCGGCTTTGTGCTCTATGATAAAACCGTCTGCCCGGCTTATGATGATTACCGCTATGGCATGCAAAACATGGTGCCCTATGCCAGGGGCATGGCAGGCATGGATTTATACCAGCGCCATTGGCAAAGACAAGTGACTTATCTGGTGGGCAGCCTCGATACCGATCCCAATCACCGCGTACTCGACAAGTCTTGCGGGGCCGAAGCAGAAGGGCCGACACGTTATGAACGCGCCCATGCTTACTGGAAGTATGAGCAATACCTGGGCAAACCAGCACCCGTCAGCAAAGCCGCGCCTGCTTCTGCCAGCCATCATTATTTTGATGTGCAGGGCGTGGGACACGACCAGGGCAAGATGTTCGGCTCGCAATGCGGTGTGAAATTGTTGTTTGGCGACCGGGCGGCTACAGGAAAACAAGCAAGCCAGTGTTTAGCTGTGCAACCATAAAAAAATGCCCTCGATAAAAAGAGGGCATTATAAAGAGCGACTCCAGAGGGGAGTCTGGAGCACTACCGGGTTGGTTCAAGATGCGGGATTTTCTTAAAACCGGCAGAAAAATTCCTGCGTACTGATCAGCGATTCATGCGATTGCTGGCCTCTATCAAATCGTTATAAGCTTTGCCTACTTTTTCCTGGCTACCTTCCACCATCCAGCCTGAGCCAGGTTTGAGCATCATTTTTTCGCCCTCGCTATAGGGCACTTTATCGCGGATGCGACGTACCCGTTCTTTGGCGGCCTTGCGATATTCCTCAGTTGCCCTTTCCAGGCTGGACCAGCCGCTGCTGGTGCTTTCTTTGTTTTTCTTGGCGTAGGCGATGGCTTCGTCGGTCAGGCTTTCATACTCTGTCAACAGTTTGCCTGCGGCTGCGGCGTCGAAGTTGTCTTCGGCAATCAGGCGTAGCAGTTGCTTGGCCTTGCTCATCAGTGCCATGTGCAGATAAGGCAGTTGACGGCCTTCGGTTTTTTCCAGCTGCTGCATTTCTGCATCCAGGGCTTTGTCATTTTCGACTTCGATTTGATCAGAGAAAACGGCACTCTTTTCTTCAAAGCGTTTCATCGCTTCGGCCAGTGGGCCATGCAGTTTCTTGCCTTTGGCGAAGGCATCGTCCTTGTAGTTTTCACGGCTGTAATACACTTCTGCATCCGTTACCAGCACACCCAGTTCGCTCAGACTATCGATATAGGCAGTAGCGGCGGCATCCAGTTTGTTCTGTGCAGTGGCTGGCTGGCCAAAGCTGGTTTTGCATTTTGCGACGTCATCAACATCAATCTTGTACAAGCCATAGACGATGGATTCTTTGCCGCTTGGCCCCTTGTCCATATCCTTGACCCAACTGCGGTAGCGGGCAATGCTGCGGTGGCCATCACCATCGAGTTTGTTATAGCAGGCGATATAGTCTTGCAGCTTGCTGGAGTTGGCTTCTGCGGGTTTGGCAACTGCATTGCTGGCAGCGGTGGCTGGGCTGGCTATAGCTGATGCCGCTGATGCCGCTGCTGGCATGGACGCTGTTGATGGTACTGAAGCGTCTTCAGATTTTTTGCTGCAAGCTGTCGCCAGCAAGGCCAGGCTGATGCAGGCCAGCGTATGTGCTGTGGTGGATTTGTGCGTCACTATGTTTTTGTATCAGATATTGAAATTCAGGGGCTTGCATGCTAAATGCCAGCTAGGTGCGCCATCTTAGCTTTTCATTTTTAAAAAAGTTGCAACAATTTGTATCCAGTTGTGTGCACGGTTTCACTCTATTTGCTTTCTGCTGACGCATTGTTTCTGTACAGCCGGTAACTTGTCGGTGATGAACGGTGGTGTACTTCAGCGGTTTATTGACTACTATGCAGTGGTCCTCAGGCGGCATGCATGCTTGAACCTCATGATTGCCAAAACAAAAGAAAGAAAATCCATGTCCCAACACATGAAAACCGCCTGCATGGCCACGAGTCTGCTGTCTCTGGCACTGTCGTCTGCCTGTGCGACAGAGCAGGTCATCGTCAAACCCACAGCCCCATTACAGATCACCAGCAAAGCCAGCGTGGCCAGTACGCAGTTACCCGATGTGAAGATCAGCAGCACCAGTGATGTGGCACAAAGCAATGTCCCGGTCACATTTGGCCAGGTGTTTGCCGCTGGTGATGTGCCTGCCGGGGCTGGCCTGCTGGGCCAGTTCAGCAATGGCGCTGGCCTGCCTTTGCAGGTCGATATCAAAGCCCGGCATGCTGATGGTTCTGTGCGGCATGCCATCATCACGACAGTCTTGCCGCAACTGAGTAAAAGCGCGCCTGCCACCCTGCAATTGAAACTGTCACCTCTGGCCACACCAGCAGGCCAGGTCGCCAAGCCTGCGGACTTGCTCAATGCCGGTTTCAGCGGCAGCGTGAATATCACCATCGCTGGCCGCTTGTTTACTGCCTCCATAGACCAGGCACTCAGGGGTAGCGGTATCAGGAACTGGCTGTCTGGCCCGCAAGTCAGTGAATGGATGGTGACGGCCCCGCTCTATGATTCCACCGGCCTTATCCATCCTCATCTGCATGCCCGCATAGCCGTACGTTCCTACACTGGTTTTAGCAAAGCCAGGGTTGATGTGACGCTGGAAAATGACTGGGCTTATCAGCCTGCGCCGCAAAATTTTACTTATGATGCAGACGTCGTGATTGGTGGACAGACGGTATTTTCCCAGGCCAACCTCACGCACTTCCATCATACCCGCTGGCGCAAGACTTTCTGGTGGGGCGTAGCACCGCAAACCCATATTGCGCATAACCAGGCTTACCTCATCGCCAGCAAGGCCGTGCCAAATTATGACCAGCGTATTGTCATTGCAGAGACTGCACTGAACAACATGAAAAACCTCATGACGGGCGTCAAGTTCCAGCCCATGGGGCCAGGCCTGGCAGAGCCGGGCATGCCAACTACGGGCGGCAGGCCGGATATCGGGCTCATGCCTGGCTGGAATGCGGCCTACTTGCTGAGCATGGACAAACGTGCCAAAGATGTGGCGCTGGCGACGGCTGACCTGGCAGGCAGCTGGTCAGCCCATTACCGCGATAAAAATACCGACAAGCCCATCAGCCTGCATGATTATCCTTACATGACCATACTTGGCAATCCGGGGGACACCTATAACCCGGCCACCAAACAGCGCGAGGCCTTCCCGGTCTGTGGCGGCAGCTGCACCAATGTCAATATTGCTGACGCCGCACATACGCCAGCCTTCAGCTATCTACCGTATCTGGTCACGGGCGACTATTACCATCTCGAAGAAATGCAATTCTGGGCCATGTGGGACGTGTTCCAGACCAACCCCGGTTATCGCGCCAATATCCAGGGCCTGATCTTCCAGTCCAACGTCAGGGTACAGGCCTGGGATATACGCAATCTGGCTGAAGTCGCCTATATCACACCTGACGAAGACGTACTCAAGGCTGAATTCAACAGGATACTGTCGAATAATCTCGACTACTACAATACTACTTATAGCAATAACGCCGCTGCGAATATTTTTGGTGCCATCACTGGCCCGGGTGCGATTGTGTATAACAGCAATATTGGTATCGCGCCGTGGATGGATGATTTCTTTACGTCGGCAGTGGGGCGTGCTGCCGAGCTGGGTTTTGACAAGGCAAAACCTTTGCTGAACTGGAAAGCCAGCTTTGCCATCAACCGCATGCTGGCTCCTGATTATTGCTGGATTTTTGGTGGCATCTACAGCCTTAATCTGAGAGCCACAGCCACGTCTCCCCTTTACACCAGCTATGGGCAAGCTTATGAAGCCAGCCGTAATCCTGCCGTAGCAGGTATGGCTTGCAACAGCCCGGAAATGGCAAAAGCACTGGGCCTGAAAGTGGGAGAGATGACAGGTTATTCATCGATTGCCACAGGTTACCCTTCGAATATGCAGCCCGCCCTGGCCTATGCAGCTGATTCTGCTTATGCCGGTGGTGCCGCAGCCTGGCATAAATTCATGCAGCGCAGTGTCTTGCCTGACTATACTACCTATCCTGAATTTGCCATCCTGCCGCGCAATGTTACTACACCTTGATAATGCAGAAAAAAACAGCGTACCTCTGCAAAGAAGTACGCTGCGAAAGCCAGAGTCACACTGGTCTAAGGAAAACAATACGGCAAAATTTATTCTGCTGTTGCCACCTGTGTGTTTTTATCCGCTGCATCTGCGAGCTTAGGCTTATCTCTGCCATCCCAGCCACCACCCAGCGCACGTATCAGACCAACTGCCGACCTGGCACGCGCACCATCCAGTTGAGCAGCGATGCGCTGTTGCTGCAATACCGTACGGTCAGCGTCGATCACATTCAGATAGCTGACTGAACCTTCGCGGTATTGCACATGCGAGAGTTTCGCTGCCCGCTCTGCTGCCTGCACCGCATTGTCTTGCGCCTGGGTCTGGTCGCGTAAAATCCGCAAGTCAGCCAGGTTGTCTTCGACCTCCCTGAAGGCATTCAACACGGTCTGGCGGTAGGTGGCGACATCTTCTTCATAGGCTGCGCCAGCCCTGTCTACACTGGCCTGGCGGCGGCCACCGTCAAACAGGGGCATGGACAACAAAGGCCCGAGCAGGAAAGTGCGGCTGCTCCAGTTCAGCAAATCACCCAGGCTGGCAGATCCATAACCGGCTGAACCTGTGATATCCAGCCGGGGGAAGAAGGCAGAACGGGCCACACCGATGCGGGCATTGGCGGCAGCCATGCTGCGTTCTGCTGCGGCAATATCTGGCCTGCGTTCCAGCAAGTTAGATGGCAAACCCGCCGGGATATTGACCGCAATACGCGACAAGGGCTTGGGCTGGAAATTGAACTCTGCCGGTGTCTTGCCCAGCAAGACGGCCAGTGCATGTTCTGCCACTGCACGGCTACGCGCCAGGCCCAGTGATTCTGATTGCGCCGTTGCCAGTTCTGCTTTGGCGCGTGCCAGATCCAGTTCGCTGATATCGCCCTCATTAAAACGGGTTTGCACCAGCTTCAGGGTTTTTGAGCGCAGCTCTACCGTGGCGGCATACAAGGCCTGTTCTGCATCCAGTTCCCGTAGCAAAAAGTAAGCTTGCGCCACATCGGCTTGCAAAGCCAGTTGCACGGACTGGAACAGGGCCTCATTCTTTTGCGTATCTGTCGTTGCCGCATCTATGCTGGACGCCACGCGGCCAAACAGATCCAGTTCATACGATGCACCAAGCTGGGCATTGTAAGTCGTGGAAGTCGGCATCCTGGTATTGTCAGGCAAGCCCTGGGATGCCGGTGCAGCACGCCCGCGGCTGGCACCCAGGCCTGCATTCACTTGCGGGAACAGGCCAGCACGCGCATCCTGCCGCAAGGCGCGTGACTGTTTCAGACGTGCGGCAGCAGCTTTGAGGTTCTGGTTGGCCGCCATGGCCTGAACCTCCATTTCGTTGAGACTATCGTCTGCAAAGATTTTCCACCAGTCGCCACGGGCGACTTCTTCTGAAGGCTGTGCTTCTTTCCAATTGGTGCTGGTTGCCAGCACTTCCTTGTATGCAGCAGGGGTAGCGACTTCTGCCTTTTCATACGTCGGTGCGACTGAGCAACCAGCCAGCACCAGCAATAACATCAACAGGGATGAAGCAGACTTCAGGGGTTTGATTGTATTCATCATCATGCTCTCTCAAACTTTAACTACGCTGTGCGTATGGTCATGATCGTGGCCATGGTCATGTGCAATGGCAGGCGCTTCATGCACCACCGCAGAATGCAGCTTGCGGCCACCTGCAAGAGTACGCAGCAATACATAAAACACGGGTGTCAGGAACAGGCCAAACAGGGTCACACCCAGCATGCCAAAGAACACCGCCACACCCATCGCATGACGCATCTCGGAACCTGGCCCGCTGGAAATCACAAGTGGCACCACACCCATGATGAAGGCGATGGATGTCATCAGGATAGGGCGCAGGCGCAAACGGCTGGCATCTATCGCTGCCTGCAAGGGTGTGCTGCCCTGCAGTTCAAGCTCCCGCGCAAATTCCACAATCAGGATCGCATTCTTGGCCGACAGCCCCACCAGTACCATCAGACCGATCTGGGTGAAGATATTGTTATCACCACCTGTCAGCCAGACACCAGTCAAAGCCGCCAGCAAACTCATGGGGACTATCATGATGACAGCCAGTGGCAAGGTCAGGCTTTCATACTGCGCCGCCAATACCAGGAACACCAGCAAGACACTGATAGGGAATACCCATACACCGGCATTGCCTGCCAGGATTTGCTGGTAAGTCAGGTCTGTCCATTCAAACTTGATACCGGCAGGCAGGGTCTTGGCAGCAATACGTTCTGCCGCAGCCTGTGCCTGGTTGGATGAATAACCGGGTGCAGGGCCACCATTGATATCCGCCGCCGTGTAGCCGTTATAACGCACCACCATTTCAGGGCCAAAGCTAGGCGTGACCTTGACCAGAGAAGACAGCGGCACCATTTCACCAGCCGTATTGCGGGTTTTCAGTTGCAGGATATCTTCAGGCTTGGCACGGTAAGGCGCATCTGCCTGGGCACGTACCTGGTACACACGGCCAAAGCGGTTGAAGTCATTCACGTACAAAGAACCAAGATAAATCTGCATGGTGTCAAACACATCGGTCACAGGCACACCGAGCTGCTTGGCCTTGACGCGGTCAAGGTTGACATCCAGTTGTGGCACATTGATCTGGTAGCTGGAAAACATAGGGCCCAGTTCTGGCGCTGTTTTGGCAGCAGCGATAAAGGCCTGTGTTGCGGCATCGAGTTCAGCATAACCGAGCGCACCCTTGTCTTCGATCTGCATCTTGAAACCGCCAACTGTACCGAGACCCATGACAGGTGGTGGTGGAAAAACAGCGATGAAAGCATCCTTGATGCCGAAATACTTCTGGTTCAGCTTGCCTGCAATCGCATTGGCAGAAAGCTCGGCACTGCGGCGCTCTTCAAAGGGTTTCAGCGTCACAAATACAATACCGGCGCTGGAGCTATTGGTAAAACCGTTGATGGACAAACCAGGGAAGGCAACTGCACTTTCCACACCCGGTTCCTTGAGCGCGATGGCAGACATGTCACGGATGACTTTTTCAGTACGGTCCAGTGTCGCGCCATTAGGCAATTGCGTGAAGCTGATCAGGTATTGCTTATCTTGCCCAGGCACAAAACCACCCGGCACGATATAGGAAATGCCCACGGCTGCTGCCAGCAAGACCACATACACCACCATGCTGGATGCCTTGCGCGAGATGACGCCAGCCACACCCTTGGAATACTTTTCAGAACCACGATTGAACATGCGGTTGAAAGCATCAAAGAAGCGGCCAAACAGGCGGTTCATGACTTTGGTCAGCCAGTCCGGTTTTTCATCATGGCCTTTGAGCAAAATCGCTGCCAGTGCTGGTGACAGGGTCAGCGAGTTGAAGGCCGAGATCACCGTCGAAATCGCTATCGTCATCGCAAACTGCTTGTAGAACTGCCCGGTCAGACCCGTCATGAAGGCGAGTGGTACAAACACCGCAACCAGCGTCAGGGCGATAGCGATAATAGGGCCGCTGACTTCACGCATGGCGCGGTAAGTCGCTTCTTTTGGTGACAGGCCAGCCGAGATATTTCTCTCCACATTCTCCACCACCACAATCGCATCATCGACGACGATACCGATGGCCAGCACCATGCCAAACAGTGACAGCGCATTGATGGAATAGCCAAAGCCCAGCATCAGCGAAAAAGTACCGACGATGGAAACGGGCACGGCCAGCAAAGGGATCAGCGAAGCACGCCAGGTTTGCAAAAACACGATCACCACCAGCACCACCAGCGCAATCGCCTCCAGCAAAGTCTCGACGACTGCATGGATGCTTGAACGTACGAATTGTGTAGGGTCATACACGATCTTGTATTGCACTGAGCTAGGGAAGTCTACGGCCAATTCTTTCATCGCCGCACGCACCTGGTCAGACACGTCCAGCGCATTCGCGCCCGGTGCCTGGAAGATAGGTATCGCTACTGCCGGTTTATTGTCAAGCAAAGAACGCAAGCCATATTCAGAGGCATCGAGTTCTATGCGGGCCACGTCCGCCAGTCGGGTGACTGCACCATCGGCAGAAGTCTTGAGGATGATTTCGGCAAATTCTGCTTCTGATTTCAAACGGCCTTGCGCATTCACATTGAATTGCAAGGGCGTACCCGGCACATTCGGTGATGCACCGATGACACCCGCTGCCACCTGCACGTTTTGTTCGCGTATGGAGTTGACCACATCAGATGCAGTCAGACCACGCTGTGCAACTTTTTGCGGGTCCAGCCAGACGCGCATGGCGTAATTGCCAGAGCCAAACAAGCCCACTTCACCGACACCCTTGATACGCGCCAGACGGTCTTTGACATTTAGCACTGCATAGTTGCGCAGGTAAGTCATGTCATAGCGGTCATCCGGTGAAATCAGATGCACGACCATGGTCAGTGCAGGTGAACTCTTGATGGTCGTCACACCCAGGCGTTGCACATCAGCAGGCAGGCGTGGCAAGGCTTGCGAGACACGGTTTTGCACCAGTTGCTGCGCCTTGTCAGGGTCTACACCGAGCTTGAAGTTGACCGTCACCGTCAGGTTGCCGTCACTGTTTGCCTGTGACTGCATGTACAGCATGTTTTCCACACCGTTGATGGATTCTTCCAATGGAGAAGCCACGGTTTCTGCAATCACCTTGGGGTTGGCACCTGGATATTGCGCCCGTACCACGACGGAAGGCGGCACCACCTCGGGATATTCCGAGATCGGTAACTGGAACATGGCCAGCGCACCGGCCAGCAAGATAATTACCGACAGCACCCCGGCAAAGATGGGGCGGTCGATAAAGAATTTTGAGATATTCATGATATTTTTCTATCTGCGTTTATATTTGTGTACGCGACATGTATGTGACGTTTAAGACTTGTTGGCTGGAGTAGCCTTGTCTTCAGCACCTGCAACCGGTGTTGCTGGGACAGCAGATGCGGGAGTCGCTTTGCTCATAGCCACCACATTCGGCGTGATGGTGTCACCAGGGCGTGTACGTTGCAGGCCATTGACGACGATGCGTTCACCAGCTTTGAGGCCAGATTCCACGATCAGCATATCTTCCTGTCTGTTACCGAGGCGTACTTCGCGGTAAGCAGTGTGATTGTCCTTATCGACTGCCAGCACAAAGCGTTTGCTTTGATCAGTGCCCACGGCTTTTTCATCTATCATCAATGCTGCATGCGGTGCACCGCCACCCAGGCGTACACGGGCATACAGGCCAGGCAAGAGCAAGCCATCCTGGTTTTCAAATACGGCGCGAACACGTACGGTTCCTGAAGAGGTATCCACACGGTTGTCTATGGAAACCACCTTGCCCTGGCGCGAATAACCTTCTTCATTCGCCAGACCCAGGAAGACCGGCACCTGGGTATTTTTCGCCTGCGCCGGGTTCACGTATTTCAAAAAGCTTTGTTCATCCACATCAAACGATGCATACACTTGCGAGACGGATACCAGGGTACTCAAAGGTGGCGAGCTGGCACCAACTGCAATGACATTGCCGACCGTGACCTCGGCGCGCGAGATGCGGCCAGCAACCGGGGCGGTGATCTGGGTATATTCAAGATTGAGTTTTGCCGCCTTCAATGCCGCCTGCGCTGCCAGTACATTGGCGGCTGCTTCACGCGATGCATTTTGTTTTTCTTCAAAGTCACGGCGGGCGATGGCGTTTTCACCCAGCAGTCTTTCACCGCGGGCGACGTCAGAACCGGTGTAGGCTGCACGGGCTTCGGCGGCTGCCAGTTGTGCCTGGAAGCGCGCTACTTCAGCTGCATACGGGCGTGGGTCTATGGTGAACAGCAAATCACCTTTCTTGACCAGGCTGCCATCCTTGAAATGCACGGCAGTCAAGGTACCGCCAACCAGCGGGCGTATCTCAACTCTATCGACGGCTTCGAGCTTGCCAGAATAATTTTGCCAGTCAACGATATTGCGGCTGACGACTTCGGCGACGTCAACCGTTGTGGCTGGTGGCGCTTCCTTGGGTGCGGCATGGCTGGTTTCAGCATGAATGGCACCCAGGGTGCCAGCACCGGCAATCAACATGACGATGGCGGCGCTGATGGCGATGGATTTACGGCTTGGTGCAGTTGAGCTAGTGGATGTAGTGGATTCAGACATGATATTCCTCGTGGATGTAGTAGGTAAATTACTGAGTTCTTGAGTGTCTTTTGTGGTGTCAGACATTTTGTTTTTCCTCCAGGGATACGAAAGCAGATGTGTTCAAATCATCAGGAACGGCCAGGCGGCGGCGCAAAAAATCCGCCACTTCCACCAGCACAGGCTGATGCTCAGGCAATGAGGCATGCTTGATCCCGGCAAAGCGGGCTACCTGCACAGGCACACCAACGGTAATCAGGGCTGCGGCATATTTTTCTGCTTCCACGTGCAAGACATCATGTTCAGCAGTAGCGATAAAGGCGGGGGATAAACCACCCAGGCGGCTGGATTCCAACGGCGCAGCATAAGGGTGCAGGCGCTGTAAAGAGCGCGGCAGGTATTGGCCATAGCAATGCGCGCATTCTTGCGGGGTCAGGTCAGATTCCAGTTTCTTGGCGTCACCGAGGCGTGTCATGCTCGGGTCCAGCATCGGGCCTATCAGTGCTTGCGCCAGTATCGGCGGGGCATTGCGGTCACGTGCTATCAATGTCAAACAAGTCGCCAGGTTGCCGCCGGCATCGTCACCTGCCACTGCCAGGCGGCTGGCATCGGCCCTGATGCTGGCAGCATTTTTTATTGCCCACAGCATGGCGGTGTAGGCATCTTCCGGCGCTGCCGGAAAAGGCTTGGCCGGGGCCAGTGAATAACCCACGGACAAGACGATGACATTGCTGTTACGTGCAATAAAACGCGCCGGTACCTCCGCATCATTCAAAGACCCGCTGATGAAACCACCACCGTGGAAATACAGCACCACCGGCAAAACCGCATTGCCCTGAGGGCGATACAGGCGCAGAGGAATGCCCCCCAGTGGGCCAGGAATGAGGAAATTGTCTATCTGCAAAGAGAGCTCAGCCGTCTTCGTGGTTTTTTTTCTTTTCCTGGCTGGATTGCTGAGTTTACTCAGTTGGCTGAGGATTGTTGCTGTTTCGTCCATCATCTTGTCGCGGTTTGCGTCCTGGCTTAGTGAATGGACCGAATAGTAGGCGCGATGCGCTTCCGGATAAACGCCTATAATCCAACATGACTATTCCGTCAGCCCGACTAATCAATCGTCAAATTAGGTTTATACTTCGTTCAGACGAATAGTCACACCATGCCACCATGTTTTCAGGAGTACTGCGATGGACCGCTTTCAGGCAATGCAAGTTTTCACCCGCGTGGTGGATTCCAACAGTTTTACCCGCGCCGCCGACAATCTCGGCTTGCCGCGTACCACCGTCACGACCATCATCCAGAACCTGGAAAGCCTGTTGCAGGTACGTTTGCTGAACCGCACCACCCGCCGCCTGAGCCTGACGCCAGACGGCGCGGCCTACTACGAGCGTTGCGTGCGTATTTTGGCGGACGTCGATGAGACTGAATCCTCCTTCCAGAACGTGGCACGCGGCCCCAAGGGCCAGTTGCGCATCGATGTGCCTGCCTCGATAGGCCGCCTGGTCTTGCTGCCGCAAGTCTGCGAGTTTTATGATCGCTACCCGGATATCAAACTGGTCATGGGCATGGGTGACCGTATGGTCGACATGGTGCAAGAGGCGGTTGACTGCGTGATACGGGTAGGGGAGTTGCAGGATTCCAGCATGGTGGCCAGGCGCATAGGCACTTTCCAGAGCATCACCTGCGCCGCGCCCGCTTATCTGGATTTGCATGGCGAACCGCAAACCCTGGAAGACTTGCAGCACCACCAGGCCGTGCATTATTTTTCCAGCCGCACGGGGCGTAACCGCGACTGGGATTTCATCGTCGATGGCCAAAACATCGCCCTGACCGTGGATGGCAAAATCTCGGTGAATGATTCAGAAGCCTATCTGGCTTGCGCCCTCAAGGGCTTTGGCCTGATACAGGCACCACGCTTCATGCTCATGCCGCATCTGCAATCGGGTGCATTACGCGAAGTCTTGCCACAATGGGCACCGGCTGCCATGCCCATTTCAGTGGTCTACCTGGCCAACCGCCATCTGTCGCCCAAGGTACGCGCCTTTGTCGACTGGGTGGCAGAACTCTTCCCACGCTGCCCCCTGTTCAGTGGCCGCGATGCCGAGTTCCTCAATGGCACGGGAGAATGCAATTTCGCTAAACCAGAACAAGCCACCATGGGCAACACCCTGCGCGCCATGCTGGAACACCAGAATGTGGCAGAAGCGGTGTATTGATGGGCTTGCTGCGCCTACGCAGTCTCGTAGGTTGGGCTACGCCTCATCAGCCCAACACTGGGCGTTTAAATAACGTATACGTTTGTTGAGGCCCAGTGTTGGGCTGGTAAACCGTAGCCCAACCTACGAGACTGACTCTGTGTCTCGGTGCCTCTGTGTTGAGTGGTCTTGAAGTTCGTAGATTGGGCCGCGCTGTAGGTTGGGCTACGTCTCATCAGCCCAACACTGGGCGTTTAAATTACGTATTCGTTGAGTAAAGGCCCAGTGTTGGGCTGATACCCCGTAGCCCAACCTACGGAATACTCATTATTTTTGACCGTGCAGCCCAACACTCGGCTTACAAATCACATATTGTTAATCAAAGGCACAAAGCCTCAACAAACCTATCTATCATTTAAGCCACGCAGGCACTGGCCCCGCATCACTACCATACACATCCCACACACTGTCCGTGGGCGCTGATGTGGCCGCAGCAACCATGGCGATAGCCAGATCAGGTCTCGCTATCGTGCGTTTCATGTCGAGGCGATGATTGGCCTGGGCTGACAACATGGCGGCGGTTGCTGGCCTGGTCGTTTCAATTCCATCTTCTGATACATCAACCAGGCGCGGCGCACGCACGATTACATAAGGCAGGCCGCTCTCCACAAGTGCCTGTTCCCTGTCCACGATATTCTTTTGCATGCCACGCTTGGCCAGGTTCAGCAAATGCCAGGTCAGGGATGATTTGCCTGGCCCCATGACCGAGAGCAGGATCATGCGTGGCAGCCTGGTATTTTGTTTTGCAGCACCCAGCACATTCACGAAACCATCAAACATCACTGAGCGTATCAACTGCCTCGATGCAAATGCCTTGTGGATATCCACCGTAAAAAATACTGCTTCCAGCTCACCCGCCAGCGCTGCGGCGATGGCTTCCGGTTTGCCTATGTCGGCAATGACGGGTTTGATGAATTCTGTTGCTGCGGGTGGCTTGCGTGCAATGGCGCGCACGGTGTGGCCCTGGCTGGCCAGCAAACGGGTAATGGCCAAACCTGTGCCGCTGCTGGCACCGACTACTGCGTATTCTTTCATGATCATTCTCTTTTCTTTTATTGATTTATTTTGTTTATTTATTTTTTTAAGGACTTCCGCAAAATTGTCCCAGCAAGGCGTAGCGACGAAGACAGTACTTTAGTACGGCTAGGAGCTAACAACGCAGCTGGGGCGGTTTTGCGGGAGTCCTACTGTTTAAATGTTTTTCAAAACGTCGACCAACTGGCCATTCATGACAGGCGCACTGGCAATAAAATTGGGGCTGGATAAAGTCCAGGGCTGGCCTGTCCAGTCTGTCACCTGGCCGCCAGCTTCCGTCACTAGCAAGGCACCGCTGACCAGGCCAGACAAGACATTGCCGTGCTGCCAGAATGCATCGAGTTGGCCGCTGGCGACCTGCACCAGTTGCATGGTGGCAGGCACAGCCATGCGCACCAGCAGCGCATGTTCCAGCATGGCCGTAACAGACTGGCCTATCTTGCTGTAAGCCAGCTTGCCTTCACCCGGTGTTGCCTGGCCAGTACTGACCAGGGCTGCTGCGAGGCTGGGTTTTTGCGATACATGCAGGGGCTGGCCGTTCAAATAAGCACCACCACCACGCACCGCCGTATACAGTTTTCCTGCCAATGGTTCAGCAACTACGGTCAGCACAGGCACATTGTCACGCACCAGCGTTGCGGTCACAGCCCATTCCGTCGTACCGTGGATATGGTTGACATTGCCTTCTGCCGGATCAGCCACCCACCATTCGCCAGCAGGCAGGGGGCCGCTGGATTTTTCATCATCCAGCCATTGCGCACCTGGGCGCAGGGCCAGTAAAGACGCACGCAATTGTGCAGTCACGGCATGGTCATTGTCTTCTATCATCGTCAGCAGTTGCGGCAGGTCGGCAGGACGTGCATCTGGTTTGAAACGCTGGTGCAGCAAGTCAGCTGCCTGGCGCACGGCGATGATGGTGGCGTTTAATAACTGTTGATCGTTTTCATATTGTGTTTGCATGATTATTTGCTTTCGCTTAAAGAGATAAAGTAGAGATATAATATGAGTTATCGCTCATATTGGAAACTCGCATTCATGCCCAAGATCATCAAGCAGGCCGCCACCCCGCTGGCCCCTCGTAAAAGCCCCACGCAAGCCCGCTCCGTCGCCACCGTAGAAGCTATTCTGCAAGCAGCTGCTCACATTCTGGAAACTGAAGGACTCACTGCCTGCTCCACCAATGCCGTAGCAAGAAAGGCTGGCGTCAGCATAGGCTCGCTCTACCAGTACTTCCCCTCAAAAGACGCCATCAGCAGGGCGCTGATACTGGAACAAACCACAGCCCTCGTCGAAGATGCCGAGAAAATAGACCTGGAGCAGGGCGGCCGCAAGGCACTGGAAGACCTGATCGACGTCGCCATTACCCACCAGCTAAAAAGACCGGCACTGGCAAAAATACTCGATGCAGAAGAACTGCGCCTGCCGGTAGCCGCAGACCTGAAACGCCAGTCCACCCGCCTGCGCAAAACCGTGCACGACATACTCTCTCAGGCAGATATGCCAGAAGGCACCAGCGATGCAGAAGTCATGGCTGATCTGATGGGCATCATCAAGGGCATGGTCGATGCGGCAGGTGCGCGTGCTGGTTCAGACTCCCCTGCCAGCGCAGCTAATTTGCGTAAGCGAGTGAGGAGGGCGGTATTTGGGTATCTGGATGCGGGGGATTGAATTCTTCGTAATGACCGATAGCCTGCATCTGGTAGGGTGCGCCATGCGCACCATCTTTCTTTGTATGCTGCCATGCGCTAAACCATGGTCTCTTGAAAATTGTTGACAATGAGGGTGGTGCGCACGGCGCACCCTACACCGGGAATTTCGCCACGGAGACATTGAAAAATTTCTAGCCTCCAGCACTTCTCTGTGACTCTGTGTCTCTGTGGTGAGCTTTCAGGTCTTATGTCTTTCATCTGTCAACACGGCGATTTCTTTCATGCGCACCCTCGCAACGTGAAGCCAGCGAGCTAAACCGCAGCATGGTTCACATAAACACGAAACAGGCTTATCATCCAGTACCTTGCACGTGTCAACGATCATGGTCAGGATGGCGTTTAAACAGCAGCTTGCCAGATAGCCACATCTGGAAACACCTGATCAATGTGAATGAAGCGCAGGCTGACCGTATCATGTGACCACTTTTCGAGAAATGAGCACCATGAATTCTTCATTGAAACCAGCTGTCTTTTTATGTGCAGCCGCTGCGCTTGCCAGCTCATCCTGTGCTTACGCAGCGGATAAATCTGCTGCCCCGCCTGATCTGGCGCTTTCCTGCCAAAACCCGGTAAAGAAAGGCGACACCGCGCAAAGCCTGAAGAAACGCTATCCGGGAAACACCACGGTGCAAGAAACCGAAGGCGCAGAAGGGAGTACCCAAAAAGTACTGGTGCTTTATCCGCAAAATACGATGAAACCCTACAGGGTAGAGGTGTACTTCGATGATGGTGCAATGACCCGCCTTGTTTCCGTCAATATCAATAGCGAGAAAAGCCTGTGGACTTATCAAGGCCTGAAGCTACTCGATTCCATCCAGGCCGTAGAAAAACAGAATGGCAAGCCATTCACCCTGTATGGCTTCGGCTGGGATTACGGCGGCCATGTCACCAGCTTCAATGAGGGTATTTTCTCAAAGCCATCCGGCGATTGCACCCCGCACTTCCGCTTCCAGCTACGTACTGATAAAAATGCGCCCAAGGCGATACTGGGCGAACAAAAAATAAAATCCAGCCTGCCCGCAGTAATTCAGGCACAGCCTTATCTGAGCGAAATATCACTCGATTTTGTAGAGCAGAAATAGTGCGGGACTTTGCAAGTTGCAGAAACCCGTGTAGGTAAGATTAGCATGGCGTAATCGTGCGAATGAGATGGCAGAAATAGCTATAGACCTCAAGAAAATCCTATGATCGCCTCCTATACATCTCAGACCAGGCGTACGATTACGCTTCGCTAAGCGTACGTACATCTCTTTATTTTTCAAATTAAATGATATAAGGTCGGATGACCAATTCAATATCGGTATTGTAAGATAGGATATGAGTGATAGCAGGAATTGGTAAACATTTTCTGCCATCAGTATTCCGTAAACAGCAGGGAGAGTTAAATTGGGACGAAGTAAATATTCTGATGATGAAGACTATTATTCACAAGATTTTGAAAAAAAAGGGGTCCTATCCATTTGGCTTGGTATGACAGATAGAAGCCTCGATAAAGATGTTGATACACTTCAGGATTTGTGCGGAGTTGGGTATTACGAACTCAGTGAACAGGAAAGTAATTCATACAATTATGAACTCGTCGATTTAAAACGCTTATTTGCGGATATTTCATACGCGGAATCTTTTTTGGATGAGGTTATTTTAGCTGCGAGGGAAAGAGGTATCAAAAAGGCTAGAAGAGTAACTGTTCAATATAATTTTGAATACGATCCCACAAAAGTCACTAGAGAAATTGTAGCCGACCCAATTTTTTTAGGCATATTCAGCTATTCCCTGAAATAGTTATTGTTTGCGGCTACAGTCTGCGTAGATGCGATCAATGTAGCCTCGTAGTTACGATTAGCGAAGCGTAATCATACATAGCCGTGTCCACAAAAGAGAAAAGACCGCAAGCATGCAGCGTGATACCGAAATAATTCGATAGCATCGCTATGTCCAATCAATAAGTTGTTATAGGGTCTTACATTCATATATTTCACATCACTGAAATATATGAATGTAAGACCCTTATTATTTTGTGTTTTTGCAATGATTTTCAATTGGCAGATAATAAATCATGGATATAATGCCAGCACACATTATGCAAGCATGATGCTGATATCAAACAAGACAAAATAAAACAAAGAAGGGGAAGCCGTGCTCATCATCTGGGGGAAAACACATGTACGCAAAAATATTGGCTATGCTGCCGATTTTTGCCCTATTTGCCGCGGGCCGCAGGTATTCAAGCTCATCCGCGTTGGCCTGGCCAGCCACGTGTATTACATTACCTCCGGCGACGGGGAACTGGTCAGCCATGATCGCGAATGCCAGCAATGCAAAACGCTGCTCAATGCCAATCCTGATGGTTATCTGACACTGTCCAAGAAAAAACAGTCGCTGGCTGAGCTAATGAAGACGACTTTCCCAAGCTTGCCGGAAGTGTATAAAGACAGGCTGGAGCTCGAAGAAAAAGTCACAAAAACCCCGACCCTGCTGACGCCGCAAGAGCGCGACATCATGATCAGGACACCTTTTCACCTCTTATCACCTCTGGTAGAAATGCGCATAGGGCAGACTCGCATAGACATGGGCATTGGCCTGGCGCTGGTGGCTTCGTTTTTTCTCATTACCATCGTCCGTGTATTGTTAACGAAAATCCTGCCTTTTGATGAAGCACTCATCTTTCTCGCCTGCGCCATCATCGCCTTGCTGGTGACAGGCTGGCAAATACTCACTGCGGGTAGCCGCTATGTCAAACGCCGCATCATCCCTGTCCTCGGCCCCAACTTGAAGCCCTTGAGGCCAACAGAAAACGAACTGAAATCAGCATTGGCAGAATTGAAAGCGAGCCAGAAAAAAATGGCAACGAGATTGAATATCGCCGATCTGCAAAAATATTTTTGAAGGCGACGCGGTTTCTCCTCAATATAGGCGACATTGATGGACTAAAATTTTAGAATGTCGCGTAGGTACGATTAGCGCAGCGTAATCGTACGAATGAGATGGCGGAAATAGCTATGGGCCTCAAGTAAATCCCATGATAGTCGTCCATATATCTCTGCACGAGAGTGATGTATCCTTGATTCAAAATCATAAAGCAGCCGTGGTTTTCAAGCAGCACAGAAAATTGCGGCTGACCATGCGTACGATTACGCTGCGCTAATCGTACCTACGTCCCTCTCTACCATAAGGATGCACCTTGGTAAATATTGATGAATGCAAAATTGTTCTTGAATTAATCTCAAAAAAAGATGCCAGAATGAATTGGTACAATCTGGAGATAGTATTGTCTCGCCAAGGGTTTGGGGGGAGTATAAACGCAGTTCAAATTTTGGAGCGTTTGTTATCGGAGGGGCTTCTTGAGACAATTTCTAATCAACATTTGCCATATCCGATTTATAAAATTACGGATGCTGGCCGAGCCCGCTTGGGTACAAGCAACGTAGGTACGATTAGCGCAGCGTAATCGTACGAATGAGATGACGGAAACAGCTATAGACCTCAGATAAATCCCATGACATCTCTGCACGAGATTGATGTATCCTTGATTCAAAGTCATAAAGCGGGAAAAATTGCGGCTGACCATGCGTACGATTACGCTGCGCTTGTATGGTTATAAGTGACGATTTCTGGGAAACTAGAAAGCGTTGGGGTGGAGGGACAACGCTGCGCATCTGCAGTTTTAGCTGACAGACTCGATTAGAACTCTCCCACCCCACCTCTTCAACGT
>NZ_JBMPOS010000007.1:0-339005 GCF_049340345.1 Undibacterium sp. Di27W | reverse complement strand
ACAGCAACAGCAACAGCAACAGCAACAGCAACAGCAACAGCAACAGCAACAGCAACAGCAACAGCAACAGCAACAGCAACAGCAACAGCAACAGCAACAGCAACAGCAACAGCAACAGCAACAGCAATGCGACCTGTGTGCAGGTGCGTCATTAATTTGTTGCTTCCTCACCCTAAGTGGCATAGCTAACAGTTTTCTGCGACAATCAGCCCTTATCATCCTGGTAAGGCCTGGGCGTTGGCATTTGTTATGCCAGGATACGCCCTGGTAGCAGAATTCCTTAAATATATCCACAGACAGCTTATCATGCTCAAAAAATGCATTCATGCAGCTGTATGTTCAGCTTTCTTTTTAGTCCTATCCCCAGTCAGCGCCCTGGCGCTTGAGGGGGATGGCGAATTGCCTGGGCTTTCGCTGGAGCAATTGAGCGAAGTTGTCATCACGTCTTTGTCGCGCCAGGAAGAGAAGTTGGGCAATGCGGCGGCTTCTATTTATATCATCAGTGCGGCGGACATTGCCCGTAGCGGTGCGCGTAGCTTGCCTGAGGTTTTGCGGCTGGCGCCCAATTTGCAGGTGTCGCGGGTGGATGCGCGTAATTATGCGATTACGGCACGTGGCTTTAACAGTGCGTTTGAAAATAAACTGCTGGTGTTGATCGATGGACGCAGTATTTATTCTCCCTTGTTTTCTGGCGTTTTCTGGGATGCGCAAGATGTGCTGATGGCGGATATTGAACGCATAGAAGTCATCAGCGGCCCGGGGGCAACTATCTACGGGGCGAATGCGGTTAATGGTGTCATCAGTATTATCACCAAATCATCCAAGGATACGCAGGATGGTGTCATGGGTTTTGTCGGTGGCAGTAAGGACCGGGTTGGTGGATTTCGCTATGGTGGTGAGTTGTTTAGCAATGGCCATTACCGGGTCTATGCGAAAGCCACTGAGGTAGACGATACTTTTACCGCTGCCGGGGTTAATACGCATACTGGTTTTCGCCGTCTGCAAGCGGGTTTTAGGTCTGACTGGCTGATCCGCAATTATGGCGTATCGCTGTCTGGCGATACTTACTCCGGGGAGTTGGGACAGACGGGCACGCCAAATATTCGCATCAGTGGTGCCAATCTGACGGGGGCGCTCAATAGTAAACTGGATGATGGTTCTGACTTGCATCTGGGTTTGATATTTGACCATACCGAACGTAATCAGCCGAATGCCTTTGCCGAGCGCCTGGGGACGGTGGATTTGCAGGCACAACATAATCTGCATTTTGGTGATGATCACCGTTTTTCCTGGGGTGGTGGCTATCGCTATTCAAATGACCGCGTCAATAATGGCCCGGCTTTTGGTTTTTTGCCTGGTGACCTGAACATGCATTGGGCCAATCTGTTTGCCCAGGATGAAATTGCCATCAACCAGCAATTCAAACTCACCTTAGGGCTGAAGGCCGAGCATAATAATTATACTGGCTGGGAGCAATTACCCAATATGCGCCTGGCCTGGATGCCAGAACAGTCGAAACTGATATGGACCAGCCTGTCACGCACGGTGCGCGCACCTTCGCGTATAGACCGCGATTTTTATTCACCGACCAATCCACCAGTGGTGAATGGCATCCCCCAGTTTGCTATCGCTGGCGGCCCCAATTTCCAGTCTGAAGTGGCCAAGGTTCTTGAAGTCGGTTATCGCTCGCAACTTGATAATGGTTTTTCTTATTCGCTGACGGCATTCGCCAGCAGCTATGATAACTTGCGTACGCTGGAACCTCAGGCGAGCGGTGGCTCGGTATTCCAGAACATGGGGGAGGGGCGCACCAGGGGGCTGGAGGCATGGTGGCGCTGGCAGCCAGTCGATAAATGGCGACTCTCAGGCGGTCTGGTCGTGCAAAGCGTCACTACCAGGCTGCTTGCTGGCAGCAAGGACAGCAGCGGCACTAGCGGCCTGGCCAACAATGATCCTGGGCGTCATTGGACCTTGCGTTCGTCTTCTGATTTATCGGGGAATCAGCAGCTTGATCTATCCCTGCGTTATAACTCAGACCTGAGCAATCCGGTTGTACCCGCTTATTATGAAATGGATGCACAATGGTCGTGGCGCGTACGGCCAGATATTGATGTTGCCATCATAGGCCAGAATCTTTTGCACGCATCACATACTGAGTTTGGCGGCATTGCGAGTAGAAGTGTGTTTGAGCGTAGCGTGTTGTTAAAAATCTCCAAACGTTTTTAGTCAGCCTATATGACTGACATCCATCTTCAACATGCAGACCCAGGCCAGGCTTCCAGCGATCAAGATCAGCATTTCATGGTGATGCCATTCTTCTGGCGTTTGCTGGCATGCTTGTTATTGTCGTTTTTGGTGATATGTACTGCATGGTCAGTCAAGGCTGAAGTGCCGCAGGAGCGCAATATCAAGGCAGCCTTCATTGCAAAATTCATAGGCTATATTGACTTTCCAGCGACTGAAGCTGGTAGTGCTGAAACGCCCCTGGTGATCGGCGTGCTGGGTGCGGATGATGTGGCAGCTGACCTGACGCGCCAGGTCACAGGCCGCAGCATTAATGGCCGCACCGTGACTGTTAAAACCATAGCGCCGCGTGAAAAACTGGATGGCCTGCATATACTGTTCATCGGTATCGCCGAATCTGATTCGGCTGAAAAACCCTTGCGCAATGCCGCTGCCCTCGGCATCTTGTCTATTACAGAATTTGACAGTGGCATGCGGCTGGGTAGTGTGATTAACTTTCGCATAGTGGATGACAGGGTGCGCTTTGAAGTTTCTTTGCCGGCTGCTGAAAAAGCGGGTTTGAAGCTGAGTTCACGTTTGCTGTCGGTTGCTTATCTGGTACAAAAAAACACGCCATGAAAACAGTGATTGAAACCAAGAGCGTCAGGGGCAGGCTGATTTTGATGGCGATGATGACCACCATGGTGGCGGTGATCGTTGCTTCTGCTGCCATGTTGTTCTATGACCTGGTGTCTTTTCAGCGCTCATGGGTCAGTGATCTTTCTACGCAGGCAGAAATTGTAGGCAAGGCAGTGGCACCGGCCCTGAGTTTTAATGACAATGCCGCTGCCGAACACAATCTGGGCATGTTGAGTGCCAGGCCACAAATCCTTGTCGGCGCAATCTACGATGCCAATGGCAAGCGATTTGCTGGCTATACGCAGGCCGACCTCGGTTCGCCTGCCTATCCTGAGGCGCCAGGTGCACCGGGTTATACGATAGATGGTAGCGAATTGCATGTCTACTACAGGGTGGTTGAAAACGGTGAGTTTCTTGGCACGGTATATATCCGCGAAATTTACCCCTTGTTTGAGCGTATCAAGAGTTACAGCCTGATCCTGGTTTCCGTCATGCTGATCAGCCTGCTGCTGGCTGGTATCGTGGCGTCGCGTTTGCAGGTGGCGATTACCAAACCCTTGGGTGCGATTACGGATGTCGCGCGCCAGGTCATGCATGATCGTGATTTTTCCTTGCGCGTGGAAAGCCGCGATGGTGGTGAAATCGGTACTCTGGTTGCCGCCTTCAATGACATGTTGATAGAACTGGGCCGCCGCGCCGATGCACTGGAGGCGACCAATGTCAGGCTGGAGCAAGAGGTGCGCATACGCGAGTCTGCGGAAGAAGCCTTGTTGCAGGCTGACCGCCGCAAGGATGAATTTCTGGCGACGCTGGCGCATGAATTACGTAATCCATTGGCACCGATACGCACAGGCCTGGATATCTTGCGCCTGAAAGAAGGCGACAAAGCCGCAGCAGCCAAGGCACGCGATATCATGGAAAGACAGCTAGTGCAGATGGTGCGCCTGGTCGATGATCTCATGGATGTCTCGCGTATTAATACTGGCAAACTGGCGATACAGGTAGCGCCCGTGTCGCTGCATGCCATCATCAATAATGCGGTGGAGATTGCGCGACCGCTGATTGATAAATTTGCCCATCAGTTTGAAGTGCAGATGCCAGTACAGATGGTGATGATTGCGGGGGACGCGACTCGGCTGGCGCAGATTATTTCCAACCTTCTCAACAATGCGGTGAAATATACGCCGCAAGGCGGGCAAATCAGTTTGATCGCCACGCTGGAAGCGACTCATATTGATATACGCATCAAGGATAATGGCATAGGTATTGCCCCGCATATGCAGGAAAGTATCTTCGACATGTTCAGTCAGGCAGATTCGTCGATAGAACGTTCGAATGCTGGTTTGGGAGTAGGCTTATCGCTGGCCCGTCGCCTGGCAGAATTACATGGCGGCAGTATAGTCGCGCATAGTGCGGGCCTGGGTGAGGGCAGTGAATTTGTCTTGCGCTTGCCAGCACTGGTCAATCTCGTTGCTAATGGTCAGCAGGTCGCTGGCAGGCAGGCGGCCGATGCAAAATACCGGATTTTCCTGGTGGATGATAATGTGGATTTCGTCAGGGGGTTCGGTGAGTTGCTGGAGCTGATAGGCCATACCACCCTGATTAGCCATGATGGTGCTGAAGCACTGAGCATGGCGGCGGCTTTTCGCCCGGATTTTGCTTTTCTTGATATCGGCTTGCCTCATCTGAACGGTTATGATCTGGTGCGCGGATTGCGCCTCATGCCTGAACTGAAAAACACAGTCATGGTAGCAATTACCGGCTGGGGCCAGGAAAAAGATCGCCAACTGGCAATGGATGCCGGTTTTGATGCGCATTTGGTCAAACCAGTCAGTTTTGATCAGATCAATGCGATATTGTCCGACCCGGCGAATGCGCGCGGGCGGAATGGCATGGCTACCACACAGGCTTAAGCTCACTACCGCTTGACTGCATCAGCGCACCAGGCTCAGCCAGACTGGCAAAGTCAATACCGACAGGACGGTACTCGCTGAAATCAGGAAGGCTACAAATGGCCCGTTACCACCCATGCGTGCTGCCAGTACATAGGCACTGGATGCGGTAGGCAGGGCGCAAAAGACGACGGCAATCTGTAATTGCAATGGTGGTAATTCCAGCCAGCGCCCCAGGAATAGGGCGATCAGTGGCAAAGCCAATAGTTTGACTGATAAAAAATAGGTGGCCATGCCCTTGGCTTCACGCAGGCCGGACAGGCGCATGCCAGCACCAACGGCCAGCAGGCCCAATGCGATAGAGGCATTGCCCAGACGTGACAGGGTAGCGGCTATGCCTTCAGGCATGGGTATTTCAAGCACGCTGAACAAAACGCCACTGGCGGTACCGACGACCAGCGGGTTGCTGGCGATTTCTTTCATGAGCCTGCCGCTATTATGCGCCAGTGCATACACTGCACCCATATTGCAAAGAGGGACCAGAAAGCCGATCAGCAGCGCCATTAGCGCGGTGCCCTGTTCACCCGCCAGGCGTGAAGCAATCGCCAGCGCTATATAGGAATTAAAGCGGAATGCTGTCTGTACGCCTGATTCAAATATCCTGGGGCCAGTCTTGAACATGAACTTGGCCAGCCAGCCCAGCAGCATGCCGCAAGCGGTAGTGATGACGGCAACCTGCAGCAAATGACCGGTAGAATGAAAATCAAAGCGGGTGCGCGAGGTGGTATAAAACAGCAGGGCCGGGAACATGATGAAATAGACGATCTTTTCCACCCCCGCCCAGAAATGCCCGCCCCAGTGCGCATGGCGCGCCAGCAGGAAACCAATCAGTATCAGGCTGAAGTCAGGGAAGAGCAGGGTGAAGATGGACATCGTTCTACTTCATCTATTTCAACAGCCCCGCGAGTTCTACGGCAGTCTTGACTTGCATCTTGTCAAAGATATGGGCGCGATGTACTTCCACAGTACGCATGCTGATGCCCAGTTGGTCAGCGATGACCTTGTTCATCTTGCCTAACAGGATCAGGTCCAGCACTTCTTTTTCGCGGGCAGACAGGCTGGCCAGCCTGTCATGTACCAGAGCCGCAGCACCTGCCTGGCGTGAAATGGCCAGGGCTTCCTGTACTCTGTCCATGAGCTTGTTGTCGTTA
The DNA here is from genome assembly GCF_049340345.1 of Undibacterium sp. Di27W. Taxonomy (NCBI): domain Bacteria; kingdom Pseudomonadati; phylum Pseudomonadota; class Betaproteobacteria; order Burkholderiales; family Oxalobacteraceae; genus Undibacterium; species Undibacterium sp. Di27W. The sequence continues at coordinate 333,040 of NZ_JBMPOS010000007.1, read as the reverse complement.
AACGGTTTTTCAAAAAAATCAAAGGCACCACGTTTGAGCGTGTCCACCGCCATTGGCACATCACCATGGCCTGTCAAAAAGATCACGGGCAAGCGCTTGGTCAATTGCCTGGCTGCCAGCATTTCAAACAAGTTGATACCAGTCAGGCCAGGCATGCGTACATCCAGCAGGATGCAATCACCCTGGCTGTCAAAAATCAGAGGCTTGTCGAGAGCAACCAGGAACTTTTCTGCACTTTCATAGCTATGTGCGGCAATTTGCCTGGACCTGGCCAGCCAGGATAAAGAATCGCGTATGACTTCTTCATCATCGATGATGTGTAACATTTGTTCTCCCGTATTTTGTTTGGCGCACTTCAGTGTGCAGCGCTAGTCTTGTATTGGTAAAGCGAATTGGAAAATAGTACCACCAGCTGGATTATCGCGATGCGAGAGCTTGCCACCATGGAATTCTATGGCGGTGCGGCAGATGTTCAGGCCCATGCCCATGCCTGCAGACTTGGTGGTAAAGAATGGTGAAAACAGTTTTTCTGCCACTTCCACCGGTATGCCATGGCCCCTGTCGGTCACGCTGACGATGAGTTGTTGTTTGTTGTCGTCCAGTGCAGCTTCTACCCGTAGTATACGTTGTTCTGGCGTGGTGGTTTGCATGGCTTCTATGCCATTTCTGGTCAGGTTCAAGAGTACTTGCTCCAGCAAGACGCGGTCTGCCAGTACCAGGGGTAATTCGTGCCCGATTTTCCATTGCAGGGCGACGTGGCTGGCTTGCGCCTGCAATTCTACCAGTGGCATGGCGCTTTGCATGAGGTCGGCAATTTGCAGGGGTTCGCGGGCAGCTTCACGTTTCTTCACGAACTCATGCACACTGCGTATGATTTGACCGGCACGCTGGGCCTGGGCATTGACCTTCTCGAGCGCACTCTGGAACAGGTTGCTGTCTATGACGCCTGCCTGCAAGAGATTGACAGCGCCCGTGGTATAGCTGGAAATAGCTGCCAGTGGCTGGTTCAGCTCATGTGCCAGCATGGAGGCAATTTCACCCATGGTCGCCAGCTTGGCGCTGGTATGCAGTTTTTCTTCTTGCTGACGGGTCAGTTCTTGTGCTCGCCGGAGTTCTGAGATGTCGAGGATGGAACTCATCCAGCCAGTCTGCTTGCCCTGCTCGTCAATCAGGGCTGATTCATAGATGAGAACGGGAATACGTTCTCCGCTGACATGCCGGTAGATGGTTTCAAAACCTTCAGAAGGCACTGAACCTGCCAGCAACTGGCTGAAGCGCTGCTGGTATTCCTCTATGGCCTCGGGGGCCCAGTAGGGCATGGGCGGTATCCGTCCTATGATTTCTTCGGCGGGGAAACCCACCATGCGGCAGAATGCCGGGTTGACATAGGTCAGCCTGCCTGTCATGTCGCGTGCACGCAAGCCAGTAACCAGGGAGTTTTCCATCGCCGTGCGAAAAGTGACTTGCTGGCGCAAAGCGCCTTCTGCTGCCAGGCGCCGGTTGATGTCGCGCCATAGGGCCAGCAAACTCCAGATCAGACCTATCGATAAGAGGATGACGGATAGCACCAGCAAGTTCGACAAGAGCTTGGGCTCGGTCTTGATGCTATTCGTGCGCAAGACCAGGGTCAGGCTGGGCAACTCCAGGGCACGGCTGTGGGTGTACACGCTTTTGCCACTGCCGCCAGCGCTGCGCTCTGCCAGTATGCGGTCATCGATATCGGTGATGGTGATCTGGTTATCCTGGGCAAACCACCAGGGCACCAGTTCTTCCAGGATGGCATTCATGCGATAGCTGATCATCATGCTGCCTATCCTGCGCTCGTCGCGTATCAGGGGAATCTGGCAATGCATGAGATAGGCATTCTTGGCATTGATTTCCAGCACAGGCTTGAGGCAGATGGTTTCTTCGCTGACATCCAGCGCACCAAATTCAAAATGGGGCAGGGGCAGGCGTTCAGCACTGGCTTGCAGCGATTCGCGGGTATCGACCAGCACTTTATTATTGGCGTCATACCAGGCGATACGTTGCACTTCGCGATTATTCTTGAGAATGGCGCGGAAACGTTCCAGCACGGTCTCTTTTTGCAACTTGGCTGACTTGATTTCACCACCGATCTGGCGCAAGACTTCATCATTGCGCGTCAACTGGAATTGTATGGCCTGCTCTACCCACAGTGAATCGGCAATCAATTGCTCCTGGCGCTCATTGGCTTCCATGCGTTGTGCCTGCCACGGCAGCCAGATCAGGGTGGACAGAAATAAAAGCAGCAACAGGATGGGGATAATCCAGCGCCATTTTTGGTTAGGCCAGGATTGGGAGCGGTGTGAGCTTTTCATAAAACCAGTTTATCGCAGGGCCTGCAATGCCGACAGAATATTTTGCGGTGCTGCTCTTGAGTAGTGAACTGTATCCCTGATCGACTGAGTTTAAGTCAGGCCATTAACAGAGCCGGAACAGAAAAAGACCGGGGGCATTCACCTTTCCGGCCTTTCTCTATTGATATTATGTCTACATCATTCCCATGGCCCTGGGCAGCCAAAGCGAAAGTCCAGGCCAATAAGTGACGATAACCAGGAAAACCAGCATGGTGCATAGCCAGGGCATGACAGCAACAGTCAGTTCGGTAATACTCATTTTTGAAATGCCACTGGCCACATACAAATTCAAACCTACCGGTGGATGGCAGAGACCAACTTCCATATTGGCATCAATCAAAATACCAAAATGAACTGAATCTATACCCAGGCGTATGGCAGCCGGATGCAGGATAGGGGCCATCACCAGTATGATGGAGGATGGTTCCATGACATTGCCAGCCAGCAGGAGCAGTATGTTGGTAAAGAACAGGAAACCAGCACGACCGAGTTCTTTGCCCAGTATCCAGTCAGCCATGAGCTGGGGAATATTCTCATGCGCCATCAGGAAAGAAAACAGCACGGCATTGGTGATGATGTACAACAGCATGGCCGACAAGGCTGCGGAATTGACCAGTACCTTGGGTGTATTCGATATTTTCATGTCCTTGTAGACAAAGACAGAAATAAAGAAGGCGTAGACTGCACTCATGGCCGCTGCTTCAGTCGCCGTGAAGATACCGCTATAAATACCACCGATGATAATCACCACCAGCAGCAAGCCCCAGATACTTTCACGAAATGCCTTCCAGCGCTCACCCCATGTGGCTTTTTTCATGCGCGGGTAACCATTCTTCCTGGCCAGGAACCAGGTAGTCGCACACAGCATGGCGGTCAGCAGCATGCCAGGGAATAAGCCTGCAACGAACAAGGCCCCAATGGAGGTATTGGTAGAAATCGCGTAAATCACCTTGGGTATTGATGGCAACATCAAAATACCCAGTGAGCCTGCTGTGATGATGACACCAGCACCAAACTGTTTCGGGTAACCTTGCTTGACCATGGCTGGCAAGATGATGGAACCAATCGCTACCACGGTTGCCACGCTGGAGCCGCATACCAGCGCGAACATGGCGCAGGAAATAATACCCGCCAGCGCCAGGCCACCATGCCAGTGACCTACCATGCTGGTAGCAAAATTGATCATGCGCTTGGCGACACCGCCATGCGTCAGGAAGTTGCCAGCCAGGATAAAGAAAGGGATCGCCATGATCTCAAACTTTTCTATACCTGTGAACAGTTTCAAGGCCACGGCTTCAATTGGCACCTGGGTGAGAAGGTACATGAACATTAATACCGTCAAACCCAGGGCAATCGATACCGGGATGCCCGTCAGCATCAGCGCAATCAGCAAGGCAAACACGATACCTATCTTGCCTACCATGCACATGGCACCAAGTGCCAGGACGATGCCACACAAAACGATGGTGGCACGTTGTTTGGACATCTGCTTGATGCCCAGTGTATCCAGGGCGGCACTCATTACACACCTCCTTTAGTTGCTGCTGTGGCTGGTTGCAATTGAATGGCGTTTTCTTCGTCGCTCAGGCCTTCAACATGGGCGTGGTCATGTACCGGTAATTCACCCGTACGATAAAAGGCGAGCGCAACCTGGATGAAGCGGAAACACATCAGGTAAGAGCCCATCCAGACAGCGGAATAGACTATCCATGTTGGCCATTCCAGGTCCGGGGTGGTGGGGCCTTCGGTAAGCTCGCCGACGGACAGACCTAGCGTATGAAAAATGGCGTAGTGCATGCCGTTTTCCCAGACAAAAGTCAGTCCCAGAGTACCTATGATGCCAGTAAAAATCATGCCGCATGCCAGAGCGGTGTACACGGTGGCATTACGCCATTCTGTTGGCAGGCGGGTCACCAGCACATCGACACCTACATGCACACCTGCCCTTACGCCATAGGCTGCACCAAACTTGGCCATCCAGACAAACATGATGATGCACAGTTCCTGAGCCCAACTGAAATGCAGGGAGAGTAACCAGTCCTGTACGATCGGGATGTTGAAGCCTGTGCCATAGCGATGGAGCACGGAGATAAAGATGATGAGCGTAGCGCCACCCATAAGAGCAGCAATAATCCACTCCTCCAAATGATCAAGAAATTTCATGGTGGATCCCTTTGGGAAAATAAGATGATAGTGAAAAAAGCTGCTTGTATGTCTGACGAACAAGCAGGCACAGGGTTTGCTATCTGCCAGGGCTGTTGAATTCTTGTCGTGATTTCTTACGACTGTCTACAGAAGATATGCAATACCGATGTCGCAAGCTATTAAAGTAATGCAAGCGACTTTAACCAGGCAAAGAGAGTTTTTGCTTCATGAGGTCCCCATATTGTAAGAATTTCATTTTTATTTTCTTCTATTTTCAGTCAGCGGTATAACTGCGACAACTGTGGTTTTCCACATTATTGTATGCAGGATGTTACCGCATAGTGTGACAAAGTTTCCATGAGTTAGCGATGATCATGCATAAACATGGCAGTGATATTTGGAATGGGGATGTTTTTGTGGTGTGACGAATTCCGCTCACCCGCCCTTAGTGAGTAACTAGGGTGGGGTAGTTGCTTTGTATTGTGGGCTTGTGGTTTTCCACAGTTGGCAGATAATGCTGACATTGCAATAATCCATGCAACAATCCATAAAAACGTCTGGAGACAAGTATGAAACTGAAGTCAGTGTTGTTTTCCCTGTTGGCCGCAACTCTCGTTAGTGGTGCTGCTTTCGCCCAGGCACCCATCGTCATCAAATTCAGTCATGTAGTTTCCAACGATACGCCTAAAGGCAAAGCTGCCGAGCGTTTTAAAGAGCTGGCTGAAAAAGCCACCAAGGGACGTGTCAAGGTTGAAGTCTATGCCAACAGCACGCTATACAAAGACAAGGAAGAGCTGGAAGCCCTGCAATTAGGTGCAGTGCAAATGCTGGCACCGTCGCTGGCCAAGTTTGGCCCCCTGGGCGTCAAAGAATTTGAAGTGTTTGATTTGCCGTATATTTTCCCATCCAAGGATGTACTGTATGCAGTGACGGAGGGCCCGATAGGCAAAGACCTCATGAAAAAGCTGGAACCCAAGGGTATTATCGGTCTGGGTTTTTGGGACAATGGTTTCAAGGTCATGTCTTCCAACAAGCCCATGCATCTGCCTGCAGACATGAAGGGCCAGAAGCTGCGTATACAATCGTCCAAGGTGCTGGATGCACAAATGCGCGCCCTCGGTGCCAATCCCCAGGTGCTGGCCTTCTCTGAAGTTTATCAAGCCTTGCAGACCGGTGTTGTCGATGGCACGGAAAATCCGCCATCCAACCTCTATACGCAAAAAATGCATGAAGTGCAAAAGCATGTGGCTGTGACGAATCACGGTTATCTTGGCTATGCTGTCATCGTCAATAAAAAATTCTGGGATGGTCTGCCTGCTGATATCCGCGCTCAATTGGATGAAGCCATGAAATCGGCAACCAAGTATGCCAATGCCATTGCCCAGCAAGAGAACGATAATGCATTGGAAGGCGTCAAGAAGTCCGGTAAAACCACGGTCTATGTATTGACTGAAAAAGAAAAAGCAGAATGGCGCAAAGCGCTGTTGCCGGTGCAAAAAGAGATGGAAGGCCGTATAGGGAAAGACCTTATCGCCAATGTGAATAAAGAAGGAGCCAAACTGGGCTTCAAGTAATTGTTATTTGCTATTTTGTTTTGAATAGCCATCACGTGTTGCCGTGATGGCTATTCTTTTATGTAGTGTCTGTGTAAGCCTTGTCATCAAAGACTGGACAGGAAAGCAGAGCACTGAGGTCTCAGATAACACCAAATTGGGGCTTGCGGAACGAAAATCTTTGTATGTTGATGTGCGATTGTTACCGTACTGCTTCGTTTATTGTCAGCCAGCTAAGCAGAGGCTAGTCAGCATATATGCCAGAATTTGATAGTCAAATTAGTCAAACAAAGTAAATTGGCCAAAATTTAAAAGAATTTTCCGTATTTCTCGCAAGGAAATACGGCAAATTTTATTTTGGCAGAATTAAAATTGGTCTTACCTAGCACATTTTTTGAGTTTATGATTAATTTTCACATATCTGCAACAGCGCACTGTTTTGTCTCATTTTTATTTTGAAAGCCAAAACTTGTCATGCTATATTCACGGCAGTTCAGATTTCTGCAAAAAAAATCAAGAATGAAAGCACACAGGTTTATAAGGCGGTAGTGCAAAATAACGGTACCTATACCGTACACACTGAGGAGACGCGCGTTTTTACTACAAGCTGAGTGGATGTGAAAAATTAAAAAATCGCATACACTAAACAGCCGAAAACGCGAAAGACGTTTTAAAGGCGCATCGGATGATGCGCCTTTTTTCTTTTGTCAAAAAGGAAAGTCATGCTGGATAAAGAATCTAAAGAATCAGGCTTTTTCTCTGCCATCGTCGAGGCACCTTTTGGGGCTGTCGGCATACGTTGCGAAGACCAACGGGTCAGTGAACTGGTGTACTTGCCACCACGTTTCCAGGAAAAAGCACCGATAGACAAGGTGGCCGAAAAGGCGGCCAAACAAGTGGCTAGTTATTTACGGGACCCGGACTTTCAATTCAAGCTGCCCTTGAAAGAGGCGGGCACGGCGTTTCAAACCCGGGTCTGGCAAGCAATTTCTTCCATCCCGCGTGGCCAGGTATTGACGTATGGGCAAATTGCCAAGCATATACGCTCTGCACCACGTGCCGTTGGCCAGGCTTGCGGTGCCAACTGGTATCCGCTGGTGATACCCTGCCATAGGGTAACGGCAGCAGGCGGCCTGGGAGGCTTTGCTCACAATGATGATGAAACCGGCTTCCACCTGGGGGTGAAACGCTGGTTGCTGACGCATGAAGGTGCGGCGGGCTATACCCAGGAAGCCTTGTGGAAGTAAAGCCTTTACCTGTCGTGCTGCCAGAAAGGTTGACGGAGCAAATCGACCAGTTTTGCGATGCCTTGTGGCTGGAAGATGGTCTGGCAAAAAATACCATAGAAGCGTATCGCCGCGATATGCGATTGTTTGCCGAATACCTGCATCTGGAGCAGGGCAAGCATTTGTATGAAGTCAAGCAGGCTGATATCAATCAATATATTGCGGCAAAACACGAGACCTCCAAAGCCAGCTCCGCCAACCGCCGTATGAGCGTGCTCAAACGCTTCTATTTACTGGCTTTTCGCCAGAATCTGGTCAGCCAGAATCCCTGCAGTAAATTGCGTTCAGCCAAACAAGCACAGCGCTTGCCCAAAACCCTGAGCGAGGCGCAAGTTGTCGCGTTATTGCAGGCACCGGACCATAGCAATCCACATGGCTTGCGCGATAAAACCATGCTGGAATTATTGTATGCCTGTGGCTTGCGCGTCAGTGAACTGGTGGGTTTGCGCTCCATAGAAGTCGGGCTCAATGAAGGGGTCTTGCGCATTACCGGCAAGGGCGATAAAACCAGGCTGGTGCCGTTTGGGGAGGTGGCGCGGGTATGGCTGGAGCGTTACCTGCATGAAGGCCGTCCTGCTATCCTGCAAGGCCAGATTGATGATGCCTTGTTCGTCACTGCGCGTGGTGCAGCCATGAGCAGGCAAATGTTTTGGATACTCATCAAGAAGTACGCGACCCAGGCCAATATCAGCACCCATTTGTCACCCCACACCTTGCGCCATGCTTTTGCCACGCACTTGCTTAATCACGGCGCTGATTTACGGGTGGTGCAATTATTGCTGGGACACGCAGACATTTCAACCACACAAATCTATACCCATGTAGCACGTGAACGCTTGAAGAAGCTGCATGCCATGCACCATCCGCGCGGGGAATAAAAAAAGCGTCCGGAAATTCCGGACGCTTTCAAGTTGACAGGAATCTGACTATGAATAGCCTGATTCCTTATCCTGCTTTATTTGAACTTATAGTTTGCTGAGAATGTGAAATAACGACCTGTGTTGTTATGCAATTGGTCGTTGTAACCATTGGCGTAGTTACGTGGATCGTAAGGTGCTTTCGCATCAAATACGTTGGCAACAGTCACACCCAGTGTCAAATTCTTGATACCTGTGTATTTGTAGCCAATATCAACTGTAGTCCAGGCTGCAACGCTGCAATCTGCAATGTATTGATTGAACAGTGGCACACCGCCCAGCGAGTAAGCTGAGGATGGTTGACCTGTACCATACTGGCAATAGGCTACTGGATAAATCGTTTGATTGTCTGAACGACGCAGCAGGGAAATGCCACTAGTGTAGTTCATTGCACCAAAGACATTGTGCACGTCCTTTGTCCAGTTGGCACTCAAACGTGCTTTTACACGTGGGATATCGCCACCAGAAGTGTTCCAGTCAGACGTACCACCAGCTCCACCTACAACATTGGCTTCATTGTCGCCAATGTTTTCTGCTCTGCGATAGGACAGAATGTAAGTGCCACTCAGGCTGGTTTCCAATTTGCCACCAGCCAGCGCAGTACGGTAACGTACATCAAGGTCAATACCGGATGTTTCTGTTGCGCCCTGGTTGATCCAAGGTTCAGCAATAGATAACAATGGGCCTGTGCCAGGGATAGGATTACCCTTGGCATCTTTCAACCAGTTAGCCTGATTTGGATCACGGACGATACCAACAGTAGCTGCAGTTTCATGATCCAGCAAGGTCTGTGCATTTGTCAGGATAACTTCACCTTCTTTACGCACTTTGTACCAGTCCAGAGCTACGTCAAAATTGCGGGTTGGTGACAATACCAGACCCAGAGTGTATGCCTTGGCAGTTTCAGGTTTCAGGTTAGGATTTGCACCACCTGTACCAGAAGCGGTTTTTGCGCAATCAGTAGGATCTGCGCCTGCAGCCGGGTTAGTACCGTCTGGGCAGCGTACGCGATCTTGCAAGCTGCTCAGGAAGAACTGGGCACCACCAGGAGTAACCTGGGTCAAAGCTGGGGCACGGAAGCCTTCAGAATAAGTACCGCGGAGAGCGATGGTGTCATTTGGTGTCCATTTTGCGCCAGCTTTTGGAGCAAAATTGGATTTTAAACCGTCATATTTATCCAGACGACCAGCAAAATCCATTTCAAAGGTCTTGGCAAATGGAGCGCGTACTTCAACAAAAGCAGAGCCTACTTTGCGCTTACCATCGATAATGGTGTTGGCATTGCCCAGGATATTACCAGCAGCTTTATCTGCATCTGGATCAAGCTTGATTTTTTCCTGACGGAATTCAAAACCTGCAGCGACGCCTATCGCACCACCACCCAGGCTACCGACTTCTGTACTGGCTCTGCCATCCCATTGCGTGATTTCGGACGTGCCGGTATCAATAGTGTTTCTGGCAATGTTAGGGTCATTTGCAATGGAGGCAATCGAGCGATTGTCTGTAATCAGTTTGCGCAGCGTTGGCAGATACAAAAGGCCGAAATTAGTCGTTTTGACTTTGGATCTGCTCCACAATACGCCAGTTTCCCAATCAATAGTACCGACTGTGCCCTTCAAGCCGCCCAGCAGGCGAGCACTGTCGGATTGTTCTTCACTGCCACCTTTCAGGTTTTCAAAGCGATAGGCAAGTGCAGTACGGACATTATATGGATTGTCAGGATGACCAACCGGCAAGATAGCCTGGAATGAATCTGCCAATCCAGTCGATGTAAAATTAGTGGTCGGCGAACGGCCATTCATCGCGGTAGAAGCACCAGTATAGTAATTGGTATTTCTGGTTGCTGCTGCTTCAAAGAACGCACTCAAATTTTCATTGATTTTGAATTCGCCACGGCCCATGAAATTCGCTTCTTCTGAGCGATTCTGTACTTGAGTAACGCCATCTGTGTCGTAAACGCAGAAAGTCTTGCCCAGGAAAGCAGCATTGGCGTGATTCGCTGCAGTACCAGTCACTTTCAATGCATCAGCGCAGTTGGTTTGGAAAGAAGAGTTGGCCAGCGGGAAATTTTTGTTACCAGGAGCAGACTCGCGATAAAGCGTAGGCTGGTTGGAAATGGCAGTATTAGAGAGAGCATTGGCTAGTGCAGAACCATCCCACAGCGTCAGGCGGTTATTCAATACACCATACAGGTTTTGTTCTATATCTTTGGTGCCATCACGTTTCCAGACTGGATCGCGGCGGCTGAAGTCGCCAGTGACAAAGAAGTTATAACCATCTTTATTCAAGTCACCCTGGCCATAGAAGGCATTGACATCTTTTTTACCAAAGCGATTATCGTCGTTTGCACCGATAGTCGCATTGATTTCGCCGCCTTGATAGTCACGACGGGTAATGAAGTTGATAACACCGCCGATGGCGTCAGAACCATAAATCGCGGATGCGCCGTCTTTCAATACCTCAACTTTTTCCAAAGCGGAGACTGGAATATTGTTCAGATCGTACAGTGTTGATTTACCATTATTCGGGTTTGCATAAGGCGCTGGCGCCATGCGGCGGCCATTCAACAAAATCAGGGTAGAAGTTGCACCAAGGCTGCGCAAGTCTGCAACTGCAACAGATTTGGAAAAACCATTTTGATTGGCAGTATTGTTGTAACCACCAGTACCCATACCTGGTACCAGTGCCTTCATCAATTCAAGAACTGTGGATGCGCCACTGTTCCTGATTTCTTGTGTGCTAATGGTTTGAATTGCTGCCGTACCTTCTTTGTCCGTGCGCTTGATGTTAGAGCCGGTAATTTCGATACGTTGTGGTGCTGCAGATTCAGTTTGAGCGTGGGCAACGCCCGCGATCAACATAGAACCAGCTATTACACTTAGCGCCAGGCGCACTGACTGCACGCCTTTTTTTTCTTTAAATATCATTATTGTTCCCTCTTTGTTGATAGACCAGATGCAACCGGGTGCCGGATCCGTTTTGGCAGTTAGGGTGTAATTTCAAAAATTTTGTAAATTTTTTAACATTCCTGTGCTGCTGTCCGATGAAGTGTTACCAAATTTTTCCTCTCTATAATTGCTTCGGGGAAAATGAAAGGCAATGAATCAAACAGAACTTTATTATGTAAATAAAATACCTTTCAGGAAAGCTTTTGTTACCTTTTTTTGAGGGTCTGTTGTTCGGCGACGACAAGAAATGAAAATTTAATTTCTAAATTTTCATGAAAATGAAAATTTGTGATTTTTTTGGAAATGTATTTATTTTCATATAAATTCAAGTAATAAGCTTATAAATCCTCAAAAAATGAACCAATTGAAAGCAAATACTATCAAAGTGCCTGTGCTTGCATACTCTTTTTGAAATCAAAAAATGCGAAAAAATTTTCAAATTATAGAATTTCTGTAAAAATTCGAGCTTCGCATAAGTTCCTGCGACTTGTAAGAACTTGTAACAGAAAGAAGAATCTGCGAACACAGCAAAGAAGTCATACAACAGCGCTATGTCGCTATTTAAATTAACCGGGAAAAAATATGAAATTGCCAAAAGAAGTACATTTCAAGAAAAAGAGCCTGCTCCTTTTGTTGTGCGCTTTGAGTGAAGTCGCACTTGCCCAGACACCTCCCCCTGTTCCTGCGCCTGCACCTGCACCAAATGGCACGACGGTGACTGCACCTGCCGTACCTGTGCTTGCTGCAGCTGCGCCTGCGGCAGCACCGGCTCCAACACCTGGTTTGCGTCCATTCAAAGAAATCATTAAAGATGCCAAAGAGCACAAGGGCTTTTTTAATCTGTATCAAAAAGACGAAAAGGTCTGGATAGAAATCAAGCCTGAGCAATTTGATAAGCCTTTTTTGTTTACTTACAACATTCCCAATAGCATAGGTGAGCGTGGCTTGTATGGCAGCCAGATGGGACAGAGTTATCACGCGGTCTTCAAAAAAGTAGGTAATCAAGTCCAGTTGCTGGCCAAGAACACAGACTTTTTTGCGACACCAGGTACGCCACAGGCGATTGCTGTTTCCCAGGCGTTTTCAGACAGTTTGCTGGCGAGTGCACCCGTGCTGAGTTCTCCACATGGCGAGTCAAAAGGCATTCTGGTGGATGCCAGTGCCTTGCTGTTCAATGACATTCCTTCATATTCAACACGTCTGGAATACGCCTATCGCACCATGTATGTGCTGGATAAAGCGAATAGTAGTTTTGGAAAATTGAGTACCGATGAGTCCTTGTCCGGTCTTTTCGTCAATGCCCATTTCGCTACTCCGCGTATCGCTGCTCTGCCACTGGTGCCGCCACCAGTAGCCATTCCTTCACCACCACGGACCACACCCGACCCGCGCAGTTTCTTTGTCGGCTTTTACTTCAATTTTTCTGCCTTGCCTGCAGAAGTCATGCGCCCACGTCTGGCGGATGACAGGTTGGGGCATTTTGTCACCACCAGTTACGACTTCACTGACGATATCAAACCCAAGACTTCACGTCACTTTGTCAATCGCTGGCGCCTGGAAAAGCAAGACCCGACGGCGGCTTTGTCTGAGCCCAAGCATCCTATCGTGTATTGGCTGGACAAGAATGTGCCAGAAAAATACCGTAAATCGATTACTGAGGGGGTACTGGAATGGAACAAGGCTTTTGAAAAAATAGGTTTCAAAAATGCTGTCGTGGTCAAACAGCAAGTTGAGAGTGATACCTTCGATACCATGGACGCACGCCATGCCTCGATACGCTGGTTTGTTGGCGCTGACGTAGGCTTTGCCATTGGCCCTTCTCAAGTAGACGAACGCAGTGGGGAAATCCTGGATGCTGATATAGGTATGTCGGATGTGTTTGCCCGTGGCGCGCGCCGCCTGATAGGTGAGGATACGCAAAGCCAGGCATGGACGCCGTCGGCGCATCGCGATTGCGATTTTGCCCATGAGGCATCGATGGAAATGGGCTTTGCCCTGGACTTGCTGGATGCCCGCGGTGAAGTGGATATGGACAGCCCCAAGGCAGAAGCACTGGCGCAAGCCTATGTAAAAGACGTCATCATGCATGAGATAGGCCATACCCTGGGTTTGCGCCATAACTTCCGCTCTTCGACTATCTATAGCTTGAAGCAATTGCAGGACCCAGCGTTTACCAAGGTCAATGGGCTGGCTGGTTCCATCATGGACTATGTACCTTTCAATCTGGCGACCAAGGGGGAGCCTCAGGGCGAATATGTAATGTCTTCCCTTGGCCCTTATGATTACTGGGCGATAGAGTATGCCTATAAGCCAATCGAGGCCGACAAGGAAAAAGATGAGCTGGCCCGTATTGCCTCACGCTCTACGGAACCTTTACTGGCCTATGGCACGGATGAAGATGCAATGGGAAGCATGGTGTCAGACCCGGACGTCAACACCTTCGATCTGGGTTCTGATCCTCTGGCTTACATACAAAAACGTCTGGCGATGTCACGTGAATTGTGGGACAAGCTGCAAACCCGTCAATTGAAAACGGGCGATAGCTATGAAACCTTGCGCCGCAGTTTTGAATACGGCTTTGGTCAGTTTGCCCGCACTGTGCCACTGGCAGCCAAGTTTGTTGGCGGTACCACTTTTCTGAGGGACCATGCCGGTACCGGTCGCGCTACTTACACACCTATCGCTGCCGACCGTCAGCGTCAGGCTTTGAAACTGGTTTCCGACAGTTTGTTCACAGCGAAGAGCTTTGTCTTTTCACCTGAATTGTTGAGCCGCCTTGGGGTTGATCATTTCCAGGGAGGTAACCGCAATGACATTTCCATTTCTGCCCGTTTGCTGGGTTTGCAAACGGCAGCACTGGATCAATTAATGTCGGATCTGGTCGCACAGCGCATGCTCAATAATGCAGAAAAATTGCGCGACCCTAAAAAAGTGCTGTCTCTGCATGAGTTGTATGGCAGCTTGCAAACCAGCATCTGGAGCGAATTATCCAGCGGTGCTGACATCATCTCTGCGCGCCGTAATCTGCAGCGTGAGCATCTGAAGCGTTTGTCCAATGCCTTAATAAAACCTTCTGCCTTCACTCCTGCAGATGCACGCAGTTTGCAAAGAGAACAGGCCAATCAATTGCTGATCGCCATTCGCGGTGCAGTAGGCAAGCCTATGAGTGCTGAAGCGCGTGCCCATTTGTCTGAGAGCCTGGCAACCTTGAACGAGGTGTTAAAGGCTTCATTGGTCAGGGCAGGCGTTTGATGCAATTCTCATTTGCAGAATAGTTGATGCCAGTCGCTATACGCATCATCTGATTGTCTTGAAGATAGAAAACCCCGTGCAAAACACGGGGTTTTTTTATGGCTGATGAATTATAAAAATCCACACTTTTTAATCCAGATGTTTTGATTTTCCCAGACGAACGGAGTAAGCATTATTTAAAGTTTGCATAAGCAAAAATTATTATTGTATTTATCATTGATATACTATTCATGATATTGTTTGTGAAATATAATTTAATAACTTATGTGGCCTTTATTATCTGTTCTTAAATGGATAATTCTATTGCCGAATAAGCTAAAACCGTTTTTTTTACTGGTCAGATAGAGATGGTCAGCATAGAAAAGCGAGGGAAGAGAATTCAGACACGGGATAGATACAAGAAAATGTATCGTCCCTATGTCAGGATGCTGTTTGCGGCACAAAAAGTCGTGAATGGTGCAAATGCGCATGTCCTGATCGACATGATTTATTTACCTACAATGGAGTAGTGTCAAATGCGTTTGATTTCAAATGAAGAATTGATCCTGGTTGCTGGCGGTGATGGTGAGCCAGGTGATGGCGGTACTGTGGTGACTGTACCTGACGAGCCAGGTCTTGGGCATGATACTCCAACTAACCCCAGAACTCCGGTGCCTAGTCCTTATCAGCCGCCTATCACCAAGATAGAGTGAGCCTCAACTAGAACCTTGAAAAGCGCCAGATTTTTGGCGCTTTTTTATTGCCCTGGAATGTGGGTAATTCATTTTCAAGGAATAAAAAAACTATCCCCTGCAATTGCAGGGGATAGTTATGTCATACGCGATGTGCGTCAATTCTTTTGATTAAAGTAAGATGATTATTTCTTCAAACACTGAGCAAAGAATTTTTCGCTACGGTTGTATAAGTCAAATACGTTGACGTCTTTATTGAAACCATGGCCTTCTTCTGGATAAACCTTGTAGTCAAGGGTTTTGCCAGCTTTGAGCAAGGCGTCACGCATTTTTTCACCGTGTATCATCGGCACGCGTCTGTCGTCAGAACCCATGGACAGCATGATAGGGCCTTTGACATTGGCAGCATTGCGGGCTGGTGAGCGCAGTTCAAACAGAGCGGCATCGGCTTTGGAATCGCCAACCCAGAGTTTGAATTCATTGTTCAGGTAGCCGCCAGTTGCAGCGTCTGCATTTTCAGATGTATCTGACCATGAGACGTTTTGCAAAAGACCAAGATCACTCACAGCCACGACTGAATCGGCGCAACGCCACAAGTCTGGATCTCGGGTCATACCTTGCAGGGATGCATAGCCGCCATAACTACCACCTAACAGACCCATGCGGTTTTTATCGACTATGCCTTCCTGTACCAGGAACATGGCGCCATCATTGATATCATCCTGCATGGTGCCACCCCATTGCTTCCATGCTTTGACATAATGGTTGCGACCATAACCTTCAGAGCCGCGCGGTTCCAGTTCCAGAACTGCATAACCGCGTGAGGCAAAGAATTGCGCTTCAGGCCAACGACCCCAGGAAGAGAAGTGGAAGCCACGTACCATAGGTCCACCGTGAATATTCACGATCAATGGCAGGTTTTTGGAATCCGAATTTTTTGGCAAGGTCAGGTAGCCATAGATAGGTAAGCCATCACGTGCTTTGAAGCCTATGTATTTACGCTCAGCCATCAACTCTGGATTTGCCCATTCGCGGTCCTGTACGATGGGTTCCAGGGTTTTCTTTTGTGTGTCAAACAAATAGTAAATGCCGGACTGAATATCTGAAGTGGCATGTACTAATGCTTTGCTTCCATCAGAGGACAGCCTGAACGCATTGTGGGTTGCGGGCAGGGATGCATCAATTTGCTCAGTCAGGGATTTTCTTGCGCTATTACCAAACCAGACGCGTACTGGTTTAGCTGCATCATAAGTCAAGCCGACGACCTTACCAGTCTCATCATCGCCTTCGCGTATCAAGCGTGCACTGGAATTCTGGCCATTGATATCAAATATAGGATCCGCATGCACCAGTTCGCCAAATTTCTTGGTGACGGTATCATATTTAAAGACCGCCATTTTATCCAGGCCATCTTTGTTGGTGGAGACATACAATGTACGGTCATCGTCGTCAAAGCCCAGTACATCATACATCGTGCCATTGTTGTAGCTCGATTGCTCAAATATCTTTTCCCATTTGTCGCTGTCAATAGGGCGGTGATAGTAAGTGGTCATCTGTGGCTGACCTGCGCCAGGACGAATTTCACCTCTTTGTGCAATGCGTGGGCGTCTGTGAGTGTCGAGTTCCCAGCCTTCAGTGCGTCCTGGTGATTCAAAGGTCAATAATTGTGAGCGCCTGGTTTTGAAATTGAATTTATAGACATCAGCATAGTCTTTGCTTCTACCTTTCATAGAAACATAGGCTTCAGGCGAATCCTTACCTTCAGTCATGATAATGTCGTCAATATGAATGTCGCCTTTTTTGCGTTCATTCGTATTTTCCAGCTCCCAATTTTTATCGCTGTCTATGTCGTAATAGTAGGAACCTTTAAAGTTGAAGCGACCCCTTGCTTCCTGACCATCTGCGGTACGATAGAATAAATATTTATTACCTACCCAGCGACTTTCTGCAACGTCGAAACGGGACGAGGATGTAATGACTTTGGCCTTGCGTGTGGCAGTATCTATCAATACCAGATTACCGCGGCCATTCAGGGGCACAATAGCGGCGATGGTTTTGCCGTCTGGTGATATCGACAGGTCACGGTAATCAGCCAGTTTAAAGAAAACTTCTACCGGTATTTCAGATGCGCTTTTATAAGTGACGGCAGCTGTTTCTGCCATGACGTCAGTATGCACTGCATATACAGGTAATGCGGCAAAAGTGGCAACGATCAGTTGTTGCAACGTTGAGCGAAATTTCATGTTTACTCCTGAAAATGGGGGCGCGAGGCCCCCAAAAATCTGATCCTGTATTTAAATAAGGATGCAATATTGCTTATATTTTCAATAATCTTGTTGATTATTTGAATGCGTATTTAACAGAGAATTGGAAACGACGACCAAATGGGCTGTTATAACCAGAGTTGTATGGGAAAGAACCATTGTTCAGTGCGCTACGTGCATCAAATGGTGGTTTTGTATCAAACAGATTGGAGATGTTCAATGCCAATTCCACATTTTTGAAGCCTTTGTAACCTGTGAACCAGCTCCAGGTAGTCGTTGCAGCTACGCGGCAATATGAGCTAGGCGCGCCGTAGATAATATCTATCTTGCAGCTGTCCGCTGGTGTGCCTATATAGTCGTATCCAGAGATATAGTTACCGGATGCTTCATGCGACCATGGGCCTTTTTCCCAACCTACTGCCAGGGAACCACGGAATTCAGGTTGGCTATAGGTCTTGTTGTAATCAACGGTTTCGCTATCCGGGAATGGTGTCGACAGATATTCTCTGGTCAGCGACATTTTTGAACGGAAGTTCAATTTACCGTTTTCGCCCAGATTTTGTTTACCCTTGAAATCCAGATCGAAACCACTGACTTGCGTTTTACCGATATTGATGTATGGCAGACTTACTTCAGTGATATGACCACCTTTGTCACGGGTGATGAATTTCGCGAAGTTAGGGTCCTTTTGATTCGACAGCAAATAGGTGATGTCCAAAGAGCTGATTTCATCACGGCGTTCTATTTTGTAATAGTCCAGAGTGACGCTATAGTCTTTGACTGGTTCCCAGACGATACCGATGGTGTTGCTGGTCGATTTTTCTGGCTTCAGTGCAGCATTGCCAGAAATATTGGCTTTCAGAGAGATATTGCAATCTGGTTCATTACCAGTTTGGCACAATACCGGATCTTGTTGGCCATTGTAGAAACCAACGGAAACGGATGGCGAAATTTCACGGAAGTTCGGTGCGCGGAAGCCTTTGGCAATCGTGCCACGCAAAACTACTGTAGGGAGAACGCTCCATTTTGCGCCAATTTTTGGTGTCAATGAATTGCCGCCTACGCTGTAATTATCTGCACGAACTGCAGTAGATAATTCCAGGGATTTCAAGACTGGCAGATTCAATTCACCATAAGCAGAGGCAACATTGCGGCTGGAGAATGGCAATTTGGGCAAGCCGCCGATGGAGTAGACACGTTGATCCAGCAGGTATTGGTCGTCTACGTCACTGGTGGATTCACGGCGGTATTCAATACCAACCGCAGTACCGGCATAACCACCTGGCAATTCAAATAATTCTGAGTTGCTGACTTTCAGGTCTGCAAACAAAGTTTTGTTTTCGCCACCACGTGTCAAGGTAGGAGAGATTTTTGCACGCACTGCAGCGGAATTGTTAGCAGCACCAGGCACGTAGGTACCATTTGCCAGTGCAGCTTCCATTTGATCAGTGATGATGAAACCACGCTGATCTACATTCACTTTACTTTGCAGGTAGCCAGCAGCTGTGTCGTATTCCCAGCTACCTAAAGCACCTTTAAAGCCACCAATGATGCGTGTTTCTGTATCTTTGACATCTACTGCACGGCCACCCAGATCACCAGTGCGCAGCAAGTAATTTTTGCCGCCAGCTACAGTGAACGTACCTGCGTCATCATTCGCGTAAAACTGTGGGTCGAAACGCAAATTGGTTTTGATTTGTGTGACGCCAGCTTCCAGGAAGAAGCTATGGTTGGCGCTGAACTGATATTCGCCACGCAAGAAGATGGAATCATTGCCACGCTTTGGAACCGCATCTGTCCAGTCAAAACGGTCCAGCATGCAGCGGCCATTTGGTGCCACGTTGACTGGTGCGCAGCCTGGCAAGGCAGTAATGACGTTACCGACCAGGACATTGCCTGGTACGGAATAGGCGGTACGGCGGTCACCTTTGGTAATGCCAAAGCCACGATAGTCCTGGCTATTGTAGGCATTGATGTCACGCATGGACAAGGCATCCGAGTCATGATGCTCGAAAAAGCCCATCACATTGAATTTGTCTGCAGCGATATCGCCCATACCGTAGGAGATATTGAAGTCCTTGGATTGTGCTTTACCCTTGGAGGTAGCGCCGCCGCTGGCTTTGACTTCACCGGCTGTGTAATCTTTTCTAAGCCAGATATTGATAACGCCAGCGATCGCTTCCGAGCCGTAAACCGCGGAGGCACCATCGAGCAGGATATCGATATGGTCAACTGCACCAACAGGTATCGCATCCAGATTGGCGAATTGGGACTGGAAGCCAGTGATACCGTATTGCGCGACACGGCGACCATTGACCAGCACCAGCGTGGCGCCGCTACCCAGGCCACGCAGAGATGCTGTCGTTGCACCAGGGGAGAAGCCGTTGTATTCGACGCCTGTCAAGGCGCCAGCATTGTTCGATGAGAGGTTTTGTATGACAGAAGACAGGCTGGTGGCACCGGTTTTTTCCAGTTCAGCTCTGGTAATGATCTGTACTGGAGAGGCACCTTCAGCTTGAACGCGTTTGATATTTGAACCGGTAATTTCAATCTTTTGCAGTTTTGCTGGTTCTTCAGTAACGGTTTGCGCATGGCCGTTCATTGTGAGCATGGAGCCTGCCATAATGCACAGAGCCGTACGCACCAATTGAGAAGCTTTCTTTTCTTTCAGGTACATATATTTTCACTTCCACCTTAAGTTGTTATTAATTTTTATCGTCATCAAATCAGCTCGTTATGCTTTTATATGGTCGTGCTGACCTTCCCTCGATAGAGCTAACTGAATGGTTCTATAGATTTTGTGTAAACCATTCAGGCAAAACCAGAAAGACCGTCTGGTTTGCGCGGTATTATGTAATGAAATGTAACCCGAATGTTAAAGATTGTTGCTCGCTTGCGACGGAATGAAATTATTGGGTATTTAATAAATATTTAATTTTGTAAATGATTATTTGAAGCCCGAGAATTCGAAATTTTCCACATTTACCTCACATTGTTTTGTGCGGTTTTAATTTTCAATCTTGTCACTTGAAGAAATTGGAATTATGTTGTTCAAATTGGTTATGTATTAGTTATATGGCAATTTATTGGACATAACCATAAATGAACTGTAATGTATATGCCATTCTCACAGCTAAAAGAGTCATATTGCGCAAACTGCGATGCTCTCGCCCATACAAATTGCTGTGCTTGTATCTCTCCAAAATGAAAATATAATATTAACTTATTGATAATGTCAGGTTGGGCAATGAGGGCACTGCTGATCTTTATTTTGATGCAGGCTGTAAAAAGAAAATGATTCTTCCCCAGTATTTGCATGACAGCCTGGCATGTTCAGAAGATATAATTTGTACTTCATTTGAAGAATATTTCGTTTTTGAGAGCGCAACTTGGCAAAGAAAGAACATGTATCGGTAACCCAGGCAACGCAATTTCTGCGCAAGCACAAAGCAGAATTTACTGAGCATCCTTATGCATATGAAGAGCATGGTGGAACTTCGGTATCGGCGCGGGAATTGGGGGTAGATGAACATAGCGTGGTCAAAACCCTGGTGATGCAGGATGAAGCAGCTAAACCTCTTATTGTCCTCATGCATGGTGACAAAAAAGTATCGACCAAAAACCTGGCCAGACAAATTGGCTGTAAATCGGTAGAACCCTGCAAACCAGAAAACGCGCAAAAGCATTCAGGCTATCTGGTTGGCGGGACTTCACCGTTTGGAACCAAAAAAGCGATGCCTATTTATGTCGAGCGCAGCATCCTGGCGCTGTCAAAAATTTATATCAACGGTGGCCAGCGTGGTTACCTGATAGGCATTGCACCAGATTTATTGCCCAGCCTCTTGCAGGCACATCCAGTGGATTGTGCCCTGGATGAATAGTCCCCAGGTTTGAAATCCCTGAATTGACTTACTTTGCTTTTTGCCTGGTTTATACTTGCCGGGCATTTCCCCATGAATCCTAAGGAATAAGATGAATACAATTTTGGCTGCAATTGCAGCTTATCTGCTGGGCTCACTATCTTTCGCTGTCGTGGTCAGCAAATTATTTGGATTGGCCGATCCACGTACCTATGGCTCAAAAAATCCTGGTGCCACCAATGTTTTGCGGAGTGGGAATAAAGCGGCCGCTGTCCTGACCTTATTGGGCGACGCATTCAAAGGCTGGTTGGCGGTGTGGCTGGCGATGCGGTTTCAACATCAATTTCAACTTGATGACAGCAGTATCGCCATTGTGGCCTTGGCTGTGTTCATCGGTCATTTATGGCCGGTGTTTTTCAAGTTTGTCGGCGGCAAGGGCGTGGCCACAGCAGCGGGCGTCCTGATAGGCATCGATATCTGGCTGGGGGTGGCCACATTGGTAAGCTGGATGATGGTGGCATTTGCGTTTCGCTACTCCTCGCTGGCAGCCCTGGTTGCGGCGATTTTCGCGCCTTTCTATTATGGTTTGTTATTCGGTCCTGATGTCAAAATGCTGGCTATCTCCATCATGTGTGCTTTGCTGATATATCGCCACAGCCAGAATATTGCAAATCTCATCGCGGGCAAGGAAAGCCGTCTGGGTAGTAAAAAAGATGCAACAAAAGTTGAAAAGAAAAAATAAATCTTCAATATTGCAAATAAATCTAGAATTATCCCTACCCCTCATTTATGCTTAAAAAGAAACATGCTTTTTTAATCATGAAGAGGGGTTTTCTTATGCTGACGCGATTTCAACAACTGTGGCTGGCAAGTTTTCTCTCTCTTTGTTTTTTGAGCATGTCCGTTGCTGCTGCGGAGCATGGTAGTGCCAATGAGGCCAAGGCCATGGTGCAAAAAGCCATAGACGCGATGAAAAAACATGGTGTCGATGCAACCATTGCCGAGATCAACAAGCGTGATGGACAGTATCAGGACCGCGACTTGTACGTGGTTGTGTATGACATGAATGGCAAAAATCTTGCCCACCTGAATCCCAAGATGGTAGGCAAGGAGATGCTGGACCTGACTGATGTCGATGGCAAATTCTTTATACGCGAGCGCATAGAATTAGTGAAGACCAAGGGCCGTGCCTGGCAGGATTATAAATTCGTGAATCCTACAACGAAGCAGATAGAGCCCAAGTCCATGTATGTGGAAAAATTCGAGAATACGATCGTTGGCTGTGGGATTTATAAATAGAAATCCCGTGCAAGCAAACTTATTCAGCTATTTTATGCAGCTATTAAGTCCTGTAAAGGCCAGCGCGGCTTGACATTGAAACCATAATCCCTGGTTGCCAGACCCGGATTGTTTTTCAGGCGCATGGCACCAGCAAAGGCGATCATTGCGCCATTGTCAGTACAAAACTCCAGCTCAGGGTAATACACCTGAAAGCGCTTCTTTGCCGCCGCGGCATTCAGGGATGCGCGCAACTGCTGGTTGGCACCCACACCACCAGCAATCACCAGACGCTTCAAGCTACTTTCCTTCATTGCAGTCACGCATTTGGCGGTCAGCACAGCGACAATGGCATCCACAAAACCACGGGCGATATTGGCTTTATCCTGTTCGCAGATATTTGCAGGATGGTTTTTGACGACGGTCAATACCGCGGTCTTCAAGCCAGAGAAGCTGAAATTCAAGTCTTTGGAATGCAGCATGGGGCGCGGGAATTGATAGGCTGCCGGGTCACCAAATTCTGCCATGCGTGAAATAGCCGGGCCACCGGGATAAGACAGGCCCAGCAATTTGGCGGACTTATCGAAAGCCTCACCGGCAGCATCGTCCAGGGTTTCGCCAAGTAATTGGTAACGACCAACGCCGTCAACACGCATCAACTGTGTATGTCCGCCAGAGACCAGCAGAGCAATGAAAGGGAATTCAGGTGGCTGGCTGGCCAGCAAGGGTGACAGCAGATGGCCTTCCAGATGATGGACACCCAGCACCGGTTTATCCAGCGCCATACCCAGGCCACAGGCAACCGAGGCACCTACCAGCAAAGCACCGGCGAGGCCAGGTCCCTGGGTGTAGGCAATCGCGTCTATGGCTTGTTTGTCTACGCCAGATTTATTCAACACCTCTGTCAGCAAGGGCAGAGCGCGGCGTATATGGTCGCGCGAAGCCAGCTCCGGCACGACACCGCCATATTCCTGGTGCATGGCGATTTGCGAGTGTAAGGCATGGGCCAGCAGACCGCGCTCTGTGTCATACAGGGCAAGACCGGTTTCGTCACAGGAGGATTCAACGCCGAGAACTATCATGTTTGTTTCTAAATGGGAGGGGAGTTAAGTCATTGCACATGCGGGCAAGAACACAAAACACTGCTTGCTCCCATATCAGGCAGGGATTGGAGCGATTCTTGCTATGACTCATATAACGTAATTATATCTGGCATGGGCCATCAATGCGCAGTAAAGCAAATAATGACGATGCGATAACACCAGCTTCCTCCAGTCTGCGGATCGTCGTGGTGAATACCGTTATCCAAAGCGAGGATGAGTTGCATGAGGAGGCTCAGGCGCAGCTGGCGCGCTCACGTGCCTTGCGCATCGGTCTGCTGCAAGCGGGCTATAACATCATTGCTGTCATTCCGGGTGACATCTATATGAGCGAGCGCATCACCCAGTTGCAGCCCGATATGATCATTATTGACGCTGAATCTGATTCGCGAGATGTACTAGAGCACATGGTCATGCTGACCCGCGATGCGCCACGGCCCATCGTTTTATTTACTGAAGATGGCAACCAGTCGAATATGGCGGCAGCCATGGAAGCCGGTGTCTCGGCCTATGTGGTTGCCGGTTTGCAGTCCGAGCGCATCAAGCCTGTGCTGGATGTCGCCATGGCACGCTTCCATGCAGATCAAAAGCTGCGTAGTGAATTATCTGATACCAAGGCCAAGCTGCAAGAGCGCAAAACCATAGAACGTGCCAAGGGGCTGTTGATGGAACGTCATCATCTTTCAGAAAATGAGGCTTATCAAAAAATGCGCAAACAAGCTATGGAAAAAAATCTCAAGCTGGTTGATCTTGCGCAGCGCATGCTGGACGTGGCTGATCTGCTGGGTGGCTAAGTCCAGATTTGTGCGTATAAATGGTGCAATGCGTCATTTAGGTGCGGTATTTTTTAATGAATTGCTGTTTCCTGTTGGGTTTAAGGAGCTAAATCGGGTTTTGGGGTTGGCACGGCAATTGCTGTATTGAGACAAAGTGCCAAAGCTGGTGCTTAAGAAAAAAGTGAGTCTGACTAACGGCGGTCACCTCACCAGACAAAGGTGTCTTTCCATACGGTTTATCCGTGGTGGGATGACATCTTTTTTCGTTACAGGAATTAATTTAGCTGGAGTGCAGACATGTTGAATCAGGAAGTTTCTAACAATCTCATCAAGACGCGGGAAGAAAATGAACCTAATTTCAAACGTCGCAGTTTCTTGCAAACCGCTGCGCTGGCAAGTGGGGCAGGCATCATGGGCTTGAGTACCGGTGGGGTATGGGCAGCGGGATCAGACAAGCCAGAAAAAGAAGAAGTGCATATAGGTTTTATTCCCCTGACTGATTGTGCTTCGGTAGTGATGGCATCGGTGCTTGGCTTTGATAAAAAATACGGTATCAAGATTATCCCCAGCAAAGAATCTTCCTGGGCCAGTGTGCGTGACAAGCTGGTCAATGGCGAACTCGATGCAGCCCATGTCTTGTATGGTTTGATCTATGGTGTGCAACTCGGTGTAGGCGGGAATAAAAAAGACATGGCTGTGTTGATGACGCTGAACAATAATGGCCAGGCCATTACCTTGTCGAAGAAGCTGGCAGAGAAGGGTGCAGTAGATGGTGCAGGCCTGGCCAGGCTCATGCAAACCGACAAGCGTGAATATACTTTCGCCCAGACTTTCCCTACCGGTACCCATGCCATGTGGTTGTATTACTGGCTCGCTGCACATGGTATCAACCCCATGAAAGATGCCAAGGTCATTACCGTGCCACCACCACAAATGGTGGCGAATATGCGGGTGGGGAATATGGACGGTTATTGTGTGGGTGAGCCCTGGAACCACAGGGCGATTGCTGACGGCATAGGCATCACGGCAGCAACGACACAGGATATCTGGAAAGATCATCCAGAAAAAGTATTGGGTACGACATCTGAATTCGTGCAGAAATATCCAAACACCGCGCGTGCGTTGGTCGCTGCGATTTTGGATGCTAGCCGCTGGATAGATGCATCGCTGTCCAACAAGACCAGGATGGCAGAAACCATCGCCGATAAATCCTATGTCAATACCTCGGTCGATGTCATTAATCAGCGTATTTTGGGGCGTTATCAAAATGGTCTGGGCAAGACCTGGGATGATCCCAATTACATGAAATTCTTTAATGATGGCGCGGTGAATTTCCCTTATCTGTCAGATGGCATGTGGTTCCTGACGCAGCATAAACGCTGGGGTTTGCTCAAAGCTGATCCTGATTACTTAGCCGTGGCAAAAGCAGTTAACCGCATAGATATCTACAAGGAGGCAGCGACCATGGCCAAGGTAGCTGTACCAAAAGATCCCATGCGCAGCAGCAAGTTCATGGACGGTACAGTCTGGGATGGTAAGAATCCTGCTGCCTATGCAGCTGCTTTCAAAATCAAGGCTTGAGGAGTCCTTATGAATACCTTGGTGCATGGTGCAATACCCGTAGCCGACGAGACTGCCAGCATAGCAACGACAGCAACGACAGCAAATACAGCGAAGGAAGTAACAGTGGTACAGGAGGTGAAACCCAAGAGAGAGAGAAAGCCAGGTTCATTGCGGCCCATTTTCCTGAGTGTGTTGCCGCCCTTGTTTGGCATAGGCATGCTGATACTGATATGGGAAATCATTGCGGTGAAAAACACGACTTTCCCTTCACCCTGGGTGACTTTGCAAGAAGCAATCAAGCTGTTTTCTGATCCTTTTTATCAAAAAGGCCCCAATGATCAAGGCATAGGCTGGAATATTTATGCGTCACTGAAGCGTGTGGCAGTCGGTTTTGGTTTGGCTGCGGCCGTGGGGATACCGCTGGGATTTTTGATAGGTCGTTTCAAATTTTTATCCGGCATGTTTAATCCCATCATCAGCCTGTTGAAACCTGTTTCGCCACTGGCCTGGCTGCCTATAGGTTTGCTGGTATTCAAGTCTGCCCATCCGGCAGCAATCTGGTCCATCTTTATTTGCTCTATCTGGCCCATGATCATTAATACTGCGATAGGTGTGCAGCGCGTGCCGCAAGATTATATGAATGTCGCTCGCGTATTGAATTTATCTGAATGGAAGATCATCACGCGCATCTTATTGCCTTCAGTGCTGCCATACATGCTGACCGGCGTCAGGCTGGCGATAGGTACGGCCTGGCTGGTCATTGTCGCGGCAGAAATGCTGACGGGCGGCGTGGGCATAGGTTTCTGGGTCTGGGATGAATGGAATAATCTGAATGTACCGCACATCATCATCGCCATCGTCGTCATCGGCCTGGTGGGGTTGATACTGGAACAAATTCTGGTGGCGATAGCACGCGCCTTTACTTATGAAGATGTGGGGACATGATCATGAATGAAATCGACAACAAGTACATAGAGATCAATCAGGTAGAGATGGTCTTCAATACCAAAAAAGGCAGTTTTCATGCACTGCGCAATATCAATCTGAACGTCAAAAAGGGCGAATTCATCACCCTGATCGGTCACTCTGGTTGTGGCAAATCGACACTCCTGAATCTGATCGCCGGTTTGACTGATGCCAGCTCCGGTACCTTGTTGTGCGCGCACAGGGAAATTGCTGGTCCTTCACCAGAGCGCGGTGTGGTGTTCCAGAATCATTCTTTATTACCCTGGCTGACTTGTTACGAAAATGTCTTCCTGGCGGTAGAACGTGTATTTGGTGCGACCGAGAATGGGACGAAATTGCAAAAGCGCACCATGCAAGCCTTGTCACTGGTGGGCTTGGCGCACGCAGAGAAAAAGCGTCCGAATGAAATTTCCGGTGGCATGAAGCAGCGTGTAGGCATCGCTCGCGCATTGGCGATAGAACCAAAAGTTTTACTCATGGATGAACCTTTCGGTGCTCTCGATGCGCTCACGCGTGCACATCTGCAAGATGAATTACTGAAGATCGTCGCCAAGACACAATCTACCGTGGTCATGGTGACCCATGATGTGGACGAGGCAGTCTTGTTGTCTGATCGTATCGTCATGCTAAGCAATGGTCCGGCTGCGACCATAGGCGACATTTTGCATGTGGATCTGGAAAGACCACGTGATCGTGTGGCCCTGGCGCAGAATCCGCAGTACGCACAATACCGGACAGAAGTGCTGCAATTTTTATATCATCGTCAGTCACCCCCGGTGCATGAAGCAGCTTGAGTGACAGCTTTGCAGCCGCCTTGTTTTTTTAGCATGCAAGGCGGATTTTGCGTCAGCATATCAAGTCGTCAAGATGTTTTCTTGGATAAACTTGAGCAAAGTTTGTCGTTCAGATAATTTTAGCAATATGAAATATAAATATCGATTCAGTTTGCCAAGTGAAAATTAGTTTTCATTTTTAATGTCCTAATTGTGACAATATCTGCGGAAACAGCTGGAATCTATGAGAGAATGCCTAATCCTTTTGGAAACATTTTTTTACAGATTCAAAGATCTCTGTTGATGTGGAATTGGGAGGAGATACTGAAAGTAATTTTGTTGCTTCTGATTAATATCGTTGCACCCTTGTTCATGTATTCACCCGTTTTGTCACAACAGGTTCTGGATTCTTCTTTTGATTACATGACATGTTTCGCTGGCTTTTTCTAAATGAAAGTGCATTAACGCCTGCCGAGCACGCTGCATGGAAATTAAGTGCACTACGTATCATTTTGATGTCTGGCTTTGTGCTGGAGGCGGCAGTAGCGATTCACAGTTCTCTGGACGCAATCGCAGTTGGTGCTTATCAGGTGCTGTGGGTAGTAGGCTTTTTCTATATAGTGCTGGCATTGGGTTTGTATTATTCGTCCCGTCATTTACGTGCTGGTGCCGCCATCCTCATCGGTACGGTGTATGCATCTGCAGCTGCCATTGTTTGCCTGATCCAGCAATACGAGATTGCCAAGTTTGGTTATATCTTCATCTATACAACGCCCATCATAGCCCGCTTGTTCTTTGGCACCCGGCTGGCAATAGGTTTGATGGTATTTAATACTTTGCCCTTCCTGCTGCTGTTATTAAACCGGCCCTTATTGAATATCGCTGGTTTCGACATTACCCTGCCTTCCAGCAATACCTATATACAATCCCTGCTATTCCTGTTTTTTAATGCCTGCGTGCCTTTGGCAGTGTTCCGCGTCTTGCATGAACTGGATGTCTCGGCGCTGCGTTATCGCCAGGCCAGCGCCGCCCTGGCAGTCAGCCATGCCCAGTATGAAGAAGTGTTCCAGAATGCCGGAACTGCCTTATTGCTGACAGATGCCAGTGGACAAATTTTACAGGCGAACCAGCTGGCCAATAATTTGCTGGGACGCGAGGCTGACGATAAGGATGAGCCCGCCTTGTTTGCCTGGTTGTCACTGGACAATAGCGTCCGTCTGAAGAGCCCGAACAGCGATGAATCAGAAAACATGCGCATGTCAGCGTATCGCACGCGTGATGGCAAGCTGGTTGCATTGGAAAATATTTCTCAGACTTCCACCGACCATTACATCGTCGCCTTGCGTGATGTGTCCGGCCTGCACTCCATGCACCACGCTTTGCAGCTCAGCTTGCAGCGCGAAGATTATCTGAGCCGCCATGATGCCCTGACCAATTTGCCCAACCGCGAAATGTTACGCAGCCACTTGCAAGATGTGCTGGTAAAAAATGACGAGAACAAGGTCACTGCCCTGGTGTCTTTCCGTCTGAACAGCATACGTCATGCAAATCAACAGTTTGGGGCACATACTGGCGATATCTTGTTGCGCCGCTTTGCCGAAGAATTGTCGCGGGCCTTGCCCAAGAATTGTTTCTGCGCTCGCTTGCGCAGCATCGTTTTTTCCTTTGTTGTAGAAAATTCCCGTACCCCAGGTGAAATTATCAAGCTGGTGGAAAAAGTCAGAAATAATTTACCAAAAGAACTCGAAATCAATGGCGAAAATCTATTGATACAATTTTCTGCCGGTATCGCCCTGGTCAGACCTGAAGATCAGGAGCCGGACGACTTGATACGCCGCAGCGAAGTGGCGCTTGATACGGCACGCCGCTCGAGTGATCAAAGCGTGACCTTGTTCGATGAAGAAGATGCACTGCAAATACGTCGTAGCGTAGAAATTGAAGTCGGCATCGTCAACGGTCTCAAACAAAATGAATTCCGCCTGGTCTATCAGCCGAAGGTGGACCGTGAGGGTAATATTGCCGGCCTCGAAGCCTTGCTGCGCTGGGAATCACCGAGCCTTGGCAATGTCGCTCCGGCAGAATTTATTCCCATTGCTGAACGTGCTGGCCTGATACGACTGATCAGCAACTATGTCATGAACCAGGTTTGTTTCCAGGTCAGGGACTGGCTGGACCGTTACGCCGATTGTCCTGTCATTGCACTGAATTTATCGGCTACCGATATTGCCCGCAATGATTTGTTGCAATTGATAGATGGATGCTGCAATCGTTATGATATTGCACCGTCGTATATAGAATTTGAAATTACTGAAACTGGCTTGATCGCCAACGAAGCCCTGACCATACATCATCTCGATGAGCTCAAGGCACGTGGTTTCAATATTGCGATTGACGATTTTGGTACTGGTTATTCATCCCTTTCCAAGCTCAGTCATTTCCCCGCGCACAGCGTCAAGATCGATCGTTCCTTTGTGGCGCAGATAGGCTACAACAAGAAAAGCGAAATGATCATCAAGGCCATTATCTCACTGGCTAATATTCTGTCTTGTCACACAGTTGCTGAAGGTGTGGAAAACGAAGCGCAGGAAACTTTCCTGAAAGAGATAGGGTGTGATTATTTTCAGGGATATTTTTATTACCGGCCGCTGGAAGTCTCGGCACTGGAATTATTGCTGACTGAAATACCTGCCAAAGAAAGCCCGGCTGCTTACCAGTTCAAGCTCGCCTGAAGGTACTTCTGCAACACAATTTTGCATATGCATAAATGCTATATGCAAAAATTTGTGCATCTGCGTCATAGCCTGAATTAAATCATCGTATTCACTGCATATTTGCAGAGGCTGTCAACGACATGTCTTGCATCGCGTTGGATAGCATAGACGTATGCAACTTATTTGTGAACAAGTTTTGCATAAGACCAACATTTTGCACAGAGTAACAATTTCGCCTGCACGTTTTGATAATTTCAACTACACTAAAGTCGTAGTGTGCTGACGGGCAATTAATATTTTTAATTTGAGTGAGTTCAGATTGATTTGAAATTGCTGCCAGCCCAGTTCGGTATTTGCAAGTTCACTGCTTATCCATGGAGGTCGGGATGAATATCTTTGACAACTACACCGCACGATATGAACGTACGCGTGAAGAAGAGTATTCCATGCAGGAATACCTGGATCTTTGCAAAAAGGACCGGCTCGTTTATGCCAGTGCTTCTGAACGCATGCTGGCTGCCATCGGCGAGCCTGAGCTGGTAGATACCCGACATGATTCGCGGCTATCACGCATCTTCTCCAATAAAGTCATCAAGATTTATCCTGCCTTCCGTGAGTTCTATGGCATGGAAGAGGTCATAGAGCAAGTCGTGGCCTATTTCCGTCATGCTGCACAGGGTCTGGAAGAGCGCAAGCAAATCCTGTATTTGCTGGGACCAGTTGGCGGCGGCAAATCTTCCATCGCAGAAAGGCTGAAAGCCTTGATGGAAAAAATCCCCTTTTATTGCATCAAGGGTTCACCCGTCAATGAATCGCCCCTGGGCCTGTTCAATGAAGATGAAGACGGGGTCTTGCTGGAAGAAGATTTTGGTATACCACGCCGTTACCTGAAAAACATACCCAGCCCCTGGGCTGTCAAGCGCTTGCATGAGTTTAATGGTGATATCAATCAATTCCGTGTGGTCAGGCGTTATCCCTCGGTATTGAAACAAATCGCTGTTTCCAAGACTGAACCGGGTGACGAAAACAATCAGGATATTTCTTCCCTGGTTGGTAAAGTAGATATCCGCAAGCTCGAAGAATATGCACAGGATGACCCTGATGCCTACAGCTATTCTGGTGGCCTGTGCCTGGCCAATCAGGGCTTGATGGAATTCGTCGAAATGTTCAAGGCGCCAATCAAGGTATTACACCCTTTGCTGACGGCAACCCAGGAAGGCAATTTCAAAGGTACCGAAGGTTTTGGCGCCATTCCGTTTGAAGGCATAGTCCTGGCGCACTCAAATGAGTCGGAATGGAAAGCCTTTAAAAACAATAAAAACAATGAAGCCTTTCTCGATCGTATTTATATCGTCAAAGTGCCTTATTGCCTGCGCGTCAGTGATGAGATCAAGATTTATGACAAGCTGGTGCGCACGTCGTCGCTGGCTGCCGCCCCATGTGCACCTGGCACTTTGAAAATGATGGCGCAATTTGCCGTGCTGTCACGCCTGAAAGAACCTGAAAATTCCAGCATCTTCAGCAAGATGCAGGTATATGACGGGGAAAACCTCAAGGATACTGATCCCAAGGCCAAATCGCGTCAGGAATATTCAGACTATGCTGGCGTCGATGAAGGCATGAATGGCTTGTCGACTCGCTTCGCCTTCAAGATTTTATCCAAGGTATTTAACTTTGATAATACTGAAGTTGCTGCCAATCCCGTGCATTTGCTGTATGTACTGGAACAGCAGATAGAGCGTGAACAGTTTGCACCTGAAGTCGAACAAAAATATGTATCCTTCATCAAGGAATACATGGCGCAACGCTATGCCGAATTCATAGGCAAGGAAATTCAGACTGCCTATCTGGAAAGTTATTCAGAATATGGCCAGAATATTTTCGATCGCTATGTGACCTTTGCTGACTTCTGGATACAGGACCAGGAGTTCCGTGATCCAGATACTGGTGAAAGTTTCGATCGTGATGCGCTCAATAATGAACTGGAAAAAATAGAAAAACCGGCGGGCATTTCCAATCCCAAAGACTTCCGCAACGAGATTGTCAATTTCGTGCTGAGGGCCAGGGCGCAGAATGCAGGCAAGAATCCAGCCTGGACCAGTTATGAAAAGCTGCGCACCGTCATCGAGAAAAAAATGTTCTCGAATACGGAAGAATTATTACCTGTCATTTCCTTCAATGCCAAAGCCAGCGCAGATGATTCCAATAAACATCAGGAATTTGTCGAACGCATGGTCGCCAAAGGCTATACGGCGAAACAGGTGCGTCTGCTATGTGAATGGTATTTGCGTGTCAGGAAATCTTCATAATTGAAGACTGAATAGCCAGGCAGTGCAGGAAATTTCGGGGCAAACGGGAGAGCATTTTGGTTCATTTGATTGACCGGCGTGTCCAGGGTAAAAATAAATCTGCCCCTAATCGCGAACGTTTTTTACGTCGCTACAAGGGGCAGATCAAAGATGCTGTTGCAAGAGCAGTCAAGGGCCGCTCCATTACCGATATAGAAAGTGGCGAGCGTATTTCCATCCCGGTCAAGGATGTCAATGAACCCACTTTTGGCCATGCCCATGGCGGGGTATGGGAGGGTGTGCAGCCTGGTAATGAGCAATATCAGCGCGGTGATCAGGTTGCCCGGCCCAAAGGGGGCGGTGGTGGTTCGGGCAAGGGGCAGGGTGGCAATAGCGAAGACCCAAGTGAAGACGATTTCGTCTTCCAGCTGTCGCGCGAAGAATTCATGAATTATTTCTTCGAAGACCTGGAATTACCCAATATGGTCAAGACCCAGCTGACTTCGACCACGGATTTCAAGAGCCAACGTGCCGGTTATAAAACCTCGGGCACGGCATCAAGCCTGCATGTATTGCGGTCTTTGCGCGGAGCCATGGGCAGGCGTATTGCTGTCGGTGGTAAATCTGCCCGCAGGCTCAAAGTTGCCGAGTCTGAAATGACCGTCATGCTGGAATTGGGTGTGGACCCGAAAGAGCCGCATTTCATCGCCCTGAAGCAAGAGATACATCATTTGCGCACACGCTTGCTGGCGATACCCTTTCTTGATCCTTTTGACCTGCGTTATAGCAATCGCGTCAAAATACCCAAGCCTGCCAGTCAATGCGTCATGTTTTGCCTGCTTGATGTATCCGGTTCCATGGATGAACAAAAGAAAGACACTGCAAAGCGCTTTTTTATCTTGCTGTATCTGTTCCTGACACGCGCTTATGAAAAAATAGAAGTCGTCTTCATACGCCATCATACGACGGCACTGGAAGTCGATGAAGAAGCATTTTTCCATTCGCGTGAATCAGGTGGCACGATCGTTTCTTCTGCCCTGAACCTGCTGGCACAAATCGTCAAGGAACGCTATGCCGCATCGGACTGGAATGTGTATGTGGCGCAGGCATCGGATGGTGATAACTGGGATAATGATTCTACCACTTGCAAGCAGTTACTCATGAACAGCATCATGCCGCTGGTGCAGTATTATGCCTATGTAGAAATTACCGATGGCCAGCCGCAAAATCTATGGCTGGAATATGAAAAAGTCGCCGAGCTCCAAGCCCACTTTGCGATGCAAAAAATAGAAACACCGGCGGATATTTATCCGGTCTTTCGGGAACTGTTCAAGAAGCAGCCGAAATGAGGTAATCCATGGAAAACGGCCATGTCAGCCCCAGGAAAAAACACTTGCGCGCTTTGCCCGAACAATCAGAATGGACGTTCGAGCTCATAGAACAAGCCCATGAAGAAATACGTCGGGTCGCCCAGCAATTTGGCCTCGATACTTATCCAAATCAGCTGGAAATCATTACTGCTGAACAGATGATGGATGCCTATGCCTCGGTGGGCATGCCGGTGTCGTATAACCACTGGTCTTTTGGCAAGCACTTTCTGTCCACCGAAAAGAGTTACAAACGTGGGCAGATGGGCCTGGCCTATGAAATCGTCATCAATTCCAATCCCTGCATTTCTTACCTCATGGAAGAAAACAGCCTGACCATGCAGGCTCTGGTCATCGCGCATGCGGCCTATGGACATAATTCCTTTTTTAAGGGGAATTACCTGTTCCGTACCTGGACCGATGCAGATGCCATCATCGATTACATGTTGTTTGCCAAAAATTATATTGCTGATTGCGAACAGCGTTATGGCATGGAGGCGGTGGAATTGATCATTGATTCCTGCCACGCCTTGCAAAATTATGGTGTAGACCGCTATAAACGTCCTGCGCGGATTTCCCTGGCCGAAGAAAGAGAGCGGCAGGAGGACAGGGAAAAATATATGCAATCACAAGTCAATGACTTGTGGCGTACCATACCGCGACGCAATGAAGCGCCAGAGAACCTGGTCAAACAACGCTTTCCACCAGAGCCGCAAGAAAACCTCTTGTACTTCATAGAGAAATATTCTCCCTTGCTGGAACCCTGGCAGCGCGAGGTCGTGCGCATCATACGCAAGGTATCACAGTATTTTTACCCGCAACGCCAGACCCAGGTCATGAATGAAGGCTGGGCCACCTTTTGGCATTACACCATACTGCAACAGCTGTATGAAGAAGGTGTGGTCGGTGATGGTTTCATGATGGAGTTTTTGCAAAGTCATACCAATGTGGTCTATCAGCCGCCGGTAGGTAGCCGTTACTTTAATGGCATTAACCCGTATGCACTGGGTTTTGCCATGATGCGCGATATCCGTCGCATTTGTGAAGACCCGACGCCAGAAGATCGCGAATGGTTCCCTGATTTTGCCGGGGCGGACTGGCAAAAAACCTTGCAGTTTGCCATGCGCAATTTCAAGGATGAAAGCTTTATCGCCCAGTATCTGTCACCGAAACTGATGCGCGATTTTCACTTCTTTTCCATTTTGGATGATGATAGCAAGGATAAGTTATTGATCTCAGCCATCCATGATGAACATGGCTATCGCTATCTACGCGAGCAATTGGCAGGGCAATATAATCTTGGTAACCGTGAGCCGAATATCCAGGTATGGGCAGTAGACATGCAGGGCGACCGGGCATTGACCTTGCGTCATACCCAGTATTTGCGGCGTCCTTTGAATCCGCAAACCGGTGAAATGCTCAAGCATGTGGCCAGGTTATGGGGTTTTGATGTTTATCTGGAAACTGTGGACCCTGAGTCCAAGATCCTGGCCAGACAGGAATGCAAATGGGAAAAACGCAACAGACCCTGAGTTTTTATAGCTGCCGGGGCAAAGCCCCTAAATCCCGATAGCGACGGCGCAGTCTATCAGTTAGAATGAAAAACACTCATCAGAAGACGGAGACGTACCATGTATCTGGACCACCCAAAAATTTCTGCCACCAATAGCGAAACCGAACCAGACCGCATAGAACGTCTGAGTCGTGTATATGGTTATGCAATGGGCTTGGCAGATATTGATGGCAATACAGAATGCATCACCAAACTGGCCAAGATCCATGACCATAAGGGGACACTGATGGTGATCTGGTATGAAGCACCGACCCAGAAAGAGAAAAGCTATTTCGCACGTGCCTGGAATAGTCGCATCGGTGATGAAACAGAAATCGTCGAGCATGCACTCATGCTCAATGAAGCGATTTCTCATGCTGAATAAATGAGACCTAAGGATATGGGGATGAGCCCGACTCATTCCCCTAGCCGCTTTGGTGTTTTTTCAGGCTGGTTTTTGCCTGGATTTTAGCTCTGATTTTTATGCGCCAACAGGCGCAAGCCATTCAATACCACCAGCACACTGGTGCCAGCATCGGCAAAGACGGCCATCCACAGGCTGGCATGATTGGTCAAAGCCAATCCAAAAAACACAAATTTGACGAGCAAGGCAAAGCTGATGTTTTGCTGCAAGATACTGGCCGTACGCTGCGAGATGTTGATCATTTCTGGCAGCTTGCGCAAATCATCCTGCATAAAGGCGACATCGGCAGTTTCCAGTGCAGTATCGCTGCCTGCTGCCATGGCAAAGCCTATATCGGCCCTGGCCAGGGCAGGGGCATCATTGATGCCATCACCACACATGGCTATCAAGCCGCTTTCACTGTATTTTTGTATGGCCAACAATTTTTCTCCGGGCAGCATCTGACTTTGGAATTCGCTGATGCCCGCTTGCGCGGCGATGGCTGCTGCCGTTTTTGCATTGTCACCAGTCAACATCACAGTCTTGATGCCCATGGCCTGCAATTCCTCCACGGCAGCGCGGCTATGCTCGCGTATTTGATCGGCCAGCGCCAGCAAACCCAGTAGCTTGTTACCCTGGCACAGGAACAGGATGGTGTAAGCAGCCGCTTCCAGCTTATCCAGTTGTGCTGTCGGTGTCAGGGTTTCGTTTTTACCTGCTTGCAGGGCTTGCCACATGGCCTGGTTGCCCAGGTGATATTCTGCGCCATTGATGAATCCGCTGACGCCACGCCCCCGGCCTTCTTCAAATAGCTTGATGTCCGAGGCTGGCAATAGTGGTCTCTGACAGGCATTCAGCAGTGCGATGGCCAATGGGTGGCTGGAATGAGCATCCAGGCTGGCAGCCAGGGTCAGCAATTCTTCGGCAGTTTGCTCGCCCAGGCTGACGGTTTCTATCAATAGGGGCTTACCGGCTGTGAGGGTGCCAGTTTTATCAAAAGCGATGGTTTTTAAATGCCTGGCCTGTTCCAGATAGACGCCACCCTTGATGACAATGCCGCGGCGGGCCGCCAGTGCCAGACCACTGACCACGGTGACCGGGGTGGAGATGACCAGGGCACAGGGGCAGGCAATCACCAGCAAGACCAGGGCACGATACAGGCTGTCATGCCAGCCATGCTGCAACAATAGTGGTGGCAACACCGCTACCAGGATAGCGACGACAAAGACCACAGGTGTATAAATGGCTGCAAAGCGATCAACAAAGCGCTGGGTGGGCGCACGCTGGCCCTGTGCCTCTTGCACCGACTGGGCAATCCTGGCCAGCATGGTGGATGCCTGTACTGCAGTGACCCTGACTTGCAGCAAGCCGCTCTGGTTCAGGCTGCCTGCATATACTGGATCTCCCAAGGTCTTTTCTACCGGCATGCTCTCGCCCGTGATAGCCGCCTCATTGATACTGGATAGGCCAGTTTCTATGATGCCGTCCAGAGCAACTCTGTCGCCATGGCGTATTTGTATGACTTGCCCCAGCGCGACTGTGTCAGTTCCCACGCTGAGCCAACTGCCATCTGCTTGTTGCAACAGGGTAGTTTCTGGCGCTTGCGAGCGCAGGCCCTGGATAATGTCGCGTGCCCGGCTCAGGCTGGCCGCTTCTATCAGCTCGGCAATCGCAAACAGCCAGATCACCATGGCCGCTTCTGGCCATTGGCCCAGGGCCGTTGCCCCCAGGACTGCTGCCGTCATCAATAAATGTATGTTCAGCGTAAAGTGGCGCAAGGCTATCCAGCCTTTTTTCAAGGTGGGAATGCCGCAACTGATGATGGTGCACAGCGCCAGCAGGGCAATGATGAGAGAGTTTTCAGTACCGCTATACCAACCCAGCAATTCTGCCGCGATGGCTGCCAGGCCACCCAGGGCCACAGGCCAGTAATCCAGCCAGGAGCGCTGAGGCAATTCCTGAGCTATTGCCGCTTGCCCATCCTGGATAATGATGCCCTGCATACCTGTGCCAGCCAGGCGTTGCTGCAGCATAGCAAGATCGGCTGCTTCATGGTGTACGGTCAATATCCTGTTGAGCAAGTCAAATTCCAGCGCCAGGACGCCAGGCAGTGAAGACAGGGCCTTGCGTATCAGGGCTTCTTCCGTGGGGCAATCCATTTGCTCGATTTTCAGCCTGAGCTTGCTGGCATGTGCTGGCAAGGCAGTATCTGACTTATTGTCTTTGGCAGTTGCCTCATGAGCAGATGTCTCATGATGATGGTGATGGCCGCAGCAGGTGGTTTTTTCAGGCATTTGCATTTTTCTTGCATCTCTCAACGATAGTTTACAATGAGTGTAAACTGTGGAGTCGCTACAGGGTCAAGCAAAACTTTGCAGCTTTGATTCTGCCTGAAAAACGATCATACCCACATCTTACAGGGAGTCCCCATGCGCATCAGTGAACTGGCGAACGCTACCGGTGTTGATATAGAAACCATACGCTATTATGAAAAACAGGGTCTGCTGCCAGAACCAGCACGAGAAGAGAATGGCTATCGCAGCTATACCCCGGCCCATCTGGAGCGCCTGTCTTTTATACGCCATTGCCGTGCGCTGGATATTCCCTTGGCTGATGTCAGGCGTCTGGTCGCCTTTATCAGCAGTCCGCTGGAAGATTGTGGGGATATAAACCAGCTTATTGACCAGCAAATCAGCCGTGTCAAAGCCAGGTTGAAAAGCATGCGCGCGCTGGAGAAGCAACTCACGCAGCTACGCGCTCGCTGTGATGAAACCCATCAGGGGCAGGAATGTGGGATCTTGCATGAACTGGTGGCCGCAGCGCATGGCGAGGCTTGTGCCTGCCATGCGCCGGGTAAATGACACAAAATTGTTTAATGGAGTTTTAAATCGCCCAGCAAATCGGAAACGCCAGCCCAGCCAATTTCTATGCCTATGCATAACAAGATAAAGGCAGACAAGCGCAACAGGACGATGGCACCGACATCACCCAGCACTCTTTCCATATTACGGGCGAAGCGATAACATAGATAAATCACCAGACTGGTCAGCAAGACACCCAGCAGAGAGGCGATGCCGGTAATGATCCAGTCCACAGGTTTATGTGGCATCTGTGTACCCAGGGTGATTGATGCTGCAATCGTGCCTGGCCCCACGGTCAGCGGAAAGCTGAAGGGGTAAAAACTGCGGCGACGCAATTCCTCGCGTGACCAGCTGCCACCATGGGATGCCGCCACCGAAGTGCGCAAATTATCCTGTCCCTGGTCGTTCAGCAATTTCCAGCCTGCCATGGCAACCACGATACCACCCGCTACTCTGACGATGGGTAAGGAAATACCGAAAAAATCCAGCACATAAGAACCTACAAAGATGGCGCCCATGAGCAAAAAAAAGCAATTCAGGGCGATGCGCTTTGCCAGCCGGTTAGCCAATGGTGGTTCTATGGGCCCGGTCATGGATAGAAATATCGGCGCAATGGCGATAGGGTTCAGGATAGGTAACAAGGTGATCGGTACTACGATCAGGGCCTTGAAAAAAATGATCATCGTGATGCTCATGCTTGCTCCATAAAGATTTGTTTCGATTATGCATGAGAAAAGCAGGAACTGCGACTATATACTGCCCGCGTCCATATTGGTATTACTAGACGATACAAATAATTGCAAGGAAGCAGATGAGTGCCTATTGTACAATCAGGCATAGATCTTCTTCGGCAGACAAACCAGCGTATGTTATCCAACATTAAATTACTAGCCGCCACTGTACTGGGCGCGATTTTACTCACGGCCTGCCAGAGCGCGCCCTTGTCTTTCCTGAGCGGGCATCCAGACCGCCACTTACCGAATCACCTGTATCCTGTACGCATAGTTTCTGTCGATCAAACCCTGTATTTTAGCGGGCCGGTGCAACTGGAACCAGGCATGCACAGGGTGGTCGTTGAACTGGCGCATTCAGGTTCACATATTCCCACACAAAAAACCATGCAGCTCGATGTACAGGCTTGTACTCGCTATTATATCGTCGCCAATAAAACATCCATCATGGAGAGCAAGTGGGAACCAATGATGTTTGATAGTGAAAATGTGGGTGGCTGCAATCCTGACGATGAAATGAAAAAAGCCCATATCCAGGCGGCAGGCCAGTGATGTTGCTGAAGCACATATGTTGACATTATTCCTTATCGCCGCATTTGGCGGAAACACCCTGTATCAAGCTGCAAACCTCAATGACGATCACAGTCAGCTCAACATAGTCAGCAAGGCTGGCAAATTCAGTGCTCCTTTGAAGGAAGAGGGGCAACTGGCATTTGAGCAAGCGCGTGTATCCGCCTCTGGCAATACCTTGGGCTGGGTGGCTGCGACCAATAATTGCTGCACCTCTTATCCTTTGCCGACGGTTTTAGTCATTTTTCGCAAGGGCAAGGTGATCAGGCGATTTCAGGAAGCGCCACCTATCTGGCAATGGAGTTTTGCTCAAGGCGATACCGCCGTCGCCTATAGGCAAAGTTACCCGCATGGCATTTCACCCATATGGTATAAATTAATACGTATCGCTGATGGCAAGCTACTGGCAAGTTTTACCTGCCAGCCTAAATACGATGAAGCGCATGAACCGGTGGAAGGTTTTCAGCCAACTGGCCCTGTTCCTGCATGGGTAAAAGCAATTGCAAGAGAATGTCCTGCCAGCGCTGCTGATCAAGAGAATTAGCCAGATATGCTCCCTTATGGTGTTGCGGGTCTGATGTAGCTTTTATGCTTTCTACTTACGACTTGCGTGGGCCACGCACGGTGTTTTCTACCTGAATATAGTGATATCAAGCACTAGTCGCGGTATTTGCTTAAAATAGAGCAATTGCATTCACACTTTTTAATGCCTTAATGAGTTTAAGTTTTTCTCCCTTGCTTCCTCAGCATCAGGATTTACTGTGGAATTTCTTGCATATTGCCTTGTGGGACCCACCTCCGGCGGGTTTGCGAGCGATAGAAACCCTGCAATTGCCGACGGTGCGTATTTATGCCGAGAACTGGGGGCGGGATGGTGACCTGGGCGTTATTGCCAGAATCTCTGGTGAAGACACCCCCATAGGTGCTTGCTGGATGCGTCTGGTGCCGGATGGCATGGGTCTGGCGTATGTCGATGAGCACACGCCACAACTGGGCATCGCCTTGTCGCCAGCCTATCAGCACCAGGGCCATGGCAAAACCATGATGCTGGTTGCCCTGGAGATGGCACACGAACATGGTGTACAACAGGTGTCGCTGACGGTGCATCCACAAAACCCAGCCGCTGGCATGTATGCATCTTGTGGTTTTGTGCAAACTGCCATCAGAAATTCCTATCTGCTCATGCAGGTAGCGCTATAAAAGTAAGACTATAAAAATTATCAGTATCAGAAAGAAT
Source organism: Undibacterium sp. Di27W (assembly GCF_049340345.1). Classification (NCBI taxonomy): domain Bacteria; kingdom Pseudomonadati; phylum Pseudomonadota; class Betaproteobacteria; order Burkholderiales; family Oxalobacteraceae; genus Undibacterium; species Undibacterium sp. Di27W. The sequence continues at coordinate 291,590 of NZ_JBMPOS010000007.1, read as the reverse complement.
TGCATGCCTCATTTTACTTTGGAATATTCCGGCAACCTGCCCATCAAGTCGCAGGATTTACTGTTGAAAATCAATCTGGCTTTAGTCGATACACATCATTTTGAGGAAATTGATATCAAGAGCCGGGCGATACGCCTGGATGATGTGTTGATAGGTACTCAGCCTGCAGATCGGGCGTTCTTGCATGCCAAGCTGGCTATCCTGAAAGGCCGTAGTGCAGAAGTGAGGAGGGAGTTATCCGAGCGTGTGCTGGCGGTGATACAGGCTGCCCAGACCTGGCCAGCAGGGCTGGATGTGCAGCTTTGTGTCGAGGTGCTGGAAATCGACAGGGAAACATATGCGAAGGCGCATTTGAGTCATTGATCAATCAAAATCAAAACGCGCCTTCTTGTTTGTTTAGATCAGTTTAAAAATCAAACTTTAATTCACCCACAACTGTGCGTTGTGTATATGGGTGGAAGGCCCAGTATTTTTTATTGTTCAGATTGTCTATGCCGATAGAGGCGACCCATTGCCTGGCTAACTGATAGCGTACGCGGACATCCGCCACCACAAAGCTGGAAAAACCCTGGTAAGTAAAGGCATTGCTATCGCTATTGTCGAGTGAGCCATATTGCTTGCCACTATAGCGCAAGCCCAGCGTGGTACTGAGCTTGTCATCCGGGCGATAGCTGATGACAAGATTGGCGCGCCAGGCTGGTACGCGCGGTTGCCATTTACCTACACTGGCCGGGAATTTGTCATTGCGGGTAATCTCGGAATTGGCATAGGTCAGGCTGGCGGCCAAGTCCAGGCCGCGGGTGTAGATATCGCTGGCCTGATAGGCGAGTTCCAGGCCTGTCGTATGGATTTCATCGACATTCTGGATATTCGTGATATTCGGCGTGACCAGGGTGTTGACTTGCGAATACAGAGCATCCCTGGTTCTTTCATGGAACAGGGTAGTCCGTAAAAAGCCCTTACCTTCATTCAGTACCCGCTCTGCTGTCCATTCCATGGTCCAGGATTTTTCAGGCTTCAGGTTGGGGTCATTATTGACGATGGCTGTCGTCGAAATACTACCCTGGTAGAGTTCAGATACGGTAGGCATGCGCACGGCACGACCTGTCGAAGCTTTCAGGGTCCAGTCTTCATTGGCTTTGTAGGCTATGGCTGCCTTGGGCGAGAAGTAATTTTCCCTGCGTTCAGCAAAGGGCAGGGTGCTGGCCGCGGATGAGATGGCACCATGATCTGCCTGCCATTGTTCCAGGCGACCACCGAGGATGGCTTTCCATTCTGGATTGATACGCCAGGCATCTTGCGCATACAGGCTTTGCAATTGAGTATTACCCTGGAAGGCTGAGAAGCGCTTGAGCGCCCCGCCATTGATCCAGTCATCGGTATCGGATACCTGGGTGCGCATTTTGTATGCTTCACGCTGGTAACCAAATTCAGCAGTGTGCTCTGCCGCTGGACGCCAGATGCCTTTCAGCGCCAGGGTATTCCAGCCTGTGCCAGCACCGTCCGTAATACGCCCTGCGCCACCGCTATCTGCCTGTGGAATTGCCACAGTAGGCGCACGGGCAATATCCTTGCTGTAATCATACAGGCTGGCTGCCACTTCCCAGTCGAACACGCCTTTGGTATTGCTCTTCAGGTTCAGGCCGTGGGTGATATGCTCAAGCTGGTTTTTGCTGTTAGCCATATCGGTAGGCGCGAGCGTATATTTCTTGCCAGCGATATTGATGTCACCACTATAGACCGCATTGCCTGCCGCATCACGCAAATAGCTTTCGACACCGCTATTCATATTATTGCGCCAGTAGCCAAAGGTATAACTGGCCCGTAAAATCGGGCTTAAGTCATATGCCAGCTTGATCTTGGCATGGTCTTGCGTGGTATGGTATTGACCGGTCGCACCTACTACCCACCAATCCAGGCCTTGCGGATTTTTGTCGGCAATCGCGCCCGTTACAGCCTTACCTGCCGTGCTGCTGACCCCGGTGGACATCAGCTTATTGGCGAAGACGATAGGGTGGCCATCGCTGTCAAGCTGGTTCACATTCAACCACCAGGAAAATGCACCTTGTTTATTGCCCAGGCTGGCGCTGAGCTGCTTGCCGCTATAGGTTTTGTCTGTGCCATATTGCTGGTAGTTTTCACTAAAGCCAACCAGCTTGGCATGGGCTTCAAACTGCCTGGGCATGCGTGTCACATAATCGACCACGGCACCGACAGAGTTACCTGCATAGGCAGCCGAGAACGGGCCATACAGTACATCCACTCGCTCGATTTCCTCGGGCGTCACCAGTCCCCAGCGCGGCGTGAAACTGGCCCCATTACCCAGCAGATTGGAGAGCAGTATCCCATCTGCATAGACAAGGGAGCGTGCGCTATTGCCAGTGCCTGAGGCGCGCGTTGCCAGGACCGCATGGTTATAGTCACCCACATAGCGTTTGCGCACCAGCAGGCTGGGCAGGTATTTCAGGGCATCTTCTGCATCGATGGCATTGATGGTCTGCTCCATGGTCCTGGCATTGATGCCTTCTATGGTGGTCGGTATTTCCTTGGGCAGGGAAGATGGACGATCGCCATTGATGACGACGCGCTCTGCCGAGCTGGTGTTTTCTGCGGTTTCAGTAGCCTGTACTGAAGCAGGCAAAAAAGGGAAGGCGGCAGCCAAAGCAGCCGTCAATGCGCGCAAGCGCATGGTGCGTAAAGAATTCGACATAAAGTAAATCTAAAAAATGGGAGGCGCAAACAGGTGCGCAAAACAAACCTGGCCATGCGATAGGTATGAGCATGGGCATGACAGCTTTGTACTGAAACTATTTTTTAGAGAGTGGGTGGTCCGCGTGCAGGTAAGGGGGCGGCAACAATCGCCGCCAGGCGCGCTGCCGGGATAGAGCGGGTAGCATAGGATAAGGCGTGCGGAGCTGCCAGCACCGTGCTTTGCGGGAAGCTGGCAGGCAGGCTGACAGCAAGACAGAGGGAGCAATCCAGCAAGTGCGTCATGCTCTTGCCTTCTTCTTTCACGCCATCACCACCAAGCTTGACGAATTTATAGCCGGTACTGGTACAGATGAGGCTCATGCCTTGCTCGCCTGATTTCACGACTGTCGATGCCATGGCAACACCCAGCGTCAGTACATACATGAGCAGTACTGCGCGCACCAGATGGCGAAAACACGACAGGGAAATACGGGGGGCGGACATGGGACGGCATTGTATCATCCTTCGGCGCTGCTACAAATTCGCTGTTGGAAGTCTGGAAAAATAAGCGAACTGACATCAAAGTAGACAGAATTGAGGCTATCATGGCGATTTTCGGGGCTAGCCTGACCTCGACCACATAATAATAGACAGCTAAACCTGAGCGAGTAGCCCAGATGAGGGTCAGGCATCAGCTCCTTTATACAACAGGTAGTTGGCATAAGCAGAAGGATAGATCTTGAGACAAGTTAGCCTGGGTCAGCAACTGACCCGCACCAAACCCATAGACCATAGTGAGCAAGTGACCGATGACCAGGGTCATGCCCTGCACCGCTCGCTGGGTTTGTTTGCCCTGACCATGATAGGGGTGGGGTCTACCATAGGCACGGGTATTTTCTTTACGATGGTGGAAGCAGTGCCCAAGGCTGGGCCTTCGGTCATTCTGTCTTTCATCATCGCCGCAGTTACTGCCGGTTTGACCGCCCTGTGTTACTCGGAGTTGTCTTCGCGCATCCCGGCATCAGGCTCGTCTTATTCCTATGCCTATGCCACGGTAGGTGAGTTTGGGGCCTTCATCGTTGCTGCCTGTCTGTTGCTGGAATATGGGCTGGCGGCCAGTGCCACCGCGATAGGCTGGTCAGCTTACCTGAATAACTTCCTGAGCAATGCCCTGGGCTGGCAAATACCCGAAATGTTGCGTTCCCCCATGATCGTGGCTGGTGCCAATGGCGTGGAATTTCATGCCGGGCAATTCAATCTGCCGCCCATGGTGCTGGTAGCGATATGTTGTGTACTCTTATTGCGCGGTGCCAAAGAATCAGCCACTGTGAATGCCGTCATGGTCATGATCAAGCTGGTCATCCTGACTTTCTTTGCCATCGTGGCATTCTCCGGTTTTAATGCCGAGCATTTCACCCCTTTCTTTAATACAGATAACAGCAAGGGCCTGGCTGGCATGGCAGGTGTAACTGCGGCTGCCGGCACCGTATTCTTTTCCTTCATCGGCCTTGATACCGTAGCCACGGCGGGGGCTGAGGTGAAAGATCCCAAACGCAATGTGCCGCTGGGCATCATGACGGCACTGATCGTCGTGACAGTATTCTATTTGCTGGTTGCGGTGGCTGCAGTGGGGGCCCAGCCTGCCAAAATGTTTGAGGGGCAGGAAGCTGGCCTGGCCGTGATCTTGCAAAACGTCACAGGCAAGACCTGGCCTGCACTGATTTTGTCTGCTGGTGCGGTGATCTCGGTATTCAGTGTGACTCTGGTGACCATCTATGGTCAAAGCCGGATTTTGTTTGCCATCAGTAAAGATGGTTTGATCCCCAGTTCATTCCAGCGCGTGCATGCACGTACCCGTACTCCTGTCAGCAATACCATCATGGTTTGCCTGCTGGTGGGTGTTGTCGCTGGCCTGGTGGACTCGACTTTCTTGTGGGATATGGTCAGTATGGGTACTCTGGTCGCCTTCATGGTGGTATCAGTAGCAGTACCTGTCATACGCAGGCAAAAACTGGGTGAAGAAGCAGGTGGTTTCCGCGTGCCTTTCGGCCCTTATCTGATCCCGGGCTTGAGCATTCTGGCGTGCCTGTATATCCTGAAGGATTTGTCGGCCACCACTTACCATGTGTTCTTTATCTGGATGGCAGTCGCTATTGCAATTTATTTCCTGTATAGCAAAGCCCATTCACACTTGAATAAACAACAATAAGCCTGATATTCCTGGTGCGCCCGGTTTGTGGCGCATCCAGGAAAAGAGCGAGATTATGAAACTGTCATTATTGAGTTTAGCCGCCACAACTGCATTGATTACCAGCGTCAGCCTGACTGCCCAGGCTGAGAATATAGGTAGTGTGGATACCGCCTTCAAACTCATAGGCCCTGACCATAAAGTCGTGGTGGAAGCCTATGATGATCCTAAAGTGAATGGCGTTACCTGCTATATATCACGCGCCAAGACTGGCGGTATTTCTGGTGGTCTGGGTTTGGCAGAAGATAAGTCAGAAGCATCGATAGCCTGTCGCCAGGTTGGCCCTATCAGCTTCCCTGGTTCGCTCAAGCAGCAAGATGAAGTGTTTAACCAGAGCCTGTCCATCTTGTTCAAAAAGCTGCGTATAGTCCGCATGGTGGATCAAAAACGCAACGCGCTGATCTATTTAACATACTCTGACAAATTGATAGAAGGTTCACCAAAAAATAGTGTGACCGCTGTAGCCGTAGACCGCAGCACCCCCATTCCTGTCAAATAAAATGGCAAACTGACATGGAGAAAATGCGCGAGTTTTTCTATGCAGCAATCAATTACGCTTACAATGTAGTTTGTAAGCGTAATTTCCCCTAGCGTACTATTATGACAAGCTCCGCCGCAGCTCCCAAGCTGACTACTGAACAATCCGTTGATGCGCTTATCAAGACGATACGTATCCCGCCACGCCCCAGCTTGCTGGCAGATGTTCAGTCTGAACTGGCGGCAGATGATCCTGACCCGCGCAAACTGACCAATATCATCGCCAATGACGTGGCCATGTCGGCTTCTTTGTTAAAGTTGGCCAATTCCTCTTTCTTTGGCTTGCGCCTGAAAGCCAAGTCGGTTGAGCATGCAGTCAATTTATTGGGTATCACCCAATGCGGTAATCTGATGACGGGTATCATCGCTCGCCAAAGCATACAAGTTGAGAAAATCTCCCTGGTCAAATTCTGGGATTTTTCTACCAAGCGTGCGCAAGCCATGACACAACTGGCCAGGCGCATGCGTGTATGTCCACCTGATCAGGCCCATACTTTTGGCCTGTTTTGCGACATAGGCATCCCCTTGTTGCTGGAGCGTTTTCCTGATTACAATGAGACTCTCGATCTTGCCAATCAGGAGGCGTATGAGGCTTTCACTGCCATAGAAGAGCAGCGTCACACCACCTCGCATACTGCCATCGGTTCCCTGATGGCGCGCACCTGGGGTTTGCCTGAGAGTGTTTCCTTAGCCATACTCTTGCATCATGACTATAGCGTCTTGCACGATGCCAGTACGGAAGATGCAGTCAAAAGCCTGATCGCACTGGCCTTGCTGGCTGAGTACGGCATACAAAAATACCATGGACAAGAGTCATCTTGCGAATGGGAAAAAGGTGGCGCAGCGGCCTGTGAGTTTTTGGGATTGTCTGCCGATGAGGTGGAAGACCGGTTTGAAGAGCTGCACGAATTGTTTAATCATGCGAATTAGCCATGGGCTATTTGTGTCGCATGGAATAATAAAAAAGGGCCAGATGGCCCTTTTTTATTTTTTTTAGCGGTTTACTACGTGATTAACGTAATTGCGTAGTCGGTGCCTGCAAGGGCACCGCCAGTGGCTGCAGTGGTGTACCACCACCACCGATGCTGGTGGCGCTGTTGTTGACGACAACTTTCAATTTGACGATGATTCTTTGCATGTCGCGTACCCAGGCTGTGCTGCCACCTTTATTGTACTGAGCGAAATCAAACCCCCAGTCGGCTTTGAATTGATCGGCAAAATTACCATTTGGACCGGTTTCCACTCCCCAGAAATAATTGGAACCGCCAGAGCTGTCAACAATGTAAGTCCCGTAATTTTGTAAAGTCCAGGCCAGTTGTTTTGCCGCTGGCGTCTCCAATTGCATGCTGCCAATATCAACGCTTGGAGGCAGGGCCAGCAAGGCACCCATGCTCATGGCTAAGCTGACATTGCTTTGGGCTAATTTGCCATAGCTGTAGTTGCCATTACCGTCAGCGCCGCTATCTGCAGCCTCGGCGGGCCAGCGGTAACATGCAGGCAAATCTTTATTTGTACGCGAGCATTTTGGGAATACCACACGGGTATCCACATCCAGTTTTAATGCATGCCGTGGCGGCGGGGAGTTGGGACGCAATTCACCGACGCGCAAAGTACCACCCAGGGTGGACAGACGTGATCCACCATGTGCCCCGGTTGTGCCCGTGCCATACAAATCCTCAGTTTTGAAAGTCAGCAAGGCAGTCGCTGGTTCGTCAGGCGCGCAACGCGCCGTTGGCTGCATTTGCAGCAAAGTATGACTATCCTGCATCAAAAATACGGCACCATTATTGCCATTCGCATGCGGAATCAGGTAGTCAGCAGGCATGGGTACCGTGGCCAGCAGTTTTCCTGTCGTCGTCGGGCTGTTATAGCAGCGGCTGTTTCCAGACCACCCAGCCGTGTTTTGTATGACTTGAACCGACGTTTCTTTTGGTGTCAGGACGATGATTTCCTTATCGATACCGCTAGATTGCGACCAATATAACTCAGCGTCAGTCAGGCCAGGCGTGCCTGGCAAGTTTGCATCTGCATATTGTGCTGCCGAGCCTATAGGCATGTTCCAGATGCTGTTGGAATGAAATGGCCAGAGTAATTCGTTGCGCGTGGTTTGCAAGGGGATATATTGCACGTTGCTTTGCAGGTTGCCCTGAGAATCTGCCGCGATGAAATACAGGACATAGCCAGTCGATGGAAACAGCTTGGTCTGGCTCTGCGTGATGGTCTGGTTGGCATTCATCAGTATGGAGCTTCCAGTCCGCTTCATGTCTTCCGGGCTGGGTGCAGTGCTAGTGCTTGGTAATAATTTATAGTAACCGATACTGTTGCTGGAGTTGGTCACGGAAAAACTGATGTTGTCTGTAGCTATGCTGTTTAACTTGAAAGAACTGGTTTGTACATTGGCTTCCGCGGCATAGCTCGTGGCTGCCGGTAAGCTGGCACATAAGAACAGGGAAAAACTGATTGCCTTTGCTATTTTTGTAGTTGTGAAATGGTCAAAATATTTATTAATAGCCACACTCTTTCTCCATTGATGAAGTTGATATATTTGCGCAATTTTTGCAATTCAGGGCTGCATCCCTGGTTGCACGGAATAGTGATTATTTTTACCAACAAAAGAGACCGGCGACTGGAGACACACGAGCTTGGCCAAGGTAATAAGTCAACCAGGCTTTGGTATGACACCGGGTACAGCTTGATTTTCCTTATGCCACATTAAAGCGACGCAAATGCCAAAATGCAGGGTGGAGGAAGATGTCGAGGTCGGGCTGAATTGGAGGTTTCCTCGCAGAGGACTAATTTCTTTCCGTAGCCATATCATTGGCCATATCCAGGCAATTTGTAATCATACTTAAGTAGGAGGTTTGATCAAATCTGTGAAGAAATTGTTGAACAGAGGACAAGCACGGGCGCTGTTTCAGTATCTGAGTCGCCCAAAAATCATGGGCGACTTTTTAACAAATTGGCGGGCAACATGAAGATGGCCCGTAATAATTCAAACACACCATGGACTGCAATGCCAAATATACGAAAAGGCAGCAGCAATAGCCACACCAGTGGGTACAGCACCAGGGCCAGTATGGCTAAAGGCCAGCAGAGTACAAATAAGATAATCCAGATCAAAAAGCCTAGCATCATTTTTCCTTAAGCGATGATGACGCGCAACAAGCTGCTCAGGATAACCAGGGCGATAGTAGCGATGACTACGCCATCCATGTTTGCTGTGATGTTCATGATATTTCCTTTCAATTCGAGTGGGAGTGATTGCACTGTAGGCCGCAGCAATGTTGGCCGCCAGTAGCAGGCGACGAAGTGCAATTTTCTAGTATCGGAATGCGTTTGCAGCGGACGAACTGAGGACTTCGGGAAAGCTATTTGTGAGGTCTGAAGGGATTTGTTTTTCAGCAGTCTTTTGATGCTGAACATATTGTCAATGACGGCAAAAGCTTGTCACCTATCTCTGTGCAAGATCACGCTGATCGTTGGCACGGTGCATGAAGCTTCATTGGCATCCAGCACCCGCTTTTCTGCATGAGAATCTGTCGCAAACAAAAGCAGACAGAGAAATAAGAACTTGCGTATCCACATGAGGGCCATCTTGATCTCCCTTGCTGAATTGCCCAGGCAGCAGATACCAGCATAGTACAAAAACAATGTTTTATTTAAATGTTTTATCGACAAATTTGAATTTTTGCCTCAGGGCATTTGGCTTATTGCTGAATACGCCAGGTAAATAAATTCTTGACAGTGCCAGAAAAAGCTCGCAAACTTCAATTATTAGTCAACTGCATAATAATTATTAAGTAAAAAATGGCACGCCCCTCCCAACAACTCGATGAAGTCTTATTGCAAAGCGGGCGCGCCCTGTTTGCGCAGCATGGCTGTGGTGGTTTGTCCCTGCGCATGCTGGCTGAGCATGCGGGTGTGAATGTGGGCATGTTCCATTACCACTTCAAGAATAAAGATAATTTCCTGACACAGTTGCTGCAAACCATGTATGAGGAAGTGTTCGTGCAATTGCAAGCCGAGGTCAATCATGAGGGTTCACCGGTGCAGCGTCTGCGTGAAGCACTGTGCTTGTTGGGGCGCCTATTACGCGAGCATGGCCGCTGGATAGGGCGGGTCTGGGCCGATGCTGCACAAGGTGAAAAAGTCGCCAGGCAATTCCTGGAAAAAAACGGTGCGCGCCATGTATTGCTGATTACTGGCTTGCTCATGCAAGCCATGCAGGCAGGTGAAATAGCCATGGCACCGCCCACCCAGGCCCTGGCATTTTTGATGGGCAGCATTGCCGCCCCCATGGTCATCGTGCCACGCGCTTTGGACATGGGTTTTGTACCCCCCATGCTGCAAGAACCCCTGAGCCAGGTATTGAGCGATGCCGCCATTGTCGACCGAGTCAACCGTGCCCTGTATGCACTGGCTGCAACGAATGAGGAGTTACACCGTGTATAAAAAATTCAAACTCGTGGCAGCATTGCCAGTGGCGCTCGCCGTATCTGCCATGTTGGCAGCGTGCAATGAAAAGGCATCAACAAACTGGTCAGGTTATGCAGAAGGTGAGTATGTCTATATCTCTGCACCACTGGGTGGCAAACTCGACAGCATCAAAGTACAGGCAGGCCAGCAAGTTGCCAAGGATAGCCTGCTGTTTGCTCTTGATGCTGAAGCGGAGAATGCTGCCCATGACGAAGCCAGTGCTCGTCTCACTAGCGCGCAGGCGCAAGCCAGCAATACAGAAAAAGGCAGGCGCACAGAAGAGATCGCAGTCACCCAGGCGCAACTGAGCAGTGCCCAGGCGCAGGCTGCCCTGGCAAGACAGGAACTGGCACGCCAGCAGCAACTGGTGGGACAGGGCTTTGTGTCCAAATCCCGCATGGACGATGCACAAACCAATCTCAAACTGGCTGAGGCACGTGTGGCAGAATTGAACGCCGCATTGAGTGTCGCCAAGTTGCCAGCGCGCGTGGATGAGCGCACTGCCGCCCAGGCCAGTGCTGATGCCGCAAAAGAAGCCCTGCGCCAAACTACCTGGCGTTCAGGGCAAAAATCACAAAACGCACCTGCGAATGCGCAGGTGGCAGAAGTGTTTTTCCGTCAGGGTGAATATGTGCAAGCTGGCCAGCCGGTCTTGTCCCTGCTGCCTCCAGAAAACCGCAAAGCCAGGTTCTTTGTACCGGAAGGTGAGCTGGGCAAGATCGCTGTCGGCCAGGCAGTCAGCCTGCATTGCGATGGCTGCGCAACTGCCGTACCTGCCCACATATCCCGCATCGCCAGCCAGGCTGAATATACGCCGCCCGTGATTTATTCAAATGCGCAAAGAGCCAAACTGGTGTTCATGGTCGAGGCCAAACCTGATGAGCCGGCAAAACTCTTGCTGCATCCTGGGCAGCCCCTGGATGTATCGCTGTTGCTTGCTGCAACAAACCCAGGAAAAAACCAGTGAATACCACTGTTGACATGGCAAACCTCGCCATCGATGTCCATGGCCTGAGCAAATCCTATGGCGGTCGTGCAGTCGTCGACAAGATCGAGCTGCAAGTTGCCAAAGGCCGCATCTGTGGTTTTCTCGGCCCTAACGGCAGCGGCAAGACCACCACCATACGCATGTTATGTGGCTTGCTCACGCCCGATGCTGGTGCGGGTTATTGCCTGGGTCTGGATATCATTAAACAGGCAGAACAGATCAAGCGCCAGGTCGGTTATATGACGCAAAAATTTGGCCTGTATGATGATCTCTCGATACGCCAGAACCTGGATTTCGTGGCTCGCCTGTTTGAACTGCCCAACAGAAAAAATGCCGTTGACCAGTCTCTGGAAAGACTGGGCCTGGCAGCCCGCCAGCAGCAACTGGCAGGCTCATTGTCAGGCGGCTGGAAGCAGCGGCTGGCACTGGCGGCCTGCCTCATCCATGAACCGCGCCTGCTGTTGCTGGATGAGCCAACGGCTGGCGTCGACCCCAAGGCGCGTCGCGACTTTTGGGACCAGATCCATTTGCTGGCTGACCAGGGCATTACCGTTCTCGTGTCTACCCATTACATGGATGAGGCAGAACGCTGCCATGAACTCTGCTATATCGCCTACGGAAAAATACTGGCACGTGGTACCGAGGCAGAAATCATACGTGACTCCAAACTCAAGGTCTGGACCCTGCAGGGTGAGCAACTGGGTTCTGTACTTGAACCCTTGAAGTCTGCCCCGGGAGTATTAAGTGTCGCCGCATTCGGCAATGCCGTCCACGTCGCCGGGCTGGACGAGGCGCTGGTCTTACAGGCACTCGATGGCATAAGGCATCAAGCCAATATACACATCACGCCCAGCGCAGCGAATCTGGAAGATGTCTTTATCAGCCTGATCGCCAGTGCACCTGATAATTTTTCCAAAGACGACCTGCGGCAAAAACAGCAAAAGGCAGCGGCATGAAAAAATTTTCAATGGCACGTATGTTCGCCATCTTCATCAAAGAATTCCAGCAAATGATGCGTGACCGCCTGACCTTTGCCATGGCAGTCGGCATCCCCATCCTGCAACTTATCCTGTTTGGCTATGCCATCAATACTGACCCCAAGGGCTTACCCACCGCCGTGGTCAGCACAGATAACAGCCCCATGGCCCGCAGTTTTGTCGTCGCCATGCAAAACACTGGCTACTTCCGTATCGACTCGGTAGGCCAGAGTGAAAAAGAGGCAGAGACTTTGCTCGAAACCGGCAAAATACAATTTATGCTGGTGATACCGCCACAATTCGCCCAGCAACTGGTGCGTGGTGAAAAACCAGCCTTGCTGATCTCCGTTGATGCGACTGATCCCTCGGCATCAGGTAACGCCATCGCCGCGCTGAATGTCATCGCCAACCAGGCCCTGCATCATGACCTCAAAGGCCCTTTGCATTACCTGCAAACCGCCACACCTGCTTATGAAGTGCGTGTGCACCGCCGCTATAATCCCGAGGGCCTGTCACGCTATAACATCGTCCCCGGTCTGATCGGCACCATACTCACCATGACCATGGTCATGCTGACTTCACTCGCCATGACAAGAGAACGTGAGCGCGGCACCATGGAAAACCTGCTGGCAACCCCGGTACGCCCGGCAGAAGTCATGGTCGGCAAAATCCTGCCCTATGTGCTGATCGGTTACATACAACTCGGTGTCATCATCAGCGCCGCTTTCCTGTTATTTGAAGTGCCCATGATGGGCAGCTTCAGCCTGCTGATGAGCATGATAGGCGTCTTCATCCTCGCCAACCTGGCGGTCGGCTTCACGTTTTCGACGATAGCAAAAAACCAGTTGCAAGCCATGCAGATGACTTTCTTTTTCTTCCTGCCCTCGATGCTCTTGTCAGGCTTCATGTTCCCTTTCCGCGCCATGCCGGAATGGGCGCAAGCCATAGGCGAAGCCTTACCCCTGACCCATTTCTTGCGCATCGTGCGCGGTATTTTATTGAAGGGAAATACCACAGGCCAGCTCACACCAGAGCTGTGGCCCATGCTGGTGTTTTTACTGCTGGCGGGGTTTGTGGCTTTGAAGAGGTATAGGCAAACTTTGGACTAACACATTCCAACAAAATTGCGCTAAATGTGGGGAGATAAATCTATTTGTGTCAACAGTCTTTGCCATAGCTGCAGGGGTTGTATGCCAACGTAACCCGATTCTTGTGCATCGTTGCATTCTATGATGATCCAGCGACCATCTGCCGTTTTTGCAAAGTCTATGACTAAAAATGGTACAGCTAACTTTGCTGCAGCCTCGGCTGCAATGGCCAGCCCAATATCTTTATCATGGCATTCATATGGTTGCACCTGATACCAATATCGTCCCCAGCCAACGCATATGCCATGCCACCAGAATGAACGGTATTCAATTGATACCTGTACTTTTCCGGGAACTGTGCCATCTACTTTTGCCAGGGAAATGAATTCGCGTATGACAGGTTTTTGCCAGTGCAGTATGGTGTCATTTTTATAAAGCTGAGCCGCTCTTTCATAGTGAGCGCGGTTTTGTATGACGGCGAGATCGGGGTTGTGTTTGCTGGTTTGCCTGGAGCCCTTGAGGAAAATTGGCCAATCAAAATTAGACTCAATTTCATGCGCCGTTGGTAAAGTTTCATAAACCACAGTGCGTGGTGTTAATTCCGTGATCAGGGGGTACCATGCTTCCAGCTCACTCGCCAGTTTATGCTGGTCTGGCGTATTGACTAGCTGCAAACCCATCTCCAGTTTATCTTCATACTCTTGTGCATAATTGGCTATTGCACCTATTCGCATGATGCAAGGATGCTGCCCTTCAATCAAATAGGGATGCTTGCATGAAAAATGCAAATTAAAATCGAAGTCATAGATAGCAAGACCAAGCTGTTCGCTGACCACGAATAATTTATCTTCAATAAGGGCAAGGTTCATTATCAGTAAACTACTTTTTATCCTGGCTGAAAACACCAATGCCAAGGCTCATACTGAAACCCGCTGCTATTCCCCGGCGGATAAGACATATGAAAGCCAAAGCGACTGGCATTATTTTGCAGCCAGGCAAAGGCTGCCGTGGTATCAAAAGATATTTCCAGTTCCGGGTCTTCTGGTGTCGCAATGTCGATGGCGCGGCCGGTGTGGTGTTCGCTGTAGCCGGGTGGGGCGCAGACTCTTAGGATATCTTCCAGTTGCTGGCCCTGAGCCAGTTTGTCGCTGATGATCTCGGTTTGTCTGGCGATGCTGCGGAAAGCCGAGATCATGAGGAGTGCTATGCCATCCTGGCTGGCGGCTTGCTTCATCGCTTGCCAGGCGAGCCTGGCGGCGGGTGTCAGCAAATATTGCCAGCCGTCCGAGCCAGTTTCTGCCAGCACCAGTTCTGTGGCTTCCTGCTGCACAAGCAGGCCACGCTGTTCCAGCAGTTGCGGCGATATGCTGAAACTTGCAGCGTGGCTGATGGCCATGCTTATTTTGCTTTCAGGCTGGCGAGCAGGCTGTCGAGCATGGCGGCGGTTTCTGCATCTGGCATGCCATCAAATTTTGCTGGCCTGTACTTGGTCTGGAAAGCGATCAATACACTGCGGGTAGCTTCATCGAGCAAGCCGGTTTGTGGAATGCTATAACCATATAGCGCGAGTTTTTGCTGGAACCATTTGATCTCGGGTAATTGCTGCTCATAGATGGGCTTGCGCAGAGCGACTTCATCTGCCTTGGGCCAGGTGATGAGACCAGCATCGGCCAGCTGCTTCCAGGGGAAGAGCGGGCCAGGGTCGGACTTGCGCAAGGGGGCGATGTCAGAATGGCCGAGTATGTATTCCGGGCGTATCTGGTAACGTGCAGAGATATCCTTGACCAGGGCAATCACGCGGTCTATCTGGGCTTGCGGGAAGGGGAAGTAAATCCGGCCTTCTGGCGTATCCTTGAAACCGAGATTGACGATTTCTATGCCTATGGAGCTGGCATTCATGCGGCTATAGCCTTTCCATTCACTGAGCCCGGCATGATAGGCCAGGTGATTCTCTGGCACCAGTTGCCAGACCTTGATGGGGGCTTCATCACCGACCAGGTAATTGGCACTGACGGCCTGCTGGCTGAGCACCCGTAAGGAAGTAGGCTGATCCAGCGCAGTGTAATGCAGGATGATGAATTGCACGCGCTCTTCCTGGCTTTTGGCAGAGATGCTGGTATCGAGTTTGCCCATGGGGCCAACGGTGGCGCAGCCACTGAGGACGATACTGAGTGCGGTAAATAAACTATAGAGACTGACTTTGTTCATGTTTGCTTTTTAAGTTGTCGGGCTGCCAGTCTGGCGGCAGAAAAATGGGCTTCACAAGTGCTTTGGCGCAGGCTGATTTCTGGCGGCAAATGCAGGCGCAGCGATTCTACTATGGCGGGATGCAATTCTTGCACGCGACCACTGAGTGCAATGGGTTTATTGCCAAAACGGGTGCACATGGCTGTGCCCAGGCGCGCCAGTTCCTTGCCCGCGTTTTTGAGTATGGACATGGCCAGCGGGTCACTATTGGCTGCGGCCGCCACCGCCATTGCCAGCTTGCCTATATCACCACGACTGCGATGATAGATGAAATCGCGCGAGATATTCCAGTCATTGCCGCCTATGAGTTTGAACAGGCGCTTGGCCATTTCTGATTCTTTCCAGTGATCGGGGTGCTCATCTTCAGCACGCCAGAGCTGGCGCATGGCTTCGCGGGCTATCCAGAAACCGCCACCGGCATCGTCCAGCAAATAGCCACGGCCACCGGCGCGGTGGAATTCACCATTAGCGTCTATGTAGGCAGCAATCGAGCCGGTACCGGCATAAATCAGGTAACCAGTACCCGGCTTGAAAATATCGAGATAGGCAATTTCTATGTCATTACTGACGGAGATTTGTCCCTCGTAAAGACCAAAACAGTCAGCCAGCATATCTGGCAGGGTATGGGCATCACCACCAAAGCCGGTAATGCCAGCCCGTATGCTACTCACCTGGCCATGGCTGCTTGTCGCAGCAGCCAGGCTGGCAAATATCTGGTGCAGGGCTTGCAGGCCTTCCTGAGTATCGGTTTGCAGTGCGGTCAGCCCGGCGGCAGTGCCGCTGGCGAGTATTTGTTCATCCTTGCTTGCCAGCGCCCAGCGGGTTTGCGTGCCACCCGCATCTATCCCCAGCGCAATGGCTGTGCTTTGCGGCGGCAGGGATGTGGGCTGGTCAGATAGCATGGATGAATGTTTTTGTGCAGATTTCTGAAGGGGATTGATAATACATCTTGAAACTGAATCGCAATAACTGGCTGTTGTTCGTTTATCATAGGGCGCTTCTGGTATTGGCAGCGAATGAAAAGATGCATCCGGCTTATAACTTTTTACTATGAAGCAAGGGCAAAATTTCAGTCGCCAACCCGGTATTTTACTGGGAAGATGCCCAGGCCTTAGCTCTTAAAACAAAGATCAAGATGACAAGCGAGACAGCTACTGCAGTCCATAATCCCGAAGTGCCAGCCAGCGGCGTGTTGCGCTGGATACCCTCATTGTATTTCAGCCAGGGGATTCCTTATGTCGTCGTCATGACGCTTTCCGTCATTATGTACAAAAAACTGGATATTTCCAATTCAGATATTGCATTATATACAAGCTGGTTATACCTGCCCTTTGTCATCAAGCCTTTCTGGTCGCCTTTTGTTGACATGTTCAAGACCAAGCGCTTCTGGATCATTACGCTGGAACTGGTCATCGGTGCCATGTTTGGGCTGGTTGCCCTGACCATCCCCATGGCGGCGTTTTTCCAGGCGACCTTGCTGGTTTTCTGGCTATTGGCATTCAGTGCAGCTACCCATGATATCAGCGCGGATGGTTTTTACATGCTGGCACTGGAACAACACCAGCAAGCTGCCTTCGTCGGCGTGCGCAGCATGTTTTTCCGCTTTTCCATGTTGGCCGGGCAGGGAGGCCTGGTTTACCTCGCAGGCACCTTGCGGGATATGACAGGGGATGCAAAGTTAGGCTGGATCGTGGTTTTTTGTGTGCTGACAGTGATGTTTATCAGCCTGTCTGCCTATCATCAATGGGCCTTGCCGCGTCCGGCCAGCGATTGCGCGCATGGCAACCCCAATCAGGTGGCATTGACTTTTTTCACCATATTTGCCAAGTTTCTTGGTAAGAAAAATATCTTGCTGACCATCGCCTTTCTTTTGCTATATCGCTTTGGTGAAGCGCAATTGGTCAAGATGGCACCCCCCTTCTTGCTCGATAGTGTGGACAAAGGTGGTTTGGGCCTGTCCACGCAGGCAGTTGGTATTGTGTATGGCACCATGGGCATGATCGCGCTGACGATAGGCGGCCTGGCAGGGGGCGCACTGATATCACGTTTTGGTTTGAAACGTATGCTCTGGCCCATGGCGCTGGCCATCAATGTGCCGCATCTGGTGTATGTCTATCTGGCCTTTGTACAGCCACAAAATATCTATCTCGTCGGTGCAGCAGTCGCTATAGAGCAAATGGGTTATGGCTTTGGTTTTACTGCCTATGTACTGTATATGATCATGATTGCTGACGGTGAACACAAGACGGCGCATTATGCGATTTGCACTGGTTTCATGGCGATGAGCATGATGTTGCCTGGCATGGTTAGTGGATATCTGCAAGAGTATCTGGGTTACGCCCATTTCTTTGTCTGGATATGCATTGCTGCAATACCGACTTTTATTGTCACGGCCCTCATTAAAGTGGACCGGGCCTTCGGTAAAAAGGTGGAATGAAGCATGATTAAGAAGACCTATCCCCATCATTTTCAAAGCAGCAGCTATAGTTCACCACAGCCTGGCAGCAGTGTCATCATCACGGGTGCAGTACATGGCAATGAAACCTGCGGCACGCTGGCAATACGCCGGGTGATTGCCGAGCTGGAAGAGGGCCGCCTGCAATTGCTTGCAGGCCGCCTGACGCTGGTGCCGGTATGTAATCCTCTGGCCTACCACCTGGAGCAAAGGGAAGGTGAGCGTAACCTGAACCGCCGCCTGATACCGACCACGGACCCGCAGGAATTTGAAGACCATGTAGCCAACTGGCTATGCCCCTTGCTGGCCCAGCATGATGTCTTGCTGGACTTGCATTCTTTCCGCGGTGAGGGTGAGCCTTTTGTTTTGATAGGCCCGGAAAATAATCGCGGCCCTATAGAATCATTCAGCCATGAAAAACATGAGCTGGGCATGGCCATGCGCCTCGGTGTGCACAGATTGGTCGATGGCTGGTTAGGCACTTATGCGCGTGGTGTGCAACGCCGCCAGCAAAGACTTGCTGATGATGCGGATGCCAAGACAGTCGCCAATGCCAATACACAATTCGGTGTAGGCACGACAGAATATATGCGCTCAGTGGGTGGCTATGCCATGACACTGGAGTGCGGCCAGCACCTGGACCCGCAAGCGCCTGCAGTTGCTTACACTGCCATTGTCAACAGCTTGCGCCATCTGGGCGTAATCGCCGGGACAGCACCGGAAGCTGTGGCAGAGATGGAAGCCCTGCGTATTTACGATGTCATCGATAAATTGCATGACGACGATAGCTTTGTCCGCGAATGGCGCAGCTTTGATGTATTGGCGCAGGGAGAATTGATAGGCATACGCGCCGATGGTAGCGAAGTCAGGGCAGACCAGGATGGCCGCATTATTTTCCCCGATGCCGCGGCCAGGGCTGGTGAAGAATGGTTTTACCTGACCATGCCCAACCCGCGTTTGACTGATCTTGCAAAGGCTGGAGCATGAGTTTGCGTTTTATATTTGTGGCATTGCTGAGCCTGTCTTCCCTGGGTGGGGTTTTGCCTGCGCAGGCAGCAGCCAGCAATGAAAAAGTCTTGCGTGTATTGGTGACGACACCAGAGAGTAGCCTGGACCCGGCAGTAGCGTCGGACGTGCCTTCAGTCAGTATCAATGAAAATATTTTTGAGCCGATGCTGCGCTATGATTATCTGGCGCGGCCTGTCAAACTCAAGCCCAATACCTTGAAAAGCATGCCAGAAATTCTGGATCAGGGTAAGACCTATGTCTTGCATCTGCAGTCTGGCATCCTGTTTACACCTGATCCTGCATTCAAGGGCAAGCCCAGGGAGTTGACGGCAGACGACTATATCTACAGTATCAAGCGCATCTATGATCCTGCGGTCAAGTCGCCCTGGCTATTCATGTTTGAAGGCAAGATACTGGGGGATGAAAAGCTTAGACCCGCTGCAAATTCATCCAAAGAGGGCAAAAGCCAGGACTTCAATCTGCAAACCAGCATTCCCGGTTTGCAAGTCATCGATAAATACACACTGCGCATACGCCTGAATGCACCAGACAGTAACTTCCTGTTCATCCTGGCGACCACTGCCACAGGTGCGATGGCCAGAGAAGTAGTGGAGGCTTATGGCAACCAGGTGGGCAATCACCCGATAGGAACAGGCCCTTTCATCCTTGGCCAGTGGCAGCGCAGCTTCAGTATAGAATTATTGGCCAATCCTCAGTATCGCAAAGTCCTGTTCGATGACCAGGGCATCGATGAGACCACTAGAAAAATTGCCAGCAGTCTGGCAGGGCAGACTTTGCCGCGTGTCAGCAAGGTAGAAATCAAGATCATGGAAGAACAGCAGTCACGGGTGCTGGGTTTTCTGAATAATGAATTTGATTATCTGGAACAAGTGCCGGCACCCTTGTCAAACATGGTGCTCGATGATGGCAAGTTGAAGCCTGCTCTACAACAACGAGGAATACGTCTGTCCCTGTTCACGCCACTGCAAACCTATTACATGTGGATGAATATGGAAGATCCGGTAATAGGGGGTTACACTCCAGAGAAAATCGCTTTGCGTCGTGCCATTGCCCTTGGTTATGACAGCAAGGAAGATATCGCCCTGATGGAAAAAGGCCTGGCGATACAGGCGCAATCGCCTTTGCCGCCAAATGTGCTGGGCTACGATGCCAGCTATAAAACCCCGGTGCAATATGACCTGAAACTGGCGAATGCCTTGCTGGACAAGTTTGGCTATAAGCGCGGCGCAGATGGCTATCGCAACCTGCCCGATGGACAAGCCCTGCACTTGCAAATGCATACCCTGGCCAGTACGACAGGTCGCCTGCGCGATGAAGTCTGGCGCAAGAATCTGGATGCGATCGGTATCCATGTCAGTTTCAAGACCGATAAACATTCTGAAGTCTTGCGTGCAGCCCGCCTGGGCAAGGTACAGATGACTGAGGCCAACTGGATAGCCGACTTCCCCGATGCCGAGAATTTTTACCAGCTCCTGTACGGTCCCAATGCTGGTCGCGCCAATTATTCGCGCTTCAACCTGCCTGCCTTTAACAAGCTATATGAAGAAGCCATGCGCCTCAGTGACAGCCCTGAGCGCACTGCGATTTATCGGCAAATGGCGCAACTCATGCATGGCTATACTCCCTGGGTGCCACGCTGGCATCCGGTGACGGCGGATTTATCACAACCCTGGCTGCAAAATTATTATCGCCATCCTGTGGATTTTACTAACTGGCGTTATGTCGATGTAGATACTGCTGCCCGTAACAAAGTATTAAAATAAATATTGTTGATGGCATCATCACAGTTCATTTCTGAGCATGCCATCTGGTTATATGTGATTGGTAAATATTCATTGGCAAGCAGCAATGACTCCCCCTATGCTGCACTGATGAAAAACTCTATTGTGTGGAGCCTTTGTGCGTTGTGAATTGATTGCGGATCATCCTGATTTTTGCCAGTTGGACACTGTCAGCGGCATAGTGATCGATTTACGTTATGTCGGTGCTGATAATTTTGTAGGCAGGGAGTTATATGGCGATCTCGACTGCCGCTGGCTACACAGGGAAGCGGCACAGGCATTGCAGGCTGCGGTAGCCTGGTTACAGGAACACCACCCCGATTTGCGCATCCTGGTGCTGGATGCGCTGCGCCCGCACCGGGTGCAGGAAATGCTGTGGCAGCACCTCGATGGCACGCCCCTGCGCATGTATGTGGCTGATCCAGCGCGTGGTTCCATCCATTCCTTTGGCATGGCAGTGGATGTGACGCTGATAGATGCGGCTGGTCAGGAACTGGACATGGGTAGCGGCTTTGATGCCCTCGAAGAAAAATCCCATCCAGCGCTGGAACAGCGCATGCTGGCCGAAGGGCATCTCACCCAACACCAGCTTGATCAACGAGGGATTTTGCGGGCAGCCATGGCATACGGCGGTTTTCGCGGCATCAATAGCGAATGGTGGCATTTCAACTGCGGTGATCCTCAAGTCGTGCGTGAAACTTATTTGCGGATAGAGTGAGATTTTAGCTGGTGCGGGAAATGAATTCTGCACCCGCTTCCCTGAGGCATTCCACAAAGGCGCGAGCCGAGCGTGACAATGGTGTGGACTTTACCGTCAGCAAAAATAAGTCGACTGGTACATTCGGTGACAAGGGGCGGCACTGCACTTTGTCATGGTCAGCTGTGGCAGCTGTAAAGGGATCTATCACGGCGGCACCTGCACCCAGTTCCACCAGTGTCCTGGCCAGCAAATAGGTTTGCACTACCGTGCAGGAATTAAAACTCAAACCCTGTTCTTCACAGGCATCCATGACACGGCTGACGAGGTGGTCATCCAGGTCCAGGGCTATCAGGTTCTTGGGCAGGTCGGCCACTGGCAAGGCGGTATTGTCCAGTGTTTTTACCCAGCTACCGACAGGGGCGATGGCCGTCATGCTGCCGCGTATCAAGGCTTCTGATGCGATATTCGGGTGACAGGGGTCATACAGAGAAAAGGCAAAGTCAACATCCCCCAGCAACAATGCATTGACGATCTCACTGGTATGGTGGGTCGCCAGCGTGCAATGGACATTGGCAAATTTTTTGCGCCAGGCTGCCAAGGCTATTGGTACTACGGTGATAGACAAGGTCGGTGTTGATGCCAGCCTGACTGCTTCGTCAGGATGATGCTTCAAATTACTGGCCAGCCTGCGTACCGATTGCAAGTCACGATTGAGTTTATCAACTTCGACAAATAATTTGTGGGCCTCGGGCGTGGGATGCAATTTGCCCTTGATACGTTCAAACAGTTTTAAGCCTAATTGAATTTCGCAATGCTGCAAGACCTTGGTGGCAGCCGGTTGTGAAATATTCAGCAGTTGCGCAGCACCACTGATCGTGCCTGCCTGCATGATGGCATGGAAAACTTCTATATGACGCAAACGCATGGGTAAATACTTTCAGCAAGAAATGTACTTGAAACTCGAACTTGAAACGCGAACTTGATTGTAACGCCTGAGGGGAATTGGTGTGGCTGACTGGTTCGCCTGCGCCAGACTTATGACGTGGTGCGCAGTGCCAGGCGCAAGTCGTCACCACAGACCTGCAGTTTTTTGCTGGCGGCGGTGACGCTGATCTTATCGAGGATGGCGAGTATCGCGATCTTGACATGGAAATCGCATTCTTCCAGTACGCGACGGCAATGTGCTTCATCGCGCCCGGTTGCATGCATGGTCAGGCTGACGGTGCGCCTGAGCAGCTTGATATTGGTGGGTTTGACATCCACCATGAGGTTGCCGTAAACCTTGTGTAACCTGACCATCAAGGCGCTGGAAAAACTATTCAACGCGACCTTTTGTGCAGTGCCTGCCTTCAAGCGTGTGCTGCCCGAGATTACTTCACTACCGGTATCCAGGGTGATCCCCAGTTCTGCCGATAAAGTCAGGGGTGCACCGGGATTATTGGCAAAGCCTATCGTCAATGCACCGGTGGCACGGGCAGCCTGCATGGCACCCAATACATAGGGAGTGGCACCGGAAGCAGCGATGAGTAGCACCACATCATTGGATGTCAAAGCCAGCTCCACAATTTCTTGTGCACCCTGTTCTGCATCATCTTCCGCACCCTCGACGGCAACAAACATGGCTTGCTTGCCGCCTGCCAGCAAGGACAGGGCGCGCTCGCTGGGCCAGGAGAAGGTGGGTGTCAATTCTACGCCATCGAGCACCCCCAGGCGGCCAGATGTTCCGGCACCCACATACACCAGGCGGCCACCTGCCAGGATACGCGGTGCCGCGGCATCAACAGCGGCGGCAATGCCGGGTACTGCCAGGCTGACAGCACGTATGGCATTCAACTGGTCATCAATCAGCACATTGAGCAGCCGCTCGGTTGAATATAAATCCAGCTCAGTGTGCAGTGCGCTTGGTGCCTCGGTGTTCAACATATGGTTTTTGTCCCCTTCACCGCTAAGTTATTCCCAGTGCAGGCAGAGCGCCAATGAAAGCTCGTGGTCTGGTCATAACCTCAGGTAATGCATAAAAGCGCTGGCAGTATTTGTGCAGTATTTGTGTATACCCTCGGATCAGCTTATGTGGTGCCAGGCTAAACACAATTAAACAAATGCAAATTCTCTGCTCTCAGCTACCTTTGCATGCGTATGGATTCGGAAGGGCTTGCAGTTTTGAATATGGTGATCTTTCAGTTTGTACAATTTGATGACAATTTGAGTACATTTTTAAACTGATTCGGGAACCTGTCTGGCGTATTATTAACAGATATTGTTTTCCTGACAGCTTAATATAAAGCTCAAAATAGAAAGCCCAAAAATGCGCCCAAAAATCATTTGCTCTTGCTTGCTGCTAGCCCTGGTTTCTGCCTGTGGTGGAGCGAGTACCACTGCTAATTCTGCCACTACCGGTGGTGACGCACCGCAGGCCATAGGTACGGCCAAATCCACGCTGGCGCGCAATGTCGCCCCACAAGCCAGCGATACTGACCTGGCGGCCGCCGTTGCCGGCAATACTGAGTTTGCCCTCAAGGTTTTGCCCCTGCTGGGTGCACAGGGGGATAGCAATCTGGTGTATTCACCCTATAGCCTGACACTGGCACTGGAAATGGCCGCCGCCGGTGCCAAGGGTGACACTCTTAGTGGCATGGAAAAAGCCCTGGCTTTTCAATTGCAGCAAAGCCGTTTGCAACCCGCCTTGAACCGCCTTGACTTATTGCTGGCAGATAAGACTTCGACTGCAGCCAAACCCAATGCCCAGTTACCCAACCTGAACATCGCCAATGCCTTGTGGGCACAGCAGGGCTATAACTTGCAAAGCACTTACCTCGATGCTCTCAGCGTGAACTTTGGTGCTTCAGTGAATTTGCTGGATTTTGCCAAAGCCGCTGAGCCTTCCCGTCTGACGATCAATAACTGGGTGGCAGACCAAACCCAGCAAAAAATCAAGGATTTGCTACCTGCCAATTCCGTGTCTGCATCCACGCGGGTGGTGTTGACCAATGCCGTCTGGTTCAAGTCAGACTGGGCCCGGCAATTTACCAAGGAAGCTACCAGGAACCAGGATTTCACCGACCGCAAGGGCGGTGTGAAAAATGTTCCTTTCATGAACCAGACAGCAAATTTCCCTTACGTGCAGGGTAAAGACTATCAGGCGATAGAGCTGCCTTACATGGACAACAAACTGGCTATGCTGATAGTCATGCCAGATACGGGCAAGTTTGACAGCTTTGTGCAGGGCTTGAGCAGCAATATAATCAACGACATTACTGCGGGCTTAAAAGACAATTACATCGCTCTGGGCATGCCCAAGTTTAACTTCAGTGCCAACCCGGAAATGACGGGTAGCCTCAGCAGCCTGGGCATGGGTGCTACATTTGATGCGGGCAAGGCTGATTTTTCTGGTATGACGGGTAACCGTGACCTGGTGATTTCAGGGGTCTTGCACAAGGCTTACATCACTGTTGATGAAAAGGGGACAGAAGCAGCCGCAGCGACTGGTGTGGTAATCGGCGTCACCAGCATCAATGTCAACCAGCCCTTGAGGCTGAACTTGGACAAACCTTTCCTGTTCATGATCAGGGACAGGCAGACTGGCCTCATCCTCTTCATGGGCAAGCTCATGAATCCTGCCGCCAGTTAAATGTCCGCAGTTCTTTAGCAGTAAAAAGAATCCCCCGGCTTGAATACCGGGGGATTTTTTTTGGGAGTGTGACTTATCCGCTTATTTGAACTTATAGTTCGCCAGCAAGGTAAAGGCGCGGCCGCGTGGATCAGCGACACGGGGTTCCCAGGAACTGCCTGCACCGGTATTGCTGTCATAGGTAATGGCAAAGGGCGGGTCGGTATTGAAGAGATTCTTGATGCCCGCAGTCAGCGTCAGGTTTTTAATCCCGCTATAGGTCGCACTGATATTGTAGATGGTGTAGGCTTTTACCGTAGGGTTGTAATCGCCAGGTGTCACCAGGCCGCTTTGCACGCCGGGCAACACCTGGTCTTTATAACCATCACGATAAATTTGCATGAAAGTACCAGTCCAGTCACCCTGGGTATAAGTGACATAGGCAGTATGCTTCCATTTCAGGCCGAGGTCACCGGTGAAGGTGAATCTGCCGACTTCGCTGGCTCCATAGGGGGCGTTTGCCATGGGACGGGATTTTTTCTCCAGCAGATAAGACCCATCGAGACCGGCTGCCCATTTGCCATTCCAGATTTCTCCATTCGCCTTGGCGCCGACTTCGACGCCACGGGTAATGCTGGAGCCGGCATTGACCCAGCGCTGGTCTACAAAAGCCAGGGCACCGCTGCTGTCGCGCAAGAACTGCGCCTTGAACAACTCATAGTTTGCCAGCATGGTTGTCAGGTCTATCGACGTGATGGAGTTTTCCTTGCGGATTTCCCAGATATCAGCACTGGCGCTGAAATTGCTGCCGGGTGCCCAGACTACGCCTACCGTGCCTTGTTTGGCAGTTTCCGGGCCTAGCGTGGATTTGCCACCAGTCAGGATATTCGGCGTGATGGATGCACACTCTGGTTTGCTGCTATCGACTTTCAGGCCAGGGCAGGTAGCGGGATCAGCCAGGTCTTTGCCCAGATAGGGAGATTCAGTGATGCCATTGAATAGTTGATTAAACGAAGGCGCACGGAAACCGGTGTTATACGAACCGCGGAACAACAGGGTATCGGTTGGTGTGTAACGGAAAGTGACTTTGGGATTGAAGGTATTTCCAAAGCCGGAATAATGATCCTGACGGCCAGCTACAGTGAACTCCAGTGACTTCAACACCGGCACCAGTACCTCTGCATAGACGGCGCGGATGTCGCGGCTGACCTGGGACAGGGCATTGGTATCATCAAAGGGCGCATTCAGTATGGCGTAACGCAGATTGGCAGCGCGGGCGTCGCCATTGAAGTTATATTCTTCCTTGCGTACATCCATACCTATTGCTGCCATGACTGGGCCGGCTGGCAGTTTCCAGACTTCGCCAGACAGGGCGGCATCCACCTGTGTCAGCGTGGTTTTACCACCATACAAAGTGACGCCTGTGGCCGAGGTACTGTTGAGCAAGTCGATTGCCGCTTGCGTCTGTTTTTCACCTGGCTTGAGGAAGGGATTGATGATGCCTGTGCCCAGGGCATTAGCCAGTGCCACGGTATAGTTATAACCTGTACCGAGCTTGGACTCGGATTCACTATAGGCGCGGGACAGGCCTACACGGTAATCCCAGTTGCCGATCTGGCCGTCAGCGCCGAGTTGCAGGCGGCCTGCCTCGGTCTTGGTGGTGATTTCGCGGTCACCGCATTCCATGCAACGCCAGCGATAGGCAATCGGTGCGCCACGATAGGCTTCTATACTGGGGAAGACCGCTACAATGGAATTGAAGACCGCATTATAGGCCGCCCCTGTGCTGGGATAAAACGAGCTGGCAGGAAAGGCCGTGCCGGGGGAAATCTGGTTGGGTGAAAAACGCTTGGCGACCTCCACCTGAGAGCCGACTATTTCAGCAAATAACTGGTGATTGCCAACTTTAAAACTCGCACGCGAAACAAAATTATCGTTCTTGACGGGTTGTTGCAAGACGGCAGCCCGCCCGGTATCCCAGGCGCAGGCATATTTGGAGGCAGCCACGTCCCAGAGTTTGGCATCATAAGCAGCCATGCCATCTACGCTATTGCAACCCGCAGCACCAGGCAGGTTCAATACATTGATGGAGCTCATGACTTGACTCGTACCCGGAAAGACCGGGCCATTATTGCTCTTGTTGCTGAGTATAGTATTGGCCAGTGAGGTCGCTACTACCGTGGCAAAGGGCGTGCCGCGGGTATCTACCGAAAGACCACGATTGGGCTGGAAGGTATTGACGAAGCTACGCTGTTCACCACGCAGTGCATCATTTTCACTATGGGTGGCGGTAATGAGCACATTGTAATTGTCCTGCTCCAGATCACCAAAGCCCCCGACTACAGAAAAACGCTTGATATTGCCGCCGCCTTGCTGGGTGATGTCGGTAAAGGCCTGGGCTTCCAGTCCTTTATAATTTTTACGCAAGATGAAGTTGATGACACCGCCTATGGCATCCGTGCCATAGATGGCAGATGCGCCATCCTTCAACACTTCTATCCTCTCCACTGCTGCCATGGGGATGGAATTCAAATCGACAGCTGAGCCCTTCATGCCATGAGTGGCAATACGGCGGCCATTCAATAGCACCAGGGTATTGTCAGCACCCTGGCCGCGCAGATTGGCTGAAGACGCCCCATTGTTACCGCGTTGTGCGCCAGAAGTCACATCGGCATTACTGGCCAGGTTATCTGAGCCATTGCCATTGATATTCAGGTTGGCAATGAATTGTTCAGCTGTGACTATGCCCGCGGCTTCAAGCTGTTTGCGGGTGATGATTTCTATAGGCAGGGCAGCTTCACTGGCGATGCGTTTGATACTGCTGCCGGTAATTTCTACTCTTTGCGGTGCTTGGGTAGTCTGCTCCTGTGCCTGTACTGCTGCGCTGCTAACGGCAGAAATACCTGTCAGGGCAATGCATCTGGCGATGGTCTTTAACTTCACTGGGCTCTCCTGGGATCTGACTATATGAGTGTCAATTTTATAAATTGTATGTATGTCCCAGACTAGGGGCAGGGCAGCCATTGTGACAAATGAAAATTGTATGACAAGCGATAACTAAAAGATATGAGTTGCCCTTGCACTCATCTGAGCGCTGAGGGTTTGCGGGTATTTCTAAAACACAGCTACATAAAAAAGGCGTATGAACAATTGTCCATACGCCTTTAAAAACCACACTTACTACTGTATCAGTGTCATGGCAGGCTATAACTTGCGCGTATCCCTTCTACACCAGTACGGCTGATGACTGAAACGGTCAACTGCTTGACTGCACCATATTGCGGGTCATCGGATAAATCGATCATCATATTTTGTGCTGGTACTACGGAGAATAGCCATTGCTGTTCAGTACGCTTCCAAATGGCAAGCAGGCGGGTGTTGACGGTGCTGGCCAGTTGCAGGCGCACCGATTTCTTGTCGGCACTGGCTTCCAGCAAGGGGCTGGCGGGCAAGGTATTGTCCAGCCAGGGGCTGGCCGGGATCAGGGCTTGTGAAGTGTATTTCTCTGTCGCCAGGCGCTGACGTATGCCCTTGCGGTTCTGGTTCAGCGCTACCATGCTGAAATGTACATGGCCATTGCCTGCCTTTTCGCGCATGGCATCGACCTGGTTGAGAATTTCATCGGCAGACCAGGATTTATCGCTATTGTCTATGCGGCTGGTGTACAGGCCAGGCCAGACATGCTTGCCCGTGGTGTTTTGCGCCAGCCAGTAAT
The DNA here is from genome assembly GCF_049340345.1 of Undibacterium sp. Di27W. NCBI lineage: Bacteria > Pseudomonadati > Pseudomonadota > Betaproteobacteria > Burkholderiales > Oxalobacteraceae > Undibacterium > Undibacterium sp. Di27W. Next base: position 263,051 of record NZ_JBMPOS010000007.1, on the reverse strand, counting down.
CATGCAAGACCTTGAAGGCTTGTGGCCCCTGATTGATGGGCCAGTACAACTGAGGCGCGAGATAATCCAGCCAGCCCCTGGCCAGCCATAGTTCTACATCGGCATACAGCTTGTCATATTGACTGAAACCGGTGATGCCGGGTGGCAAGCGGTCTGGCCTGCCTATGCCAAAGGGGCTGATACCAAATTTGACCCAGGGTTTTTCCAGATGTACGCGCTGATTGATGGCTTCCACCAGACGGTTGACATTATCCCTGCGCCAGTCAAAACGAGCCAGTTTGCCGCCTGACTGCAGATAAGCGATCCAGGCCGGGTCATCCGGGAAATCCACTTCACTGCCATTGCTGGACTTGATCGGGTAGGGGTAGAAATAATCGTCGATATGGATGCCATCCACCTCATAGCGACGCACGACATCGCTGATGACATTCAGGGTTTGCTGCATGGCGATGGGTTCACCCGGGTCCATCCATTGCAAGTCACCATAGGTTTTTACCACTTGTGGCGCCAGCTTGCTGATATGGTTTGCGGCAACGATTGTTTTGGCTTGCGCGGTGCGGGCACGGAAGGGGTTGAACCAGGCATGCAATTCCAGGCCACGCGCATGGGCCTGGTCTATCCAGAATTGCAGGGGATCATAATACGGTAAGGGCGGACGGCCTTGCTCACCAGTCACAAACTCAGACCAGGGTTCTATCGCGGAAGGGTAGATCGCATCGGCCGCCGGGCGCACCTGCAAGACGATGGCATTCAGTTTTAACTGTACAGCATTGTCGAGGATGGTGAGGATTTCATTCTTTTGTTTTTCCGTGCTCAGGTCACGTCGCGATGGCCAGTCTATATTAGCCACGGTAGAAACCCAGGCTGCCCGGAACTCACGCGGCAAAGCTGGTGCCTCATGGACTTGCACAGGATAATTGACTGGGGCATTTTGCGGAATAATAGTCAAATCTGTTTTGACGGGTTTGCTGACAGGTTTTTTTTCCAGGGGTGTCGAACAGGCCAGCAAGAGCGCACAGACGGTGGCCGCCAGCGCAGGCAATTTGGCATATTGCAGGAAAGTTTTCAAAGTAAAAGCAGGACGTGACGAGGGTTGATGCGAAAACATGCGTAAGCCGGGACTGAATAAAAACGAAATAAGGACGAAATAAAGGCGAAAGAGCTGAGATGCTACTGCATTACACTTTGACTAACCAGCCTTTCTTCTATTTTTGCCTGGTTTTTGCTGGGTGATCCGCATAAAAAAGGGCGCTTGCGCGCCCTTGAAAATCTCGTTCGTCTTGGGGGAGTCATGAGATTTATCCCTCAATCGAAGGATTACTCTTATGATAGGCAGTAATACCAGTTTGTGGCGATTGAATTTTATTCATCGTATATATGCCTGGGTTATCCCATATGTTTGTGGTAAATACTTTCATTTCTGGAGTCGATGTTGCCAAGTGGAAATGAGTATTTCTTTCGTGACGTTCAGGACATTCATTTTTACCTATGAAACCGCTATACATCAGCCTACTTTGTAGCCTGGCGCTACTTGCACTTAGCCCTGCGCAGGCGCAGCAGGCACATCCAGCCACGCCAGTTGCCACTCATCCCCGGCCAGAACAGCAGTCGATGATACAGGCAGAGCTTGCCAGGCTGATAGAGCAGTTTGGCGACGGCATTGCCGAAACCTATAGTGGAAAGCCAGCCAGGATACTGTATGGTCAGCTATTTGAAGAGCATAAAAATGATGCAGTCGTACTATTTAGCATGGAAGGTTTTGGTGGCGGCAATCTTCATGCAGAATTTGTGGCCTTCTTTGCTGAACAGCATCAGTACGATGCCGCCATAAGAAAAGCGCGCCCCTATCGCCTGGTGGCTGTCAGCAAGCTGGCGCAGCGTGGCTGGCGAACTTTTGATTTTGATAGTGCGCGTATCCGGCAGGGAATGCTGACTATCGATGGCATGCAAATGGGCCCTAAAGACGCCAATTGCTGTCCTTCTGTCGCAATCAGCCGCAGCTTGCGCATAGATGAGTTTGATCACATCATAGAAACCATGGCCATTGCAGCTAAGCCCAGTAAGCCGGCGAAATAAGTCGACGAAATAAGTCGGCGAAATAAGCCAGCCCAGTAAGCCACATCAGTAGCGCTGAGGACAGCTAAACAACACTATCAAATTTCCAAAATTACAAATCTTGACGCCCATGTCAGAATTAACAACATAGTGCTTGTAGTCGGAATTGGATTGCAGGATACTTGCATCTGGAACTCATCTCAGCGACATAGCTGAGTTTCAAGCTTCTCAGTCGCAATACGATTGCGCACGCATCTCTTCAGCAAAGAATACGTAACAAATACAAGTCGATAAGCATTATCGATACGATCAGCAGAGGCTGGTAAGGCTCTGCACACAAAAGAACTTGGTATTGCACGACTCAGCAACTGGGAAATCTTAGTATGAGACCGTTGAAGAACAAGCAAGTCAAATCTCGTTTTAGCCTCAGCCTGATCTTTGCCATGGCAATCGGGTTCAGCCAGCCTTTGCTGGCCCAGGATACCGATAGCGTCATTGGACGTTTTGACATCAGTCGTTATGAGGTCAAGGGCAATGATTTATTGACGGCGGCAGCCCTGGATAGCCTGCTGGCACCCTATACTGGCAAGAGCCGCAGTTTTGCCGATGTACAAAAAGCCCTGGAAGCCCTGGAAAAGGCCTATCACCAAAAAGGCTATAGCCTGGTGCAGGTGGTCTTGCCTGAACAGGAGTTGAATCAGGGCGTGGTCAAATTCATCGTGGTACAGGCACGCATCGCCAGTGTCAGCGTCAAGGGTAATCGCCATTTTGACAGTGACAATATCAGGCGCAGCTTGCCGCAATTGCGTGAAGGCGATACACCAAATATCAAGAAACTGTCCGAGAGCCTGAAGACAGCCAATGAAAACCCTGCCAAGAAAACCAATTTGCAGTTTGAAACTGCCAGCAAAGAGGGCGAAGTCAATGCTGTCCTGAACGTCGTCGACAACAAGCCCTGGACCATAGGTGCGAATATCGACAATGCTGGCGATAGCAATACCGGCAAATCCCATTTGGGGCTGTTGTTTCAGCATGCCAATCTCAGCGGGCGTGATGATGTACTCAGCCTGCAATATACAACCACGCTGCAAAAACCCAGTAATTACGCCGTCTTTGGCCTCGGTTATCACCTGCCTTTGTACACTCTGGGCGACAGTGTGGATGTTTATGCGAGTTATTCGAATGTCGATTCCGGTTCTGTCGCAGCGGGCATATTTGATTTGAATGTCAGTGGGCGCGGCTCGGTATTTGGCGGGCGCTATAACTATAATCTTGGTCGCAGCGAGGATTTTGATTCGCGTCTCAGCCTTGGCTGGGACTATAAGGCTTTCAAGAATAATGTCGCCCTGCAAGGCATACAACTGGGGAGCGATGTCACTGTTCACCCGCTTAGCCTCAGCTATTCTGCCAACCTGAGCTCCAATGCCGGTGAGGCAAATGCCTATCTGTCAGCCGTCCATAACTTGCCTGGCGGAGAAAAAGGCAAGACCGAAGATTTTCAAAAAGTCCGTAGTGGTGCCACGGCAGGTTATAGCATAGTGCGCTATGGCCTGGGTTACAGCAAGGTATTGCCAGCCGCCTGGCAATTGAAACTCATACTCAGTGGTCAATATACCAGGGATAGCCTGGTGCCTGGCGAGCAATTCGGTGCTGGTGGTGCGAGTAGTGTGCGCGGCTTTACAGAGCGGGCGCTGGCCAACGACTATGGCACTCTTTTCAGTGCCGAGATTTACACCCCTAATCTGTGTACCGGTTTTACTGCCAGTTTGACGCAATGTCAGTTGCTCGGCTTTTATGATGCGGCCCATGTCTCGCGTAACCGGGCTTTGCCGGGCGAGCAAAGTTCGGCTTCTATCTCCAGTATAGGTATAGGTATCAGACTGGCCATGTCACGCATGATGTCGCTGCAGATGGACTATGGCAAGGCCCTGCATACCCCGGATGAATTGAGCAAAGATGACAGGCGCTTGCATGTCAGGCTGGGCATCAACTATTAATGATGGATGAGGAAGAGCATGAGAAAAGAAATCGATATGTTCGCTCAATCTGTATCAGTATTGCGGTCGAACACCAGGGAAAACCAGCTGTCTGGCTTGTTACCTAAACTGCTACCCCGGCTCATGCCTGTGTTATTGGCAGCCTGTTTTAGTACTGGTCTTGTTGCCAGCCTGGCCCATGCCAATCCGGTGGGGCCGCAGGTCATCAATGGCCGGGTCATCTTCAGCCAGGATGGCAAGGTATTCACGATTACCAATACGCCAGGTGCAATTATTAATTGGCAGGATTTCTTCATCAATGGCGGCGAGACTACCCGTTTTATCCAGGAGAGTGCCAACAGCACAGTATTGAATCGTGTGATAGGTCAAAACCCCACGCAGATCCTGGGTGCCTTGCAATCGAATGGACGGGTGTTTTTGATCAACCCAAATGGAATATTGTTTGGCAAGGGTGCCCAAGTCGATGTCAATGGTCTGACGGTCTCTAGCCTGGGCATGACGGATGCAGATTTCAAGGCAGGCAGGCTGAACTTCAATGCTGGTACGCTGGCAGGCAAAGTCAGTAACCAGGGTGCCATTACCACACCAGCAGGCGGGCAGGTTTATCTGATCGCACCGGATATAGAAAACAGCGGCATCATTACTTCACCCAAAGGTGAGGTCTTGCTGGCAGCCGGGCGTTCAGTGAAACTGGTGGATTCTGCCAACCCTGACGTACATGTGGTCGTCAGTGCCGACAATAACCAGGCGCTCAATCTTGGACAAATCGTTGCCCAGGGCGGCAAGGTAGGTATCTATGGCGGCTTGATCAGTCAGCGTGGACTGGTGAGTGCCAATAGTGCGGTAGTGGGAGAGAATGGGAAAATTTATTTCAAAGCCAGCCAGGACACCATACTTGATACCGGCAGTGTCACTACGGCGACCGGTAAAGGCCAGGGCGGTGACATACAAATACTGGGGCAGCGTGTAGCATTGGCTGGTAATGCTAAGGTTGATGCCAGCGGTAATACTGGCGGCGGTCAGGTCCTTGTCGGTGGCGATTATCATGGTGATAATTCCGCCATCATGAATGCAAAACGCGCCTTTGTTGGCAGCGATGCCAAAATCAGCGCCGATGCCTTAAAGACTGGTGACGGTGGTAAGGTCATCGTCTGGTCAGATGACGTCACCCGGGTCAATGGCAGTATTTCTGCGCAGGGTGGGGCACTTGGTGGCAATGGCGGTTTTGTCGAAACCTCTGGTAAGCAAAACCTGGATTTCCATGCCAGGGTCAATGTAGGTGCTGCGCGTGGCAAAGCAGGTACTTTATTGCTGGATCCGTCTTCCATCACTATCGCTGGCGGCACTGGCGATGGCGCTTCGGACGGTTCTTCAAGCTTTCAGGGCTCGGCGATAGGGACTATCAATTTTGCCGATGCCAGCCCTACTACGGTGTATCAGTCAGAACTCCAGGGCCTCTCTCCAGGCACTAATATCGTGCTGGAGGCAACGAATTTCATTAATACCAGCGGCACTTTTTTCGGTAGTTCCATATCTTTGCCGAGCAATTCCAATATCACTTTAAGAACCCGCAATGCATCGACCGATGTCAGTGCTACCCGTGGTATTAACCTGACAGGAGCAGATCCCAACCTGGAAATCAAGACCAGTGGTTTCGGGACTATCACGCTGCAAACTGGCACTGGCGTATCCCCCCAAACTGCAGATATCGTAGTCGCCAAGCTGACCACCAATAGCAGCCAGATCAGTACTAGTGCCAGCGGTAACACTACCTTCAAAACCCTGTTGACGACCCCAAGCGCGGTAGGCGTGGGTGGTGACGTAGTGCTCAACAGCACGGGTTATATCAATGTAGGAACAGGCGGTGTTGATGCGCGTGGCAATTCTTCGGCGAATGGTAATGTCACGATCACGACGGGTTCGGATATTACCCAGCAAAACGGTAGCATCATCTATGCCAAGGACTTGAAGCTGAGCGCAGTGAGTGGCCTGCATGGAAATATCTCCACTGACAGTATGGGCGTGCAGGCTGCCAAGCTCAATGCCATCAATACGGGTAGTGGTGATATCCGTATCGCCAGTATAGGTGCGAATCTGGTCATCAACGACGTAGGTGGCACCGGCTACGGTATCAAGCAACAAACCTCTGGTACCGCAATCCACCTGAGTTCACCTACCGGTTTTACCACCGATATCAATTCACCTGTCATTACCAATAATGGCATGCTCAATATTAATGGGCAGGGCGGCATTAACCTGAATGCGGGTGGGAGTATTAATAGCGCTGGTGGCAGCGTCAATTTGCTGGCGACTGATACGAACGTATTGACCAATACTGCTGCTGGTACGCAAATCAATAGCGCCGGTGCTGATATTTCCATCAAATCCGACAAGATGGATTTGCAGGGTGCAGTCAATGCCGGTAGTGGTGCAGTGACCCTGGATTCGAATACGGCGGGTACGATTCACCTTGCCACGGGAGCGAGCAATGCACTGACAGGCACGCTGGAATTGTCTGCAGCAGAATTGAATAATGTCACAGCGACACGTCTTAAAATCGGCAATATGAGTGGTGGCAGTATTGACATCAAGGGTGCCATGGGTTCAGGCGCAGGTGGTGCTTTGCAAAACGTGAATACCTCATTGACCTTGAATTCTGGTAACACGATTTCCCAGCAAGCGGGTGCCACGATAGATGGTGCCAGTTCCGTCCAGGCCCGCGGCTATAGTGTCAATCTGTCAGAGCTTAATTTTATTGGTGTGGTGTCTGGCTCCGCCAGTACCGGCAGTTTCTTATACCGTTCCAGCAATCCCATCAGTATTTCTACGGTAGATGGTTATAGCGGTATTAGCAGTGGCTCTACGATCAAGCTGACTTCTGACTCCACTTCCGGCATTAGTCAGGCAACAGGCAATGCCATTATAGGCAGTGGCCTGGCCTTGCAAACCAAGGGCTCTGTCAATCTCAGCAATACCAGCAATAGTTTCAGCTCCCTGGCAGCCGATCTCAATCCTGGGGGACAGGGTACAGGTAGCCTGAATATCTTTAATGCGGGCAATTTGACTATCAGCAACATTGCTTCCATCACCGGCATCACTACCAATAACCAGGCCGTTACTGTGAGTTCAGGTACAGGTACTTTGACTGTTTCTGATAATGTCAACGCAGGAACTGGCAAAGTGGGCTTCATTGCCAATCAATTGACGCTTGGCGGCCCTGGTGGTGTGACGGCAGGAGACTTTGGCGTTCGTCCATTTACTGCTGGGCGTGCCATTACCATAGGCTCTGCCACATGTACCGTCGCCCCCTGTCTTGCGGTGACCAATTTGTATAAGGTCAGTGCCGCCAATATTGCGATAGGTACGGATGACGTCAGCAATGCTTCCGGTGCTATTTCCGTGGTGGGCATTACTGATACCAATACCAGCGCCATTACCGATATCAAACACCTCACGACGACACGCATAGGCTTGATCAGTGGCGGGGCTATTTCCCAGGTCAACCCTATCACTGTGCAGGATTTGGGCGTGGTCTCAAGCACGAGTGTGACGCTCAATAGTCCAAACGTGATCACTAGCCTGGCAGGCAAGAGTGCTGGCAGCTTCAGCCTGGTGAATAGCCAGGGCATCAATGTAGCAAGCCTGAGTGGCAGTAATGGTTCCAGCAGTTATAGCCTGGGCGGTATCAATACCACAGGCAATATCTACCTGACAGCCAGTTCCGGCAATATTCTACTGAGCTCGAATGTGAGTGCCGGGACGGGCGCAGTCACTTTATCCGCCTCTGGTGGCGCGATCAGCCAGACCTCAGGTAATTTGATTAGTGGTGCGGCACTGGATGCGACTGCCAATGGCGGCATAGGCAATAGTGGTGGCTTGAAAACCCAGGTGCCTTTACTGCTGGCCAATAACACGGGTTCAAACACTGATATCAAGATCAATAATACCGGTGCACTGAATTTGCAAAATGTCCAGCAGAGCAGTGCGGGTAGTACGGGCAATATTCTGATCGATAATATTGGTGCCATTACGCTCAATAGCGGTGACGCAGTGCGTACCAAGGCAGGCAATATCAGCCTGGTGGCACATAGCCCCCTGACTGTGAATGGTACGGTCGCCAGCGCGAATGGCGGTAATATTACCCTGGAAGCTGGTGCCAGTGGCAGCACGGCAGACAAGCTGACGGTGGGCAGTACTGGTTCGGTGACGACCTCGGGTAATATTCTGCTCAAAGCGGGTGATGCCATTCTGATCTCTGGTACTGTCAGTGGTGGTACGGTAACGCAACAGGCTTTCCAGAATGTGCCCTTGCCGACCCTGGATCAATGTCTTTCCAGCCCGACTACGCCTGGCTGCAGCTCAGTCTTGCCTAGTTTGTCTGCCTGTATCAGTAATCCCAATCTGGTGGGCTGCAGTGTCGTATTGCCCAGCGTTGCTGCTTGCCAGGCCAGCCCCACACTGGCTGGCTGCAGTGTGGTCTTACCTAGCTTGACAGCCTGCCTGGCCAACCCTTCCATGTTTGGTTGCTCGAATGTCTTGCCCAGTGCATCTGCTTGCCAGGCCAATCCTAATCTGCCAGGTTGCAGCGCAGTTTTGCCTACACTCGCATCTTGCCTGGTTAATCCATCGACCCCCGGTTGCAGCTCAGTCTTGCCCAGCTTGAATTCCTGCATCAGCAATGCCAGCCTGACAGGTTGCAGCGTAGTCTTGCCTAGCCTGTCGCAGTGTATTAGCAGCCCATCGACGGCAGGATGCAGCGTGGTCTTGCCAGCCCTGGCAGCGTGTCTGGTGTCACCTAATATCGCTGGTTGCTCGGCAGTCTTGCCATCTGTTGCTGCGTGCACTGCCAGCCCCAGTTTGCCTGGTTGCAGCTCTGTCCTGCCTAGCCTGAGTGCCTGTATCAGCAATAGCAGTCTGGCAGGTTGCAGTGCGGTCTTGCCTACCTTAAGTGCTTGTCTGGCCAGCCCCAGTTTGTCGGGTTGCAGTGCCGTCTTGCCCAGTTTGAGCGCCTGTATCCGTAATACCAGTCTGCCAGGTTGCAGCGCGATTCTGCCTACGCTGGCGGCCTGTACTGCCAACCCCAGTTTGTCTGGTTGTAGTGCAGTCTTGCCTAGCTTGAGTGCCTGTATCAGCAATAACAGCCTGGCAGGTTGCAGTGCTGTTTTGCCCACTCTGGCAGCCTGTACCGCCAGCCCCAGCCTGCCGGGTTGTAGCGCAGTCCTGCCCAGCCTGAGTGCCTGTGTAGCTAATCCCAGCCTGTCTGGTTGCAATAATGTCTTGCCTACATTGACGGCTTGCCTGAGCAATCCTTCCCTGCCGGGTTGTAGTGCAGTCTTGCCTAGTCTGGCAGCTTGCACCGCCAATCCTGCACTTTCAGGTTGCTCTGCCGTATTGCCTACCCTGGCTGCCTGCCAGGCCAGCCCCAGTTTGCCTGGTTGTGCTGCAGTCTTGCCTAGTTTGAGTGCCTGTATTGCCAATCCAGCCTTGCCCGCTTGCGCATCTGTCTTGCCGACGCTGGCGGCCTGTGTTGCCAGCCCCAGTCTGCCTGGCTGCTCGGCGGTCTTGCCTAGCCTGAATGCCTGCGTCGCTAATCCTGGCCTGTCTGGTTGCTCGGCTGTTTTACCGACATTGGCTGCTTGTAGCGCAGCACCCAGCCTGACAGGTTGCAGTGCGGTCTTGCCCAGCTTGACAGCCTGCACGGCCACACCGACGCTGGCTGGTTGCTCTGCAGTGTTGCCTAGCCTTGCAGCCTGCAGCGCCAGCCCAAGTTTGCCAGGATGCAGTGCCGTCTTGCCCAGCCTTGCCGCTTGCATAGCCACACCTGGTTTGCCAGGTTGCAGCACGATACTGCCTGGTCTGGCTACCTGTACTGCCGCGCCAAGTACACCAGGTTGCTCGGCAGTCTTGCCTAGTCTGACTGCATGTACAGCCAACCCTGCCCTGGCAGGTTGCGGCGCGGTCTTGCCTAGCCTGGCAGCCTGTACCGCCAATCCTGCCAGCCCTGGTTGCGCTGCAGTTTTGCCTGGCTTGAGTGCCTGTATTGCCAATCCAGGTTTGCCTGGATGTAGCGTGGTGTTGCCTACTCTGGCCACCTGCACGGCCACGCCTTTTGTATCTGGCTGCAGTGCGGTCTTGCCTAGTTTGGCAGCTTGCGTCGCCAATCCTTCTACACCAGGCTGTAGCGCTGTCTTGCCCGCTTTGGCGAGTTGTGCTGCCAATCCTGCTTTGAGTGGTTGTGCTGCAGTATTGCCTACTCAGGCGCAATGCGCTGCCAACCCTGGTTTGCTGGGTTGTACTCTGGTTTTGCCTATAGGTGATCTGAGGACTGGTAATACCCTCAATAACTCAATCAATTTTGCCTTGAACAGCTTTATCAGTTCCACCCTGGCCATCACCAATTCCATCAATAACACTGCCAATTTTTTTGAGAGTGGCAGCAGTGATTCCGGCAGGGAAACCAGGTTAGAACAAAGAAGCAGTATTGTTGGCACGAGGGACAATGGAGTATTAAAAAATGCTACTGATAAAAAACTCTACTGCAATTAAGTTTTTCTTTATTGCGGCACTGTGTCTGAGCTGTGCGCTGGGTTTCGCGGCGCAGATCGCAGGCACGGTGACGCATTTGAGCGGCCCCTTGATCGCCAAGAAAGCTGACGGCACGGTCAAGGTCTTGTCTCTGCAATCGGCCATAGAGCAGGGTGACACTCTGGTTGCCGAGAAAGATACCTATGCCCGCATCAAGTTTGCCGATAATAGTGAAATCGTCCTGCGTCCAAATACCCAGATCAAGATAGATCAGTTTTCTTTTGAAGAAGATAAACCGAATAATGATGGTTTCACCATGACCCTCATCAAAGGTGGTTTGCGGGCAGTCACAGGCTTACTGGGCAAGCGCAATAAAGAGCGGTTTGGCCTGAATACGCCGACTGCATCGATAGGCATACGCGGCACGACCTTCATTGCGGAATACATCCCGCCTGATGGCAATCTGGCCGCCTACAATATGGCAACGACGGCAGCATTGCAGGTCCCCACAGGTACGGGCAACAAGACAATACGCAGCGACATTGACGTTCCCGTGGCTGCCATCCTGCCCTTGCAACTTGCTGCCAATGAAGAGCCAGGTAATAGAGCAGGGGGAGCAGGGAGCGCTGGAGGTGCAGGGCGTGCGCCAGGGCTGTATGTGCAAGTCCTCGATGGCACTATCTTCCTGAGAAATAGCACAGGCAGCCTGGATGTCACCGCGGGGCAATTTGGCTTTGCCATCAGCTTTACCAAGCCGCCTATCATTTTGCCAAATAACCCTGGCATGCAATTCTCGCCACCAGGTAGTTTTCCTGCCAATCAAAGCCAGGAAAATGCCAATAATGAAAGCAAGTCAGGCAGCCTGATTTGCGAAGTGAGGTAGTTGGAATAACTTAGTTGGAATAACTTAGTTGAAGTAAATCAGTTGACATGCAGAGGCCGGATTTATCAGCTTGAAAAATCCGGCCTTGATACTGATTCAGAATACAGGTAAATCTGCACTGGCATGCTGACGCAAATTTTGGCGTGCCACTTCAAAGTCTGGGAAGACGGATTGCACTGTTGCCCAAAACCGCGGGCTGTGGTTCATCTCACGCAAATGCGCAAGTTCATGCGCAATCACATAATCAATAATCATGGGCGAGAAATGGATCAGCCGCCAGTTCAGGCGTATCTTGCCTTGTGAAGTGCAAGAACCCCAGCGTGTCGCCGCAGCCGACAAGGCCATGCTCTGATAACGCACATTGAGTTTTTCAGCAAATACTGGCAGGCGTTCATTGAATATCCGCTTGGCTTCCTGCTGCAGCCAGGCTTGTACCCGGTCTTTCAATTGCTGCTCGCCAGCATCTGCAGGCAGGTTGATAATCAATTCAGACTGTTCGCTCTGGAAGTGCGTACCGCTGACAGAGGCAGGTGCAATCCGTAAAGTGATTTCACCACCCAGATAAGGCAGTTTTGCTCCATCCTGCCAGTGCATCTTGGGTTCCAGCTTGCGCTGGGTACGCTCACGTCGCTCAGTCAGCTTGCGCAAGATCCAGGCTTGTTTTTCCTGTATCGCGGTTTCTATATCGGCTATCGTCACCCAGCGTGGTGCCGTGATGCGCAAGCCATCTTCATTAATCAAGAAACCTATACTGCGGCGTTTCGAGCGTTGCAAATCATATTCGAGCAAATAATCCTGTATCAGGATGCGGCGTTTGTTACTGGTGTTGACAAAGGTAGACGGTGGCGGCGCGGCAGGGCGCAATTCATCTTGTTGAACTGTCTCTTTAAGCGGGCTAGCAAGTGGTGTTTTTACAGGCGCGGGACGCAGTTTGTCCGGCACCAGAAAATCACTGAATAAATCCAGTTGCAAAGCCATTTGTATGGCCTTGCCAATCGAGGGAATGCGGGGCTTCATCTAAGCTTGGGGAATCCTGATTCAATAGCAAGTGGGATTTTTGCTCTGCTTGTAGCACATATTCCAAGTATGGAAGTCTGGTTTTACAAGCTGCAATGACATTAGTTTGACTTATTTTTGCGAGTTCGTGTTTTTGCCTCAAAAAACTGGTTTTTTCGATATTGCCTTTCTTTTATTTAAGCTAGCTCACTTGAGTTTTCTGCAACTAGCGCAACTTGCCTGAGCAAGAGATAGTCTACATAGATATTGTAATCGCCACCTACTCAACAGGCTCTGATGAATAAGCTGATATCGTTGCAAAAGCTATGGAACAGTACGATTAAAAAGATAGGCTTGTTCTTCAAGATTCCGGGCCTTGATTACGAGCAGCCGCTTGATTTTCCTTTCGCTCGCAGCGATATCGCCATGTTGTATCACATTGCCAAAGGTGACGCTGCCAGGCACATTGATGAGCATACAGCCAAAGATATGCTGCTTGATGCCTATGCCGATAAACTGACAGCAGGGAGCAGTATTTTTGCTCAGCAGATCATACATAAGCGGCTGCGTGAAGGTGCTCAGGGCAAGCATGACAAGCAAGGCAAGCAGCGCTTGCAGCAACTGTTGGCTGAACCGGTATTGCTGGATACCTTGCAGCAGCACTGCCGGCCCTTGCGCGGAGTGGAAACAGAAGTCAGCGAACAGATTTTCACCGACGTAATCCCGGTTCCGGCAGCATGGCATAAATTCATGTGGATGTTACCTGTCAGCATGGGCACTTTGCTTGTCCTTGCGCTGACATCGCTGGCACCGGCCTGGATAGCTGTCTTGCTGGTATGGATGATCTTGCTGGCCGTGCAGACGCGTTACCATGATGCGGTGACACAATGGGCAAAGAAAGTACAAGCGCTACAAGCCTTGCTGAGGAGCTTTGAGTTGCTGCTTGAACATTGTCCACAGGATGCTCAAGCGCCTGCTGCAGATCGTCAAACAGCAAATAAAATGCTTGCCGAATTACGCAGGCATAAATTGGTGCTACTGCCAGGCATGCGGGAATACACGGACTGGCTCTTACTGGATAATGTCAGGCATTTTTTCAAGACCAGCATTCTTGTCCGTAAAAATCAGGATTTTCTGCGCCGGGTATACACGCACGTGGCAAACCTGGAAGCCGATCTGACGCTGGCCAGGCATTTGCAATCGCTTACACAATATTGCTGGTCCTCTGCGTCAGACAAGAAGCAACTGTGCATGCAACAAGTTGTGCATCCCATGTTGGCGCAGGCTACCGCCCTGGATATAAGACTGGAAGGCAGGGGTGCTTTTATTTCCGGGCAAAATGGCATAGGCAAGAGCACCTTGTTGCGTACCCTGGGTTTGAATCTCATCGTCGCCCGCGCTTTCGGTTTTTGTTATGCGGCTAGTGCCAGCGTCCCCATGGCAGCGGTGTATTCCAGCATGCAAAGTGAAGACTCCCTGATCGCAAATGAAAGCCTGTATCAGGCAGAACTCAGGCGTGCCAAAGAATTATTGGATATCGCAGAAAGCGATACGCAGGCTGTGTTCATCATTGATGAAATTTTCCGTGGCACTAACCATCAGGAATCCATCTCGGCAGCCGCCGCAGTGTTACAAAGCCTGGCCAGTGCAAACATGGTGATCGTTTCGTCCCATAATCTGGTGCTGGCACCTATATTGGCTGCCTATCTGACACCATTATGTGTCACAGCAGAGCAGGATGAGCTATCCAGATTGCAATTGAATGAAGGTGTCCTGGCTGACCCGAATGGTATACGCCTGCTGGGTACTTACGGTTTTGGTGACGATATAAAAAACAAAGCCAGTCGGGTTTTCGACTGGCTTAGTGATTACCTGAAACATCCTGACAAGTGCGAACAAATATTGGAAAATCGCCCGCTGTCTTAATTACAGCTTATTAAAGTTTATTTGGTTTCAGACTGATAAACCTGCGGAGAAATCACACGCATTTCTGCTTCTATCCATTTCTCCACTTCCTGCATCAGTTCAACCGCATTCATGCCGTTGGGTGGGATAGGCTTGCCGACGGAGACAGTGACTGTGCCTGGCAATTTGGTAAAAGAATTTTTTGGCCAGCACTCACCAGAATTTAGCGCGATAGGCACGACCGGGGTATTGGTTTCTACTGCCAGACGGGCACCGCCGCCTTTGTACTGGCCTTTTTTACCAACGGCGATACGTGTACCTTCAGGGAACATGATGATCCATTGCCCATCAGCCAGGCGTTTGCGGCCTTGCGTGACGACGTGGGCAAAAGCGTCTTTGCCTTTGCTGCGGTCTATAGGGATCATGCGCAGCATGGAGATGGCCCAGCCAAAGAAGGGGATATAGGTAATTTCTTTTTTGAACACAAAAACCAGTGGGCGCGGCGTTGCCATCAGCAGGAAGATGGTTTCCCATGCGGATTGATGCTTGCACAGCAGGATGGCCGGGCCATCAGGGAAGTTTTCAAATCCCCTGGTCTGATAATGTATGCCGCAGATTACTTTTGCTGCCCAGATGATGGTGACATTCCAGCGGGCTGTAATGTAATAGCGCTGGTTGTACGGCAAAAAGGCAAACAGCATGCTGATCGGGGCCCAGACGATGGTGACTATCGCCATCACCAGTATGAAAATCAGCGAACGTATAAAACGGGTAAAGCTAAGCATGTAGTCTCCATTGCAGCGATGCTGTTTGAGTTTGTTCTATGTTGCTCAATGACTCAGATCGCGATATTAAATTCAGATGGCGAATTTTCCACCAGTTTGTCGACCATGGCGGCCAGGTCATCAAAAACTTGCGTACCTGGCGGCAAGCCACCTTTTTCCTGGGTCTTGCTGCCTTTGCCTGTCAGCACCAGATGGGGTTTGCAACCCAGAACAAAACCAGCCTGCAAGTCGCGCAGGGAATCACCCACGCAATGCACGCCTTTGAGATTGGTGTCGTAACGACGGGCTATCTCTTGCAGCATGCCAGGCTTGGGTTTGCGACAATCGCAATTGTCATCTGCCATATGCGGGCAAAAGAAAATCGCATCTATCGTGGCACCGACTTGCTGGGCGCTGGTATGCATTTTTTGATGGATGGCATTCAGCGTCGCCATATCAAACAGCTTGCGACCTATGCCAGACTGGTTGGTTGCGACCACCACCGTATAGCCCGCCTGGTTAAGGCGGGCGATGGCTTGCAGTGAACCCGGTATAGGCTTCCATTCTTCGGGCGACTTGATAAAGTCGTCCGAATCCTGGTTGATAACGCCATCGCGGTCAAGGATGATGAGTTTCATCTGCAATCCTGGTTAGTGGTGCTCATGTGTTCCATGTTGTTTAACGCGCCTCAAGCTGCCAGCTTGGAAATGTCGGCAACCTGGTTCATCATGCCATGCAGGCTGGCCAGCAAGGCCAGGCGGTTATTCCGCAAGGCCAGGTCTTCTGCATTCACCATGACATCATTGAAGAAGCTGTCCACCGCTGCACGCAGGGCTGCCAGGGTTTTCAATGCGCTGGCGAAATCACCTTTGGCAAATGCCGCATCCACTTCCGGTTTGACATCGGCCATGGCCTTGGCCAGTGCCTGCTCGGCAGCTTCCTGCAATAGCGCTGGCTGGACTGCACCTGGCGTACCCTCGGCTTTTTTGAGGATATTGGTAATACGCTTGTTGGCAGCCGCCAGTGCTTCTGATTCTGGCAGGGCAGCAAAGGCTTGTACAGCTTGCAGGCGTTCAACGATGCTATCGAGCGTGTCTGGTTGCTGGGCAACCACAGCTTCAACTTCATTTTGTGAAAAGCCCTTGTCGCGCAACTGGCCACGCAGACGGTCAAACAGGAAGTTCAGCACATCGGCCGTCGGGTCAGTGAAATTGGCATTGCCAGCAAACAGTGCGACTGCTTGTGCCAGCAAGGTATCCAAGGACAGCGGCAAGCGTTTTTCTACCAGCATGCGCAAGATGCCCAGGGCATGGCGGCGCAGTGCAAACGGGTCACGGTCGCCAGTAGGTTGCAAGCCTATGCCCCAGATACCGACCAGGGTTTCCAGCTTGTCAGCCAAAGCTACGGCAGTACCTGTCAGTGTCGCAGGCAGGGCATCACCAGCGAAACGTGGTTGGTAATGTTCAGACGCGGCAGCGGCTACATCGGCGTGTTCGCCATCATGCTGGGCATAGTAAGTACCCATGATGCCTTGCAGCTCAGGGAATTCACCTACCATGTCAGTCAGCAAGTCGGTCTTGGCCAGCAGGGCGGCACGTTCAGTCAGCGCGACATCACCATTCAGGCTGGCAGCAATCTGGCCTGCCAGGGTTTTAACGCGTTGTGTGCGTTCTGCCTGGCTGCCCAGTTTATTGTGATAGACCACATTTGCCAGCAGTGGCAAGCGTGATTCCAGGGTCTTTTTCTTGTCTTGCTCAAAGAAGAATTTTGCATCTGACAGGCGTGGACGCACGACGCGCTCATTACCCTGGATGATGTATTGCGGGTCGCTGGTTTCCAGGTTGGAGACGATCAAAAAGCGTGAACGCAATTTGCCAGAAGCATCTGTCAGGGCAAAATATTTCTGATTCGTTTGCATGGTCAAAATCAGGCATTCTTGCGGCACAGCCAAAAATTCCTGCTCGAAATTGCATTCATACACTACCGGCCATTCGACCAGGGCCGTGACTTCATCCAGCAGGGATTCCGGCATCAATACCTGGTCTGCACCTGCTTTGCCCAACAGGGCAGCGCGTATCTGTTCTTTACGCTCGTTGAAGCTGGCAATGACCTTGCCTTCGGTTTTCAGGCTGGCTGCATAGTCTTCAGCCCTGGCAATGCTGACTTCACCAGCGGACAGGAAACGGTGGCCTTTGGTAATGCGGTCACTGTTCAAACCCAGCAAGGACAGCGGCACTATGTCAGCACCATGCAGGGCAATGATCTTGTGCACCGGGCGCACAAAATGCACAGTCTCGCCATCAGGACGCTGGTAGCTCATGACTTTAGGAATAGGCAGTTTGCCTATGGTTTCTTCCAGTGCAGTTTGTACTGCTGGTGCCAGGGCAGTGCCTGCCGCTGTATAGCTGTAGAAGAAGCTCTCAGTCTTGCCATCTACCGCACGTTCCAGGTCACTGACCTGCAAGTGAGGGAAGCCCAGTGCCGCCAGTTTCTTGCCCAGCGGGGCCGTCGCATTGCCAGCCGCATCCAGCGCTACAGATACCGGCAATACTTTTTCACGCATCAGCTTGTCCGGGGAAGTGGCGCGTACACCTGTGATGCTGACAGCCAGGCGGCGTGGTGAGGCATAGCTGGTCGCGACGGATTCAGCTTCGAGAAAATCGCGTGACTTCAGACCAGCGACGATACCGGCGCTAAATGCTTCACCCAGTTTGGCCAGCGCCTTGGGTGGCAGCTCTTCGGTAAATAATTCTACTAACAGTGTTTGGCTCATGTTTCTTATCCTACGTTCCGGCGTTGTGCCAGAATCTGTTTAATGATGTTCTTGTGGGCTATACGTAAAGCCTGTGCAAAGCTTATGCAGTGCTTATGCAGCAGTAACAGCAACGGGAGCAGGCTTATGCTTGTCATCCGCAGCGCACATGGGGAAGCCCAGTGCCTCACGCGATGCATAGTAAGCCGCAGCCACAGCACGCGACAGATTGCGTATGCGGCCTATGTAGGCAGCACGCTCAGTCACAGAAATCGCACCACGTGCATCCAGCAAGTTGAAAGTATGCGCAGCTTTCAAAATCATTTCATAAGCAGGCAGGGCCAGGGATTTTTCTGTCACTTCCAGCAGGCGCTTGGCTTCTGCTTCGTAATTGCTGAACAAAGAGAACAGGAAATCGGTGTTTGAATATTCAAAACTGAAAGTCGATTGCTCAACTTCATTTTGATGGAATACATCGCCATAAGACAGGCGCACGGTTTTGCCGTTTTCTTCACGCTCAGTCCAGACCAGGTCATAGATATTGTCTACGCCTTGCAAATACATGGCCAGACGTTCGAGCCCATAGGTGATTTCACCGAGGATAGGTTTGCAATCCAGACCACCAACTTGCTGGAAGTAAGTGAATTGTGTGACTTCCATACCATTCAGCCAGACTTCCCAGCCCAGGCCCCAGGCACCCAGGGTAGGGTTTTCCCAGTCATCTTCAACAAAGCGTATGTCGTTTTGCTGCAAATCCAGGCCCAGGGCTTTCAGTGAGCCCAGGTAGAGATCAAGGATATTTTCCGGCGCAGGCTTTAACACTACCTGATATTGGTAATAGTGTTGCAGACGGTTAGGGTTTTCACCATAACGGCCATCCTTGGGGCGGCGTGATGGTTGTACATAAGCCGCGCGCCATGGTTCTGGCCCGATGGCACGCAAGAAAGTGCCGGTATGCGAAGTACCCGCGCCCACTTCCATATCGTAAGGTTGCAACAGGGCGCAGCCTTGCTTGTCCCAGTAATCTTGTAATGTCAGGATAATTTGTTGAAATGTGAGCATCGTGCTATCTGCCTTTGTCACTTCTTGAAGAAGCGATGAATAAAGTTTGCCAAACCTTAGATTTTAACGGCTTTTGCGCTGGATAGGCTAATTTGCTTGATGTTGTTTTGTTAATTTTGAGCCTTGAATTTGATTATTTTGAAAGACCCCTCAACACAGAGGCACAGAGACACAGAGAAATTCAGGAGAAAACCTGAAGAAAGGAGAGAGCGAAGATTGTCTTTTTGGTAAAAATAATCAAAAAATCTAAATGGTCTTTTCGTTTGTTTGAACGCAATTGCAGCATAAATAGGCAGCTTTGCTAAGGCGGTTTTTGTTGCAATTCGCTTGGCTACGCGGTATAAAAATCCACCTGCCAATAAAAACAGCATGCTGAATGGGAGACCTCGGAGCAATGGCTATAGTTGACCAGACCCTGACTTTGGATGCCGAGTCGCATCGGCTGGAAGAGTGGTATCTCTTGCTGGGGGAGCTTTCCCATTGTTTGTGGTACACGCCAGAACTGCCAGAGATGTTGCGTGGCTTCTGTCGTATCCTGGTGCAGCGTGCTGGCTATTTGTGTGCTGAGGTGGAACTGGACTTGGGGGACAAGTCAGAAATTTATCGCTTTCGTGCCGACAAGCAGGCTGGAAAAGAGACAAAATACCTGGTTCTGCCTTTGCAACGTTATGGCTATGCGCTGGCGCAATTACGGGTTGGTGCTGACTTTGATCTCAGTGAAAGTAGTGATGCATACAACATACTGAGCCGTTTTGCGAATGAATTAGCGCAAGCCATCCATGCCCTCAGCAGCAGCCATGAGCACCATGATCTGCAAGATAATATGGAAATGCTGGCACTGTCGGTACAGCAAAGCCCGTTTGCAGTAGTCATTACCAATGCGGATGGTGAGCTTGAATATGGCAATGATAGCTTTTGTCGTATTTCTGGCTATACGCTTAACGAAGTGCTGGGCAAGCATGTGTTCTGGAATTCTGGTGATCCTGCGGATGAAAAAGTCATGCGCATCATCAAGGCACTCAAGGTCGGTGAGCATTGGCAGGGTGATGTACTAAGCCATCGCAAGGATGGCACGGCCTACTGGGAGAGGCAGATGGTAGGTCCGCTGTGCAATGCAGAGGGGCATATCACTCATCTGATGGCGGTCAAACAGGATATTACCGATAGCAAATTCCAGTTGAAAGAAGTCGAGCAAGCCTTGCTTTTACGTGAACAAGCCCTGGTATCCAGCAGCAATGGCATCATGATTACCCGCAGTGATGACAGCGATCATTCCATTGTTTATGTGAACCCGGCTTTTGAGCGTATCACCGGTTATACAGCGCAGGAGGTCATAGGCAGGGAAGGGCGCTTCCTGGTCAGGGAAGACCTGGCGCAGCCGGATTTGCAAGAGATACGCACGGCTCTGCGAGAAAAAAGAGCAGGCTGCGCACTGTTACGCAATTACCGCAAGGACGGCACGCAATTCTGGAATGAATTACATATCTCACCTGTTAAGGATGCAACGGGCGCAGCCACCACGCATTTTGTCAGTGTCATCAATGATGTCAGTGAGCGCGTCAATTATCAGAAAGAGCTGGAATACCAGGCCACCCATGACAGCCTGACTGGCCTGGCGAACCGCAATTTGCTCAATGACCGTATCACCCAGGCCATTGCCTGGGCCAAGCGTCAGGATTTGTCGGTGGGTTTGATGTTGCTTGATCTCGATCATTTCAAGCTCATCAATGATGCCTCTGGCCATGGTGCTGGCGATGAAATGCTGAAGCAGGTAGCCAATCGGCTCAGTCATTGTGTACGGGAAACCGATACGGTGGCGCGCCTGGGTGGTGATGAGTTTGTCATCATCCTGACTGATTTGCCCGAGACGGGCGATGTTGATATCGTCGCTGAAAAAATCCTGTCAGCCCTGGCGCGCCCGTTTGAAATCAATGGGCATGATGTGTTTGTCACGGCCAGTATCGGTATTTCGCTCTACCCGCGTGATGGTGATCATGGCGAGATTTTGCTGCGCTATGCCGACATCGCTATGTACCGCGTCAAGGAGCATGGTCGCAATAGCGTGCGCCAGTTTATTCCCGAGATGGGCGTCACTGCCATCAGCCGCCTGAATATGGAAGGTGCATTGCGCCGTGCGCTGGAGCGGCACGAGTTGACTTTGCACTATCAGCCCAAGATAGAACTCGCTACGGGCCATATAGTCGGTGCGGAAGCACTGGTGCGCTGGCATCATCCACAAATAGGTTTAATACACCCCATAGAGTTCATCCCGCTGGCAGAAGAAACCGGGCTCATCCTGCCTCTGGGTGAATGGGTATTGGCTGAGGCTTGCCGCCAGCAAGTCAGCTGGAAAAATTCTGGCATGGGTGATTTGAAAATCGCCATCAATATGTCACCCCGCCAGTTCCGGCAAGAGGATTTGTCTGACCGTGTCGCCGCTATTTTTTCCGAGACGGGTGCTGACCCATCGAATGTCACCCTGGAGCTGACTGAGAGCATGGTCATGCAGGACGTCAACAGCACCCTGGTGGCATTGCGGGCCTTGAAAAAACTGGGGGTATCGATATCGCTGGATGATTTTGGTACCGGTTATTCCAGCCTCTCTTATTTGCGGCGTTTCCCCATTGATGAACTCAAGATAGATAAATCCTTCATCAATGATATCCATGAAAATCCTGACGATGCAGCAATAGCCAGCGCCATCATTGCCATGGCCTTGAGCCTGAGTCTGAGTGTGGTTGCCGAAGGTGTGGAAAAGAAAGAACAGGCCGAGCTTTTGCGTAAAATGGGTTGTAGCCAGGTACAGGGTTATTATTTTGGCCGCCCCATGGATGCAGCAGGCTTTGCTACCCGCTATCGCGAGCACGGCTATGAGTAAGACGATGAGTAAAACCATGAACAAGCTGATCTGGCGCACCGGCAAGGTCAGCGAAATCCCGGAATTGCTGATGGCAGCAACGCTGGAAAAATCAGCCGCCGTTGGTGCGGCGACTGTCTATCATTTCAAACATGATGGGCAGGAAAAACTGGCGATTTCCCTGCCCGATGGTCAGGCGTTAATCATAGAGCCTTTGCCCAGCGGAAGACCACGCCGACGACGCATTGATCCGCTGAAAGCTGAACAAACGGGTCAGCTTGCAGATGTTATTGATAAAAGCTGAATAGATTAATGATTTGGTGCATGTTCGCTATCGAGTAAAGCCATGGCGTGATCATTGTAGCGATTACCTGCTACTGCATCACTTGGCACTGCAGCCGCTATCGCCTGTAAATCTGCTGCATCCAGTTTTACATCAAGTGCGCCCAGGGCTTCTGTCAAACGGTCACGACGGCGCGCACCTACCAAAGGAATGATATCGTCACCTTGCGCCAGTACCCAGGCAATTGCCGCTTGCGCCACGCTGATGCCCTTGCTGCTGGCGATGCTGCGCAAGGCTTCGACCAGGACCAGGTTGCGTTCCAGATTGCCATCCTGGAAGCGTGGGCTGATACTACGAAAATCCTTGGTGCCAGCATTGCGTTCAGTACTCCAGTGGCCGCTAAGCAAACCACGTGACAACACGCCGTAGGCCGTAATACCTATGCCCAGTTCACGGCAAACTGGCAAAATTTCAGCTTCTATGCCGCGTGAAAACAGTGAATACTCTATCTGCAAGTCACTGATGGCGTGCACTGCTGCCGCACGGCGCAGACTGGCAGCACCAGCTTCCGACATACCGATGTGGCGCACATAACCGGCTTTCACCATGTCGGCAATCGCACCTATGGTGTCTTCCACTGGCACTTGCGGGTCTATGCGAGCCAGGCGGTAAACGTCGATGTGATCAGTGCCAAGACGTTTCAGGCTATAAGCCAGGGCGTTCTTGACGGCTGCTGGCCTGCCATCCATGCCTATCCAGTTGCCTGCCGGGTCACGCAAAGCGCCGAATTTGACGCTGATTTTGACCTGCTCGCGTGGCAGATTTTGCAAGGCTTCCTGTATCAGTAATTCATTATGACCCATGCCATAAAAATCACCTGTGTCGAGCAAGTCTATGCCTGCATCCAGTGCCGCATGGATAGTGGCGATGCTTTCACCACGGTCAGCCGGGCCATATAAATCCGACATACCCATGCAACCCAAACCCAGTGCTGAAACTGCCGGGCCAAGCTTACCCAATTGACGTGTTGCGATTTTGTTCTGTGCCATGCTGAAACTCCTCTGTCATTGTTGCCTCAGCGGGTTTGCTGAAGATGTAGCTATTGTAGTTAGTTAGAATTTATAGATAAATACGCTAAAATTGCTTTAACTATGCAAAAAATCTAAACAATGGAGCGGACTTAGACTATGGACAAATTCCAGGCTATGCAAGTCTTTATCGCCGTGGTCGAGCAAAGCAGCTTTACCCGTGCTGCCGAGCAATTGCAGATGCCCAGGGCCAGTGTGACCCTGAGTATCAAGCAACTGGAAACCCATCTGGGTACTCGCCTCTTGCAAAGAACCACGCGCCAGGTCAACACCACGGCGGATGGCGATGCCTATTACCAGCGTTGCGTGCGTCTCTTGGCTGACCTGGAAGAAACTGAATCGGCATTCAGCCACAGCCTGCTTAATCCGCGTGGCAAGCTCAGGATCAATTTGCAAGGCTCGCTGGGCAAATCTTTCGTGGTCCCGGCCTTGCCAGGCTTTAGTGCCAAATACCCTTTGATAGAGCTGGAGGTTGGCATGAGTGATCGCTTGGTTGACCTGGTGCGCGAGGGCGTTGATTGCGTCTTGCGTGGCGGTGAGCTGCGCGATTCCAGCATGATCGCCAAACGGGTAGCGCTGATGACGCAAATTACCTGTGCCAGCAGCGCTTATCTGCAAAAGTATGGCGTACCGGAGTCGCTGGATGATTTGCCCGCCCATCTGGCAGTGAATTATTTCTCATCGCAGACAGGCCGGAATATGGATTTTGAATTTGTCATGGATGGAAAAACCCAGGCATTGCCATTGAAAGGGCAACTGGCAGTCAATGATGTTGATGCCTATGTTGCAGGTGCTGAGGCTGGTTATGGTCTGATACAACTGCCGCGCTTCCATGTCGCTGCCCAACTGGCGGCAGGCAGCATGCAGGAAGTCTTGCCAGGAATGAGGCCGCCGCCCATGCCGGTATCCATACTCTACCCTCACCACCGGCAGTTATCGCCCAGAGTCAGGGTATTCGTAGAATGGCTGACTGAGCTCATGGAAACGCATGCAGACAAATTCAAGGCCTAAATAATATTAAAAATATATCGTTTATCATGCTGGCTTGCAGTTTGTGGCTTATTTTCACTGTTTTTGACCTCACACAAGCTAAGCTAGCAAGTCAACACCTGACATATCCACCCTGTTTCCCTTATCATGCTGTCATGACAGAAGATCAGGAAGTTCTCCTCCCCCCTTATCCTGGTATCCAGGAAAAAGACATACTGCTGGTACAGACGCCAGCAGACGCAGAGCAAGCTTATGCAGAGATGCAGGCAGCCGATATTTTGGGTTTTGATACAGAATCCAAGCCAGTATTCTTCAAAGGCCAGCAATCCGATGGGCCACATCTGATACAACTGGCGACCGATAGCAAGGCTTACCTCTTCCCTACAGTCAAGGTACAAAATACCGATGCCGTGCAAGCCTTGCTGGAATCCAAAGACATACTCAAGGTTGGCTTCGGGCTCAGCGATGACATGAAACGCCTGAAAATCAAACTCGGCATCTCGCCACAGCATGTACTTGATTTGGCCCGCGCCATGCGTGAAAGCAAGCAGCGCGACATGGGCGCAAAAGCTGCTGTCGCCAAGTATTTTGGCATGCAGCTGCAAAAGTCCAAGAAAACCTCTACCTCCAACTGGGCCGTGCCGGCATTGAATGACAGACAAATCATGTATGCTGCCAATGATGCGCAAGTGGCATTGCTGGTCTACAGGAAGTGGCTGTCCCTGAAACAGGGCTGAACTTTAAGCTGCCTCCAGGGTCAGATCGCTCACGATAGCCAAGGTGATAGGGGATGTATGCCGGCCAAAAAGAAAATGCTGTTACTCCTTGCAGGCGTATGTTTCAGCCTGTTTAACCAGGCCGCACAGGCGGATGGTCTGGCAGATTTGAAAGCCGCGCTGTTGCGTTTGCCTGGCCAGACGCCGGTAAAAGCTGTAGTAGACGCAAAAACCTGGAGTCGCCAGGGTGAGGGTAAAGAGCTTGAAGAGCAAAACGGCCAGGCCAGCATCAGCCTGGAAGATAGCCCCCGTGGCTTGCAAATCTTGTACAGCAAAGATTTATTGACACGCCTGGAAACGGAAGAGCGCGCCAAAGAAAAAGACCCCAAGGCTAAAACGCCTACCATTGCTGCCATCCGCGAAGTCAATTCTTCAGAACTGCGCCCCATGGTGTCTGCTGTCGGCAATCTGTCGCGTGTCCTGGAAAAAGCCATCTTCAAAAGCGAAAAAGCCGACGCCAGCTATAACGGCAAAACTGTCCGTTTGCTGAGTTTCGAGATACCTATCGAGAAGCTGACAGAAAAAGAACGCAAATACGTCAAGAAATTCGAAGGCAGCCTGGAAGTCTGGATAGCCACCGATGGCACACCTCTGGCCAGCCATATGCACCAGACTATTTCAGGGCGCGCTTTTGTGGTCATCAGCTTTGAAAGCAAATATGAAGAAGATCTGGTCTATGGATTGAGTGGTGACCGTCTTGTCATCACAAAAAAAGAAAGCAAGAATATTGGTTCAGGCGCTGGCGAAAAAGGAGAGATGCGCATCGTCAAAACCCTGCAAGTGCAATCTTGATATCTTTGAGCTTGCTGCAATGCAACACTGATAATACATAATTGTTTTGTCGATTTAAAATGGTTTGACATTACAATGTGGTGATGTAAAGCAAGTCATCCAGAAAGGTAATTCCAGTGTTGAGCACGCATTATTCCTCTCCTTCCTCTGTTTCATCATCGAGTCATTACAAACTGCCTAAGTTACCTAAACTGCATAATTTAGCCGCTACAGCTCTGCTGGTATGCCTGACTTATGGTGCATTTGTTCCTGTTATCCACGCTGCCCCAGTATTGGCAGAAAGCCCGACAACTGTCGCAGTGCATGCAAAAAAAGTCATCAGCCATGATGTCTATGCAAACTGGCGCAGCATACAGGGTAGTGTGCTGAGCCGCGACGGTAACTGGGCAGCTTATGCTCTGGTAGGGCAAGAGTCGGATGGTGAAGTCGTTGTCAGGAATTTGAAAGATGGCCGCGAATTGCGCGCACCCCGTGGCACTATGCCAGCCTTCAGTGCCGATGGCCATTACCTGGCTTTTGCGATCGCACCAACCAGGCTGGAGCTGGACAAGGCCAAGAAAGAAAAGAAGAAGGGTGATGATCTGCCCAAGTCTGGCCTGGGGATCATGAATCTGGCTACTGGTAAAGTTGAAAACCTGGACAGGGTAAAACGTTTTGCCTGGCCGGAAGAGGGCGGTAATTTCCTGGCAGTCTTGTTCGATGCGCCAGAGGAAGCAAAGAAAGACACCAAGAAAGAAGCTGAATCTGCCGCCAAGGATGTAGAAGATCAGGCAACTGCTGCGGCCTTGGCTGCAGCCAGGAAAAAAGACACGGGCACAGAATTTCTGTTGATCGATGTGGCGAACGCCAAGCGCAGCAGCTTCAAGGAGGTCGCTGATTTTACCTGGTCAAAAAATGGTGAATTGCTGGCCTTTAATGTCATCGCCAAAGAAGCTAAAAAAGACGCACAAAAAGATACTGCGCGCGAAGGTGTCTACCTGATCAGCCCGCAAGACCTGACGCCACGCACCATCATGGCAGGCGCAGGCAGTTACAAGCACATGAATTTTGATGAAGCTGGCCGTCAGTTGGCTTTCGTCAGTAACCGTGATGACCTGGCGAAGAAACGCGCCGAAGCAGAAAAGTCCGGCAAGAAAAATGCTGATGCTGACAAAGCCGACAAAGCTGATAAATCTGATAAGGCTGAAAAAGCCGACAAAGCTGAAAAAGAAATTACCGCATTCAATCTGTATTACTGGCGCGCCGGTGATAGCGAAGCCAAAGCGGTTGTCACTGCCGACACTAAAGGCATGCCAGCAGGCTGGTTACCCAGTGAATACGGTAGCCTGAGTTTTAGCAAGGATGGCCAGCGCCTGTTCTTTGGCACGGCAGAACTGGCCAAGGCCGATCCCAAGGATGCACCGGAACCTTTCAAGGTTGATCTCTGGCACTGGAAAGACCCTGAACTGCAATCCATGCAAAAGGTCAAAGCGGAAAAAGAAAAACAGCGCAGCTATAAAGCGGTTTTCCATATCGCTGAACAACGCTTTGTACAGCTTGCCAACAAGACTATCCCGAATGTGCTGATCAATGATAATCCGCATTTTGCCATGGGTGCCAGTGATGTGCCTTACAAAATGCAGCAGTCTTGGGATGCGCTGTATCACGATGCCTATGCGGTAGATTTACAAACTGGTCAGGCTCGTTTACTGGTGCAAAAATTGCGCTATGTGCCCAGCTTGTCGGCGGGTGGTAAATATGTGCTGGCTTTTGATGCCAATAGCAGTATCTGGTATTGCTGGTCCACTGCTGACGGCAGCAAGATCAATCTGACAGGGAAAATCAAGGCGCACTTTGAAGATGCCAAGCGCGATACACCAGAAGCCAAGGATGCCTATGGTTTTGCTGGCTGGACTGAAGACGATGCCAGCGTAGTCTTGTATGATCAATTTGATCTGTGGGAAGTCCATCCTCAGACACAGGCCAGCCGCAACCTGACCGCAGGCTATGGTCGCAAGCACAATCTGGAACTGCGTTATGTCCCCGTCGATGCCGAGAAAAAGCCGCCTGCGGACGAACCATCACCAGTGGCCGAGGCCAAGGCTTTGCCGACAGATTCGTGGATACTGGCCGCCACCAATGAAGGTAACCGTTCCAGTGGTTATTACCAGCAAAATCCAAAATCTGGTGAACCGGTAAAACTGATACATGGCGATAAAATGTTTGCTGGCCTGGTCAAGGCCAAGAAGGCTGATACGGTTTTGTTTACGCAGCAAAGCTTCACGGAATTCCCTGATTTGTGGAGCAGTAACCTGGCTTTGCAGAACCCGCAAAAAATCAGTAATGCCAATCCCCAGCAGGCGCAGTACAACTGGGGCAAGCAGGAGATGATTGAATACACCAGCCTCGACGGCAAGAAGCTTAAAGCCTTGCTGGCCAAGCCTGAGGATTTTGATCCGGCAAAAAAATATCCGATGATGGTGTATATCTATGAAAA
Source organism: Undibacterium sp. Di27W (assembly GCF_049340345.1). Classification (NCBI taxonomy): domain Bacteria; kingdom Pseudomonadati; phylum Pseudomonadota; class Betaproteobacteria; order Burkholderiales; family Oxalobacteraceae; genus Undibacterium; species Undibacterium sp. Di27W. The sequence continues at coordinate 234,850 of NZ_JBMPOS010000007.1, read as the reverse complement.
CATGTCGGACAACTTGCATCGTTACGTCCCGCCTGCGCCGGGCCAGAACATCAATGTCACCCGTTATCTGAGCAATGGCTATATCGTGCTGCGCCCGGATATTGCCTATAAAACCGGGCATCCTGGCAAGAGTGCCTACAATGCTGTCGTGCCAGCAGTGCAAAAAGTGCTGGCACAAGGTTATGTCGATCCCAAACGCGTAGGTATACAAGGTCATAGCTGGGGTGCCTACCAGGTCAATTACCTGATCACGCAAACCAATATGTTCCGTGCAGTGGAAGCCGGTGCATCGATGGCAAACATGATCAGCGGTTACGGTGGCATACGCTGGGGTACAGGTATGAGCCGCGCTTTCCAGTATGAAAAACAGCAAAGCCGCATAGGCGGTGCACCCTGGAACAAGACGGCTGAATATATAGAAAACTCACCGATATTCTATGTCAACAAAGTGCAGACGCCTTATCTGACCATCCACAATGATGATGACGACGCAGTACCCTGGTATCAGGCCATAGAATTTTTCACCGCCTTGCGCCAACTTGGCAAGGAAGCTTACTGGTTCAATTTCAATGGTGAAAAACATGGCCTCAAAGAACGCGACAACATGAAGTATTTCACTGTGCACATGGCCGAGTTCTTTGATCATTACCTGCTGGGTAGCCCGCGTCCCGAATGGATGGACAAGCCTGTGCCTTACCTGGAGCGGGGCAAGCGGGATGTGATGGGGCAGTTCAAGCCTGTGGGTGTAAAGACAGAGTAGTTATTGCACCATGCATGAATTCCGGTACGTCTGTCCGGAATAATGTGCCTCATAAAAAAGATAATTAAACTTCCTCCCTTCCATGGCGAGGGCAAGGGGATGGGTTTCGGTCATTTGACGGCAAATGAATTTGCTACAGAAACCCATCCGTTTCAACCGCTCCTGGTGGCTCTTGACTAGCCAAGACAGTTCCTCTGGAATGCGGGCAGGAGCTGGCGGTCTCGATAACAAACTATCGCCCTTAGTGATTTCAAATCTTTGATGCATCAGATCCTACCCCAGCAAATTACCTAATACGATCTAATTACTTGCCTGTAGCGCTGGCTTGGTGCAGGATTGCGGGCGTGATCAATCATTAGAGCAGGGTGAGAACTGATATGCAAACTTCAGCTAACAAGACAAGTGCAGCGGCTTTACCAGACAGCCACGGCGCGCGCTGGTGGAAGTCTTTCGGGCCGCAGATCGTCATCGGTCTGGTGGCTGGTGTGCTAGTCGGGCTGGTGGCGCGTAATATGGGCACGCAAGGCACAGAAGCGAACTGGTTGCAGGTAGCTCTGGGGGCAATCGGTAATGCCTATGTGGGCTTGTTAAAATTGATGATACCGCCACTGATCCTGACAGCTGTGGTGAGCAGCATCGCCAATTTGCGTCGTCTGCAAAATGCGGCGCAACTGGCCACCCAGACGCTGATCTGGTTTGCCATTACTGCTTTCATCGCTGTCGCCATTGGCCTTGGCATAGGTTTGCTGGCCAATCCCAGTGCCGGTGCAATAGTCGATGCAGCCAAGGCGAGTGCACCATCAAGAACAGGTTCCTGGTGGGCCTTTTTAAATCAGCTCTTGCCAGGCAATATACTGGGCATGACCGCCAGCAGTTCAGTCAAGCTGGTGGGAGAGAAAGCGGTTGCCAGTACTCAACTGGGCTTTAATGTATTGCAGTTGCTGGTGATCTCGATTGCGGTGGGTGTTGCTGCGCTCAAGGTGGGCGACCGTGCTGAACCTTTATTGCGCTTCACTGATGCAGTGGGAGCAGTGGTGCAAAAAATATTGTGGTGGATCATACGCCTGGCACCGATAGGCACGCTGGCCTTGCTTGGGGATGCGGTTGCCAGTTACGGCTGGGACGCCCTGGGTTCACTCGCCAGTTTCAGCGCCTCAGTGTATGTAGGTTTGCTACTGGTCTTGTTTGTGGTTTACCCCTTGCTGGTCAAATTACATGGGCTGTCGGTGCGTCAGTATTTCAGCGGTGTCTGGCCGGCTGTGCAACTTGGCTTTGTATCCCGTTCTTCCATGGGTACCATGCCATTGACTGAGCGTGTCACTGAGCGCTATCTCGGTGTGCCGCGCGAATATGCCGCTTTTGCCATCCCTTTGGGTGCAACTACCAAGATGGATGGCTGTGCCTCAATCTATCCGGCAATTTCGGCGATTTTTATTGCGCAGTTTTATGGCTTGCATCTTGATGCCACTCAACTGGCTTTGATTGCCCTGGTTTCGGTACTGGGCTCCACTGCAACTGCGGGCACTACCGGTGCCACCGTCATGCTCACTCTGACCTTGTCTACCGTAGGCTTACCACTCGAAGGTGTAGGCTTGTTGCTGGCAGTGGAACCCATTATTGATATGGGTCGTACTGCGGTCAATGTTGCTGGTCAGGCTCTGGTGCCGACCATCGTTGCCAAGCGCCTGGGTTTGCTTAATCTGGAGCTTTATAATGCCCCACGCACTGCCGAGGCACTTGAAGCTGAACCAGTAGTGCATTGAGCATTCCAGGTCAGGCGAGCAAGGCAGACCTGTCTTGCTCAATGATGCACCTGACTTGTTCTCGCAGCTTAAAAGGCAAGTGCAAGGACTTTCGATAAGGCAATGTCTACGGCGCATTTATAGGCGTGTTTGATATGTCAGAGCGATAAGTTTGTCGGTAAAAAACGGCAAGCTGCATCTGCGCCGCAACACTATGCCAAGTCTTACTTGTCAGTAGTCCTGTCTTGCTAAATACTTTCATGATATTGGCTCCATAATTTTTGTCTTTTTGCTTTTATGTTAATGGCATCAAGTCTGACAAAATGCCAGTTCCGATTTTGAAAGCAGGCATCCGTGCGCTTACTTTTACTACTGTTTTTCTTTACTATCTGTACTGACGCATGCTCGGGAGAGCAGGTGGCGCAGCATGAGATATTGTATTTTTCTTCTTCGCTGACGGATGCGGGTGAGGCTTTTGAAGAAAGCAAAAAACTGCTCGACAAGTTGTGCCAGCAAAATGGTCTGCATTGCAAGCTGACAGCTTACCCTCCAGGCCGCGCCCTGAAAATGTTGCTGGATAGCGAAACCGCTGGGGAGTTGCCGCGTTTTGAAGAGTTCCAGCAAATGGCACCAACGGCGACACGCGTACCTACGGCCATAGGTCAGCTCAGCTTCAGTGTGCTCACGCGTGACAAGGATCTCGTCATCAAATCCCTGGCGGACTTGAGCAAGAAAAAAGTATTCTATGTACGCGGCAATGCTGCCATAGCAGCACACAAGGAACTGGAGCAATTGATTGCCGTTAACTCTGAGCATGATTGTGCTTATATGGTCTTGAGAAATCACGGTGATGTCTGCATCATGACCAAGGGTATGGCGATGAAAATACTGGCAGGCAGTGAACATGCTACTGACACTTATCTCTTGCAGGATTTACTCTTCAAACCTGTTTATCTCTATCTCTCACCTCGCTACAAGCATTTGCAAGATATCTTCGATCAAAGCCTGAAACATTTGCGACCAGACGAAAAAATCGCGCAATAATATTTCAATACAAAGGTGTTTACCTAAGTATTGAACTGCGTTATATTATCCTGCATGTCTGTTCATCAAACCCAGCTCGACCTCATGTTTTCTGCTCTCGGGGATACCACCCGGCGGGCGGTATTGGCGCGCCTGTCACGGGGGCCAGCAGCGGTCAGCGAATTGGCACAGGATGCTGACATGGCCCTGCCTTCATTTACCCAGCATTTGAAGGTGCTCGAACATTCCGGTCTGGTCATATCAGAAAAGAAAGGCAGAATAAGAACTTATTGCCTGGCACCAGAGGCATTAAAAGAAGTTGAGCTTTGGCTGAGCAGACAGCGCAGCGATTGGGAAAGCCGTTTTAATCAACTTGATTTACACCTGAAAAAAATGAAGGAGACTCTTGATGACTGAAGTATCGAAAGAAGCAGGCAAATTTGATCTGGTGCTGGAGCGCATCGTCGACATCCCACCAGCATTGGTGTGGGCGGCCTGGACTACGCCGGCGCATTTGCTTGAATGGTTTACACCCGCCCCGTGGAAAACAGTAGACTGCGAAATTGATTTGCGACCAGGTGGTATTTTTCGCACCGTGATGCGCTCACCAGAGGGTGTCGATCATCATAATGTTGGTTGCTATCTGGAAGTGATACCTGGTCAAAAGCTGGTGTTCACAGATGCTCTGGGGCCAGGCTTTCGTCCTACCGGCAATTCCTTCATGACGGCCATCGTCACCTTTGAAGCTCATGAGGCTGGTACCAAATACACTGCTGTGGTCTTGCATAAAAGTGCAGAAGACATGCAAAAACATATGGACATGGGATTCCATCAAGGATGGGGAACGGCGCTAGACCAATTGGTGGATCATATGAAAAAACTCAATTGAACTGAAAGACCAGGGCTCATGCAAAAGACACTCGCTTTTCTACACACATCACCAGTACATATCGCTACTTTCGATGCCTTGGTGCAGGACATGGCTCCCGGGCTCAAGTTACAGCATCATGTGGATGCAGGTTTATTGAGTGCAGCCCAGCAATTTGGTGTTGCAGACCCGCATCTCATCCAGCGTATACAGTCAGCCATGCAAGCGGCTGCGGTTGGTGGTGCTGACATGGTGGTGTGCACTTGTTCCAGTATAGGTGGTGTGGCGGAGCGCATGTCTGGTTTTGCTGGCTTGCAGACGGCCAGGATAGATCGAGCCATGGCAGACCGGGCTGTCACGCTCGGTCCGCGCGTCTTGCTGGTGGCTGCACTGGAAACGACCTTGTTGCCCACGGCAGAATTATTGCAAGAATCTGCTGCGGCCTTGAACCAGCCTTTGGTGATCAATAATTTGCTGGTTGCAGATGCCTGGGCGCATTTCCTGCAAGGGGATAGCGAGGCATATCGACAGGCGATTGTGCATGCAGTCAGGCAGAAGGTGCAGGATGAGGCGGCTGAAATTGATGTCGTGGTCCTGGCCCAGGCATCCATGGCCGCTGCTGCGCCTGATCTGACTGAACTTGGTAAGGAGGTCTTGTCCAGTCCCAGGCTGGGTGTAGCACATGCGCTCAGCTTGTTGCAGGTAAATTAAATAATGCACAAATGCCCGGCTTGGGCCGGGCATTTGCGGGCTTAATTAATTTGTTGATTTAAGTTTGCTGATTTAGCTTTGCTGATAAATCGCAAAGACAGCCCCCTGCGGATCTGCCAGGACGGCGAAACGGCCAGTATGCGGTATATCGGTTGGCGGCACATAAACAGCAGCACCCAGCGCCTGGGCCTGGGCGGTGCTGGCATTACAATCTTCCACGCTGAAATAAGCCAGCCAGTGCGATGGTGCCATGGCGCCATCGGGCAAAGTCATCATGCCACCTATGGCTGTACCATGCTGCTGCCATTCTGTATAAGTCATGCCACCATCACTACTGGTACTGGCGGACCAGCCAAACAAGGCAGTGTAATAAGCTTCTGCCTTGGCTGTGTCACTGGTATTGAGTTGTCCCCAGCAAAAGGAACCAGGTTCATTCTGTATACCCACACCAATATTTTTACCTGGTTGCCAGATATTATGGAAAGCCCCGGTAGGGTCTTTCAAGACAGCCATGCGACCCAGGTCGTAGACATCAAATGCCGGGACCACGACTTCCCCACCTAATTCTGCACTACGCCTGGCTGTGGCTTCTGCATTTGCTGTTGATACATAAATAGCCCAGTGTGGCGGTACGCCAGCTTGCTGCTCAGCGTCCAGCGTATAGGCTGCCGCAGCATCCTGCCCTTTGAGTTGGAAAATGGTGTAGTAACTTCCTGGCCCCATCTCATTATCCTGGGCACTCCAGCCAAACAGTTCACCATAAAATGCCTTGGCCGCTTTTTGATCATTGGTGCCAAGCTCAACCCAGCAAAATGCCCCGGGTTCATGTGAGGTTACGATGCTCATGCAGATATCTCCTTCATGTTGATAGTTGTTCAAAGCAAAGGGGAGTACATAGAAAAATTTTGGCAAACAATGCCATCAAGCGGCGACGATATTGCCATCAGAATTATAGGTGCTTGCCCGCGACTTGACATGCCGATATTGACAAATAGTTGAGGTTTGCACGGGCAATAAAACTTAATGTTATGCTATTGCTGAATTTACTTGCTGCAAGGCATTTTTTGAGCGCTCCAGGAAATACCCTTCTGAAACCACTTCTTCATGCCATATCAAAAATCGCTGTTCACTCTCTTCATCCTGGTCGCACTAGCAGCATGCCAACCAAATCAGAAATCTGCGGATACCCAAGCCTCACAAGATGCTTTCCCTGCATTCAGCAAAGCGGATCTGGCAGAGGTCGAAAATTACAGTATGCTCAGCGCACCGGACGACTGGAAACTACTGGCCTGGTCCAGCAAGCCAGACATCGCGGCCAGCAAGAAAAATAAGGCTGGCATTGCGACTACCTTCAGCATTTACAAAAAGGATAAACAGGCTTGGCGGCTAGTGTTGCAACAACAGTTTGCCGACACTTACAATCCGCGTCTGCAATTGCATACTGAATTTACTCTGGCAGATAAGCCCATAGTCGTACTCAGGATACAGCAAGGGGCGGCCTATGAACAAATGCTGGTCTATGCTGTGGTCGGCGGTGAATATAAATTAGTGCAAAGCATACTGGCAGCGGCATTTGAATGGACCTATGAAGCGAATGGAAATAAAAAATATTTACTTGCCCTGGCTACGGACAGTAGTGAAGCGGCCAGTCGCTATCAATGGAATGGCCAGCAATTCATGTTGATGAATGCGATTGAGCCAGCGACAAAAAATAATGATTATGTTGTTGATTAAATTTATCCAGGAAATGAATTGAAATTGAAAATTTTTACACACCTAAATAATGCAACTGGTTTGGCATGTCTGGTCGCAATGCTGATGACTACAACGGTTGCTGCGCAAACTGTGGCGCTAACAATTGATGATGCTCCCAATCTGGAGCAAACACCCAGGTTAAGCCCTGAACAGCGCAACCAGGCCATGTTGAATGCCCTGGCTAAACATGGCGTGTCTGCCGCCTTGTTTGTCACGGCGGATTATGCTGCCAAACAACCTGCCGGTTATGCACTCGCCAAAGCCTGGGGCGATGCTGGTCATGCCATCGGCAACCACAGTATGAGTCACCCCGATTTGCATAGCGACAAAGTCAGCCTGGCACAATACCAGCAGGAAATACTGGATTGTGACGCCATCATCAGCACTTTGCCCGGTTACCAGAAATGGTATCGCTATACCTATTTGCGCGAAGGCAATACCCCAGAAAAACTGAACGGCATGCGTCTGTTTCTGAAGCAGCATAATTACCGCAATGCCTATGTCAGCCTGGATACCAGCGACTGGCGCTTGAATGAAAAACTGGTCGAAGTACTCACAAAAAATCCTCAGGCAGATGTGACACCGATCAAGCTGGCTTACCTTGCCCATGTGCGCCAGCGTGCCGAAGCGTATCGTGCTTTGTCCTGGCAATTACAGGGGCGGGATATTCCGCAAGTCTTGCTCATGCATCATAATCTGATCAATGCCCTGTGGCTTGATGATGTCATCACACAGTTCAAGGACATGGGCTGGAAGTTCACCACGCCAGCAGCGGCCTTCAATGACCCGGTTTATCAATTGGTACCAGAGCGTTTGGCGGCAGGACAAAGCTTGCTGCTGTCCATGGGCAGGATACTGGGCCTGGGCAAATTTGCTGGTGGCGAGCGGTTGGTGGATGATGGTGATTTTGAGATTGAGGCCTTGAAAAAACAGGGCTTGTGATTTCAAGTTTTTGAAAAATACAGTATGGCAATTAGTATTCATTATCAAGACGATACTCGCGATCATGAACGGGATTATGGGACATGGTCTGGGTCATTGCTGATTGTCAGCAATGCCCCCAAGTCCGCATTGCGTTTGCGTACTGCGGCGGGCAAGCGCATGCGTTTGGATGCAGGTGACTTACCGTTACTGTGGGCCGAAATGGAAGATGCTTATTATGGTGTGAACATCTACCGCAATTTGCCACCACATCAGAATTGGTTGCCGTCCATTAGTTCAGCGGAGGTCCAGCATATTGCTTCTGCTTCTGTTGAACAGCAAAAAAGATTATGGCTGAAACACTTTGCGCAGGCATTGAGGAACGCTGATATCAGCTGTTTGTCCGATGGTTTATGGTCGTTGGAATATTGCGATGGTAGCCAGGTATGTCATCCGCACTGGCGTGGCAAATATCGCTTGCGTGACTGGCATCTTGGTGGCAGCGAAGACGATGTACAGTTATTGCATGCTCCTGCCGTCTATCTGGATTGGTGTCTATCTGGAAACGGGCAGGTGTTGAATATATTTGCCCCGCAGCACAAGGATAGTGGTCGCGTCAAATGGTGGCGCAAGCTGGCTCGCACGGGGCAATTACCACCCATCCTGGTATGGTATATACATAGCCTGAATGCCTATTTGATATTGGATGGGCATGACCGCATGCAAGCCTGCCTGCTGGAAGGCGTGCGTCCTGCTTTTGCCGTACTCACTTCTTTTTATGAAGTGGCTGTGCATAGTGACCCAAGGCGTGAACAGGCTATCCTGCATCAAGTGAATCTGGTTGCTGAACGCATTTCTCAGGGCATACATATTAATCCAGACAGCTTTGCCAGCATGCAAAAAATACTGGCCCAGGCTTTTGATCACAGACCCACGCGTCATTTCATCACACGTGCCACTGCGAATTTGTCTTCACAATTGTGGCAAGATGAAGTTACTGCCCTGATGCGCCAGAAGGGACAGCCTGAAGCATTTTATGTGCAAGGCCTGTGAGCCACCAAGCTCCTAAGCCCGCGAGCACAGCCAGCGTACCCTGTCCATGGAGTAGGCTGCAGTATCCATGTCATTCCAGCGTTCTATACCGCGATATTGCATGCCCAGTTTTTTCATGACATGGGCTGAGGCGTGATTATCTTGATGGCAGATGGCACATAAGGATACTGCCTTGAGATCGTCGAAAGCAAATGCCGCCATGGCACGCGCGGCTTCTGATGCATAACCCTTGTTCCAGCTTTCCTTGCGCAGACGCCACCCTATTTCCAGAGGGTTGGCCGGGTCGCGTCCCAGGTATTGTATGCAACCTGCACCAACGATTTCATTACTCTCAAGTTCTATGAAACTCCACCAGGAGAATCCATACTCTACCCAGCGCGCCTTGATGCGCGCTATTGCGGCCAAAGTTTCCTCAGCCGTGTCTGGCTTGCCGGTGATGTATTGCATGACTTCAGGCTGGCTGTTCATGTGAAACAGACCTTCAAAGTGGTTGTCGGTCATTGGCTCCAGGCGCAAGCGTGCAGTAGTCAGTATGCTCATGATCAGGCAAGATGTTGATAATAAAGTGCGGAAATGTAAACCTGCTTAGAATTTTATTTCTTGTTTGCCAGCCATTCTGCCTTATCCATGGAATAGACCGCAGTATCCATTTCGTACCAGCGTTCTATGCCACGATATTGCATGCCCAATTTTTTCATGACATGGGCTGAGGCATGATTGTCCTGGTGGCAGACCGCGCATAAGGAGTCTATTTTGAGGTTTTCAAAGGCAAAGCCGACCATGGCGCGCGCGGCTTCTGAGGCGTAACCCTTGTTCCAGCTTTCCTTGCGCAAACGCCAGCCTGTCTCCAGGGGATTGGCCGGGTCGCGCCCCAGGTGTTGTATGCAGCCAGCGCCGATGATTTCATTACTCTCGAGTTCTATGAAACTCCACCAGGAAAAACCATACTCTATCCAGCGCGCCTTGACGCGGTCTATCATGGCTTGGGTATCTTCAGGCGTGTCGGGTTTGCCAGTGATGTATTGCATGACTTCTGCCTGGCTGTTCATGCGAAACAGGCCTTCAAAATGGCTGTCGGTCATTGGTTCCAGGCGCAGGCGAGCAGTAGTCAGTATGGTCATGATCTTCGGGGTGGCTATAGACAGCGATGAGTTTAAGCTTGAAAGCTATGCGTTTCAAGCACACACTCAATTGACCCGGGATTCACTTAAAAGTTTCAGGCCCTTAACAGGCCCTTAATACATCCCTGACAAACACCGTCAGATCAGTAGACTGGGGCATGACTTTGGCCTGGTACATCATGTCGCCGACAAAACCGCGATGGTAAGTGGCATGGTTGACGACATGCAGCAGCATTTCCTGACAACTCATGTGACCCTCGCCACCGCCTATGAAATTGAAATGGATGACACGTTCCAGATCATCTTCAGTCAACTCTTTGGTGAAATCCCGATACCACTGATTCATCTGTGTGGATGCATGCCACAGTTCCTGCAAGGGCGGCGTGGTGGCAGTATTGCGGTCTTGGTACTCATGCGACTGCCCTTGTAAATGGGCGCGGAATATATCGTCAATGACATATACATGATTCAGGGTGTGCAGCATATTGCCAAAACGTGTCAGGCGCGGGCGCAATACTTCTTCTTCAGGTAAGGCATTCAGCATGGAAAACATCTTGTCATCTGCCCAGGCTTTGTAGTGGGTCAGCATGCGTATATTCGATAACATCGTCATTCATATTCTCCGGTGGGATAAGGAAACCTGCCTTCTAGATAGAGAGTATGTGGTTTAAGGCCCGGCCAATAGATACAGATGTTTGCGATTACGGCAGATACAAAGCAAGAAAGAAAAAAAGCCACCAGAACAATAGTCTGGTGGCTTTTGAGCCCGGATCAATGAGGGCTTTTATTTCTTGAATTTTGCTTCGGCAATGCGGTCAGCGACAACGCTGGTTGGCAAGCCTTCTGCATCAGCGCGGGCAAATACCTCTGCCAGGGTTTCACCGATACGGCGCACATGGGCAACCATGCCGTCTTCTGGCGTGTTCAGGTATTCATAGCAAACCTTGATGATGCCACCGGCATTGATGACAAAGTCAGGTGCATACAGGATACCTTTTTGACGGCAGATTTCGCCCATTTCTGGTGTAGCCAACTGGTTATTGGCACCACCGGCAACGATCTTTGCTTTCAGGCGTGACAAGGTGTCCGGGTTCAGTGTCGCACCCAGGGCGCATGGTGCATAGATATCGGCCTGTACATCATAGATGGCATCAATGGCGACGATTTCTGCACCCAGTTCTTCTTGTGCACGCTTCAGTGCAGCCTGGTCGATATCGGTGACGATGAGCTTGGCACCGGCTTCTTTCAACTGGCGGGCATAGTCGTAGCCTACATGACCCAGGCCTTGCAGTGCCACGGTCAAGCCGTCAAAGCTGTCGCGTTTTAAATGATGTTTGACTGCGGCCTGGGCACCAACGAAGCAGCCCAGTGCAGTGTAAGGGGATGGGTCGCCACGGTCACCCAGACCGGCAACGTATTTGGTTTTGCTGGCAACATTGGCCATGTCAGCCGGGCTGGTGCCTACGTCTTCTGCTGTGACATAACGGCCACCGAGGCGCTCCAGGGCTTCGCCCAGGGCTTCAAACAGGGCAGGGGTCTTGTCAGTTTTTGGGTTGCCGATGATAACGCTTTTGCCGCCGCCTATAGGCAGGCCAGCAACGGCGTTCTTGTAAGTCATGCCGCGCGACAGGCGCAATACATCACGTACAGCTTCGGCTTCATCTGCATAATTCCACATGCGGCAACCACCCATGGCCGGGCCAAGATTGGTGTTGTGGACAGCGATAATGGCTTTCAAGCCAGATTTGGCTTCAGATGCGAACACGACTTGTTCGTGGTCGTCGAAATTGATTTCATTAAATACAAAAGCGGTCATGCTTATGGCTCCGCGCGGTTCAACCAGACGAGCTGCCAGATCAGGCAGATGCACTGGTGCCGCAAAAAAGTGATTAAATAAATGGTGGTGTTGTCATGCAATTAAAACGGTCCCTGATCACTGGTTGGTGTAATCAAAAACACAAGGCGGTGATTGTGTCACGCGTGCGAAGTATAGGGGAATAGAGGGTGAAACTCAATCTTGCCAGCTGGCTATAAGCAATACGCCATTCAAGCTGCGGCACTGATTTGGGTCAGGTCCAGCAAGTCTTTCAGGTAGCGTTCCTGGGTTTTCAGGCAAAAACCGGCAGAATAGGGATTCATGAAGCCATGTTTACTGCCTTTGACCAGTTCAGCATCATGGTTGCGCTGGCGCAAATCACTGACTAGTTCTGCCGGTTCAAAAGCGGCTTCCTGCTCGGCAAATATCAGGCGGGTAGGACAGACTGGCTGCACATCGCGATGATCGCGTATGCGTGAACCATAAAATAATACTGCCTGCTGCAGATTGGCCATTGCTGGATTGGCGCTATTGAGCCACAGGGCGCTGGCACCGGCACTAAAACCTATCGCATAGCGCAGGCTGGATTGGTGAGTATGTATCAATGAACTTAGCTTGTCTGCGTATGCCGCTACTCCACCGTGAGCGATAAACGCATGGTAAGCCAGGGTTTCTGCCGGGTACTGTACTTGCTCACCATCAAAAGGCGAGGCAATCAGGCTAGGCAGGGGAAATTGACGTGCAAAGCTGGCAATGGCTGGTGTATTGCCAAAAACATCAGTAACAATCAGTAATGCAGGCGGTGAGGCAGGTGCAGACACAATAACGGACACAATAAGCAGCTTGGTAAGTACGCAAGAGGCGGGAGCCTACCGGACTTGTGCCGGGAATGCAAGAAATTCACCCTAAAGCGCATAGTGTTGCTGGCTGTTAATGCATGATTGACACTAGTATGCATGCTCATGGATACTTGGCAAGAATTGGAACTTTTTGTTACAAATCAGGTTCTTAGTAGCCTGCCATTCTATAAATATACGGAGACTTACCATGTTGCGACCCAGTCTGATTTTTCTTTCCCTTGCCCTGGCATTGACGGCATGCAACAAGAGAGGGAAAGATGGCAAGGAATCGGACCAGGCCAAAGCCAGTGCAAGTGCCAAGGCGGCCGCCACAGCTTTGATGGTGACGGAAGAAGATTTACAAGTGATACAAAATAGCGCCCTGTCATCCGGCCCGGTGATCACAGGCTCGATACAGCCAGAACGCAAGGCTGATTTGCGTTCGGAGTTATCCACGGTCGTTTTGCAAGTATTGAAAGAAAATGGTGAAACCGTCAAACGTGGTGATTTGCTGGTGCGACTGGATGACACTTCCATCCGTGATAGCCTGAATTCGGCGGAAGAAGCCGCGCGTGCTTCTGCACAAACCCTGGAGCAGGCTGAGCGCCAGTTCCAGCGCTTGAAAACCTTGCGTGCTTCTGGCATGACATCGACCCAGCAACTGGAAGATGCCGAAATCCGTCGCAATAATGCCCAAAGTGATCTGGTGGCAGCCAAGGCCCGTTCGGTACAGGCACGCCAGCAATTGCAGCGCACTGAAGTGCGCGCGCCGTTTGATGGTGTCGTCAGTGAGCGCAAAGTGTCTGCTGGTGATACGGCTCAGATAGGCAAAGAGCTGGTCAAGGTCATTGATCCTACCAGCATGCGTTTTGAAGGTTTGCTGTCGGCTGACAAAGTCAATAATGTCAAGCTAGGCCAGGCCGTCAGCTTCCGCGTCAATGGCTATGGCGAGCAAAGCTTTACTGGCAAGGTCAAGCGTGTCGATATGGCGGCCAATGCTACTACCCGCCAGGTCGAAGTACTGGTGGCCTTTGCTGACAATAATCCGCCACGCGTGTCTGGTCTGTATGCCGAGGGTAGAGTAGAAACTGGTTCCACCCAGACGCTGATGATCAAGAATACTGCTTTGCTGCGTGATGGTGACAAGGCTTATGCCTGGCGTGTCAAGGATGGTATTTTGAAGAAGATCAGCATCGTGATTGGCGAACGCGACCCACGCCGTGGTGACTTTGAAGTGCGCAGTGGCCTGGTATCGGGCGACAAAGTTGTACGCAATCCGGTTTCCACTTTGATTGATGGGCAAAAAGTGCAGATGATAGCCTCGGTGCCTGTCAATGTCCCAACGACCGCTGCTGCAGTGCCAGCAGCCTCTGCACCAGCCGGGAAATAAGCCATGTTCCTCTCCGATTTCAGTATCAAGCGCCCGGTCGCGATGATAGTCATCATCATCACCCTGATGTGCATAGGCTTGCTGGCGCTCAAAAAACTCAAAGTCAACCAGATTCCTGACGTGGAAGAGCCGGTGCTGCTGATCAGCATTCCTTATCCAGGTGCATCGCCAGAAACAGTGGAGCGCGAGATTATCAATCGCCTGGAAAAATCTCTGCAAAGCATTACCGGCGTGTACCAGGTACGTTCTACCGCCAATGAAGGCAATGCTGCCATCACCATCGTCTTCAACTTCAACAAGAATATGATTGAAGCTTCAGACGAAGTCAGGAATGCGATTGCTGCCATACGCTATAAAATGCCGGTGGAAATGCGCGAGCCCATACTTGAGCGGCGCGACCCCTCGGCGCAGCCCATCATGCAAATCGCCCTGACCTCGGATACGCTGAGTCATGCAGAAATTTCACGCATGGCGGAAGATGAATTGTCTGATAAGTTCCGCAGTGTCGATGGAGTGGCAACGGTGACTGTCGATGGTTCATTGAAGCGTGAACTGAGTGTCTTGCTGCATGCTCAAAAACTGCGTGAGTACAATGTCTCTGTCGCTGAAGTCGTGACAGCCTTGCGCAATCAAAACACCACAGCACCGGTAGGCAAGGTCAGGGGACGCCTGGATGAGCAAAGCATACGCCTGATAGGTCGCATAGAATCCCCGGCAGAATTCCAGAATATTGTCATCAAGCGTCGCGGCAATGAACTGGTCAGGCTGGCGCAGGTGGCGGATATTGCCGACAGCTTTGCTGAAATCAATGGCTTCAGTATGCGTAATGGCCAAGCTAACGTTGGTATTTCCGTGACCCGTTCGCGTGATGCCAGTACCGTTACTGTTGCTGGCAAGATACGGACCATGGTTGAGCAAATCAATAAAACCCTGCCTGCTGGCACCAAGATGGAAGTAACCCAGGATGGCGGCAAGGATGCGCAAAGCAGCCTTAATAATGTCATCGAATCACTGATGTTTGGTGCAGTGCTGACGATTTTCGTGGTCTACGTCTTCCTCAATTCCTGGCGTTCCACTTTGATTACGGCGATGAGCTTGCCGACTTCAGTCATTGCAGCTTTTATCGCGGTCTGGTTGTGTGGTTTTACGCTTAACTTCATGACCCTTTTGGGCTTGTCGCTGGCGATCGGTGTCTTGATCGATGATGCGATCGTGGTGCGGGAAAATATCGTGCGGCATATGGAAATGGGGTCAGACAGGCGTACGGCTGCCAGCAACGGCACCAAAGAAATCGGTCTGGCCGTGGCTGCTACCACCTTCTCGATTATTGCCGTATTTATCCCCGTGGCTTTCATGCCCGGTGTTTCTGGCGAGTGGTTCCGGCCATTTGCCCTGACTGTCGCCAGCTCGGTGCTGGTCAGCCTGTTCATTTCATTCACGCTGGACCCGATGTTGTCTGCCTATTGGGGCGACCCGGTCGGACATCACCTGGAACCCAAGCGTGGCATCAGTCTGGTATTGGCCAAATTCAATATCTGGTTTGATCATCAGGCAGACCGCTATGGCAATGTGATTGCCTGGGCCTTGCACCACCGAGTCTGGATGGCCCTGATCGCGGCGCTGACTTTTGTCGGTGCGCTGGCTTTGCATGCAACCATGGGCGGCACCAGCTTTTTGCCTTCGGCAGACAATGGCACCATTCTGATCGATGTGCGTACACCTTCTAGTTCCAGTCTCGAATATGGCAGGCTGAAAGTAGAAAAAGCCGCCGAACTGGCGCGCACTATCAAGGAAACCAAGGTCACCAATAGCTATATCAATAGTACTGGTGGCCGGGTTTATATCGATATAGGCAAGAGTACTGAGAGAAAACGCTCAGCCATCGAGATCGCCATTGAATTGCGCCAAAAAGTCGGCAGCATTATCGGTGCTGAATATGTAGTACAAGACGATTTGCAAAATGGCGGGCGCAAACCGGTACAAATACAATTCTCTGGCCCCGACTCACGCAAGCTCATGGAAATCGCCAATGACTTCATGGCCAAACTGAGCAAGGTCAAGGGTGCGGTTGATGTCGGGTTGTCTGAGCAAGACCCTAAAGATGAATTGCAGATAGAGCTGGATCGTGGCCTGGCCAATTCACTGGGTATCTCCGTCAATGATGCGGCGCAAGCCTTGCGAGTCGCTTTTGCTGGTGTGGAAATCGGTGACTGGGTTGACCCTACTGGTGAAGCCCGTGATGTGGCAGTGCGCTTGCATCCCGAGGACCGCATCAGTGCTGAAAACATAGAACGCCTGCCGATAGCCGTAGCCGGTAGTGACAAGATGGTGCCACTCGAGCAAATCGCCAAGATCACCATGGGCAAGGGACCGGCCAAGATACAGCATACCGATGGCAAGCGCATGATAGCCGTGTCAGCCAATGCCCAGGGCCGCTCACCAGGAGAGGTGACAGCTGAGGCCCTGAAAATTGCCAATGCCATCAATTTCCCTACGGGCTTTGGTATAGAACTGGGTGGCGCTGCACGTTCACAAAAAGAATTGTTTACTGAAATGACCATCGCCCTGGTGTCAGGCATAGGCTTGATGTACCTGATCCTGGTCATGCAGTTTGGTTCTTTCACTGCTCCTATTGCGGTCATGCTGTCCCTGCCTTTGAGCCTCATTGGCGTGGTGGTGGCCCTGCTGTTGACCAAGGGCACGCTGAACCTGATGAGCTTCATAGGCATCATCATGCTCATGGGGTTGGTGGCAAAGAATGCGATTCTCTTGCTGGATTGCGCCAGAAAACGGGAAGAAGAAGGCTATGACCGCGAAGAGTCACTCATGTATGCCGGGCGCAAGCGCTTGCGTCCGATTTTGATGACCACCTTTGCACTGATTGCCGGTATGTTGCCGGTGGCTATAGGCCTGGGTGAGGGCGGTGAGTTTTACCGTCCTCTGGCGATTGCCATCATAGGCGGGACCATTACCTCAACCTTGCTGACCTTGCTGGTAGTGCCGACTTTCTATGACAGTATAGAAATTAGCCACGATCGCATGATCGCCAAGTTCCGCCGCCGTGAATCTCGCTGGAATACTTTCTTCGCTTTCATCTCCACCTTTATTGAAGCCTTGTTGACCATAGTCATGGTGCGCTTCCTGTTCCGCCTGCCTTTCCGGGCCTGGCGCCTGATCAGCGGCAAGCCCGCCGCTGTCTGATGCTGCGATAGAAAATAAAATGCCCGCTGTGTAAGCGGGCATTTTTTCAGAGTTTGTTGAATAAATGAGAAATTTATTTTTGCAAGATTGACTCATAACTGTATCGCATCAACTCATGAGAATTTTTGTTTTTGCACTGCACAAAGTGAGCATCCATATGGCTTGCAATGAGATAGCCTAAGTCAGGCATGGAAAGTTTTGATAGCTTCATATCACTATTTTTTGCCATAGCCGCAATTGACAACTGTAAGTTCAGCTTTCGCTATTAAAATCCAGGCTTTTCAGGCTTGACTACCCACCCACAAATCTGGATACTTCGCCCACTGTTTTTCCAGATATATCTCATTTATATGCTGGATGAACATATCCATCATCCTAAAAAAAAGCAAGCCTGACTCCACAAAAGCTGGCTTGCTCGTGCTGTGAAAAAAACAATTGAACAGGAGAGACGAATGACTCAATCCATGGCTGTGGATGGCGCTGAAAAAGCGCAGATGCCTAAGCAAATACCTTACATCATCGCCAATGAAGGCTGCGAGCGCTTCAGCTTTTATGGCATGCGCAACATCCTCACGCCTTTCCTGATTACCAGTCTGCTGTTGTCCATGCCAGAAAACATGCGCGCAGGTATGGCGAAAGAGGTGTTTCATACCTTCGTCATCGGCGTGTATTTCTTCCCTTTGCTGGGTGGCTGGCTGGCCGACCGTTTCTTTGGTAAATACAATACGGTGTTCTGGTTGAGCCTGGTATATTGCTGTGGCCATGCCTGCCTGGCGATGTTTGAAGATAACCGCAATGGCTTTTATGCAGGCCTATTCCTGATAGCCCTGGGTTCCGGTGGTATCAAGCCCTTGGTGACCTCTTTTGTTGGTGACCAGTTTGACCAGTCCAACCGCTCGCTGGCACAAAAGGTATTTGATGGTTTTTACTGGATCATCAATTTTGGCTCTTTCTTTGCCTCTTTGCTCATGCCCATCTTCCTCAAGGAATTGGGGGCCAGCATGGCATTTGGTATTCCTGGCGTGTTGATGTTGATTGCTACCATTATTTTCTGGTCTGGCCGTACCAAGTATGTCCATGTGCCACCGGCACCACGTGACCCACATTCCTTCCTGAATGTGGTGCGCACCGCCTTGACAACTGATGTGCCAGGTCAGGCCAAAAGCGGTTATTTTCTGGCAGTGGCAGGTGCTTTGCTGGCAGTAGGCTCTTTGTTCCTGATCCCTAAAGTGGGCATCGTTGCCGCACTGTGTCTGGCTTTGGTGCTGGTACTGGGCTTTGGTGGCATGGGTGCCTGGATGCAATTGGAACGTGCCCGTGGTGTGCATCCAGATGTGGCCGTTGATGGTGTGCGTTCAGTCTTGCGCATTCTGGTGGTATTTGCTCTGGTAACACCATTCTGGTCCTTGTTTGATCAAAAGGCATCGACCTGGGTCTTGCAGGCTGACCAAATGACCAAGCCTTCCTGGTTCCAGTCAGCCCAAATGCAGGCCTTGAACCCTTTGCTGGTGATGTTGCTGATCCCTTTCAATAACCTGGTCTTGTATCCTTTGTTGAAACGCATGGGTGTGGAATTGACCGCTTTGCGCCGCATGGGCCTGGGTATCGCTTTCTCGGGCGTGGCCTGGATCGTGGTCGGCTTCATGCAGTTGGCCATCGATGGTGGCAATGCCCTGACCATCACCTGGCAAATCCTGCCTTATGCCTTGCTGACCTTTGGCGAGGTGCTGGTATCTGCAACGGGCCTGGAGTTCGCCTATAGCCAGGCACCGCTGGCAATGAAAGGTGTCATCATGAGCTTCTGGAATCTGTCGGTCACTATTGGCAATCTGTGGGTCTTGCTGGCGAACTCCAGCGTCAAGAGTGAAGCTGTCACCGAGCAAATCAAGTCTACTGGCATGAGCGTCACAGCTTTCCAGATGTTCTTCTTTGCTGGCTTCGCTTTGCTGGCAGCGCTCTTGTTTGCCCTGTATGCCAAAAGCTATCCGATGCTGAACAATTACCGCCAGGCGAAGTAAGCTGGCAGTATGAAAAAAACCGCATGATGTTGTCATGCGGTTTTTTTTCGCCTTGAACTGATCAGCGCAAAATCTCTGTCAGTACCCGTCCTTCTGAACCTGAAGGTGGGCGCACGCGTAACAGATGCGCCAGAGTGGGGGCAATATCCATGACTTCTGCATACTGGCCATAGGCGCCTGGTTTGAATGGCTTGCCCATCAGTATCAATGGCACATTGGTGTCATAGATGTATGGGGAGCCATGAGAAGTGCCATGTGCCTCGCTGCCAAAATACCAGTAAGGCTTGGTGATCACCATGATGTCGCCAGAGCGTTGCTTATGCCAGGCACGTTGTACCAGGGTGCCGATACGGGTGCGCGGCAAATTACCGTTTTCAAACTGGGTACGGGTAAAACTGTCTGCTATTCCTGGCAAACCCAGCAAGTATCTGGCGGCAGCTTTTTCGACTTCTTCGCGCTTCAGGTTTTTTTGCTCTATCATTTTGTAGTCGAGCAAGAAGCTAGGTGCAGACCATTTGCTGACCAGATCCTTTTGTCCAAATTTTTCAGACAAATATTGATTCAGGTCCGCTGTCATCTTTTTGCTATCCAGGCGCTGGGCATCGCGTTTGATGGATTGAGCAAATTCCGGCACATTCGGGAAGCCATGGTCGGCTGTCAACACTACCATGGTATTGTCCAGGCCCACGCGTTTGTCCAGATAAGTGAAGAAATTTGCCAGCATCCTGTCCAGCCTTTGCAGGTGGTCATGCGACATGCGGCTTTCTGGCCCAAAACTATGATTCACATAATCATGGCTGGACAGGCTGATACCCAGTACATCAGTAACACCAGCGGGATTCTGGCCCAGTTTTTCACCCTCTATCGCTGCACGGGCAAAGTCCAGCGTCAATTCGTCGACATAAGGGCCGGTGTACAGGTCTTTGTAGTAATCAGCATCAGGTTTGCCCGACTTGCTGGTGTACACAAAAGGGAAACGCTTGTCTTTTTCTTTTTGATTGATGACCAGCTCATCATCAGCATCTGCAGCATAGGCCGCATCCGGTAATAAGGGACGCCATTCCTTGCCGTAAAAACGGTCTTGTGGTTTTGCTGCCTGATATTGCTGCACCCATTGCGGGTGGTCCTTCATGTAATAGGTGGAACTGGCAAAATTGCCGGTTTTGCCCATGTACATATAGGCCGTACCTGTCTTGCCTGCGAGCAGAATGGCACCCCTGTCCTTGCCGGATACGGTAAGGACCTTGCTATGTTCTCCATTCGAGTAGCGCAACTCATCACCTAAAGTACTGACGCGCAAATTGGCTGGGGATGTACCGTCACTGGGCTTGGTTTCTTCACCTATATAAGTGTGCTGCTTGTCTTCCGTGCAATAGATGGACTCCAATGTCACAGGGTCTATCCAGTTATTGCCGATAATGCCATGCTGGTAAGGGTAGGCGCCTGTCAGCACAGCCGTGTGGCCTACCGCTGTCACCGTAACGCCATGCGCCTGGTGCGCATCCGAGAACCAGGCACCCTGGTCCAGCAAACGGCGAAAGCCACCCTGGCCGAATTGATCGCGATAACGTACAACTTGTTCTTGTGGCAATCCATCGACCACCAGTACTACCAGCAACTTGGCTTTCGCAGGTTTTTCAACTGCATAGCCTGGTAAGGCAGGGAGAACTGTCGACGCCGTGAGGCAAGTCAGCAAGAGAAGTCGGCGCATTGCGCTTGGCAAAAATGGCAAGGTATTCTTCATGTTTTGTTGTCGGTTGAGTCAATAAAAAAGCCGTTCATGATCGCTAACGGCTGGTGGGCTAGCATACACTAAGCCTTTGATTTGACAGCCAGATGACAACAGAAATATCAAGATAAAAGTGTCAAGCATTTGTCTGGAACTGGTTCAAAGACGTTCAAAGACGTTCAAAGACATCAAGCAGCCACTGGTTTATCGTTGTGAAGTAAAAACATTCTGCACAAACTTGCATTTTATTACTTTACTCCCCGGTACCCGGCAGTAGAATGAGACGATGAACCCCAACGCCTATGACTTGGGGTGTAGTCGCGATCGGAATACTTTTGAGCCAAGATAATTATTACGCTTACTTGTTTGACATCTTGCCGGTTGCCGTCGCAATCGTCGTTGATGGCAAATTGGTCAAACTCAATCCCGCTGCTGTCCAGTTATTGGAAGCCAGTGAGGAGCAGCTTTTGTTGAACAGAGCTGTCGATGAATTTGTCCACCCACTGGATCAGCCAAGATCACAAGGGCGTTTGAAAAAACAGGGCGATAACTGGGCAAACGCGAATAGCAAATTTCGTGTGCGTACCAGCAAGGGCAATTTTCGCATGCTGCTGGTCATTAGTCGCGCCATACAATTCGAAGGCAGGGATGCTGTCATGATCAGCGGCATGGACATGACGGAGCATAATGAGATGGAAGAACAACTACGGCTCAGTGAGTTCAACTTCCGTCGTTTGTTCGAAAATATGCAAGATGTGTATTACCGTACCGATGTTCATGGCATAGTGCAAAAAGTCAGTCCCGCTGTGCACAAGATCCTGGGTTTTACACCAGAAGAAATCGAGGGCAAGCCTGCTGAAGCCCTCTATCCCAACGCCTCGGACAGGGATGCCTTTAAAAAAGAAATCATGATGCATGGCATGGTCAATGACTTTCCTGGCCAGATGGTCAGCAAAGACGGTCGCGTCATTGATATCTCGGTCAATAGCCAGGCCTTGTTTGATGATGATGGCCAATATGCCGGCGTAGAAGGCATATGCCGTGATGTGACGCAACGCAAGATGCTGGAAAGAGAATTGCAAAGGCTGGCAACGACCGATCCCTTGACTGGCATTGCCAATCGTCGCGCCTTCCTGGAACATGCCGAGCATATCTTCAAAAGCTGTCAGCGTTATCAAACCCAGATGACGCTAATGATGCTGGACCTGGATTTCTTCAAGACCATCAATGATAAATATGGCCATCAATGTGGTGACCAGGCCTTGGTCCATTTTGCTGAAACCGTCAAAGTGGAGTTGCGTGAGTCCGACTTATTTGGGCGCCTGGGTGGCGAAGAGTTTTGTGTATTATTGCAGCAAGCCAGCCGACCCGAGGCTTTGCTGGTCGCTGAACGCATACGGGCGCACATACAATCCATGCCCCTGAATGCCGCATCTGGCGAGGTTTTCTCACTCACGGTGAGCATAGGTATTGCCGTTTACAGGACAGAAGATGACAGGCTGGGGCGCTTGCTTGAGCGCGCTGACAAAGCGCTGTATCAGGCCAAGAGCCATGGCCGCAATCAGGTGATCTGGGAAACCTGTTGATTCAACTGTCGTCTTCAACAGGTCCCCTGGTTCGTAGATGCTCAGGCGCTGAGAATTATAATCAGCAATATATAAAAGAGTAGTGAGCATACGGCCACCAGCAATAATGCGAAGGTACGCCACAAACTGGCAAAAATACCTATCTGATAGGCAGCGCGTAATTGCCAGAATATATGCAGGGGCGGTACCACGGCAAAGAGCAAGACTGCCGTAATGCTAAAGTTCAGAGTATTCAAGATCGCAACCAGCATTGACAGCAAAGCCATAAAGGACAAGGAATACAATGAAAATACGGCGTGATCAAACATTCCGTAACGACGCTTGAACGCAAATAACAGCCATAAAAACGGCAGTGAAATTGGCATCAGTAAAAACGATAGTTTTGAGGCATTACTCTTTATCTTATATAAGGTCAGTTCAGGTGTTTTGAGCGCGTGCCTGACTTTTTGCTCTACTTGCGGGGAGGAAAAATGAACACTTTCCCCGTCCAGTTTCTGGCCAACTCTTTGTGCCACATCTGTCCATTGAATAGTTTCAGCTTCAGGTTTCCCCTCGTTTTTCTTTGTGCCGGATGGATGCAGTAAATTCAGTGAGGTCTGCAGACCAGTAATTTCCAGTTCAATATCAGAAATGTCTTCATCAATGCTTCTCCGTTTGGCATCTCCTGTCGGGAGTTTTGCACGCTCTGCTTGTAGCAAAGCCAGCTTCTCCTTATTCTCTTGCAAGGTCTTGGTGATCCCTATCAGGGTATGTGGTTTGTCAGAGATACTATTGAGCGGATTATTGCTGGTGAACGAAAACACGAAAAACATCAGGAAGATCAAGAACAAAAACAAAGCCAGAGGCGAGACATAGCGGGTACGCTGGCCATCAATGTAATTGCGGGTTAATTTGCCTGGTGAGAAGATCAGGGCAGGGATTGTTCTCCATGCCTTGGTTTCAAAATGGAATACGCCATGCAAGAGTTCTTCTATCAAATGTAATAAAGAACGATGGATGTGCGCAGACTGCCCGCAAGCATGGCAATATGCACCTTGCAGGGTGGCGGAGCAGTTGGCGCAGGTATGTGCATGCTCATCTTTGCCAGTCGCATGATGCCCGGCTCTTTCTACTTCATTCACTACGACCATTTCTGCCGCCACATCTGCTGCCGTCCCTATATCCAGGCCCATAAGTTTGCTCTCTGTTTTTTTGATGATGGTGTCTGATGATTGCCATATAGCTTTATTGCCAGTTGGGGCAATTAGCATAAACAAGGTGTAGATTTTATAATATAAAAGTTTCCGTGAGCGCTGCTATTTGCAAGCGGCTCTTGAATTTTCTGACTCAATGATGATCAATATGCGCTTATTACCATGCTTGTTATTTTTATCCTCGATAGTTTTGTCTACAGCGGTGCAGGCGCAGCGCGCTGCTTCGGGTGAGGATTGTTTTTATATAGGCGGGCAGGCCGATGCGCGCACATGCCTGGAAGAGCGTGTCGTGAAAAGCGATGCCGCGCTCCGCCAGCTTGAAGCAGATGTGCTGGCTGCGGTGCAGCGATGGGACGATACAGCAGGAAATCGTGCAAGGGTGAAGAGTAAATTGCTCTCCTCAAGCAGGCAATATCTGCGCTATCGTGTTGAGCAATGTGAGTTACAGGCAAGCCTGGCTGCCGGTGGAACGGGTACTGGACACCGACGTTACATGTGCATCCTGGAGTTGAATGAGCAACGCATCAGTCATTTACTAAGCGTGAATGAATTGTTGCTTGGCCGATCGGGTATTTAACAATGCCTGTACCAGGTAATACCCGCTGTCAGGCGGGTATGGAATGGTTTACTTGATGTCAGTTAATACCTTGAATTGGCGGTATTCACCTATTTTGGGATCAAAGATATCTCTGCTTTCATATTTGAATTCTACATTTTTACCCAGCAGACTCTGATAGGTATTGGGTAAGTCTATCTTGGAAGGAATCTGATTCAGCCAGATAAATTTGCTGGTAACACCATTGCGTTCACGCAAAGAGAACATGACAAAGAAGTCGCTATCAATTTTGCTGATGACGCCAGCCGCCGTACCTGAAACAACACCCTTATTGAGGACTGTCGACATTTTCATAATGACGTTTGGGCATTGAGTCATCATGCTTGCGCCCAATATGCTACCTATTTTTTCACCGTCTTTCCCATTGGTGAAACTCAGGTTGAATTCTTTTTGAAAGAATTCTTTTTCCTGCTTATTAAAGGATTGGAACATGCAGACAGCGACCTGGGCATATGCACCATCTTTTTGTAAGTCTTGCGGGATTTTCTCTACGCATTCACAAGTCTTTTTCGCAACATTTTCCACATGATCCTGGGCCATGCTGTTAAGGCTGCAAGTTATCAGAAAGAAGAAGCTAAGAAGTTTTTTCATTTGAGTATGTTATTAATGATGAGCAATGAGGGGGAGGTCTGGTAAATGCCATATTTTATAGCGAAGGATAGTTACTTTTTTGTATTTAATTGACAATCCCAGACCATCTGTTGAGATCTTTATAACCAGCCGCTTTTACGGAAACGGTAATATAAGTAGCCACAAGCTGTGACCATGATAGTAATCGCCATGGGATAGCCATAATGCCATTCCAGTTCCGGCATGGCTTTGAAATTCATGCCCCAGATCCCGGCAAAAGCGGTTGGCACGGCAAAAATTGCCGCACCTGCAGCCAGGCGTTTATTGACTTCACTCTCGTCTATGGCAACCATGGATAAATTCACTTGTATCGCCGTACTGATGGTGTCGCGTATGGTTTCTATCGATGTATTGATGCGGTATAGGTGATCGTAGACATCCCTGAAGTATTCCTGGGTATTGACACACATTGCTGGCACGCGGCCACCAAACAGTTTGCCGCAGGCTTCCATCAAAGGTGTGACGGCATGTTTGACCACCATGATTTTGCGCTTGAGTTGGTACA
Organism: Undibacterium sp. Di27W; assembly: GCF_049340345.1. NCBI lineage: Bacteria > Pseudomonadati > Pseudomonadota > Betaproteobacteria > Burkholderiales > Oxalobacteraceae > Undibacterium > Undibacterium sp. Di27W. The sequence goes on along the minus strand of NZ_JBMPOS010000007.1, from coordinate 209,373 downwards.
GGCGCTGGATATTTGCTCTTTCACTGCCCTTGGTGAAAATTTGTTCTTCTATCCTTTCCAGCTCTTCTTCCAGAGCTTCCACGACAGGGAAATAGCGGTCCACAACCACGTCGATCAGGGCATAAAAGACAAAGGACGAGCCATGCTTGAGCAAATGTGGTTCTCGCTCACAGCGCTGGCGCACGCCCAGAAAGTTTTGCTGACAGCGATTGCGCACCGACAACACATAATTGTCACCGACGAAGAGATTGAGCTCACCTATGTTCAGTTCGCCTTCCAGCATTTCTACCGTGTGGATGACGGCAAACAGGGAATCACCATATTCTTCTATCTTGGGTCTTTGATAGCCATGGCGCGCATCTTCCACAGCCAGTTCATGCAAGTTAAATTCAACTTGCATTTCCTGTAATTCTTCATCTGAGGCATCGCGCAAGGCCACCCAGACAAACTGGTCCTTTTGTCGCACATAGTCGCTGATTTCTGCCACGGGTATATCGGACAGTTTGCGACCTTCCTGGTAAGTGACGCAGTTGATTAACATGTTTTTTTCCAGCGATTGCTTGAGGGAATGAGATGATGATTTTCTGGCGAGAGTCTGAGCCACCTTGGCTGCAATGTAAACTCATACCAAAGCATGTTTGTTTTAATGCTCATGTTTTCTTGGGTTCCGGATCTTCCGGGCGCAATTTTTTGTAAGAAGTCGTATCGTTGGCGCGCCACCAGCGCTTGTCTACGCGGAAATTGTAGCGCCGCCGGAATTGCAGGGGACTCATCTTGGTTTCTCTTTTGAACAGCCGACAAAATGCGCTATTGTCGCGGTAACCACATTGTTCAACGATGGTATTGATATCGAGCATACTGATTTCCAGTAATTGCTTGGCCCTTTGTATGCGAATTTTTTGTAGATATGAAAGCGGCGACATACCCAATACTTCATTAAAGTAACGATTAATCGTGCGTGGGCTGACCGCAGCAGCCTGCGCCACGTCTTGCAAGTTATAGCTGCGACCCAGGTCTGCCTCAAGGAAGGCGCGCGCCTTGAAGACGATGCCATCGCGTGGTTTGGCAGATAGCACAGGATTCATGTCTGCACTGATTTTATAGCGTTCTTCCTGATAATAAGTGGCATCTATGGCGCTATTGGCAAGTGCATCTCCTGAGAGCAGGCGCATGACTTCATAAATCAAACGGCAATTACTGGCTGGCGCTCCAGTAGTCAGGATGTTGCCATCGACTACCACCTCATGCCGCAAATTCAGCAACACATTGGGATAATTATCCGTCAGCCAGCCACTCATCATCCAGCTCATGGTGGCTTGCTTGTGTTCCAGTAAACCGGCTTCGGCCAAAAAGCCGGTCGCGTTATAACTGCCGGCAATGATGGCACCGGATTGATGGCGTGCCTGTATCAAATTTTTCTCGGCTTCGCCAGTTTTGATGCGCTTTTCCAGATCATAAATATTCATGACTTGCAGGCCGGGCACTACAAGCACGGTTTGCATGGCTGGCAAGTACTCATCACTGTCATCCAGGTAGGGCAAGGCGGCATTGTTTAACCACGGCAAGTGGATGGTCTTGCCCAGCCTGTCAATCACGCGCCAGCGAAAAGGGAAAAACCGTTTGCCCGGGTCGCCAGGTTTTTCAGGATTACGCAAACTCCAGAAAGTATTGGCACCGACAATGGCGTCGACACTGGTCAGCATGGCACCAGGAAGGCAGCCTTCCAGATATAACAAATCAAAACGGACAGGTAGCATTGTGCTTATATTTGCTTACAAGTTATGGCTGGATTGGCATATCAGTTGTCTATTTTAGCTTATTAATTATCCAGAAGCATGCATATACTTACTACGCAGAAACAATATTTCTGCTTCCAGAAGTGGGTGCGCACGCCACAGGAAAGGTCTTTCAGCCCCTTAATTCCTCATAACTTTGGACAAGATCATGCACTCACTTGCACAGACAAATACCATCATTGGTATGCCGCTAGATGTCGCGCCTAAACATCACAGAGACGCTTTTGCACGGCAAGCGCCGGTTTACCCATGGCCGGAGAAACAAAAAAATGGCTTCAAGGTCAAGCTGGTCAATACCACGAACGATCAGGAATCCATCAGCATGCTGGTGAACCAGCGATTTTCTTCGCGCGGCTACACCAACCACGAATTGCGTAAGACCATGAATGTCTTGAGTCTGCAGGCAACAATAGAGAACTGCATAGTTGGCACACTCAGCGTGCAATTCGACTCCCAGGATGGATTACCTCTGGATAGCCTGTATCAGTTTGAACTTGATAGTCTGCGCCGCAAAGGTGCAAAACTATGCCAGTTCACCAAACTGGCTGTAGAGAAAGACGTCAAATCCAAGAGCGTGCTGGCATCTCTGTTTCATATTGCCGAGATTTGGGCTTTTCGGGTCCGTCACTACAACTATATCTGCATAGAAGTGAATCCCAGGCATGTGGCGTTTTATCAGCGTATGCTGAATTTCACGATCTTGAGCGATGTCCGTGATAATCAGGAAATTCAGGCACCCTCGGTCTTGCTGGGGATAGACTTGAACTACGTTGCGACACTGGTGCAACAATTTGGCGGTAAGCCTGAGCTGGCCGAGAAGGAACGTTCTTTTTATCCTTATTTCTTCTCTCCACAAGAAGAATTCAGTCTGGCTGGTCGTTTGCGTAGCATGAGTGAGTATTGAAATGGAGTCATACATCAACAAGCTGGGTGGCACCAGCTCTGCTTTCGATTACGACCAGGCTTTTTCACGCAATCTGGGCTGGTTCACTGAGGTGGAGCAGGCACAGTTGCGTGGCAAGAAGGTCGCGATCGCAGGCATGGGAGGTGTTGGTGGGGCTCATTTGCTGACGCTGAGCAGATTGGGTATCTCGGCCTTTCATATTGCTGACTTTGATCAGTTTGATTTACCGAATATGAACCGCCAGGCTGGTGCCATGCAATCAACGCTGGGGCAGGATAAGACACTAGTCATGCAAGCCATGGCCAAAGATATCAACCCTGAATTGCAGATAACAGTATTTCCGCAAGGCGTGGGGGCGGGCAATATGGATGCTTTCCTGCATGGTGTCGATATCTATATAGACAGTCTGGATTTTTTTGTTTTTGATACTCGCCGTGCCGTCTTCGCCGCATGCTATCGCAAGGGTATACCGGCAGTCACTGCTGCGCCCTTGGGCATGGGCACTGCCGTATTGGCTTTTATGCCAGGCAAGATGAGTTTCGATGACTATTTCCAGATGCAGGGGCAATCAGAGTTCGAACAGGGCTTGCGATTTTTGTTGGGATTGGCACCAGCACGCCTGCATATGTCGTATCTGGTTGATCCTGGCCGCGTCAGACTGGATTTGAAAAAAGGACCATCGACTATCATGGCTTGTCAGTTGTGCGCAGGCGTAGCAGCTACCGAAGCCACGAAGATACTGCTAGGACGAGGAAAAGTAATGTGTGCCCCGCACGGCATGCATTACGACGCTTACCGACAGGAGTTGAAGAAAACCTGGCTACCTGGCGGCAACCGCAATCCACTGCAAAAAATCAAGCTGGCCATTGCCAGGCGCATACTGGGTCAGAAACTGGCCAGCACAGGAAGGCAACATGAGCCCGCTTGAATACATACTCGACAAGGCGCGCTGGGCACCCAGCGGTGACAATGTACAAAACTGGCGTTTTGAAATTATTTCTGACGAACTTTTTATCATCCAGGCCTTCGATACCAGGGACAGCGTGGTTTATGATTTCGAGGGCCGACCCAGCCAGATCGCCCTGGGTGCCTTGCTGGAAAACATCAGTCTGGCTGCCAGCCATCAGCAGCGGCGGGCAGAATTTTTGCGCATAGACAGCGACAGCCAGCAAGGTAATAGCAGAGCAATCAGCTATCAGGTCAGGCTTTTGCCCGCTGATACCTGTATCCCGCATCCTTTGGTGGCAGAGATAGAAAAAAGAAGTGTACAAAGGCGGGCGCTGTCCACAAGGGCTTTACTGGCAGAGCACCAATTGGCGCTGGAACAGGCGGTGGGGGAGAATTTCACCATATGCTGGTTTGCTGGCTGGCGACAGCGCTGGGAGATGGCGAAATTATTATGGCGAAATGCAAAAATACGACTGACCATGCCAGAGGCTTTCAGCACCCATAAGAAAGTCATAGACTGGGGCAAGCAATTCAGTGAAGACCGCATACCCGATCAAGCCATAGGCATGGACAAACTGGGGCTATTGCTGATGCGCTGGGCCATGCATAGCTGGCAGCGCGTCAACTGGATGAATCATTACCTTGCTGGCACCTGGCTACCGCGCCTGCAACTTGATCTGATCCCGGCACTGTTTTGTGCAACGCATTTCATGATCGTGGCAAAGAAAGAACCGCAAACGGTAGAAGATTTTGTTGCTGCCGGTCGTAGCCTGCAAAGCTTCTGGCTGACCGCCACTCAACTCGGCATACAATTGCAGCCAGAAATGACACCCTTGATTTTCAGCTGGTATGTAAAAGCAGGGCGCACTTGTAGCGCCACCGCAGGCATACAGGAGCAGATGCAGGAACTGCAGCAAAACCTGGCTGCATTTTGCCATCCCGCCCTGTTGAAAAACACCTGTTTCATGGGGCGGGTGGGTTATGGAAAACCCGCACACTCACGCTCACTGAGATTGAAGTTGCGTGATTTATGTCTTCCATCCACAGCCAGGCCCGAGAATGCTGCCTAGCTGTTATTACCTATCTTAAAAACTGAGGCCAGCGACAATCACCGTATAAATCAGCAGTGACAGGGCGGCAATGCATAGCAAGGCTGCGGTACGCCACAGGCTGGCAAAAAATCCCAGTTCATAGGCATCGCGCAGTTGCACGAACATATGCACGGGCGGGACAAAGGCAAATAATAAACCAGCGATAGTCGCAAGATTGAGTTTTGCCAGTAGAGCAATGCACATGAATAAAATACTCATGAAAGACAATGAGTACAGCGAGAATACGGCATGATCAAACAGCTTGTAACGCCGCTTGAATACAAATAATAACCAAAGAAACGGCAGGGAAATCGGCATCAGCAGGAAAGCCAGTTTTGCTGCATTGGCCTTCATTTTGTAGAAAGTCAGGGCCTGATTCTTTTCAGCACGGTCCAGGACTTTTTTGATCCATTTCACCTGGGTGATGTCATATCCACTACTGGCTTTTTTATCTTCCGCCTCTGCTTCCGATTGCTCTTTTTCTTCTTTTGCAAGACGCTGGTTTTCTTCTGCCAGGGCTGTTTCAAGCTTGCTCAGTTTTTTCTGGGTGCTGTCCAGATCTTCCAGATATTCGTCTGCTAGTGATGCTGTCTGTTTTTCTTGCGGCAATGTGAGTTTGTTCAGAGTCTCTTTGGTCTCGTAGATTTCCAATACCAGTTCATCCCTGGATTTGTAATTACCTTTCAGTCCGGCTAAGGGGTCTTTCATCGTCAATGAAAAGACAAAGAACATGGCAACGATCAGGAATAGCAACAGCGCCAGTGGTGACACGTAGCTATGGCGTTTGCCAGCAATATAATCACGGGTAAGTTTGCCTGGCCTGAGTATCAGCGCAGGCAGGGTGCGCCAGAGTTTGTGATCGAAATGAAATATGCCATGCAAGAATTCTTCAAACATATGCGCCATCGAACGGTGCACATGGGCAGGCTGGCCGCAAGACTGGCAATAATTGCCAGTCAGCGTTGCACCACAGTTTGGGCAGGCATGCACATGGTCTTGTTGTAGCGCTGATGCCAGCGTTGCAGCATGCGCAATCCTGCCTGTGGTCGGGCTATTTTCGTTGTTTTTGTTGCTTTTGTTGAATATCGCTTGCTTCGATACCTTGCTTTTAGTCTTTCTGCGCATCCCGGTCTCTGTTTATTATCGTCATGGTGAATACTGAAATGAGTTCTAAGCAAACTTGTGCCTTGCTTGTTCAAGCACGTCCTTCTTTTTGTTTTTCAACCTTTCTTTGCAAGACAAAAATAGGCTGAGCCCATTCGGTATCTTTTTTCTTCTTGCTGGTGATCAGTGTCAGTTCAGAAGGATCATAGACGTCAGTATTATGCGTCAGCGGTGTCGTCATCAGGTACTGGGCATCGGTGTTTTTGAGGAACTCACCGACCAGCTGGATATTGCGTATATCCAGATGGGCAAAAGGTTCATCGATGAACACAAAGCCGCCAGAACCATCGTCGGATTTCAACAAGCCTATCAGCAAGATCAATGACTTCATGACTTGCTGGCCGCCGGATGCTTCACCGTCGTTCATGCCTATCGGGCCTTTGCCGTCAAACTTGAAGCGTACATGCAAACCAGCCTGGGACAGTTGTATGTCATCATTTTCCAGCTTGACGGGATCAGTATGCACTTCTATGCCTGCCAGCTCACCGAGTTGCTTGATGTTCTTGCTGTAAGACTTGATCGTGAAGCGCAGCCTGTCCATATAGGCGGCACGGGCATTCACGGTGGCTTCTATCGCCCGGTTATTCTGATAGCGACGTTCATCAGTTTCTGCCTGGCGGCCTTGCAGCAGGGCGTTCAAACGCGTGTACTGATCGACGACTGTAGAGTCTGTTTCCCAATCATCGCGCGCCAGATTATTCGTCAGGCTGCGTATGCGCAATTCGATTTGGTGGACGTTTTCATGTTCAGCCACCAGTTCCTTGCGGTGCGAAGCACGCTTCCAGTTATGTGGCAGAGTATGCCAGGTATCACGCATGGCACGCAGGGTTTCAAATTGTTCCTTGCGTTCATCGGCATGGCGTTTTTCTGAGTTACGCAATTGGGCTTCGGCATCGGCAATCGCGGCTTTGGCCTGTTCCCATTTCAGGTGAGCGATAGAGCGTTGTTCGGTAGCGGCTTTCAGCAAAGGCGCGATTTCACCAAGGCGACCACCGACTTCCATGCGCTGCTGCTTCAGCGGCTGGGTATTGCGCGTCGCTTCTTCAAATTCTGCATGACGGGCACTCAGTTCTTTTGCGGCATCGACACCGGCCAGACGCGCTTTGTAGGCGCTGATTTCACCGGCCAGTTTGCTGATCTGCATGGTCAGCACATCTTCTTGCGATTGCAGGCGCGGCAAAGACTTCAGCAAGGCTTCCAGGCGCTGCGTGCGGCCTGCATTACCAAAGCGATAGCGTGATACTTCGACAAACAGTGAACGGCCACCACGGCGCTCAAAATGGTAAGCGTCAGGCGTAATCCATTCCTGATTTTTCGGCAGCTTCATGCCCAGTTCTATCGAGCCTACCGTGTCTATGCGTTGCAGTTGCTCGATCAGCCAGCCTGGTGCCTGGCCAGTGAAGTTGACCACAGACAGCAGGCTCTGGTCCTTGACCACGGGTGCGCTGATACGGTCAGGCACGATGAAGTGGCTGTAACGTTGTTTCTCACCTATGCGATAAGCAGCAGAGGCATCAGTCGCCTTGTCCAGCAAAATGACCGAGGTATAGCCGCGCAATACACCTTCGACTGCAGCTTGCCATTTAGGATCGGTCACTTCGACGATCTCTGGCAACATGCAATGCGGAATGTTCGCCTCTGTCAGCGCACGGCGCATCTGGCGCACATTCTCTGGGTCGGGCAGGGCAGACTTGCCTTGCAGGGCGGCGATGGTTTCCATTTCGCCAGCGATACGCTGGGTCAGGGCATCACGTTCCAGTTTTTGGCGTGACAGTTCGGCTTCTTTTTTCTCCAGATCGTCAGCGATATTGGCGACATCAGCATCCGCTTCAGCAGCCAGTTTTTGCAAACGGGCTTTTTGTTCCAGCAGGCTTTCTTGTGGCTTGAGTTTGCTATTGATCTGCCCCAGTTTTTCACGCAGCGACGATTCTTCAGTTTCCAGTGCGGCTTCTGCCTGCTTGGCATCTGAGACTTGCTGCGCCTGTTGCGCCAGGTGCTGGCGACGGTCAGATAGTGCCAGGTCTTGTGTCTTTAAAAAGCGTTTGCTGGCACGCAGTGCCTGGCTGGTATTGCCAGCCTGTGCCAATGCTTCATGATATTGCAGGGTGGGTAGTATCTCTTCCTGCAGATCGCGTTTTTCCTTGCCCAGGCTTTCATATTGATGGTAATTGGCTACGCGCAGGCGCAAGCCTTCCAGGTTGGTTTTTGCACCTTCCAGCTCGGTTTCAAAACGCTGCAATTCAGTCTCAGTATCACGCTGATGGCGCTTGGCATCATCATAGGCATCGAGTACTTCCTTGTCACCAAACACCTGGAACACCAGGTCCAGCAACTGACGCGGCGCGTATTCACAAAGCTTGTCCGTCTCGCCCTGTTCCAGTGCCAGCACCTTGCCCATGGCATTCGACAAGCCGGCATGTGCCAGGCGCTTGCGGTAGCTTTCCACACCCAGCCAGTCGTTGGCTTCCTGTATTTCTTCTATCTCGGTTTTGCCGCTACGCATCAGGTATTGACGCTTCCAGTCACCACCATTTTTTTCTATTTTGCAAAACAGCGTGACTTCATCTTCATACAGGCCAGACATGCGGAAAGGGCGGTTGGAAATCTGCGGCCCGACTGCGCTGTTATCCACCACCGCACGTATCCATGCCGTTTGCTGGCCAGAATGGCGGGCATAATGTTTGTAGGAACGCCCCATCGAACATTCCAGACCAAACAGGGTGCGTAGAGCATCCAGCAGCGTGGTTTTACCCGAGCCATTTTGTCCGGCGATAGTAATAATCTTGGCATCCAGCGGGATGTTCTTGATGCGTTGCCAATAATCCCAATGGACAAGTTCCAGCGATTTGATATGAAACATGGTGCTTATTCTTTTTCGGTATTGGTGTTGATGGCTATGCTTGCGCTTGCATCGGTATCGGCAACAGGTGTGTCCACGCTTGCTACATTTGTGTCAGTAGCAGCTTCAATTTCAGCTTCAGCTTGGGTTTCAACTACAGGTGCGATGATGGCTGGTGTGCGTGGTGCCGGGATCTGGAAAATATCTGACAGCGCACCATTGATGATGCGGTCTTTCAGGGTATCGGTATCCATGAGCAAATCCAGTAGCGGGCCTTCAAGTATCAAGTCTGCTTTGCGTTCGATAAAGCCTACGCGTGCCAGCTGGCCCAGGTTCATGTCCATACGGGTTTTCTTGCCCAGCTTTTCGCCAAAGTCTGCCAGCAGGGCACGGTAAGAAATACCCATCGAAGTATCTTCTGCACGCGGCATGGGCTTGTCTTTGCCAAACATATCATTCTGGTCTTCTTCTGCCAGTTGATGGGCTTCCTGCCGTTCACGCTTGGGCAAAATAATCAGCGACCACAAGACCACCAGCAAGGCCACGCCATCGCGAGCCAGGCCAAAATTATTATTCTGCCAGGTTTCTTTAGTGCCAAATACCTTGGATTCACTGTCGCGTGTCAAAGCCAGAGTGACATAGTCGGCATACACATTATCGACAAACTTCATGCCGCAGGCTTTCAGGCGCGTGTCGATCTCGGTGCGGAACAATTCATCCGACAAGGCGCGTTTAACCAGCTTGTCTTCACGGCGCAGAGTCTGGTGCGCCAGCAAGCGGGCGATGAGGATTTGTGCATCTTCGATCATGGTGTTTCTCTTGTTTCTACAGATGGTGCAGATGGTTCGGCGGGTGCAGATGGCTTCGCTTTGCGTGTAGTCTCAGACTTAGCTGCAGTATCGGGCGCACTCAGGCTGGCAATCGACATTGCCGCAACGTGCTCATCATGCACCTTGTGCATTTTGTCTTTGGAATTAAAGACCAGCGGCAGGCGTGCCAGTATCCCGGTCGCACCCTGCAAGGCGGATTCATTGGCGTCCCCCAGCAAGGGCAGCATGGAGGCGCGGTAAGAGGCAATCGAAAAATTCGACGGCAATAAGATATCCTGCAGCGAGATCGGTTTTTCAGATGCATCAGCATTGGTCAGCAAGGCCAGCCAGTGATCCAGCTCATGCAGAGCATCGCTATCCTCATTGGCAATCGATGGTGCATTTTCACCGGCAGGCAAAGCACCCGCAAGTGCAGACACGCGGTGGCTCAGCAGTTCACTCTCGGCCACGTCTATCATTTCTGAAGGCGTGATAAACATTGGTGTCACCGGTTTTGCTAGAGCATCGTCAGCCAGCGCCGCCAGGTCATCTTTTTGCAGCAGCCAGGTTTTGATATCTGTCGTCGACAAGCCAGACTGACCCAGGTGTACGCGCTGGCGTTCAATCTGGTTCAAGGCCCTTGAGAACATGCCCTGCATATTCAGCAGGGCACTCTGGGCCCGGCCTATGGCCTGGGCTGCTCTGTGGGTTGCGGCATCGGCACGGCTGTCGTTGGTGATGGCATGAATAATTTGCGAACCTTTTTCTACCCAGTCACAGGCGGTATGCCATTTTTGCTGGGCAGTACGCAACTGGAATTCTGAGCCCGAGGCAATCGCATCCGAGAACTCTTCCGTCAGCTCTATCAGGCGGCCCAGCAAATGATGCAATTGCTCTACCGAGACCCCACCCACGGCCTGGGCACCGGCGACCTGGGTGAGCATATAACTCATCTCAGCCTGGTCATTGTTTTCTTCAACTTGCAGCAAGGACTCTATCGCTGCCAGCACATTACGTGCCGTCGGTGCAATGCGGTAGACAGACTGGCTGGCATCCCAGATCAGCAGACCAGTGGAGCGCAGGCGTGACAACACCGTCTCCAAAGCATCAGCTTCGAGATAACCCAGCTTGGCATTGATATCCGCCCGGCTCAGCGATGGTGTTTCCACATCCGCTGCCAATTCCCGCAAAACCAGCAGGCGCAACAGTACGCCGTTGAAACCGCCATGAAACAAAGCCGTAAAAGCCTGCAATACAGGCTGGGCGCGCTTCAGGGGGAATACAGCGGAAACGTCTTCGGGAGTAATACCAGGCTTGAAATAGGTCTGCAGAGCGAGATCGTCTTCGTTCTGAACCTCAACGTCGTTACTTGTATTTTGCATGCTTCGTTTGTTGAATGCAGGTTTCCCATGGGAAACATCGCGTACCAGATAAAGTTAATCCTTCGAAGGCACGATTATATGTCACTGAACAAGTGTTTTCTGATTTGCGCGTTAAAGGGGCATATAAACGTGTCAGGAAAATACTAGGGTTATTAAAAATACAGCATTAAATGCAAAATTTCAGTAGTATTTCCAAATACGGCCATTTATTTAAAGTGAAATTGATAATATATGAAAAATTATCTAAATTACAAAAGACCATGACTGATGAGCAATCAAAAACAGTAGCGCCAGAAGATTTTTGGGGCGGAGATATTCTTAAGAGAAAAGAAGCCGCTCAATATCTTGAAAAATATCTGACGACGAGATATGCACTGAAAAAAGATGAGGAAGGTTTTGTACTTGCTATTAATGCCGAATGGGGATATGGCAAGACATTCATGCTGGAAAGATGGAAAAAAGAGCTTTCTTTTAAAAATTACCCTGCAGTTTATTTTGATGCGTGGAAAAATGACTTTACAACTGATCCACTCATTGCATTCATAGCTGAATTAGATTTAGGGCTTGCTGAATACTTTAAACGCGTACCTATTGGCAAAAAATTATACGCATCCGCATTTGGAAAATTAAAAAAAATCATTAAGCCTGCTAGTCAAGTATTAGTATCGGCAGGAGCTAAACATCTTGTTGGCATGAGTGTGGAAAAAATTTCTGAGATGTTTAGCGACAACGATACCGATGAAATCTCTGTGGATGCCGATGAGAAAGAAGGCATAGAAAAGTCATTCGAGAGCACTAAAAAATCTCTTGAGCAAGCAGTTGACAACGCATTGAAGGAGCATAGAAATACAAAAACTGCTATTAAGGAATTTAAAGAAAAGCTGACGCTGCTTATCGAAGCTTTAAGCGATCAGCCATTGGTGCAACTTCCAGTTTTCATATTTATTGATGAGCTTGATAGGTGTCGACCGAATTATGCAATAGAACTTTTAGAGGGCATTAAACACTTATTCGGTGTAAAAGGAATTTACTTTGTAGTTGCTACTAATATTGCGCAATTGTCTGAGTCTGTAAAAGCTATTTACGGTGCTGGATTTGATGGAGAAAGGTACTTAAAACGCTTCTTCGATCTGGAGTATTTGTTACCTGAACCTAGTAGTTTTGTGTATGCGCAACACTTATTAAAAAATGCGATAAAGCCAGATAGCTCCAAACTAATTTTTGGGGTACAAAATATAATTGATGAAGTAGACTCAACTGACATGTTAGTTTTCTCCTTCTCCAAATATTCAGATTATTTTCAAGCTGGGTTAAGGGACCAAAAACAAGTCTTGAAAATTATCGAGGCAGCGTTTGTCAACTTAGAGAATGGGAGTGCTGATAGAGGTATCCACATTCATTTATTGCTTTTCTTAACTTTCCTTTATCAAAAATCTTCAGTTGTTTATGAGCAAACAATTCGAACAAGCGTTCTAGGCAATCCAGCTTTTAATGATATGAATCTGGTAAGAAATGCTGGAGCATTCACGTACGTCAGTTATTCACAAGGTGGTAGAAGAGAGGAGCGAAGGACAACGATCTACGAAATAGCTGAATTCTATTTAACTACACGAGCAACAAGTTCAAGTGAAGGATTTCCAAGCTTGGCAAATTCAAGTTTCCCAAATAATTTAATTTCGCACTTAAATTTCAATCAACCAGGACGAGAGTTTCCGTGGAAATTAATTATAAATCGATACATAGATATTGTTCGCCACGCTTGCGGATTCGTCTCTGAGAAATAGTATCGAAATAAAATTTTAATTTTACTGAGATTTAGTTAAGCAAATGAATCTATCGCCGATGTTATTTTGTTGGCAATGCATTTCCTTGAAATTTTATGGAGTCACTTTGATAATAAATAGAATATGACATTACATTGTTAATGTTCTATTTATTTTATGATTAATGCAGGCGCGACCTGTCATAACGATGCTCCAGAATTTGCAAGAGCAAGGTTTCGCGTTCTGTTTCATTGGCATGCAGCAGGCGTATGACTGCTTTGCGCGGCACTTTGAAATAACGACGGCGGTTGGAGCGCATGTCCAGGGTGCGCCAGCCTTTTTCGGTCAGCCATTCCCATTGTTCATAATCAATAGGCACGATTAATTGCATCTTCAGACGCTTGTAGACGACGGTACTGCCAAATGCTGGTTTGGGGCCAGGCGGTGGCAACTCGCGTTCATGGCGCATTCTGAAGATGGTTCTGAAGCCGTTTTTGATAACGTCAATTAACATGGTGTTCTTATTGAAAAGCAAGGCGGTAGTAATTTCACTAGTTAAACCCTGCTATCTATCGTCCTTGTCCGGGACGCGGCGGGCATTTAACTGACTGTTTGCCGGACAACATGCATTTGTTGTCGGCAGTAAATTCGAGTGAAATATTTTAGTCGTATACCAACTATTTACTGCACTTCTCTTGTGTAAGTTTGTGTAATCTTTAGTCCGGGAAGTTACATTTTTTCACGTTTGTTCGGTTTTATTCTAAATTACGAGGATTGCTTGCCAAATTAGCCAGCAAGCTGTCATGCAATATCCTTATTACCTCATAGTATTTTGTCTTTTTGAAAATAATGTCTTTTTAGCTATTGCAGGTAGGGGATATACGCAATCCCACTTTGCGTCGCTGTTGCTGTCTTGAGCTTGTTTTCCTGGCTTTCAGTAAAACTCGCCAAGACCCCAGGCAGGGTGATACGGTTGGCTTGTATCTCCGCCTTCCAGTAATCAAAACCAGCCTGGTCAGGCTGACGACCCAGGATATTTCTATACAAGGTAGTCAGGAAACTATCTGTTGAAGGATTGGTGGCTCCGTACAGGGTTTTGAATTCTGCAGATTGCATGAAACTTGCTGCCACACTGCTCAGATTGCTGCCCTGGTCCATTTGCTTGATCCAGTAGCCTAGCCCTGCGAGGTCAGGTACACGGCCAAATGCCGCCTGGTAGATGCGGTAGGCTTGCCCTGGCTTACCCTCGACATCAAATGCCACAGTCACATCCTTGAAGGCGATGCGTGCAGAAGTGGGCACTACCTGGCTGGCGCTATTGCCTGACTTGTCTGTAATGGCATAGCCACCGGTGGTTTTAGAGATCGTATAGTTCGCCAGATTGCCGTCAAACCCGGTGGAAGTGACTGTAAAAAAGTAAGGTTTTCCCCAGTCAGAAAAGAAGCGTCCCTGATACTGGCTGCGGCCTATCACCAGATAATCACCTGCTTTGGTAAACACCAGACTGGTGCCAGTTTGATTGCCATTGATGAAGCCAGTTTGCTCATCCACCAATTGCACGACATTGGCAAACTTGATGTTATTGAATTGCCAGCCAGAGACGCCAGGTGTGGTGTAGAAGGAAGAGCCAGAATCCAGCGTGACAGCAAAGCGGAAGTTGACACTACTGCCTGCATATTTAGCCAGGTCTACCTTGATATGGTTGCTCGCCTGCGGGCTGGATGTACCTTTTTCTGAATAGACATCTGACCAGGTGGCACCGTCATTGCTTGAAACCTGCACCCTCAAATACTCGCCAGGGGTGGCATAACCCGTGGTTTTATCAAACTCGACCTGGCCTCCTGCTGCTATCAAGAGCTTGTTATTGTAGCCCAGGGTTTGCAGACCAAAGTCGCCGTGGAAGAGGATGAAGTTATTGCTACCAAAGGCAGAATAGTTGGAGGCGGTGCTGGCGGTCCAGCTATCTGCGGCATTCTTGACAGTCCAGGTATCCGTCAGGGCGGCCTTGCGATAGGTTTTCAGACCATAGCCAGAGGCATCCGCGACAGGTTTGACCTGGAACAGCAAAGGGGAATTCACATTGACGCTGGCGTTAGCCGTGACCTGAGTAGTGTCTATACCTGGTGTCGCTGTTTCAGGATCAAAAATGATGACTTTATAGCTGAATGTTTGTGATCCTCCCGAAACCCGCACATCAGAAATTGTGACCTCATAAGTCTCGTCACTTGCTGGTTTGCTTGCTCTGCTGCCATCTGTCGTACCCTGTAATAACCAGACGATGGTGTTCTCACCATAGCCCCTGGCTTGGGCTTCGATGTTCACAGGGATGTTGACGCCAGCCTTGCTGATGCTCACTTTGGTATTGGAAAAATCAGCGTCTTTGTACGAGAATGACCAGCGGCCATAAACGACAGGGTAGGGGGCATAGCCCCTGGCTGGCCAGGCGATGAAATCGTCGCGTAGCTTGGGGCGCTGGCTTAATGCATTTCTATCAAACACCCACAATGAGTTGGCGGAGGAGAGTGAGTTATTGCCCGCACCGGATGAGGGGGCGCCAGGGACGCTGCCCGAACCCATGACCTGAGTCCGCGGATACAGCAGCCAACGGCGGTGGCCCACAGCAGCATTATTGTTGCCGCTATCCCCCAGATAACCATTCGAGATTGCATCTGGCCCCGCATTGCCCAGGGCGAGGTTAGAGTTGCCAGCCGCCTCAGCGCCATCGGCGGTATAAAATTTCCAGCTGGATGGCGGTGTATGCGAGAGCTGTCCATTGATGCTCATCATGAATGCAGCTTGCTGGCTCTTGGCAGAATAAACTGGATCGAATACGACATTCGCCGGTACGCCAGCCAAGGCACGTATTAAATTGATGCGCAACAAGGTGGCATCCTGGTATTGCGTGCTGACACTGCCCGCCTTGCCTGCGGCGTAGTCGCCAGTCCAGTTCATCGCTACATTATCTGATTGCGGGTAGAGGGTGTTGTAGGCATTTCTGACCATTTCCCGGTTTTGCGTATCCAGCAACAATGGTGGCAGGGCATTGATGGGTGCAGGGGCAGGCTGGTGCAGAACCGGACCATCTTTGTTCAGCGCCCTGTATTGCTCAAACGTCAGCGGCTCATCCAGTTGTGTGCCGGGCTGGTTTGCCGTACCTGCCGGTGGTGGTGTGACCACTGCGACTTTGTTTGTAGAGCTTTCTGGCGAAGTACTGCTGCCTCCACAAGCTGTCAAGAGCAGGATCAGCAAGGCAGATGCATAGTGCGTGCCTGGTTTTTTGCCGACTGCCGTCAAGCGTTCAGGTGAAAGGGCACTGGCGGGAGAAAGCTTCATTCTTTTCATGATATAGGGTGCTGGTAGTATTGCTTGTCGTTTTATTCTTGATTTCGTTGAATAAGCATATCCAATGCCGTGACAGGAAAAAGATAGCACGAAATGATGGACGATCAGGATTCTGGCTGTTTGCCAAGTGTAAGTAATAGTAATGAAATCGATTCTGTGTTTTGGCAGGTTTTGATCGTGGCAGAATGCGTCCCATTTCAAGCTGGATTCAGATACTGCGTCAGCGCCTCAATCGCAGCCCTTACTTTTTGTGGCTGCAAACCACGCTTCAAGGTTACTGCGAAAATGCCAGCCCCTGGCAGTTGCCAGTTATCCAGCACCGTCACCAGGCGACCAGCGCGTAAATCCTGGCTGACTGCATAGCTGGGCAAGCGCGCCAGGCCCATACCCTGGACAGCCATATGGGTTAGCAGCCGCACACTGTCAGTCATGGCAGACGCTGTCAGGCTGACTTTGATCAACAGGCCATCGGCATTTTTTAAAGGCAGTATGGTGGGATCAGTAAGGCGTGTCATGGCAATGATTTGGTATTGACTCAAATCTTCCGGGTTCTGCGGTATCCCCGATTGTTTCAGATAAGCAGGCGAGGCAACCAGGACCTCATGCAAGTCCGATAATTTGCGGGCTACCAGGGACGAATCGCGCATCCAGCCTGAGCGTATGGATAAATCAATTTGCTGGCTTGCCATATCGACGATATTGTCTGCAACCTGTATGTCCAGTACTAACTTGGGGTGTGTTCTGGTGAGTGGCTGGAGGGCCGGCAGGATAATACTTTCTGCCACATCAGAGGCGGCAGAAATACGCAGGCGGCCAGCGATTTCTCCCGAGCTTTCGGCAATCAACTCTTGTGCTGCTTCTGCTGCAGCCAGCATGGACTGGCATTGCTGGTAATACTCTTGCCCGACCTCGGTCAGAGACAGGCGACGGGTAGTCCTGTGCAACAGACGTACCCCCAGTTCAATTTCCAGTTGAGAGACGGCAGCACTGAGTACCGAGGTTGCCAGATCGAGTGCCCGGCTGGCAGCGGAAAAAGAGCCATAGCGCACTACCTGGGCGAACAAGGCCATGCGGCGTAGTTGATCAAAATGCATGATTCGAAAAATATAAGAGTAATTATTCTGTTTTATCGAAAGATGCTTTCCATCATACGCGCTTTTTCTATACTTGTTATTTGCCTAGAATAGCGGCAATTATTCAAGGACAGGAGCAAGGCATGAGCATCAAACTACATATGATTTTTGACCCCCTATGTGGCTGGTGCTATGCGGCCAGCCCTTTGCTAAAGCAAGTGCAGGCGCATTTTGGTGACAAGCTGCCGCTGGTGTTTCATCCGGGCCTGTTGTTTGCCCAGCCTAATGTCATCCCGCCCAGCTACAGAGAGCACATTATTGCGGCCGACCAGCATATCGCCATTTTGTCAGGCGTGGCATTTGGCCAGGCATACCTGGATAGAGTGCGGAAGATAGATGAATTGAAGTATTACTCGGTACCATCAGCAACTGCGGTCATGAGTCAGGCAGACGCCTCTGGCTTGGCCGCTTTACAGATGCTGGAGAAAATTCAGCATGCGCATTATGTTGATGCGGCGGATATCAGTGATTTTCATGTCTTGAGCCAGTTGGCTGTCGGACTGGGTTTGAATGCGACAGATTTCAAAGAAAGTTATGCCAGAGCGCAAGCAGATTTGCCAGCGCGGGCAGGGGCTGCCCACCAATTATTGCGCCGGGCAGGTGCCCAGGGTTTCCCCAGTTTTGTTTTGGAAAGCCAGGGACAATTTCAGCGCTTGAATCATAGTGTCGCGTACCAGGATAGTGCCCGTTTTCTGGCGGAGATAGAGTTGGCTGCAGAAAGAGCGGAACCGGCCACAGTGTTTTGATGTCGTTTGTTATAGCTTGGTTTCATTTACTTACAAGAAGTCATACAAGTCCCAGGCAAAGATTTCATAAATGTAAGAAAATGCGCTTTATACAGACTAAGTACAGACTAAGCTACTGTATAAACAAGGAGAAAACCATGAGCGCGACATCGACTGAATTTGCCACCCTGGGAGGCGGCTGTTTTTGGTGTACTGAAGCTGTATTCCAGCAAATTCGTGGGGTATTGAAAGTGGAGTCAGGCTATGCCGGGGGTGCCGTCCATCAACCCACCTATGAACAAATCTGTACCGGCAAAACCGGGCATGCAGAAGTGGTGCGCCTGACTTTTGACCCTGCCATCGTCAGCTATCGGGATTTGCTGGAAATTTTTTTCACCATCCATGATCCTACGACTTTGAACCGTCAGGGCAATGATGCAGGCACGCAGTATCGCTCCGTCATTTTCTTTCATGACACTCAGCAGCAAGCCCTGGCACAACAAGTTGTCAAGGAAATGGCCATGGTCTGGGATGATGCCATCGTTACCGAAATCAGCCAGTCACCAATGTTTTACATCGCGGAAGAGTATCACCAGAATTATTTCCGCCAGCATCCAGAGCAGGGCTATTGCTCCTTCGTGGTGGCACCTAAAGTCGCCAAAGCCAGAAAGGTATTTGCCAGCAAGCTGATTGCTTAAATCTTCTTACCCGCAGCAAAGTGCCAGTGCATTTTGCTGCGCGCGTCTATAGGCGTGTTGTGATTCCATTGCACGCCAGGTTTGTCGACATAGTTTCCACCTGTATTCATTCCCGCAAAAATGCTTTATCCGCCACAGTCTTGGTGAATAAGCGCGATTAAGTTATAAAAAAGTCATATTTATTTGATACTATCCTCATTGCTTGTGCAAGCGTGTTGAGTGTCTGTCTGCGAATATTGCTCTGAGGATGCAGTTTTCTCCAGATTTCTCATACTTGCATGGCCCACCCATGCCAATAACAGGGAGAGAAAAATGGCACTTCGTGACGTGAATCCGGCGACCGTCGATCTGGTCAAGCGCTTTGAAGGCATACCAGACGGCAATCCCGCCACCAGCAATATTGACCCTTACCTGGACCCTGTGAATATCTGGACCATAGGCTGGGGTCATGCAATCACTTATCAGGGACGATTCATGAAAGGACAGGCTGACACCCTGCAAGTCAAAGCCCTGTATCCAAATGGTATCAGTCTGGAACAGGCCAGCGGTCTGTTGCAGGCAGACTTGATGAATGCTGGTCGGGATGTCTTGTCAGTCGTGACTGTGCCTTTGAATGATAATGAATATGGGGCCTTGACCAGCTTTACTTTTAATTTGGGCGTAGGCAATTTACGCAGCTCCACCTTGTTAAAAAAACTCAATGCCAATGACAGGGCAGGAGCGGCTGACCAGTTTGGCCGCTGGACCCAGGCTGGAGGCAAAACTTTGCAAGGCCTGGTCACACGCCGCGCAGCTGAACGCACCTTGTTTGTAACTCCAATGCCAAACTGAAGGAAAACAAAATGCTGCTTACCATAAAAAAATTACTGTTTTGTGCGTTGAGCCTGGGTTTCAGCCTGGCTCTGGCAAATGAGGCTAAGCCGCTGGTCCGGAAAGAGGTAGATCTGGACCAGGAATTATTGATGATTTCTGTTCCCAAAGTATGTGAAACTTTGAAGAGTGAGCAATTCAGTTCGGTAGAACTGCGCATCAATGGGGTGCTTAGCCAAAGAAAATTACTTGACTGCAACCCTGACCCAAGCATGAACAAACTGGTCTTTCAAATGCCGCAAACAGACTCCAGCATTTTTTTGTCTGAACGCGAGGCCGTGATGGGCACTCCCTGGCAAGAGTCACGCCACGGTTACGGTCGAGATCTGCCCTTCAATGTCAGTGTAAAAAAAGCGGGTATCAGTGTAGTCCTGGCGACAGGTTCCATGCACTTTCAAATATTGAAACCAGCGCATCTTATTTTTGGCTTTGGATTTATTGCCGTCGTCGGCTATGCCCTGTTTCGACTCGGAAGAGATTCTGGCTTGCTGCGTGACAGTAACTCGGTAGCCGTAGAGCAGCGTACTTATAGTCTGGCGCGGGTACAAATGGCCTGGTGGTTTTTTATTGTACTGGCCTCTTATATCTGGTTATGTATAGCGACAGAAGGTATACCTACTATTTCTGCACAGGCTCTGGGTTTGCTTGGCATAGGCAGTGCCACTTATCTGACTGCTGCTGGTGTGGATACCAGCAAGCCAGACCAGCTTGGCGAAAGCCAGGGATTTTTCCATGATATTCTCAGTGACTCACAAGGCTTGACCTTGCATCGCTTTCAAATGCTGGTATTCAATGTGCTGATAGGCTTCCTGTTCCTGATCTATGTGGTACAGCACTTCAACATGCCTAACCTGGACAGTAATATTCTGGCCTTGCTGGGCATGAGTGCGGGTACTTATGCCGGTTTTAAAATTCCTGAAAAACAAGGCGAACCTGCTGTAGAAGATTCCAAGGCAGCTTATACCGTAGAGGACAAGTAATCAGTCTATAGTAATACACTCATGCAAATGCAAACGGGGAGATCATTGATCTCCCCGTTTTGCTTTAGCCGCCCATGCTTAACGCAATTTGTTCCTGAGTGCATCCATCATTTTCGGGATGCTATCCTTGCTCATGCTATCAACGATCCAGCCCAGACCCATAGGCACAGGGCCTGGATCAGTAAATACCTGGTACTTGACAACAGTCTTGTTGGGGTTGCCAGCCTGTGCTGTCAAATCCCAGTAACCTGCAGTATCTGCGATGGTTTCTTCCTGTTTCAAACCTTCCCATGGTTGTAGTTTCCAACTCAGGTTACAGGTCGTGGCACTGGCTTTAGGTGTCATTTTGAGGCGGTATTTTTTGACTTTACCAAGTGGCAGATTCAGGGTGAAATCCACCAGTGCAGTTTCATCCGGCTGGCGCGTGACCTTGGCCTTGGCAGTATTCGGCATGAAGCTGGGGTAATCTTCATAGGCCTGTATGGTTGCGCATACTTTGGCGACCGGGGCATTGAGTATGGTGCCAGCGGCAAACGTCTTGCCACTGCTATCCGGCTTAGTCAGGTCAATGAGCTGGACCTCGGTTTCGCTGAATTTGCTGGCATCCAGTTGGGCAGCCTGTGCACTTGTCGACAAGAGCAGGACTGAGATCATGCCAAATAAAAAAGTAGTTTGTTTCATGGTTTATTCACACCTGTACGTATTTTCTCTATGTCGACTTTGTTCAGATATTCCGGGATGTTTTTCCACATGCTATGGTAACCGTAGCCGCCTTTCATCAATTCTTCCAAAGCCTGTTCCTTGGTCCAGGTTTGATACAGTATCCTGTACATGGCAGTTACCAGACCTGTGCGATCGGCTCCATGCATGCAATGTAGGAGTACGGGTCCCTCTTTTTCTGCTGCCTTAATGGCGCGCAGGGCAGTGATGACATTGAGGTCATTGATGCTCCAGGTATTGATACCTATGCGCTGCAGCTTGATGCCACTATCCTTGAATAAACTGTCATCCGAATGAAAGGAGCGCAAACTGACGATGGTCTTGATGCCCAGGGACTTCAGCAAGGCGGCATCCTTGCTTTCCAATTGGGCGCTGCGATAGAAGTCTTGATTGACGCGATACAGGTTTTTCGCCTCGGCTACCGGGGTAGCCCATTCGGCAGGACGAGCGTCTTGTGCGCTAGCGGTATTTGTTACCAGCAGCAGACTGGTGCAGGACAGAGCAGCCAGGGCTGACACGGTCTTCAAGCCAGCCTTGATCCGTTTACTTCGCATCTTGTTGAGCATGTGTTTTGTACGAATAAATATAGAGGAAAGTGGCACCGATAAAGCCTACCCAATAATCGGTAGGCACGCCCAGCAGCCAGTGTATATGCCAGGGTACAGCATGAGCGTTGAAGCGCGAGACACCATAGGCAGGATTGATGACAAACCATAAAAAGTCCTCGACTACCCAAAAACTCATGATGCTGGCGATGGCACGGCATTCCAGCTTCAAGGTCCATTGCCGCATCATCGCAAAGGGGAAATGAAAAAACAGGCTGATGAAAGGGAAAACCCAGGCGTGGTATCCCGTCATGGCGCGGCCACCCCAGAAGATATCCAGCAGCCAGTGCTTTTCTATACGCCAGGTCGGCAGATTGGCAGCCCAGCCAGCACTGCCTTCTATCTGGATTTCTACCTGGGCAAAAAATAGCGCCAGCACACAGGCAAAAGCAAAGCAGAGTAAGAAAGACAGAAATGAATTAGCAGGTTTCATCATCAAACCAGACCTCAAACTGCTTTACTCAGTATGGTTTGCAAAACATCCCTGGCTGCCTGAGGGCGGCCCAGGGCCTGCGCCTTGACATGCATGTCGCGCAATTTATCGGGATGTTGCAACAGGTAATTCAAGCGATAAGCCAGGCTGATGTCATCATAGGCTTTCAAGGCCACGCCTTGTTCCAGCAAAAAGTCGGCATTGCGTTCTTCCTGCCCTGGAATAGGGGAGTTGACGATCATGGGCAAGCCCATGGCCAGGCATTCAGATGTCGTCAGACCGCCCGGTTTGGTGATTACCAGATCAGCGCAAGCCATCAAACGCTCGACTTTGTCGGTGAAGCCTTGCGGCAATAAGCGCCCCGGATAGCGTAGTGCCAGTTTTTGCAAGGCTTGCAAGGCCGGTGCATTTTTACCTGCCAATACGATGAGCTGGAAATTGCCTGGCAATGACAACAGGCGCTCGGCTACTTCATCGAGCCCACCCAGGCCAGCACCACCCCCCATGAGCATAAAGGTTTGCAAAGCCGGGTTTAGTCCAAACTCTGCAGCACAGGTTTTCCTGTCCAGGTCTTGTGTGAAGGCAGGCATGATAGGAATACCCGTGACATGAACATGGTCAGCGGCGATACCATTGATACGCATGCGGTCTGCCACTTCTTCACTGGCAGCAAAATAACCGGCCATGTGTTCATGTACCCACATCCTGTGTAAATCAAAGTCAGTGACTTGCACCCAGACCGGGCAATGCAGCCTTTCCTTGCGCAACAGACGGGATAGCATTTCGGCAGGCAAAAAGTGAGTGCAGACGATAACATCGGGGGCAAAGTCGGCAATGGCTTGCAGCAAGGGGCGTGAACTTAATCGCTCTATGCCGCGCCTGAGCTTTTCCATGGTGCTGTCAGACTGGGCTTCATTGCTGGCATGGTAGAGATAACCCCACAAGGTTGGGGCTTTGTTGACCAGCTTGATATAGAAGTCGGTATAGATTTTACGGAAGCCCGCCGTGACAAAATCCATCACGTCCAGATGCAAGACTTCAGTATCAGCGGCATGCTGCACGGCAGTGGCCTGTATGGCTTCAGCGGCACGCTTGTGACCTGCACCAGCGGAAACGCTTAATAACAAGATCTTTTTCTTAGGCATGGACTTCGGTGTGTGGTAAAAACACCGAGAATAACACGGTCTGTAAACTGCCATGCCAAATCGGCTTGCTGGCTATCGCATTGTCAATGTTTTGAGAAGGCGGTAGCCATAGCTGCTGCAGGGATTAAGGTTGAAGGCGAGAAATTTCCCACAAGCCATCTTCAGACCTGGTATAGATGATGCGATCATGCAGGCGCGAGCTGCGGCCTTGCCAGAATTCCAGGCGTTCTGGCACTAGCCTATACCCACCCCAATGAGCAGGGCGCGGCGGGTGATCGCCAAATTCTGCTATGACGGCAGCCAGTTGTTGCTCCAGCACGGCACGGTCAGCAATAGCTTGGCTCTGTTGCGATGCCAGGGCGCTCTGGCGGCTGCCTAAAGGGCGACTGTTGAAGTAAGCATCATTTTCCGCATCGCTGAGTTTTTCTATGCGACCCTCTATGCGAACCTGTCTTTCCAGCTGTATCCAGAAAAACAGGAGCGCAGCATAGGGATTGCTTTCCAGATCCTGGCCTTTGGCACTATCGTAATTGGTGAACCAGGAAAAACCACGTGCATCAAATTCCTTGATGAGGACAATGCGTGAACTGGGGCGACCTGCCGTACTCACTGTGGACAGGGTCATGGCATTTGGTTCTGGTACGTCGGCTTTTAAAGCTTGATCAAACCAGTTGGCAAACTGGCTGTAGGGATCGCTGCTCACCTCAGATTCAGCCAGGCTGGCTTTTTTGTAGTCGGTACGGATATCAGCTACGGACATGGTTTTCCTTGATAAAGTATTGAGAACTTTGCTATTTTTATGCGGCAATACCGCGCCTGGTTTTCATCGCTGCGCCCAGAGTTGCCATTTGCGCATCAGAAAACAGGCGTTTTGCCATTGGGGCGATCTGTGTTTCTTCTATCTGCATATGTTCGCTATACAGGGCTTGAAAGTCCTGTACTTCGCTGGCAGATAAGGACGCCGCAGTTGCTGCTGCAATGGCACCCAGCTGTTTTTCCAGTTGTAGCCATTTCGCAGCCATATCTTCATGCTGGCTAAGAATTTTTGGCAAGAGGCCAGCTAGCAGGGCAGCATCTTCGTCCTTCGCAGTCACTTGCAGTTCAGGCAATAGATTGATTTCTTCATCTTCATGATGCAAAGGGGCTGCTTTGACGAAATAATTCAACACCGACTGCGCAGCCTGCTGTGCTTCCTGGTCGGCACCATGGCTGGGTAAGTGATCTAGCAGCTTGCTCATGGTCGCCAATTGCTTGCGTATGCGGTCATGGCAATGCTTGAGTACGGCTAGCGGTTGGTCAAAGCCTGGGGCAGTATCGAATAAGGTATTCATTTTCACTTTGCATGGGTTGATATGCTTATTATGCAATAGACAGCCTCTACCTGCTTGCGTCATATCAAATTCAGACCTGCTCAGACGTGTTGATTTTTAGCGAAACATATATATTCACCCGCCACTGGTTTGATCTTGCACCCTTGCGTAGCGACATCAGCGCTTTCTTTCAAGTCTTGCAGATGGTAGCCATGTTGCTGCAAAAAATTTGAGACTTGCTTTTGTGCCATGCCGGATAAAAAGGGTTCGTTCTTTTTCTTGAGGAAAAAATCAATGATCTTGCTGGCAGGTCGAAAATTGGGTTTGCCATTTGCCTGGATTTCCATCCAGGTAAAAATCAGTGATGACTCCGTGGCAAGCATGCGCATTTGTTGTAATAGCCTGGCAATATCGCTCGTTGCCAAATACATCAGCAAACCTTCGGCAATGAACAAGGTTTTCAGGTGCGCATCAAAATGCGGGCAATTGCCTAATACTTCTATCAGACTTTGTTTGCCCAGTTCAGTAGCGATATAGTGGATACGATTTTCTTGCGAGCCTGTCGCTGCGCGTTTGACAGCCTGCGTTGCCGGATGATCGATTTCTATCAAGTTCAAGTCTGGATATGCTGTCGCCAGTTCCATGCACAGGCTATCATAGCCAGCTCCGGTCACGATGATCTGGCGCGTACCTGCCGCTATAGCTTGCTCGACATAATCCCTGATGACTATTTTGCGCAAGACATAGTGCAGCAAGATGCCTGGCAAGGTCATTTGTTCTGCTGCATAGGCTAGCGTGCGGAACCACTGGTGACTAATCAGTCTGGACAAACGTGGGTGGCTGGCCCGTAACAAGCTTTGCCCATGTGTAGTCATAGTGCCAGGCACGAGGCCCAGATAGTCTGGATCACGCGCCAGCATTTGTACGCCGGCGGCAACGATCAGGGCGGTGTTACTGGCTTGGTCAGCCTTCATGCTGCCTGCTCCTGAGACGCCGCAAACATGGCGGCATGATGCTGGAACCAGGTACTTTGGAATAGTAATTCTGGATCAAAACGGCGTTTGTAAGCCAGGAAATTTTCAAAGTTGGGATAGCAATGGCGGATTTGTTTTGCTGTGGCATAGCGTCCATAAGTCAGGTAAAAGCTGCCATTCCTTAGGATCGCCAGATCGATGAGTCTGCCGAAAGCTGCTGCCGTGGCGGCCATGCCGCTTTCACTATGTTCGGTATGCAAATTAAAGATGACGCAGGCATAGTCTTGCCTGGCCCACGGCAGGAAGCTTTCTGTATCTGCTTCTATCAAACGTACCGTACCGTAGATAAGGTCAACACCATGCTGGCGGAAATCCTGTGCTGCATCGCGCATGAAGGCCAGCAGCGCTGTTCTTGGCACATATAGCTCGCCTATCATTTCCGAGCCATGCTGGCCAAGCAGGCTGTCTATCTTGTCATGATATCCATCCAGATACGTAGTTTGTTGCAGCCTGTCACTCCAGTAAATCTGGCCAGAGCTGGCTAGATAGTGCTGGGCATAGCAATCAAAGGCGCGGCTCTTGTCTACGTGGGCCAATGTCAGCAATTGCTGCCATTGTTCATCGCTGAGTGCATGCTCTTCCCTGATGTTGCTGGAGTCGGCTACCGGGCAATAACAGGAGAATACGCCGCGCCGCAAAAAGTCAGGACTGTCCGGGTCTATCGCAAACTGAAAGTCACCGTAGGTATAGCCCGCTGCTATGCGCTGCGCAAACGCAGCTGGCAATTCATCCAGCGAGATCATGCTGACATCGCGTCGCATTTTTTGTCGGACATCCAGGCGCAAGCTGACCTTGGTGATAACGCCAAACATGCCATAACCACCGATGGCAAGCCTGAATAAGTGGCTATTATTGTCACGGCTGCAATGCTGTAATCTGCCTTGGGCATCCAGCAGGCTAAAGCTCTCGACATCGTTGATGAAAGGGCGCATTTGCAAGCCACGTCCATGCACATTGGCTGACAGGCAGCCGCCTATGCTGAGATTATCTGCACCAGTTTGTTTTTGCCGTATGCTCCATGGTCTGAGGTTGTCTATTTGTGCCGTCTCCAGATAATCGATCAGGGCTGGCCACTGTATGCCCGCTTCGACTGTGACGATGCCCTGGCTGCGGTCAAAAGCCAGCACTTTATCCATGCCACGCATATCCAGCAAGATGGCATCATGGGCAAACTGCTGTCCACCCATGGCATGACGGGCTGCGCTGATGGCGATTTTTTTGCCACTATTTCTTGCCTCAGCCAAAGTTGCGGCAAGATGGGCAAGATCGCTTACTTCTACTATCTTGTTCACCTGAGTGAGGTTCATGGCGGAATGAATATCGTTGACAATGAGTGAATGGTGTTGCGTAGACATGCAGTTTTCTCCTGGTTGGTGAAGACTGCATTTTGTTATTTAAGGTATTGATATACAATCTAATAGAAATTAGTATTAAATTTTAATACTCAACGTCATTTATCTTTCCGCATAGACCAGCGTAAACCTTAAGGGTGACATGAACCTGACCCAGCAAATCACGACAGCCCTGAAAAAGCATTTGAAGCAAAAGGGCCTGACCTATGCACAACTGGCGGCGCACTTGCAAATCAGCGAAGCCAGTGTGAAACGCCTGTTCTCAGAGTCGACATTTACCGTGCGCAGGTTGGAAGCGATATGCCAGTTACTGGAGCTGGATTTCCTGGAGCTGGCCAGATTGGCACGGGGGCAGCAAGAATTGAAGGCTGAACTATCGGAGAAGCAGGAGCAAACGCTGGCCGATCAACCCAGACTGCTGGGCGTGTTTTATCTCTTGCTCAATCAATGGCAAGTCAAAGAGATTTCCAGGAAGTTTGATATAGCAGAAACCGAACTTTTGCAGCTATTGATGGGCCTGGAAAGGCTGGAGTTAATCGAACTGCATCCCCATAACCGCATCAAATTACTGACCCATACCACCCTGCAATGGCGTGCAGACGGCCCCATACGCAAGAAATACCAGACCCAGGTCATGGAAGAATTTTTGCAAAATGATTTTGAGGATGAGCAGGCAGTCTTGCGCTTTGAAACCCGCGAACTCAGCACTGCTTCGATTGCTGTTCTGCAAAGAAAAATGGGACGCTTGCTGACAGAATTCAATGAGCTGGCTGACATTGATGCCAGTTTGTCATCTGAGCAGAGACAGGGCGTGGCCTTGCTGATGGCAACCCGACCCTGGGTATTTTCCCTGTTTTCTGATTTGAAGCGTAAAACTGGACGTTAAAATTCAGTCTTACGCTGCATCAAGTAAAATAGCGCCTGCTTATCATGTACAGCCTGCGGGCACAATTTTCCTATGCAAGAAGTAGTCGATATCGATTTTGACCGCCGTTTTGGTGGTATCGCCCGTTTATATGGTGCAGCTGGACTGGAACGTTTCAAGGGCGCGCACGTCTGCGTCATCGGCGTAGGTGGCGTTGGCTCCTGGGTAGTAGAGGCACTGGCCCGCAGTGCCATAGGCCAGATCAGCATGATAGATCTCGACAATGTAGCCGAATCGAATATCAATCGCCAGATACAGGCCAATACCGACACAGTAGGCAAAGCCAAGGTCACGGCGCTGGCTGAACGTATCGCCCTCATCAATCCTTACTGTAAAGTCAATGAGGTCGAAGATTTTGTGACGCCAGACAATCTCGATGCCATGCTGGGCCAGCCCGGTTTTGATTATGTGATAGATGCGATCGACAATGTCAAAGCCAAGACCGCCCTGATTGCTTATTGCCGTCAGCATGCCATCCCCCTCATTACCATAGGTGCGGCTGGCGGGCAAACTGATCCAGGCAAGATAGAAATAAGGGACCTCTCACGCACCGAGCAAGAGCCCTTGCTGGCACTGGTACGCAAGCGTTTGCGCCAAAATCATGGCTTCCCGCGCGGGGCAAAAAGCAAATTCGGGATTGATGCCGTGTTTTCCATGGAAGCATTGAGCACACCAGAAACTGCCGAAGTGTGCGAAGTCGGTACTGAGGCAAGTGCAGGCACTACTGGTGTGACGGGCTTGAACTGCGCGGGTTTTGGTTCCTCCATCGTCGTCACGGCTTCCTTTGGCCTGATGGCAGCCGCCCAGGTGCTGCGCAAGCTGGCGGCACAGGATACCGAAAATCAAACTCCATAATTCTTCGCATATTTCTCGCAATTTTTGCGTATGCATAGAAGTATTTTTGCCTGGAAACAATCTTTTATACTTTGTGGGAAAAATAGTCTAAGCCCGGCGGAATTATTCGCCCGACCTTGAGTTATTGCCGTTTAGCATTTAAAGTCAAATCACGGATCAGCCCAGTCTGATCCGCTTTCCACCCACGCCGCCCTGATTGCCTGGATTGCCCCAGTATCAGGCCGCATGCAAAAGTGCAACGCACTCATCTTGCTAGTCAGGTTTCATCCGAAGTTTATGGAGGCTTTATGTTTCAGGATATACGCATCAAGACCAAGCTCATTTTCAGTTTTATTTTATTGAGTTTGCTGGTCTTGTCCATAGGGTCTGCCGGGTATTTGAGTCTCAATGCCAGTAACAATTCTCTGAAAACCGTGTATGACGACAGGCTGGTGGCGCTAGGGCAGCTTGATGCTGTCATACGT
Source organism: Undibacterium sp. Di27W (assembly GCF_049340345.1). Lineage (NCBI taxonomy): Bacteria > Pseudomonadati > Pseudomonadota > Betaproteobacteria > Burkholderiales > Oxalobacteraceae > Undibacterium > Undibacterium sp. Di27W. Next base: position 180,086 of record NZ_JBMPOS010000007.1, on the reverse strand, counting down.
CTCATCATGAGAAATCAAGTCATCGTCGCCAAGGCCATGACCGACGACCAGGAAAAAATTTCCGCGCATGTCGCTGCGGTCGAAGCTGGCAAGGCTGAAGCCAGCAAGGTTTGGGCAGAATACATGGCGACTTACCTGACACCGGAAGAAAAAGTCCTGGCAGATCAGTTTGCGACCAGGCGAAAACAATTTCTTGACGAGGGTTTGAACCCGACTTTGGCTGCCTTGAAAAATAAAGAAATCGATGCCGCGTCGAAGTTATTCCACGGTAAAGTCGAGCCCTTGTTTGTGGGCATGAAAGAGGCCATGGATGGGCTCATACAATTGCAATTGAATGTGGGTAAATCCGAGTATGACTCTTCCCAGAGTTTCTTTCGCAGCTTCCAGGTTTTTGCGGCGGTCTTCATCATCTTGTCGGTCTTGTTTGCTACGGCCATGGGCGTTTGGCTGGTGCGCAGCATCTCTGGGCCCTTGAACTATGCAGTCGAGATTGCGAATAACATTGCCGCCGGTGATTTGCGGCAGGATATCAAGATCAAATCCAAAGACGAGGCTGGAGAATTGCTGCAAGCCTTGTCGAATATGAACCAGAGCCTGATCAATATTGTCAGCCAGGTCAGGACCAGCACCAATACCATCTTCACGGCCTCGAATGAGATTGCCACTGGCAATATGGACTTGTCTGAACGCACTGAAAACCAGGCCAGCTCACTGGAAGAAACCGCCTCATCGATGGAAGAGTTGACTTCCACCGTACAACACAATGCCGCCAGCGCCGCCCAGGCCAATCAGCTTGTCATGTCGTCGTCCGATTTTGCCAGCAAGGGGGGCGATGTGGTGGGGCAAATGGTGAGCACCATGGGGGCAATCAAGGATAGCTCTCGCAAAATCGTCGACATCATAGGCGTCATTGATGGCATTGCTTTCCAGACCAATATCCTGGCATTGAACGCGGCTGTCGAAGCCGCCAGGGCAGGTGAGCAAGGGCGCGGCTTTGCCGTGGTTGCCTCGGAAGTGCGCAACCTGGCGCAAAGGTCTGCCAGTGCCGCCAAGGAAATCAAGCAACTCATTGATGATTCAGTGTCGAAAGTCGATGCGGGTTCTGCTCTGGTCGATGAAACAGGCGCCACCATGGACCAGATCGTGACATCCGTCAAGCAGGTGGCCGACATCATGAGTGAAATTGCGGCGGCAGGTAGCGAACAAAGTCGTGGCATAGAGCAGGTGAATGTGGCCATTACCCAGATGGATCAAGTGACGCAGCATAATGCCGCGCTGGTAGAAGAGGCCGCTGCAGCAGCGCAAAGCTTGCTTGAGCAAGCTGATAATTTGCATCAGGTGGTAGGCGTCTTCAAAGTCACAAATATAGGCGAGGCAGTAGGCGCTAGTAAGACTGCTCAGTTCAAGAAAGCAAAAGCCGCGAATCAGGAGCAACGCCAGGCCTTACGTCTGGGGTAAACAATATTCAGTGCAATAAAAAAGGGGCAGTCTGATGCAAAATCAGACTGCCCCTATCGTTTTTATTGTTTAGTTATCGAGCTTGAAATTAAATTCCAGCAGGGTTGTCAGCGGCTTGGAAATCGGTGCATATTTCCATTGTGATGCTGCTGCGATCACTTCCTTGTCAAAATGCTTGGGTGGATTGGCTTTGACGATATCCACTTGTGAGACCTTGCCATCCGTATCTATATGCACGCGCGCACTGACAACGCCAGATGTGACGCCGGCACGAACTGCCGTGCTCGGGTATTTAGGTTGCACGCTGGAGACGACCTTCAGTGTCAGGTTTTCTACCGGAGCAGGGGCTGGCGCTGGCTTGGGAGCCGCAGCAACCACTGGTGGCGGTACTTCTACCGGTTTTGGTGCTGGCACTGGTACGGGAGCGGGGGCAACTGCCGTGGCAGACGCAACTTTAGGCGCATCCTTGGCCTTGGCCGCCAGGGCTTTGGCTTCAGCGGCTAATTTTGCTTCCTTGGCATCTTTAGCGTCTTTCGCTTCCTTGGCGTCTTTCGCGTCTTTCGCCAGTTTTTCTTCCTTGGCTATCTGAGCAGCAGTCTTGTTGGATGCCATATCCATCCACTTCGTCACGTCTGCCGTATCCGAGTGTTTCACCGGATTTTTCACCAGGCCAGTCGGCATGGCAGCATTGGAAGCCGGGGCCTCTGGGGCACTGGCCACTGCTTCTGGTGCAGGACTTTTTTGGCACGCCGTCATCAGCATGGCACTGGATAGCAGACTGAATGTCAGCGCTGAGAATTTCGCTGTTTTGTTAAGGACTACCGTTTTCATATCACTCCAGGCAAAAAACCGTTTTAAAGCTAAAGTTAAACGAAGCAAGCTGCTATACCCTGCGAAATTATCAAGGCGCCATAAAACAGTGCAAATCTGCATTATTTTGGTGCATTGCCAATTTATTCGCTGCTGCGAAAATTTTCACAAATCCGAACGGCTATCCTGCCATGGATATACCCGCATAGCAATATTCAAATCACAGAACAGAATGAAATCATGAAAATTCAGGGATCAAAAATACTTTGTTTGTACAAAACCATGCAGGAATTGTGCCAAATATGAATTAAATCGTTTAAATCGCATCATTAATGAAAAAAAGCCAACTTCTCGCGAAGCTGGCTTTACTTGATGAAGTAGAACTACATTTTTACGGGGAGGTGGTTCAGGATTTTCCGAACACTTCGTTCAATTGCTGGGTAACCCGGATAAAGGTCGTGCGCTTGGTGAGTTCTTTGAGCTTGTGCGCGCCCACATAGGTGCATGCCGAGCGCACACCACCAAGTATGTCTTGCAGGGTGGTTTCGACAGCACCGCGATAGGGTATCAATACTTCCTTGCCTTCCGAGGCACGGTATTTGGCGACACCACCAGCATACTTGTCCATGGCAGCCCGGCTGCTCATGCCATAGAAACGTTTGAATTGCTGGCCATCGCGCTCTACCAGGTCACCAGCGCATTCATCATGACCTGCCAGCATACCACCCAGCATGATGAAGTCGGCACCAGCACCAAAGGCCTTGGCCAAGTCACCAGGAACGACGCAACCACCGTCAGCACAAATCTGGCCACCCAGCCCATGGGCAGCGTCAGCGCATTCAATGACGGCTGATAATTGTGGGTAGCCCACGCCCGTCATCTTACGGGTCGTGCAGACGGAACCAGGGCCTATGCCGACCTTGACGATATCAGCACCGGCCAGTATCAGTTCCTCAGTAATGTCGCCTGTCACCACATTGCCCGCCATGATGGTCAGGTGCGGGTAAGTCGTGCGCACTTTTTTAACGAAATTGATAAAGCCCTCGGTATAGCCATTGGCCACATCGATGCAGACATATTCGATGGCATTTTGCGCGCGTGCCATGACAGCCGAGAATTTCTCGAAATCTGACTGGGTGATACCCATGGAATAGAAGGCAGTTGATTTCTTTTGCAAGGCAGAAAAATACTCGACCAGTGCATCTTCATCATAGTGCTTATGCAAGGCGACGGATAATTGGTGCGCATCGAGTGCGGCTGCCATTTCCATGGTGCCAGTGGAATCCATATTGGCAGCAATGATAGGGATGCCGTGATACGTCTTGCGGGAATGATGGAAAACGAATTCACGTTCCAGATTGACTTGGGAACGGGAGGTGAGGGTGGAACGCTTGGGGCGTATCAAAACGTCCTTGAAATCCAGCCTGAGGGTTTCTTCTATATGCATGACGACTCCAGTATGCGCCTGGCGGACGCGGGAAATCACGAATGACGCAGCAATGTCATCAAGTCGTTGGGCCGTAATTGAGTATAGTTCAAAAAAATCCGGAATCATTATCTGAATTTCATATGGGCGATATCATCCATTTCATATCCCGGATGCGCTTTGTGTTGCCAAGTTAGTATGTTTCGTATATGCCGACCTGTCAGAGCGTCCAGGGCGGTACGAAAGTCTGGCCATTCTCCAGTATTGCTTCTGCACCCACTGGCAAGATTGCGACGGCACGGAAATTCTCTTCACTGGTTTTGCTCAAAGAGAATTGCGTATGCGCCGGTACGATCAGGCAGGCCCCGGCACTCAGGTCGCGATGTTCTTCCCCCATGCGCACTGTTGCCGTGCCTGCAAGACAGATAAATATCTCTTCTCGTGTCAGCTCATGGATGGCACCGGGCTTGTTGGAACTCAACTCAACAATCCAGGCTGAATTTTCCTGAGAACCACGACTGGGTGAGGCAAGGCCGGTAAATATGGCTTCATGCATGGTAAAAACTTTGGCGGATGAAGCGTCGATCAGATTCATAATTTTCTCTCGTGATATAATTCACTTGAGATTATAAACTAAGGTGAATGAAATTACCGTGCAAGAAAATACTGACCTGGGTGTACTGCTGAATCTGGCTTTTGGCAGTTTTAAAGAGCAATTGCACCTGCATCTGGCACAACAGGGATATGCCGATATCGGAAGTTCTTTTGGCTATGTTTTTCGTTTGCTGAAAAACAATCCGCAAAACCTGAAGCAAATCGCAGACAGCCTGGCCATGACGCCGCAAGGTGCGCTGAAGATCATTAATGACATGGTGCTGAAAGCCTATGTCCAGCGTGAGGATGACGCCAACGATGCGCGAGTGCGCCTGCTGCATCTGACACCGCGTGCACTGGCCTTGATGGACGTGGCACAGGCATTTCATCAAGAGTTTGAGAGCCGCTTAAGCGAACACCTGGGCGCAAGCAAAGTCAAAGCCATGCGTGCTGTGCTGGAACAGATAGTCACAGATGGAGAGGACGCAGCGAACGGTTTGCCTAAATTGCGTCCCCTTTAAGCGGGGGCTAGTGGTGGATATCAGTGACAGGCAGCCTTGCCTTTGTCACTGAAGCTTTGTCCTGGAATGGGTATGAATTCCCATTCGTAAGACTTTTCGTTAAGAGTCAGCTTGAGTACACCATGAGTTGAATTGTCGCGGATTTCTGTCGTGTTCTTGGCTAAAAACATGGGCGTCAATTTCGCACCGCCAGTGCCGACGATAAAACTGCGTATGCCGTTTTTGTCGTCCCTGTCGCCATTTGCATCTAGCGGTACAAAGCGTTCATAGTTGTGGTCATGGGCTGCCAGCACGATATCGGCTTTGGCAGCGCTCAAGATCTTCCAGACATCCTGCATGTTTTTATTATTGCCGTGCCCGCCCGAGCTAAAGGCTGGGTGGTGCCAGAAGGCCAGCGTACAATTATGTTTATTGCCTGCCAGTTCTTCCTTCAGCCAGCTCAACTGCACTTGCATTTGTACTTCGTCAAGATTGCTATTGAGTGACAGGACCAGCCATTTGCCCAAACGTGTCGCATAGTAGCCGCGCCTGTCAGGGCCCGCGACCTCACCAAAATAATTGTAATAGCCCAAGGCCTTGGGCATGCCATACTCATGATTGCCTGGCGAAGGCAGGGTTTTATCCTTGAAACGCCCCCAGGTAGGTTCATAACATCGGCTGAATTCTTCAGGGCTGCCTATAGGGTAAGTATTGTCGCCCAGGGTAATGGCTCTGGCTGTACTGTCTTTGTCCAGGCCTGCAGCGATCAGCTCTGCTGTTCTGGCAGCGATACTTTCTTCCGCAGGTTTTTTTTTGCATTCAGCGATATCACCAGCAGCGTAGACGCTGATGCTGAGGGGTTTCTCAATTTTTTTCTTGTTGGCCTGCTTATTTTTATCAGCGGCGTGGACGGGAATGGCAAGCAAGCTAGCGATACAAAAAGCCAGGGTAAAAATACGCATAATTCTTCTTATTAGTGGGACTATGCCTGGTGCAGGCAGAAACAGTTGCGTATTTTACTAGGACTTGCGCAAAACTGCCCTGGCCGGAAAAATCTTTCCCAAACTTCGATTCAAGACTATAGCCTGGCATGTCGCAAACGCAGCGCATTGCTGATGACTGATACTGAACTCAGACTCATCGCTGCGCTGGCGATCATGGGACTCAGCAAAATCCCGAACCACGGGTACAACAGACCGGCAGCGACAGGCACGCCGACAAAATTATAGGCAAAGGCAAAGAACAGGTTTTGCCGTATATTTTTCATGACTTGCTGGCTCAGGGATTGCGCCTTGACGATGCCTCGCAAGTCTCCCTTCACCAGCACAACATGGGCGCTATGCATGGCGACATCAGTACCGCTGCCCATGGCAATACCCACATCGGCCAGTGCCAGCGCTGGTGCATCATTGATGCCGTCGCCAGCCATGGCGACTACACGACCCTGTGCCTGCAACTCCTGCACGATACGGAACTTGTCTGCTGGTAGTAAATCGGCGCGTACATCATTAAGCCCCAATTGCCTGGCCACCGCTTGCGCCGTGATGGCATTGTCACCTGTCAGGACGACGATGCGCATGCCCTGTTGCTGCAATTGCGCTATGGCTTCCTTGCTGCTGCTCTTGATCTTGTCTGCCACACTTAGCAAGGCGACTGCTTTTTGATTGACTGCCATCAGCATGACTGTATGACCCAAGGCTTGCAAGTCCGTGACTTGCTGTTCCCAGCCTGAGATGGTAATGGCATGTTCCTTCAATAAAGCCGGATTGCCCAGTAAGACCAAATGGCCATCCAGTTTGGCGCTGACACCCTTACCGGAGATGGATGTGAAATCACTGATCGCAACTGCCTTGCAGCCATGCGCTCCTGCATAACTGACGATGGCCTGCGCCAGCGGATGTTCACTGCGCATCTCAAGTGTCATGGCCAAGGCCAGTAAATCAGCTTCAGACTCGCCAGCGGCAGTGCTAAATTTTTCCAATGTCGGCTTGCCCTCGGTGAGAGTGCCGGTCTTGTCTATCAGCAGGGTATCGATTTTTTCCAGTCTCTCCAGTGCCTCGGCATCCTTGATCAAAATCCCTTCACTGGCCCCGCGGCCTATGCCTACCGTCACTGATATCGGTGTTGCCAGACCCAGTGCGCAAGGGCAGGCGATGATCAATACCGAGACTGCCGCCATCAAGCCATTTGCCATCCCCGGTGCTGGCCCCCAGACTGCCCATGCAATGAAGGCCAGCACGGCTGCGGCAATCACGCCAGGCACAAACCAGCCGGATACATGGTCAGCCAGCTTTTGTATAGGTGCACGTGAACGCCCCGCCTGATTCACCAGGTTGATGATGCTGGCCAGTAAAGTGTCCTTGCCTATGCGCTGGGCCTGCATGCTGAAACTGCCTTGCTGGTTAATCGTACCGGCACTGACCTTATCACCCGCCTGCTTGCTGACGGGTAGCGGCTCACCTGTCAGCATGGCTTCATCGACATTGCTATGTCCATCCAGCACTACGCCATCAACAGGGATATGTGCACCTGGCTTGACACGCAAACTATCACCTATTTGTACTGCATCCAGTGCAATCTCCGCTTCACTGCGATCAGCAGCAATGCGTATTGCCGTTGCGGGTGCCAGACCCAGCAAGGACTTGATCGCTGCATTGGTTTGTGAGCGCGCCCGCAATTCCAGTACCTGGCCCAGCAAGACCAGGCAAATGATAACCGCAGCTGCTTCAAAATACAGTGGCGCCATGCCATCCATCTTGAAGGCAGCGGGCAAGATATCTGGCAATAACAGTGCCACCAGGCTGAACAAATAAGCGGCTGCCGTGCCCACGCCTATCAGACTGAACATATTCAAATGCCAGGTTTTGAAAGAGGCCAGTGCACGTTCAAAAAATGGCAGGCCTGCCCATAGTACGACTGGCGTTGCCAGCAGGAATTGCAGCCAGTTGAAGGCAGTCATGCCCAGGAGCTTATGAAAAGCAAGCCCAGGCAACATGTCGCCCATGCTCATGATGAGTAGTGGCAGGCTGAGTACCAGACTGAATTTGAAGCGCCGCCACATATCATCCAGCTCGCTGGTATCTTCTTCTGCCGAAGCTTCTTTGGGTTCCAGCGCCATGCCGCACAGCGGGCAAGTGCCGGGGCCAACTTGCTCTATCTCCAGGTGCATGGGGCAAGTGAAGATGGCATCCTTGGCGACAGCTTTGGGAGCAGGACGCTTGGCCGGGTCCAGCCAGGCAACGGGGTCTTTGCTGAATTTGTCCAGGCAAGCCTTGCAGCAAAAATAATAGCTTTGTCCTTCATGCATGAATTGATGTGGGCTTTGCCCATTGACACGCATGCCGCAGACCGGGTCTTTGTATTCACCGCTGGCATCGCTTTGCATGAGCTCATCACTTACTGTACGCAGACCTATCACTCGCTTGGTTTTGACGTGGAGTTCTGGCGCGGCAGTGAATTTGCTGACACAAGACCTGCTGCAGAAATAATAAGCGATGCCCTGGAAGCGGGCTGTTTTTTCATCGTCCTTGCTGACTTGCATGCCACATACGGGGTCAGTGTATTTTTTATCCTGGCTTGCGACAGGCTGCGCCTCATGCTTGTGCCCGCAGCAATCGCTGCCGTGCTGGTGCTCTTTATGGTCTTGCGTCATCTTCAGTGCTCCTGATACAAAATTAGCTCGATTGCCTTATCATAGACTCCGTACCCAAGAACAGAGTCAAGGACTTTTTAGTGATGCTTGATATGGATCAATATACGATAGGCCAACTGGCCAAAGCAGCAGGGGTGGGGGTAGAAACCATACGCTATTATCAGCGCCGTGAATTGCTGCCCGTGCCCGAGGTTGCCTGCGGCTTTCGGACTTATCCGGCCAGCCTGGTCGAACGCATACGCTTTATCAAAAGGGCGCAGGAACTGGGCTTTAGCCTGGACGAAATTGCCAACCTGCTCATGCTGGAAGATGCTAACGACAAGCATGCCATACGTGAAGTAGCGCAAGAACGCTTGTTACAGGTACAGACCAAGCTGGCTGATTTGCACAGGATGGAAGATATGCTGACGCAGTTGATACAGCAATGTGCCTCATCGACACAGCAGGCGCAGTGCCCTATCATTCAGGCGTTGGGTAGTGATATTTCAAAGCCTGCGTAAAACTGTCAATGCTGATTACTGATTAATGCTCACCGTCAGCAAGCCAGTCTGGATTTTCTGTTTTTATGAAGTGCAGCAGGGCATCTACCACCAGCGGGTCGAACTGTGTCCCACTCCTGGCCTTGATATAGACAATGGTGTCTGCCAGTGTCCAGGGTTCCTTGTAGGGACGGCGATGCAGTAAAGCATCAAATACATCGACTACGGCGACGATCCGAGCTGACAGCGGAATCTCTTCGCCTTTCAACTGGCGTGGATAACCCTGGCCATCAAAATGCTCATGATGGCTGCCTGCGATTTGCGAACCATAAGTCAGGTAGCTGACACCATCGACCATGGTGGCGGCGCGTGCCAATACAGTCTCGCCTGCCAGCGCATGGTATTCCATGATGATGCGCTCACTCTTGTCATGGCCACCAGCTTTTAGCAAGACTGCATCCGGTGTCGCCACTTTGCCTACATCATGCAGGATACTGGCGATACCCACCATTTCCATGAATTGCGGGGTCAGGTCGGTCTCGAAATTATTACGTTTCTTAAGCTCACTGGCGATCGCATTGGTCAGCTTGCATACACGTTGCACATGACCGCCAGTGTCGGTATCGCGTGATTCTGCCAGGTCAGTCAAGGCCACGACCGAGGCTTCCTGGGCTTTTTGCAATTGCTCATTGAGGTAGCGATTATCAAAGGCAGCCGCAATGCGGTCACAAAAGAGTTCCAGCAAGTCGCGCTGCATTTGCCCCAGTGGCCAGGGCGGCGTCACCAGGATGGCAAATTCATGTCCTTGCCTGGTGTGGATAAATAAGACATCAGCCGGATGCTGGAACTGGCTTTTCTTTTCTGTAAAGGCTTTTTCGACGATGGCCGTCCACTCACAATCTGCAGGTAAGCTGCTCAAGCCAGAATAATCACTATAAGTACCGGTTGCGGCAATGATGCTGGTTTGCAGACGATCACCAGATGGACCAACCGCGTTACGCGACAGACATAAGACGCCATCCGCACCTACATCCAGTATGGCACCGATCTGGTTCAGGACACCTGACGCAAATTCCTTCAGTGACTTTAACTCATACAAATTCGCCGATGCCTGCAAGATGCGTGTCAAGCCTATGCGGCTGCGTTCTATCGACAGCAAACCTTCATAGGCACGCAAAGAAGCAATCACCGTGGTGAACAGGCGCTGGGTAGTCAGTTCGGTCTTGGTTTTGTAGTCGTTGATGTCATAGTCGACAATGACGCTTTTCTCTGGGGCCTGGCCCGGTTGACCAGTACGCAGGACGATGCGCACCAGTTGGTTCTTGAGTTCTTCGCGTATGCGCTTGACCAGACGCAGGCCGGCGTCGTCGGTTTCCATGACCACATCCAGCAAGATCAGGTTGATGTCGTTTTCTTTGCTGAGGATATCAAAGGCTTCAGAGGCGCTGTGGGCCGACAAAATTTCCAGGGGCCTGCCCTTGAATACAATATTGTTCAGGGCCAGGCGGGTGACCGCATGAATATCTTCTTCATCGTCAACGATGAGCAGGCGCCAGGGATGTGACTCAAATGAAGTATCAAGCTGTTGCTGTGACTTATCATCCTTTTCATCTTCGATGATCCAGTCTTCTTCTGATCCCTGTTCGTGACTCATACACTCCCCCGATCAATTGCACAGTCTTGCTTTCTTTGTCTGTCTGATTGTAAACGATAATCGTCGACAAAAATTATTCCAGCATCTTTTCAGCCTCTGTCTTGCTGACATATTTTTTCAAGAGCCGCAACATGGTGCCATCCCTGATCATGGCTTGCAGCAATTGATTCCATTTCTGGGCTTCCGCTTCTGAGAAATTCTTCCTGGTCAGCGCCAGATGCGCATATCCTTTCATGTTTTGCGGGCTCCAGTCTATGGCTTTGTATTTGCTTTCCATTTGCTCCCTGTCCAGGTAAGCGTTATAGATCAGTGGCAAACCTATGACCGCATCAAAGCGCCTTGCTTCCAGCATGGCATAGAGCCGTTCGCTATCATTGACATCGATTACACGGTTTAACTTGCGCAATTGCTGGACGAAGGCTTCGTTATAACCATGATTGAAACTGCGCACAGCGCCCAGCAATAAATTATCCTGCTTCAGGAAATCTTCCTGTGATTTGACCGTGGCAGCCTTGTCCTTGTAAATGACGACTTGCAGGCGCGACTGAAGGTAAGGAAATAGCCAGAATTTTTCGGCGCGTTCAGTCGTTTTTAATGCAGATAAGGCCATATCCACCCGGCCAGCCTCTATCTCATGCCAGGTACGGGTGCGTGGCAAAACTGGTGTCTCGAATTTGCAACCACTGCGCACAGCCAACTCTTCAGCCATATCCTTATCCAGGCCCACACCTGCACGATAAAATTGCCCCAGTTCTTGCAAGGCCAGGACGACAGGCCGGGAAGGACATAGCGGTAAATTTTGCGCTTGCAGCAAAGCGCTGCAACTCAATAAATACAAGCATGAAATGCGACGCAGCATCAGCATCTTTTGTGCAGCCATGCCAGACATAGTGCCTCCAGTAAAAAGCGAGCTTTGTGCGTTCAACTACAAAAGCAAGGTACTCCTGACTGGTAATTTAACAGATAGCACTTCGATGCACCACTGTGGCGCAATCACAATTGTTAGGGGTATGGGGCGATGCTAACAAACCCGGCTCAACACCATGTCGACGATCATGGTTTCTGCCTCTGTAAAATCATTTTCATCCAGAGGACTATGCCCCAATACCAGGCTCATCTGCGAGGCAAAGTCAGCATAGGATTGCGTCATGGCCCAGATGGCAAACAAGAGATGCGTGGTATTGACTGCAGCAATTTTTCCAGCCGCCATCCAGGCTTCAAAAACGGCTATGTCTTTTTGTAATAAGGGTAGTATCTTATTGCGCATGGTTTCAGCATAGACTGGTGCCCCACTGATGACTTCCATCGCATACACGCGTGAGGCTTGTGGTTGCTCACGCGAAAAACGTAGTTTGGCGCGTATGTAATTGCGCAGCAGTGTGGCCGGGTCTTGCTCCGGGTCTGCCAGGATATTCATGCGTTCCAGCCACTGATCGAGCACCTGGTCCAGTACTTTTTCATACAGTATCTGTTTGGTCGGAAAATAGTACAGCAGATTCTGTTTTGAAAGGCCAGCCCGCTCCGCAATGGACGCCAGCGCCGTGCCTGCATAACCGGCCTCGGCAAATACCTCCACCGCCGCCTGCATGATGCGGGCTTGCAGCGCATCGCGTGAGCGCGTGAGTTTGTCTGGCGCTCTATCCATGACGCTGCTTCATCAAAAAGTTTTTCAATGCTTCATCACCGCTATAAGCGATATTGAAGCGGAACCAGGGGTGATCACTGGCGCGAAGGCTAAAGAATTCGTCCGGTGCCAGTAAGATGCCTTCCTGCAAAGCCTGGCGTGAAATCTCGCTGGCACTGGCCTTGCTGTCTTTCCAGCCCGCACTGATGAACATGCCGCCGCGGGGTTCTGCCAGAGGTGTCAAACCTGCGGCCAACAGCATGTCCATACTGGCATTACGTGAAGTCTCCAACTGGCGTTTGAGTTTTTCCAGCATGCGCCGGTACAAGCGCGAGCTGATCGCATGCAGCACCGCACGCTCATTGATTTCAGATGTGGTCAAACCCGCCAGCATCTTCACCCTCAGCAGTTCACCGATCAGCGAATGCGATGCGCATACCGAGCCTACACGCAGCGTAGGGGACAGGGTCTTGGAAAAACTACCTACCCGTATCACGCGACGCAAGCCATCCATTGCAGCCAGCGAAGGTTCGGGTCGTGGGCAGAGTTCACGATAGATATCATCTTCAACCAGCCAGAAGTCAAACTGTTCTGCCAGGGCCAGCAGGCGGTGTGCCTGTGCCTGACTCAGGCTGGTACCCAGCGGGTTTTGCAAGACCGTATTTACAAACATCAGCTTGGGCTGATGCAGCAGGGCCTTTTCCATCAGGCTGTCAAGGTTCAGGCCCTTTTCGTCGCGGGCTATGCCTATGGGTATGCAACCGTGGTGGCGTATCAGCGACAACAGATTGCTATAGCCGGGGTCTTCCACTAGTACAGTGTCGCCGGGTTTGCACAGTGTGCGCAAGATAAGGTCAAAGCCATGGGTGGCACCATGGGTCAGCAAAATCTGTTCAGAATCAACACTGAACAATTCCTGCGACAGGCTGCTGGCAAGATGCTGGCGCAGGCTGGGGAAGCCCAGCGGGTTGCCATAACCACGCAGGCGCTGGATAGGGATGCGCATGGATTGCTTCAGAGCATCGAGCAAAATATCATCGCCATACCACTCTGGCGGCAACCAGCCTGAACCTACCGGCAGGGCGCTCGATACGCCAGAGTACAGATCCGGGCTTAAGGCATCCAGCGCGCTTGGTATGACGGCTTGCGCCATGGGCTGCGGTGTACAGGCCGGTTTGGTGACAAAATAACCAGAGCCACGGCGTGAACTCAGCAGGCCCAGGGTAATCAGGCGCTCGTAAGATTCCACAACTGTAAAGGTGCTGACCGCATTGCATTTGGCGAATTGCCGTACGGATGGCATCTTGCTGCCCTGTGCCAGGTCATTCTGGCGCACCAGACGGCTCACTTCCTGCACGATCTGCTCTACCAGGCTGGCCTGGCGGCTACGCTCCAGCGACAGTTGCGGCCAGATCGGGCTTTGCTCTGCTACCTGCTGTTCTTTTACGGCGTCCATGCTTTTACTCCTCGCTGAGCATACTCAATCTAATGGAACTTGCACAAAATCGTCCCAGCAAGGCTATCGCCCTTAGGAAACATCCCTTGCAAGGGATGTTCGCTTAGCTGGCAGGCAACATGTTGCCTGAAACCCCAGCTACGCCATAGCGACGAAGACAGTACTTTAGTACGGCTAGGAGCTACAACGCAGCTGGGGCGGTTTTTTGCAAGTTCCAACGTAACTGTGTTGTTCTGGCTACCAATACGGTTGGATGAAATTAAACTGGCTGTATATGTCATTACTGCATATGCTTATTTAGCATTTCAGCATATTTTTACCACTTGGTAAATTGTTTTCAGTGTCAAGGAGAAGCCCATGCTCAGCAAACAACAACTCAATTCTTACTGGATGCCTTTCACGGCCAACCGTGACTATAAAGAAGCGCCGCGCCTGGTGGCCTCTGCCTCTGGCATGTACTACCGCGACCAGAATGGCCGCGAGATACTCGACGGTACGGCAGGCCTGTGGTGCGTGCCGCTGGGACATTCCCATCCAACTGTGGTGAAAGCGGTACAGGATGCGGTAGCGACCCTGGATTACGCACCCGCCTTCCAGATCGGCCACCCGCAAGCTTTTGAGCTGGCAGAACAGTTGATCGACTATAGCGGCCACAAGTTTGGCCAGGTGTTTTACACCAATTCCGGCTCGGAAGCCGTCGATACGGCCATGAAAATGGTCTTGGCTTACCACCGCAGCCGTGGCGAAGCCCAGCGCACCCGCTTCATCAGCCGCGAACGTGCATACCACGGCGTAGGCTTTGGCGGCATGTCACTCGGTGGCCTGCCAGCCAACCGTAAACAGTTTGGTACCTTGCTGGCCGGTGTTGATTATCTGCCGCACACACACAACCTGGAAAAAAATGCCTTCACCCGTGGCTTGCCAGAATACGGCACCCACCTTGCAGATGAACTTGAACGCCTGATTACCCTGCACGACATTTCCACCATCGCTGCCGTTATCGTAGAACCACTGGCTGGTTCTGCTGGCGTCATCCTGCCGTCAAAAGGTTACCTGAAACGCCTGCGTGAACTGTGCGACAAGCATGGCATCCTGCTGATATTTGATGAAGTCATCACCGGCTTTGGCCGTATGGGTACACCGTTTGCATCTGACTATTTTGGTGTCACACCTGACTTCATGACGACGGCCAAGGGCCTGACCAATGGTGTCGTACCCATGGGCGCGGTGTTCAGCCATCAAAAGATTTACGATGCCTTGATGGAAGGTCCGGCTGGCATAGAACTGTTCCACGGCTACACCTATTCCGGTCACCCGCTGGCAGTTGCTGCTGGCCTGGCTTCCCTCAAAGTATTCAAGGAAGAAAAAGTGCTGGAACACGCACAAAGCATGACTGCCTATTGGGAAGACGGCCTGCATTCCTTGAAAGGTTTACCGCACGTCATAGACTTGCGCAATGTCGGCCTGATCGGTGCGATAGAGCTGGAATCCATGCCCGGCAAAGTCGGTGCACGCGCCATGGCCGCCTACAAGAAAGCCTTTGCTGAAGGCGTACTGGTACGCACGACTGGCGACATCATCGCCATGTCACCTCCGTTGATTTTGGAGAAAAAACACGTAGACCAGCTGTTTGGCAAATTGCACGACATCCTGAAACACCTCGATTAATCCGGCGAACATCATGACCACATATCAAGTCAATCATTACATTAACGGCGAACTGCATCAAAGCGTGCAGCCACGCTTTGCCGATATCTATAATCCTGCACTCGGCTCTGTACAAGGACAGGTCGCATTGGGCAGCGAGCAGGACGTTAACCTGGCGGTCGCCGCAGCCGCAAAAGCTTTTCCTGCATGGTCAAATACACCAGCCCTGTCACGTGCCCGCGTGCTCATGGCTTACCTGAACCTGCTGCAACAGCACACTGATGAATTCGCCAACTTGTTGACCAAGGAACATGGCAAGACCCTGGCCGATGCCAAGGGCGAAGTCGCGCGTGGTATAGAAGTGGTGGAGTTTGCGATAGGCATACCACAACTGTTAAAGGGCGAATATTCCGAACAAATCGCCCGTGGCATCGATGCCTGCAGCATGCGCCAGCCGCTGGGTGTCGTTGCTGGCATCACGCCATTCAACTTCCCTGTCATGGTGCCGATGTGGATGTTCCCTATCGCTATTGCCTGCGGTAATACCTTTGTGTTGAAACCGTCAGAACGTGATCCGTCTGCATCCTTGTTGCATGCAAAACTTCTCAAGCAGGCCGGTTTGCCAGATGGTGTTTTCAACGTCGTGCAAGGCGATAAAACTGTCGTTGATGCGCTGCTTGATCATCCAGAAGTACAGGCTATCAGCTTCGTCGGTTCGACCCCGATTGCGCAGGCAATCTACGCACGTGGCTGTGCCAATGGCAAGCGCGTGCAGGCACTCGGTGGTGCAAAAAACCACATGGTCGTTATGCCAGATGCTGATCTGGACATGGCAGTCGATGCCCTCATGGGCGCAGCCTATGGTTCTGCCGGTGAGCGCTGCATGGCCATCTCTGTGGCTGTCGCCGTTGGCTCTGCCGCTGATGCCCTGGTCGATGCCATGGCAGCCCGTGTCAAATCTCTTAAGATCAATAATGGCCTGATCCCTGATGCAGAAATGGGGCCGGTCATTACTCATGCAGCGAAAGAACGCATAGAAAGCCTGATCGGTGACGGCGTGGCAGAAGGCGCAAAACTGGTCGTCGATGGCCGTAATTTCAGCGTGCCCGGACATGAGCAAGGTTTCTTTTGCGGTGGTAGTCTGTTTGATCATGTGACGCCAGAAATGACCGTCTATAAACAGGAAATTTTTGGCCCGGTTCTGTGCGTAGTGCGCGTACCGGACATGGAAGCAGCAGCAGACCTCATCAACAAGCATGAATACGGCAATGGCGTCGCCGTCTTCACCCGCGATGGCGGTACAGCGCGCGAATTTGTGCGGATGATACAGGTAGGCATGGTCGGTGTGAACGTACCCTTGCCTGTGCCTATGGCCTTCCATAGTTTTGGTGGCTGGAAGCGTAGCCTGTTTGGTGATCATCACATCTACGGCCCTGAAGGTGTGCGCTTTTATACGCGTGTGAAAGCAGTCATGCAACGCTGGCCTGACAGTATTTCCAAGGGGGCAGAATTCTCCTTCCCTCAAAATAAATAAACGCGGGACTTACGAGAAAATCGCCCCAGCGGCGTTGCAGCTCCCGCTTTTGGCAAGACCTGGTACTAAAGTACTGTCTTCGTCGCTGCGGTGTAGTCGGGGTTTCAGACAACACGTTGTCTGCCGACGAAACGAACATCCCCTACAAAGGATGTTTCCCAAAGCGGCAGCCTTGCTGGGACAATTTTTCGTAAGTCCTAAAGTAGTAAATTAGCTGTCACGAAAATTGCTTGTAAAAAGAATTCTCAAGATCGATTGGAGCCACCATGTTGGAAGCCCTTAAGCATTTACCCCAGGCAGAAGAAAGTCAGGAAACGCTGCGTTCGCATTTCACTGATTTGAATCCGGCACTGAACAAGCGTCAGGCAGCGATAGAAAGTGACCGCTGCCTCTATTGTTACGATGCTCCCTGCACACGCATCTGCCCGTCGGAAATTGACGTGCCCAGCTTTATCCAGAATATTGCTGTCGGCAATATCAATGGTGCGGCCAAAGTTATTCTCGATCAAAATATACTCGGTGCAAGCTGCTCACGCGTTTGCCCCACCGAGATTTTGTGCGAGCACGCCTGCGTGCGCAATCATGATGCAGAAGGTGCACCAGTCAAGATCGGTCTGCTGCAACGCTTTGCACTCGACAATGCCAAGTTTGAACAGCATCCTTTCCAGCGCGCTGCCAGTACAGGTAAAACAGTCGCCATCGTTGGTGGTGGCCCTGCTGGTTTATCCTGTGCGCACAGGCTCGCGACCCTGGGCCATGATGTCGTGATTTTTGAAGCCAAGCAAAAATCCGGTGGCCTCAATGAATACGGTATCGCCAAATACAAACTGACAGAAGACAGTGCTCAACGCGAGGTAGAATTCCTGCTGCAAATTGGCGGCATCACCGTCAAGCATGAGCAGGTACTGGGCCAGAACCTGCATCTGGCAGATTTGCGTCGTGATTATGATGCCGTCTTCCTCGGTCTCGGTCTGGGTGCCAGCCGCCAGTTGGGCCTGACAGGTGAAGATGCTCCCGGCCTGATGGCTGCAGTAGATTACATCGCCGAGCTGCGCCAGGCAGAAGACCTGAGCAAATTACCCGTACCCAAGCAATGCGTGGTCATCGGTGCCGGTAATACCGCCATCGATATGGCAGTGCAAATCGCCCGCCTTGGTGCAGAGCAGGTCACCCTGGTGTACCGCCGTGGTGCAGAGCATATGTCTGCTACCCACCATGAACAGGACATCGCCAAAGCCAACCAGGTACGCATCGTCACCTGGGCGCAACCGCAAGAAGTCTTGCGTGATGCAGAAGGCAAGGTCAGCGGCATGCGCTTTGCACGCACTAAAGAAGTGGGTGGCAAATTGCAAACCAGCGGCGCCACTATCGACATCCCCGCACAAGCCATTTTCAAGGCAATCGGCCAAAGCATGGACAGCAACAGCCTGTCAGATGCAATGGCAAAAGACCTGCTAAAGCAGAATGACAAAATCCATGTGGATGCGCAGTATCGCACCAGCGTATCCGGTATTTATGCCGGGGGTGATTGTATCGCCGACGGGCAGGACCTGACCGTACAGGCAGTCCAACATGGCAAGCTGGCAGCGCTGGCGATTGATAATGATTTGAAAGCGAAGGTGTAATATGGCTGACCTCTCGATTAACTTTGCCGGCATCAAGGCCCCCAATCCTTTCTGGCTGGCTTCTGCACCACCGACCGACAAGGCCTATAACGTCATCCGTGCTTTTGAAGCAGGCTGGGGCGGCGTGGTCTGGAAAACCCTGGGTGAAGATCCACCACCGGTCAATGTCTCTTCCCGTTACTCTGCCCACTTTGGTAAGAACCGTGAAGTCATCGGCTTTAATAATATTGAGCTCATCACCGACCGCAGTCTGGAAATCAACCTGCGTGAAATCACGCAAGTCAAAAAAGACTGGCCAGACCGCGCCATGATCGTATCGCTGATGTACCCCTGCGAAGAAGAAAGCTGGGCGCGCATCCTGCCACTGGTAGAGGCCACAGGCGCAGACGGCATAGAACTCAACTTCGGCTGCCCGCACGGTATGCCGGAACGCGGCATGGGCGCAGCCGTAGGCCAGGTGCCAGAATATGTGGAAATGATCACACGCTGGTGCAAAAAGTATTGCTCACTGCCCGTCATCGTCAAGCTCACACCCAACATCACAGATGTGCGTGTGCCAGCGCGTGCTGCCTTCAATGGTGGTGCAGATGCCGTGTCACTGATCAATACCATCAATTCCATCACGTCCATTGATCTTGACCAGATGATCGCCCGCCCGATAGTGGGCACCCAAAGTACGCATGGCGGTTACTGTGGCAGCGCCGTCAAGCCTATCGCCCTGAACATGGTGGCAGAAATCGCCCGTGACCCGGCCACCAAGGGCTTGCCTATCTCAGGCATAGGTGGCATAGGCAACTGGCGTGATGCGGCAGAGTTTCTGGCGCTGGGTGCAGGCTCGGTGCAGGTCTGTACTGCTGCGATGCTGCATGGTTTCCGTATCGTCAAGGAAATGACAGATGGCCTGTCACGCTGGATGGATGAAAAAGGCTATGAACGCATCAGCGATTTTGCCGGTAAAGCCGTCGCCAATACGACAGACTGGAAATACCTGGACATGAACTATGCCGTCATTGCCGAGATCGACCAGGACAAATGCATACAATGTGGTCGCTGCTACATCGCCTGCGAAGACACATCGCATCAGTCGATTGCGCAACTGATCGCCGACAACGGCACCCGCAAATACGAAGTCATCAAGGAAGAATGCGTAGGCTGCAACCTCTGCCAGATCACCTGCCCGGTAGAGCAGTGCATCACCATGGTGCCCCAGGCAACTGGCAAGCCCTATATGAACTGGACGCAAGACCCACGTAATCCGCGTGCGGTGTTGAAATAGGTTCAAAACCACTCACCACAGAGGCACAGAGACACAGAGGGATCACAGAGAAAGGCAAGAGAGTTCAAGGCAGTTCAGGTCGATTGATCTGTTTTGAATTTTCAAGTGTTGTTAGATGTTGATGTTGGAACGAAGTTTGCTATAAATCTGCTATAAAGTAGATATATAAAGATCATTCAGTATCTGAGTATTGATACACAGAGAGGTGCAAGAGAATTACATGGTTTTCCTCATGTTCTTCTCAGTGAGCCCTCTGTGTCTCTGTGCCTCTGTGTTGAGAGGTCTTGAATGTATCGCTAATTCACTTGCTGACACCCAATGGAGAGTATATGCAGACACAAAGCGGGCAACTTTGGAATGAAGATTTAGCACCTACTTCAGAAGCACAGCGCACCTGGCGCTGGTATCACTTTGCCGCTTTGTGGGTCGGCATGGTCATGTGTATCCCGGCCTATACCCTGGCAGCCAGCCTGATTGAAGGCGGCATGTCGGGTTACCAGGCGGTGGTGACCGTGTTTATTGCCAATGCCATCGTCCTCGTCCCCATGTTGCTGATAGGCCATGCCGGTGCCAAATACGGCATCCCCTATGCGGTGCTGGCGCGTACTTCGTTTGGTGTACGCGGTGCACGTCTGCCTGCCCTCATGCGTGCCATTGTTGCCTGCGGCTGGTATGGCATACAAACCTGGTTTGGCGGGCAAATGATTTATACCCTGAGTGGGGTATTGATCGGCCATCCTCTAGGTGGTGACAATATTGCTGGTCTGGGCATCAATGTCGCGCAACTGGTTTGTTTCCTGATTTTCTGGGCGATACAATTCTGGTATATCTTCCACGGCATGGACTCCATACGCAAGCTGGAAACCTATACCGCGCCTTTAAAAATTCTTATCTGTTTCGTCCTGCTGGGCTGGGTCTATAACAAGGCTGGCGGCTTTGGCCCGATACTGGATCAACCATCCCAGTTCGTCGAAGGCGGTAAAAAAGCCGGGCAATTCTGGACAACCTTCTGGCCTTCACTGACAGCCATGGTTGGCTTCTGGGCTACCCTTGCCTTGAACATCCCTGACTTTACCCGTTTCGCCAAATCACAAAAAGACCAGGTACTCGGCCAGACCATAGGCTTGCCAGCTCCCATGGGTTTGCTGGCGCTGCTGGCAGTGATCGTCACCTCTGCCACCGTAGTTCTGTACGGCAAAGCCTTGTGGGACCCGGTAGACCTGGCCAGCCGCATGACTGGCATTGCAGTGTTGATCGCCTTGCTGATCTTGCTGATAGACACGGTATCCGTCAATCTGGCCGCCAATCTCGTTGGCCCGGCCTATGATTTCTCGGCCCTGAACCCCAAGCTGATCTCGTATAAAACCGGTGGCTACATCACCGCATCCATCGCCCTGATCATGATGCCATGGAAGATTCTAGAATCCACCCAGGGTTATATCTTCACCTGGCTGATAGGCTATTCCGCCTTGCTTGGCCCCATTGCTGGTATTTTGATCATTGATTATTACTTCATCCGCAAGACAGAAATTGATGTCCATGCCCTGTATCAGGATGAAGGCAAGTACAGCTATAAAAATGGCTGGAACATGGCAGCCGTGATCGCTTTTGTGATCGGCGTCTTACCGAATATCCCGGGGTTTTTGAACGCGGCTTTCCCTGCCAGCTTCCCGGCTATTCCAGAAGTATTAAAGACCATCTACACCTACGCCTGGTTCGTCGGCCTTGCCTTGTCCGGGGTGGTGTATATGGGTTTGATGAGTGGTAAGAAGGTTTGAATTTTGAATGTGTGGAGGTGTGCAAAATCACCGGATAGGTTGCAAGAACGTAGGTTGGGCCGGGCCCCGCTGGGCTTCGCTTCATCAAGCCCAACACTCGGCCTTCAAAAACGTATACGTTAATTGAGGCCCAGTGTTGGGTAGATGAAGCGATGCCCAACCTACGAGAAGCAACCTCCCTGATCTCGCACACCCAATGAATTAATGAAGGAACTGTCATGACCATCCTGATACGCGGCGGCACTGTCGTCAACGCAGACCGCGAATTTAAAGCCGATGTCCTTTGCGACAACGGCAAGATCATCGCCGTAGGCGACAATCTCGACGCACCTGCTGGTGCCGAAATCATAGACGCTGGTGGCCTCTACGTCATGCCCGGCGGCATAGATCCGCACACCCATATGCAATTGCCCTTCATGGGCACGGTCACGCAAGATGATTTCTTTACCGGCACGGCTGCTGGCTTGGCGGGCGGTACGACCAGCATTATCGACTTCGTCATCCCCAACCCTCAACAAAGCCTGATGGAAGCCTTCAATATCTGGCGCACCTGGGCAGAAAAATCTGCCGGTGATTATTCATTCCATGTCGCCGTCACCTGGTGGGATGACAGCGTCCATGCCGACATGGGCAAGCTCGTCAATGAGCATGGCGTCAACAGCTTCAAGCATTTCATGGCCTACAAGAACGCCATCATGGCTGATGATGAAATCCTGGTAAAAAGCTTTTCCCGCGCACTGGAACTTGGTGCCATACCCACCGTGCATGCAGAAAACGGTGAACTCGTTTACATGTTGCAGCAAGAGCTCATAAAAAAAGGCATGACGGGCCCACAGTCCCACCCGTTGTCACGCCCGCCCATGGTAGAAGGCGAAGCCGCACAGCGTGCCATCGCCATTGCCAATGTGCTTAACACCCCGCTGTATATCGTCCACGTATCCTGCCAGGAATCGCTGGACGCCATCACCCGCGCCCGTGCCCACGGCCAGCGCGTGTTTGGTGAGGTGCTAGCAGGCCACCTCGTTGTCGATGACAGCGTCTACAAGAATCCGGACTTTGTACAATCGGCAGGCCACGTCATGAGCCCACCTTTCCGCAGCAGCCATCATCAAGAGGCTCTATGGCAAGGACTGCAAGGCGGTAACCTGCATACTACAGCCACTGATCACTGCACCTTCTGTGCCGCCCAAAAAGCCGCAGGTAAGGATGACTTCACCAAGATACCCAATGGCTGCGGCGGTGTAGAAGAACGCATGATGATCTTGTGGGATGCAGGCGTCAACACAGGCCGCCTGACGCCATCAGAATTTGTCAAGGTCACCTCTGCCAACTGCGCACAGATTTTCAATATCTACCCACGCAAAGGCGTGATCGCAGAAGGTGCAGATGCTGATATCGTGCTGTGGGATGTCAATGGCACCAAGACATTGTCCGCCAAAACGCAATTCTCCAAAGGTGATTTCAATATCTTTGAAGGTCGCACTGTCAAAGGCATACCAACGCACACCATCAGCGGTGGCAAGCTGGTGTTTAAACAAGGTGAATTAATGGCAGAGATGGGGGCAGGGCGTTATATCAAACGCCCATCCTTCTCACCCATGTTTCATGCGCTCAACAGAATGCGCGCATAAAAGTAATATAAGGAGTAACGCAATGTCTACCGCAAATCTACGTATCAATGGAGACCGCCTTTGGGCCTCATTGATGGAACTCGCAAAAATCGGTGCCACACAAAAGGGTGGCGTCAAACGCCTGGCCCTGACTGATCTCGACAAACAAGGCCGCGACCTCGTTGTCTCCTGGGCCAAACAGGCTGGCCTCACCGTCACCATAGACCAGATAGGCAATGTCTTCATGCGCAGGGCAGGCAAGAACCCGGCACTGCCACCCATCATGTCCGGCAGCCATATCGACACCCAGCCCACTGGCGGCAAGTTCGACGGCAACTACGGCGTGCTGGCCGCACTCGAAGTCGTGCGCACCCTCAACGACCACAACGTAGAAACCGAAGCGCCAATCGAAGTCGCCTTCTGGACCAATGAAGAAGGCTCACGCTTCGTCCCCGTCATGATGGGCTCAGGCGTATTCTGCGGCGCATTCTCGCTGGAAACAGCCTATGCCGCCAAAGACACCGAAGGCAAGACCGTCGGTGATGAGCTGGAACGCATAGGCTACAAAGGAACAGAAGTACCTGGCCAGCACCCCATAGGTGCCTACTTCGAGACCCATATAGAACAAGGCCCGGTGCTCGAAGATGCCGACAAGGTCATCGGCGTCGTCCCCGGCGTGCTTGGCCTCTCATGGTACGACTGCGTCGTCACCGGCATGGAAGCCCACGCCGGCCCCACGCCCATGGCGCTGCGCAAAGACGCCCTGCAAATCTCCACCAAAATCATGCAGGAAGTCGTCAACATCGGCAACCGCTACCCGCCCTATGGCCGCGGCACGGTAGGCATGGTGCAGGTTTTCCCCAACAGTCGCAACGTCATCCCCGGCGAAGTCAAATTCAGCATGGACCTGCGCAATGTATCAGCAGAGCTGCTCGACACCATGCACAATGAAATCCTCGCCTTCGTCGATAAGACAAGCAAGGACAGTGGCCTCAGCATTAGCGTAGAACGCGTCTCCTACTACCCTCCTTGCCCCTTCCACCCTGACTGCGTCAACGCCGTACGCGAAGCCACAGCCACCCTGGGCTACAGCACCATGGACGTAGTTTCTGGTGCAGGCCACGACGCCATCTACACCGCCAGACTGGCCCCCTCCGGCATGATCTTCGTGCCCTGCAAGGATGGTATCAGCCACAATGAAATTGAAGATGCGAAATCAGAACATCTGGAGGCAGGGTGCAATGTGTTGTTGCATGCGATGCTGGGGAGGGCTGGGGTGGTGGGGTAGAAATTATCAAATCCAAATTTGGAATGGCCATAAATACATTCTGTTTAACAAGAATATGCGGCGATTTTATTCTGGTTAACATTGAGCTTTTTTAGGGGGAGATATAAAGGCGCCTGTACTAAAGGAAGTTAGTCGTTGGAGTAATAGATTAGGCTACGAGTCAATTTTGCAACATTTTGATTCAGACTAAGTAAAAGTGCGTGCACGATTGGTGTCTCTTTGATAAATTTAATTTTGATAAATATAATCTGTAGTTATTTGATGAAATGAATCGCCAGATGATTCCTACTAGCCGTAACTGTCAAACGTGCGATGGCGTGATATGGGAGATTGTTATATTATTCGCTGCCCGTTAAATATCGGTCCATTATTAATTAAAAGGCAATTTTAATTAATTTGGTGATATTATCTTCATATTCCAGATGCAAAAATTGAGGCAAAGAGTATGCCCGTAACACTGAAAAAAAGTCCTATTGTTGAATTAGTTGCTGAACTAAATTGGGACATTCTTGAGCAGCAATTTCCCGGCGCCAATATTGGTAACGGGCCTTCTGGAATAGTGATCAATCAAGCTGAATGTGAAGAATTCTTCATGATGTTCTCTGGTGAGGTAAATAAGCTCGGTTTCAAAAAAATAGAACGGCTTTTTCCTCACGGAATGCCTCTTTTCTCTCATCAGCCTATTTTTCGATTTCGATCAGAGAATAACGACGTGCTTTATCAGGTCGGGGCGGGTTATTTTTCGGTAAATGCAACAGCAGGATACAAATCCTGGAATGACTTTTCTCCTGTTATTGAAGATGGACTAAACGCACTTTTAACAGCTCGATCTGGAAGTGATAAGCTTAAGCCATTTTCAAATGTCAGTCTTCGATACTTGGATGCATTTAAGGAGCCGCTGATCCAAGGCATGGGTATCGATAAATTCATGTCAGAAGTTTTAGGTATAAATATATCCATACCGACTGGTATATCCAATCATATAGCTAAGGGTGAAACGCATAGACCGTCCTTGCAACTTCAAATTCCAATGAAAGATAAAGAAGTCATGCTAATTTCTATTGGTGAAGGTATGTCTGGTGGAAACCCTGCGTTTCTTATGGATACCAATGTTGTTACCAACATCGAAACTAATGCTGATGTGGCTGAAGTAATGGCTGTACTGAATTTATCGCACAATAATATTCACAATATGTTCTTTGAAATCACAAAACCAATAATGGCTTTGATGGAACCAAGTGAGGTGAATTGAAATGATTGCTACTTCTGATTATACGCTTAGTGACTCACATTTTTTTCAACCTAGGATTGTTGCTACAGCCGAATATAAAGACAGACCAAAATTTGGTTTGCCACAGCATATTACTCAGCGCATTTCAAACAGTTTTGTAACAAATTCAGCTGTATTCTTTTTTGTCGCTACAAAGACAGCCAATTCCATTTCTGATTCACTTATGGTGTGGGCAAATAATGGGGAGCCGCTGGCCGCAATTAAATTTCAGCAGGAAATCGAAAAGATCAAATTGTTAGATATCCTGAAAATGAAAATTAATACCCCAGGAGTTTCTTCCGATATTGACTCCCTGTCTGAGACGGTTGAAAGCGCTTTTGAAATTATTTCTCGATTTGGGCCTGGGGCAATTGTTTTAAATGAGTTTCAAAGAAACCATGTAAATGGTGAGCATTTGGCTTCATTGTTGAGGGTAACATATCACTACAGATTCAATATAGATGGCTGGAACGATGCTTTTGAACTGGCTGTCAATGCTTTGAAAAATGAAGGGATTGACGCTCAAGACGCATTAGCTGGTATGCTTTAAGGCAATGCTTATGACGTTTTCTGAAGTAAGTGAGAATCAGATCACCAAGGACCAGGTAGCAATAGCAATTACGGCTGGTAGATTTGGCAGTCATACTGGAATTGCTTTTCATTCCGCAAAAGAAGGATTTCAACTTCTGCATTTAGCTTGGCATAAAAGTCTTCTTGTAGATTCATTACCATTGGATCAATGCTGGATCGCATGCGTGCCAGAGATTTCTCATTCTGCATCGAAGCAAATGGTTGCTATTGTCAGAGCTATAGCGAAAAGAAGACCCTCAATAAGCTATGCTGTTAATGTACTTACTGCGAAAAATTCATTTGATTCAAACGGTCATTACAGCGCGCCTAAAGGAAGCCATGGATTGACTTGTGCCACTTTTGTCACAGAGATATTCCGCGCAGCCGTTCTTCCTTTAGTTGATGAAACTACTTGGAAAGAAACTGCTGAGAATATAGTGTGGGGGAATGAGGTAGTTGATTTGCTTCAGAGACAAGGTGTAAGTAATGATCACGTAATTGCGGTCAGGGCTAGTGTTAACGGAATTAGAATTCGTCCTGACGAAGTTGGTGCTGCGGGATGTCTCCCATTTAAAAAACGTCCTGCGAAATTTGAAGATATCTCTCCAATAACACCTACTGTAATGAGTAAATATAGCGAGATATCGCAGTCAAAAAAGGTTCTAGCTAACTCTGGGGCAACAATTCTGAAACCAGAAACTAACGTATCTGCACAAGTAGAAAACAAATGAATGAGGTTAAAGTTTTTGTGACTAAGGTAATGAATTAAACAAATCCTCTACTGAAGCATCGAGCACATTCCACGACGTTTTGCATGTGGCTTGATCAAAGTTGGAGCGAGTCATAACAGCTTGCCATGGGTGCACGACATTGCGGGAGTCGCGTAGTGCATGACTAAATTTGCTCCGGTCGCCTTTAATCCAACCAACGTCTGCGGCTACGTCAATCAATGTACTAAGGTTCCAATCATGGATGGCTGGCGTCTTTCCTGTTTTGTCTCGCGGGGCTTTTTGTGATTGGTACGCTATCGGAGTGGAAAGTTGCGCTCGCGCCAAAAGTAATCCTTCTAGGATACTGCCCATCAAAATTACAGCAGCAGTGTATGCTTCAACGTGTGCACAACGCTGGGCCTCACGCCAACGTTTTTCCAACTCTTCCTTAAGACCTGGTACTGTGGTTGTCAAACGTGAAAAATCGCGAGGGGCATGGATGATTTTTTGAGGCTTTTCAAACGCACCTGTATTAGCGAATTTTAATGCGCTGGTAATGTACCGGGCAAGGGCTTCTAATCGTATACGACGACTATTGACTTGAAAGTCAAGGTCGTCAGCCATGTTTGATAATAGTGTTGGTGGAATGCCAGCGAGCTCATCCAGAATCATTCTGGCCTCACGAATTTTGCCATCGACATCACGTAAGCCTGTGAATCTGTCCGTCGCTGCAGATCCATCTGGCATAGTGATCTCGTTTAAAATCCCCTGCAACAGTTTTACTGCCTGTGCCTTATCCATAAAGGTTCGCTAGTGTTGTTGTTCATTTATTGTATCACCCATTCAGATACTTGCTATCTAGTGCAACTGGAGGGACTTCGGTAGTTTTTCGTTGCGAACAGACCTAGCTTTTATCAACTCTGGTCGGAATTTTTGTAGGAACGGCTTCAGCCGCGAATCGCTATAATACGTATATCAGCCATTGCTCGCTGCTGAAGCCGCTCCGACGAAGGGCAAAGATAGTTTGCTCTTCTAATTATTCGGCAAATCCCTAAACCTCTCATCCAGCATATCAATCAAACTGCGCACCGCCGGTCTTATCCATCGCCTTGATGGAAACACCAGGTGGACGATGCCGTGTTTCAGGGTCCAGTAGGGGATGAGCTGGACCAAGCGGCCGTCTTTTAATTCTTCTTCCATCATCATCACAGGTAATGTCACGACGCCTGCGCCCGCGATGGCGGCCTGGCGCAGGGTTGTCATGTCGTCGCTGATCATGCGCGGGGTGTGGCGCATGGTCAGCAGTTCGCCTTGTTCGCCTACCAGTTGCCACAGGTATTCTTCACGCGCGGGGCCGAGGTCCAGGCTGGGGTAGTTGGCCAGGTCGGCTGGTTGTTGTGGCGTGCCCAGTTTCTCCAGCAGTGCAGGGCTGGCGGCCAGACACCAGCAGCGGGTGCCTAATACCTTGACGACCAGTTCGCTGTCTTCCAGCGGTGGCGGGCGCACGCGTATGGCCAGATCAAAACCTTCTGCTATGACATCAACGCGGCGATTGCTGGCTTCGAGTTGCAGGGTGACGCGCGGGTGGCTGGTCATGTAATCGGCCAGGATAGTGCCGACCTGGGCGTGCAGCATGGCGATGGGGCAGCTCAGGCGTACGACCCCTTGTGGTTCTGCCTTGTCCTGGTCTATGGCCTCTTGTGCGGCACTGGCTTCGGCCAGCATGGCCTTGCAATGGCTGTAGTAGGTCTGGCCTATCTCGGTCACAGAAAAGCTGCGGGATGAACGCTGTATCAGGCGCACGCCCAGGCGTTCTTCCAGCTCGGCGATGCGGCGACTGAGTTTGGATTTGGGTATGCCTATGGCACGCCCGGCCGGGGCAAAGCCGCGGTGGTCGACTACCTGGGCAAAGTAGTAGAGGTCATTCAAGTCTTGTGACATGGATCTTTGATCGTTCTATTTTATCGTTCTATTTTTGGGACGTTGCATCATATTTTCGCCTACTACCGCCTTGTTTGGGAAAAATTTACACTTCTTTCCATCGACACCATGTGTGTTTGCAAATAAGGACAAGATCATGAAACAAGTTTTAGGTATCTACGGTACTAGCGGCCAACATTGGGTTGGTGATGGTTTTCCGGTGCGGACTTTGTTTTCCAATGCCAGTCTGGGTCAGCATATCAGCCCGTTTTTAATGCTGGATTATGCAGGTCCTGCGCAGTTTGCACCGATGACGGGTCGGCAGCAGCGCGGCGTAGGCAGCCACCCACACCGTGGTTTTGAGACGGTGACCATCGTCTATCAGGGCGAAGTCGAGCACCGCGATTCAACTGGCGCAGGCGGCACTATAGGTCCGGGTGATGTGCAATGGATGACGGCGGGATCAGGCATTTTGCATGACGAGTTTCATTCAGAAGCATTTAGCCGCACAGGTGGCACGCTGGAGATGGTGCAACTGTGGGTCAACCTGCCAGCACGCGACAAGATGACAGAGCCCGGTTACCAGGGCATCTTGAATAGCGATATCCCTGTGGTGGAATTGCCAGGTGATGCAGGCTGTTTGCGGGTGATTGCTGGCAGCCATGCAGGCAAGGGTGGGCCAGCACATACGCACACAGCGATGGACGTGTGGGACATGCGGCTGAACCAGGGCAAGGCCACGAGCTTGACTTTGCAGGCGGGCCGTACCGCCATGCTGGTGGTGTTGCAAGGCACGGTCAAGGTCAATGGTCAGCAGGTGGCCGGGCCTGCGCAAATGGTCTTGCTGGACAAGGCAGGTGTAGATGTTTTGATACAGCCAGAAGCCGATGCGCATGTGCTGTTACTGAGTGGTGATCCCATTGACGAACCGGTAGTGGCACATGGGCCTTTTGTAATGAATACAGCAGCCGAGATAGACCAGGCTTTTGCCGATTTCAGAAGCGGCCAATTCGGCAAGATTGCGTAATAAAAAGCTTTTTGTACGTGGGCAAACCTGCCCACTTTTTTAGGAAGATGAAATGAGTAAAGAAATTAGAAGCGATCTCTATAAACGTTTGAATAAAGATGATGCAATCTTGCTGCTGGTGGATCACCAGACTGGTTTGCTGTCACTGGTGCGTGATATCCAGCCTGACCAGTTCAAGAACAATGTGCTGGCGCTGGCAGATGTGGCGAAGTACTTTAATTTGCCGACGATATTGACGACGAGTTTTGAGGATGGACCAAATGGCCCGCTGGTGCCTGAACTGCGCGAGATTTTCCCGGACGCGCCTTTCATCGCCCGCCCGGGCCAGATCAATGCCTGGGACAATGAAGAGTTTGTGGCAGCCGTCAAGGCAACCGGTCGCAAGCAAATCATTATCGCTGGTGTGGTGACTGAGGTATGCGTGGCTTTCCCTGCCTTGTCAGCTTTGGGTGAGGGTTATGAAGTGTTTGTGGTGACAGATGCATCAGGCACTTTCAACGATATCACCCGCAATTCTGCCCTGCAACGCATGCAGGCAGCGGGTGCGCAGTTGACGAGCTGGTTTGCAGTGGCCGGTGAATTGCATCGCGACTGGAGAAATGATGTGATCGGTCTGGGTACGCTGTTCTCGAATCATATCCCTGATTACCGGAACTTGATCAATAGCTATACCAGGGCGAGTGCGGGTAAGTAAGGTTTTAACGGGCTAGTATGAAATGAAGGACTTCCTTTTTTTGAAAAGGGAAGTCCTTGCTCAAGGATTGCCAGTGCCAACACGTGTAAAGACTGATGTAATGATAGTTTCGTTAGGACGCTTTTGGCCTGGCTTGACTGGGCCTAGATAGCGTTCCATTTCGGCCCTATCGTGGGTGACGATAAATTCCAGGCGGTTTTCGCTGACTCTTATTCGTTTTATAGAAAGCATTCCTACTTGTATAGCGACGTTGGATTCCAGAACTTTTTGTTCTATGTGCTCGCTATCTACCCATCGGTAAGTACCTGACGAACGTACTTTTCTTCCATTAAGTACCCAGGTATTGTCGGTAAAAAATTCGCCCGTGGCTTTTATACCAGTGTCTTCTATCGATGTCTTTTTTTGCGGAATGACGCGACCATCATCGGTTTGAATTTGGTGGCTGTGCATCCATTTTCCTACAAGTAATTGCTCCTGAGGTGGCTTGGCAAAGCCTGCAGCAGGATAGAAATTGCCAAGGAAAATAATGCTGGCGATGGCTGCAAGTTGCTTAAGTGTGAGCATAGTAAATTTTTGTTTGCGATGTTAATTGTTCTGGTAACTGCTTCAAATGAATGTCGTTATATCCACCGCATCAATTTGCTCTTTTTGCATGAACATCTTGCCGTATTCCAGATACACCCCTGAACGCAGGAAGAGGGTGAACAGTTCAGGGTCTATATGCAGGTCCTTCTTCATGAAGCCCATGATCTTGATGGCTTCTGACAGTGTTTTGCCTTTCTTGTAGGGGCGGTCGGCGGCGGTCAGGGCTTCGAAGATGTCTGCTATGGCCATCATGCGGGCGGGTATGCTCATGTCGGCTGCCATCAGGCGTTTGGGGTAGCCTGTGCCATCCATTTTTTCATGATGACCACCGGCAATCTCCGGTACTTTGGCGAGGTGGCGCGGGAAGGGGAGTTTTTCCAGCATCATGATGGTTTGTATCATGTGTTCATTGATCTTGTAGCGTTCTTCTTCTGACAGGGTGCCGCGAGCTACAGTGAGGTTATACACTTCACCGCGGTTGTACAGGTGCTCAGGCACCTTGACCTTGAAACCCCAGGGGTTGTCTGGCCTGACATTGTCACGTTCTGCTCTGCTGAAGATATGTTCTGCCTTGTCACTCAGTAGCTGCTCTTGTACGGGTAATGCTGGTTCTGGTGCGCGGTCTTTACGTTCTTTTTCATCGTGCGAGATGCCGATGCGGTCAGACAGGGTACGGGTCCAGCTGCGCTCTGCAATTTGCTTGATGCGGGCGATTTTGTCAGCGGCCATGAATTCGCCACCTTCATTGCAGGTGGCGATGAAGTTGAATTCTTCATCGAGTTCTGCCAGGGTTTTGTCGAGTTCAGTTTTGAGTTTTTCTTGCTGATCTGGCGTTTCTGCAACTGCTTTCCAATAACTGATTTCTGCATCGCGTTTCAGTACTTCAAAACGCATGCGAATTTCATGGATGCGGTCGTACAGGGTTTCGAGCTTGGTGGCTTTATCGACTATGTATTCTGGCGTGGTGACTTTGCCACAGTCATGCAGCCAGGCGGCGATGTGGAGTTCTTCCCATTCTGTCTCTGTGAGCTGGAAGCCTGCAAACGGGCCTTCGGTTTCCTTGCAGGCGGCCTGGGCCAATAACTTGGTCAGTACGGGCACGCGCTGGCAATGGCCGCCGGTGTAGGGGCTTTTGGCGTCGATGGCGCTGGCAATCAGTTGTATGAAGGCTTCCAGCAGGGTCTTCTGTTCCTGTATCAGGCGCTGGTTTTCTATGGCTATTGCGGCCGCGCCAGAGACGGCTTCGGCCATGGCTTGCCTGCCAGGATCGATGGCAGCGTCGTCTATCACCAGGGCGATTGCGCCAACCAGGGTATTGTTTCTATCCTTTAAAGGGATGGCGATGAGGGTAGTAATGTGGTCGGTGGCAGGCAAGGTGCTGAAGTAGCGTGTCAGGTCTGCTGGCAGCAACTGGCAGATACTGCTGCGGGACTTGCAAGCCAGTATGACGGGATGGTCTTCATCCGTCATACTGATGCATTGGGTGGCAGCTTCCAGCACTTCATGGTCTGCGTAGGCTTGCACTACCTGCATGGTCTGGTCTTGTGGCTGGTAGAGATATAACATGCCGGATTTGGCTTCTGTGATTTCCGACATTTCTTTCAGTACCCGCGCCAGCAATTTGTCGTAATTGGTTTCGGACGCCAGGCTGCTGGCGATATCAAGAAAGGAACGTATGGTCGCTTTCATGCCGCGCATGGAATTGCTGAGGTCGGCAATTTCCTTGATGCGTGACTCGATATTGACCGGGCTTCTGAAGTCGAAACGGGCGATCTTGCTGGCTTCTGCATTGAGTTGCTTCAGCGGCAAGGAGGCCAGCCTGGAAAAATAAATGGTCACGCTCAAGCCTATCAGTAACAAGAGCATGAACAGGGCGATACTTTGCCTGCGCATCTTGATGACACCTGCCAGCAATTCTTCATGCGGGCTGGCGATCAGGATGCGCAAATCCTGGCCACCGGGGATTTGTATATTGCCCAGATAGGTAGACCAGGTTTTGTCCATGACATCCAGCGTCTGACTCTTGTTGCCATCAGCGTTGCCCAACTCCAGTATTTGATGGAGTACGGGTGTATTCTGCTCTGCCAGGGTAGGCATGCTTTGTGTGCCATCCAGGCGAGTGGTGATTTGCGGCTTATAGGCCGGCTGCCTGCCATTTTGCCAGGCCAGCAACTGACCCTTGTGATCTATCAGGGCCATCATGGTTGACGGGGTGACACTGCTATTCCTGATGGTTTCATGGATGGTGGGCAGTTCTATATCTATACCGACGACCGCATCTGCATTGACTATCTTTTGCGCGTAAGTGACACCTATCTGTTTCGTTGTGAAGAAGTAATAGGGTTCTGACACATGGGCTTGTCCTGGTTCTTTCATGGCCTTTTCATACCAGCCGCGCAGGCGGGGATCATAATTACGCAAGGGTATGGGCTGGCGACTGATTTCATTGAGCCTGTCATCCAGGTAAACCACATGTTCCAGCATCTTGCCTGCATCCATGCTGGTGCTTTGCACTATCCACGCAGTTTTATCGGGGGCATTGAAGACATCCTTGCCGCCATTTGACTTGGCATACTGCCGCAGCAGGAAGAATTCACCATCGGCATAGCCCACATAAGCAGAGGTCGCAGATTTGACGCTGATGATGGCCTTGGCCAGATAATTGACATGGGTCAGGCGTTCATCCAGGTTTTTGCCTGCGATGGGGTGGGACTGCGCCAGTATCTCGGTCTGGTTTTTTACCGGCTCATAAATGTCTTTGACATTGTTGGCAACTTCATTACCTATCAATGAATAACTGCTATCCGCCTGGGACAGGATGATTTTACTCATGCGCATGAAGAGTACCGTGCCCATGGCGAGTGCAAAGATCAGGATCAGGCCAGTAAAGAAATAGGAGATGTAGATATGGAAATGAACATTTTTCCTGTTGCGCATGGAGTACCCGTCCTGAGTAGGTGATGACGCTGAAAACAGCAATATTAAAAATGCTTAAAAAACAATCCCATAGTAATTGCATATTTTACATTTCGCAAATGAAAACTTTTTTATGCAAAATTCAAGGTCCCATATCTGATCCATCAGACCAGGTCGTAGGGACAACAGTAGTAGCACCTACCTGTACTTATGGACAGGATGTAAATTCAAAAATATATATTTATATTGTGGCTGACCGGTTTCAACGGTAGCTCTGCCTGGCTAAATTTGGCCAGGTCAGGCAGAGATTATTTAATGGCCAAATGCATTATTGGAGATACATAATGTTTGTAACTAAAACAGTAAAAAACGAAATTTCTTCTACTACAGAGAAACGTATTTTGGGAAAAACTGTAGGTAAAGAATTGACAGTTGAAGAGCAAAAATTTATCGCTGGCGGTGATAACGCTCATGGTCCTACTTGGAATCACCTGCCAGAAAACAGCAGCGACAGAATTCTCCCAAGTTAATTGAGATTTCGAATCTGTAAGCTCATTCCAAATTTGGAAAGGGAAAGTTACTGATTCAATGTTAATTGGTCTTGTACATCTTCAAGCATGGAGATGTACAAGACTTCGTCTTCATGGACGTGCAGTGAGCTGGTTGATGATGACAGCCTCAGTGAAAAAATAGATAATTTACCGAGATGAGTATTTTAATTCTTTCTAACCCCCTGGATGTGCATGCAGCCGCAGTGCATTGGGGGCTTAAGATGTTGGGTTGTGATTCCATTTTGTGGGACTGGTCAGATTTTCCAAAATCTGATGCGCTTACGCTGGAGATCGATGAAACTGGCAATCACAAAGCAAGTATGGTGATTGCTGGACGTGAATGTACTGGACCCTTTGATGTCATCTGGAATCGTCGCGCTGGTACGGCTACCCCTATGCTGGATTCGCACCCTGAAGATGTTGTCATCATTCAACGTGAGTCGAATGAATTCCTGAAAAGCATTTCTTCGCTAATCGGTAGCGCCAATAGTCTTTGGGTTAATTCACCGGCTGCGGGACAGCAGGCAGATATGAAGCCCGCACAATTACTGGCTGCCAGGGCGCTGGGTTTCAAGATCCCGGACACGCTTATTGGCAATGATTTTTTAAAAGTGAAAAATTTCTTTGAAAAGCATGATGGGAAAATTATCTACAAAGCGTTTTTTCAAGGATATTGGCATCATGAACAAGGTTCGGTAACAGGCTTGCGTACCGCGGCTTTATCTGAAGAGCATTTTCAGGATGACTATGGTATCAGGGCCTGCCCTGGCATTTTTCAAGTACTGGTTGAAAAGAGCTATGAACTTCGCGTCACGGTGATGGGTGATACCGTGCTTGCTGCGGCGATAGATAGTCAAAGCAAGGGTGAAACCATAGACTGGCGTTGTGATTTGGGTGCAGACCTGCCTCTTAAAAAAATAGAATTGCCAGCAGAGATAGCAGATCGTTGTATTGCTTTGTGTAGAAAACTGGGCCTGGTCTTTGGATGTATAGATTTGATCGTCAATAAGGCTGGCGAGTATATATTTTTGGAAATCAATGAAGCAGGTCAATTTCTCTGGAAGGAAGGGATAGATCCTGATTTATTGACACTCGATACTTTTTGCAGATTACTAGCGAGTGCCGTGCCATCCACACATCTTACAGACAAGCCGACTTTGCATTTTGCCGACTGGGAGGTCTCCAAAGAAGGGCAAGAGTATCATGCCCTTTACTTAAAGAGTCTTGAGAAGCATGCCCTGTCATAAAGGCAGGTAATTGCGGTGCTGGTATTCAGGGCGAAACTGGCAAATCAACATGAAACCTGGTTACTTGACCAGGAGTGGATTCAAAACCGATACTGCCGCCCATTCTTTCTACCAGTTCGCGTGTGATCGCCAGGCCCAGGCCAGTGCCGCCATTCTGGCGGGTGTCGGAAGAATCTGCCTGGGCAAATTTTTGGAAGATGCGCTCGCGGAATTCATGCGGGATGCCAACGCCGTGGTCGATGACATAGATGCGTATCTTTTTCCCTCTTCTCTCGGCTTCAATTTCCACCACATCGTTTTCCGGTGAATACTTGATGGCATTCGACAACAGATTGGACAAAATTTGCATGAAGCGCTGAGTATCGACAGAGAGACTGATTGCGGGGATGTTTTTTGATAAACGCAGGCTGACACCACGGATAGTACCAAAGGTTTGATTGGCTTCTACCGCTTGTTGCAGCAAGTCGCTGAGGTAGCTGGTTTCCAGACGAAATACCATCTTGCCCGCGGTGAGTTTTTCCATGTCCAGCAAGTCATTGATGAGGAAAGTCAGACGCTGGCAGTTTTTATTGGCGACGTCTATCATTTGTTTCATGCGCTCAGAGTAGCCGCCGAAGACGCCACCAGAAATCAAACCCAGGGCGCCGGAAATCGATGTCAGTGGCGTGCGCAATTCATGGCTGACCGTGGAAATGAATTCATTCTTGATTTTTTCCGTGCGCTTGCGTTCAGTAATATCACGCATGAGGGCAATGTACAAAGGCTTGCCCTGGCGCTTGACGGTGGAGACAGACAAATCCAGCGGGAATAGCTCTCCATCCTTGCGCCTTGCTTCTACTTCACGGCTGATACCTATGATGTCTTGTATCCCAGGGATGATATTGTCGGGTGCGGGGTCGCTGGTGTAGGGGATCAATTGCAAGATATTCTTGCCCAGTAATTCATCCGCAGAAAAATCAAAAATATCGATCGCTGCATTGTTGACGCTGAGGATATGGTTATCTTCGTCGAAGGTGATGATGCCATCAAGCACGTTGTCGAGTATGGTACTAGTGTGTGCAGCCTGGTCGCGCAGATTTTCTGCCGCGGCTCTTCTTTCGCTGATATCCTGGAAAGTGCCATAGACACGTACACAGACATTGTCTTCGAATTGAGGGAAGCCAATGACGTGTACCCAGCGTTCATTACCTTTTGCGCTAAGGATGCAGAATTCAGTATCAAAGGAGCTGCCTTCGCGCACTGCACTGATGAATAGTTCACGGATTCTTTGCTGGTTTTTCTCCCCTTTGTAAAAAGCCACGGCTTCGTCGACGCCACAACTGAAGTCGTCATCGACTTCATGTATTTCTTTGGTGACTTTACTCCATTGCAGTTTGCGGTTTTTTATTTCCAGACCCCAGGTGCCGATACGGGCAGCTGCATTCGATTTTTCCAGTAACTCATAAGTGTGTTCAAGTTCGGCTTCGGCTTCTTTTTGCCTGGTGATGTCGGCATGGCTACCCGACATGATGAGTGGTTCACCATTGGGGCCCCAACTGACGACGCAGCCGCGGTCATGTATCCAGATCCAGTGGCCATCCTTGTGGCGCATACGGCTCTTGAGGTCAAAGTATTCGATCTCGCCTCTGAAGTGCTGCTCTATCATGCCACTGGTGACGTGCAGATCTTCCGGGTGGCACAGTTTGAGCCAGGTGTCGACGGTGGTGGGTTGCAGCTCTGCCAGGGTGTAACCCAGCATTTCGGCCCAGCGCTCGTTATAGATAGTTTCACCTGTGAGGATATTACATTCCCAGGTGCCGATATTGGTGCCCTTGATGACATTGGCGAGTTGTCGTTCGGTTTCCCGCCTTTGTTTTTGCACGCGGGCAGCGCTGATCAACTGGCCCAGGGTGCTGAACAAGGGGCTTAAAAAATCACTGATTTGCTGATCATATCCATCTGCTCTGTTGGTCAGGCCAAGCAGGGCAATCAGTTCACCATCATATTGCACGGGTATGTACAGGAAGCTGCGCAAGGCAGGGAAATGAGGCGGGAAAACCTGATCCAGTGCAGTAGCCGGGAGATCATTGTCTATCACAGGCTGACCTGATTTGAGCGCCTCACCGTAGCGGGATTGCAGTTGCCGACAGGCGGCATCCTGCACCTCTGTCCCCAGGTTGAGGCTGCTGACGTGGTCTGTTGTGGTATTCCAGCCCAACACCATGCTTTTCAGGGAGAGGGTGCCAGGGCTTTTGTTCTTGACTTCACCTATGAATCCGTAGGCACTCTCCGTGAGCTTGAGGATCGCTGCCAGCAGGGATGCAAAACCTTTTTCCTGGCCAGTCTCGCGTATGAACAAGGCTTGGGCCATGGCAATGGCATCACTGAGGGCGCGCTGTCTTTGCAATTGCCGGTCCAGTTCCTGACGCTTCATGACGCCGCTGATCCAGTCGGCCAGCAAACACACGAAATCTGTTTCTACCTCGGAAAAAGGAAATACCCTGGATTCTGTATGCCAGATACATAGGGCGGTATCGTCTTTGGCATGGATATGCAGACGCAAGCCTATCAGGCTTTGCACATCCGGTTGCAGGTGATAGAAATGATGATATTCACTGTCGGCCAGATTGGCGGCATGTATCAAGCCCGTTATCAAGCCGGTTGCTGACTCTGGTAAGGGACAGAGTCTTGCCTGGCCTGCTTGCTCCAGCGCCCAATGCAAGCGATTGCCGGACTGATATAACAGCACTTGCTTGCCATTGTTTTGCATGCGACTGATCTGGCCACAGGCCATGCCCAGGTAATCACAGGCCATGGCCAGACTCTGTCGTAGTGCGGCATCCGGGTCTTGATAAGAGAGTGAAGTGATGGCGGTCAGGGCCAGCAGGGCATGATGCTGCCTTTGCTGCTCTTCGCGGGAAAACTCGCGCTCTACACAATCTGCCAGGTCGCGCAATGCGGCCAGATCGGCGGCAGTCAGTGTACGTGCTTGGGTATCAATGATGCACAAGGTACCCAGGCGCTGACCATTGCTTGCCCTGAGCGGAGCGCCAGCATAAAAGCGTATGTGAGGGGCACTGGCAACCAGAGGATTGTCTGCAAAACGGGCATCCAGACTGGCATCGGGGATATACAGGACATCCGGGCTGAGTATGGCATGGCCGCAAAATGAGATATCCCTGGCCGTTTCTATGGCATCCAGGCCTTGTCTGGATTTGAACCACTGGCGTTCACTGTCTATCAGGGAGATCAAGGCAACCGGCGTTTGAAACAAGTGGCGTGCCAGCCGTGTCAGGCGATCAAAACGTTCTTCTGCGGGCGTGTCCAGTATGGCGCAGGCAATCAGGGTTTGCAGGCGCAGGGCTTCATCTTCAGGAAATGCAGGTACTTGCATAAATGCTAGTCAGTCGACAGGCTGGCCAGCCATTTTTGCAAGCCTTCGCCATACAGTGGCTTGCTGGCGAAGTAGCCTTGCATGGAATCACAGCCAAGCAGGCGCAGGCTTTCGCGTTCGGCAGCGGTTTCTATGCCTTCGGCAATCACACTCAAGCCCAGGCCATGGCCCATTTCTATGATGGCTTTGACCAGACCCTGGGTGGCTGGCAGCTTGTCGATATCGGTGACAAAGCTGCGGTCTATCTTGAGCTCACTCACGGGCAGACGTTGCAGGTAGGACAGGGAAGAGTAGCCGGTGCCAAAGTCATCAATTGACAATTCCAGGCCGATAGCACGCAGGCGGTTCAGCAATTCTATGGTACTGCTGGGGTCTTCCATGATACCGCTTTCGGTAATCTCCAGTTTCAGCAGTTTTGGATTGAGTTCATATTGACGCAACAGCGCAGAAATCTGGTCTGGAAAACTGGCGTCACGCAAATCATGGGTACTGACATTGACGGCGATGGTCTGGTTTGGATATTTGCCTTGCCAGTTCTTGAGCGTGACGATGGCTTGCTCCAGCATCCACATGGTCAGCAGATTGATATAGCCTGTGCGCTCAGCAAAGGGTACGAAATCAGCTGGGGAAATAAAACCACGGGTAGGATGTTGCCAGCGTACCAGGGCTTCAAAGCCATAGGCTTTGCCGGTATCCAGACGAAGTTTGGGTTGCAGCCACATTTGCAGTTCAGCACCGCGAACAGCAGAGCGCAAGTCAGACAACAAGCTCAGATGTGTCAGCCGTGAGGCTTCTTGCGCATCGCTATACCAGGCCGAGGCACTGGCACTACGTTTGGCAGCATACAGGGCCACTTCGGCATTCCTGACCAGTGTCATTAAGGGCATGGGTGTGCCAGCGGTAATCGCAAAGCCATAGACCAGGCTGACATCGACAGAATGAAGACCGCATTTGACCGGGTTGGCCATGGCGGCATCGATGCGCTGATGCAAGTCTTCGATACTGGTTTTTGAACTATCGGTGCAGAGTATCGCGAAAGCGCCTCCTGCCAGCCTGGCCAGCCAGGGTTTGGCTGTGCTGGTGTCGTCGCTGATGACGGTTTTGAGGCGCAGGGCAATGTCGGAAATGACGGTGTCACCAGTATCAAAGCCCAGGGTTTCATTGATGACCTTCAGGCGTGCCAGGTCCATCAGGATAAAGCCCTGGTGTGGCAAATCCTTGCCTTCGTGGGTTTTCAGCAGCAGGGTGCGGTTAGGTAATCCTGTAAGGCTGTCGTAATAAGCCAGACGTTCTACTGCTTGTTCACGTATGCCTATGGCTTCGGCCATAGTATTCAAGGCTTCCCCCACTCTGGCGACTTCTTCTGTTTTGCTGGGGATAAAGCGGGTTTGATAGTCACCCCTGGCAATTTGCAGGGCGCTGGCTTCCAGTCTTGCCAGCGGCTTGACGACGCTGCGGGTAGTCAGCCAGGCCAGTACCGCCGCCATGATGACCCCAAATACAGACAGCATGGCAACCAGCATGCTGGTTTGCTCCAGTTCACGCTGTGCCTGGGCCTGATGGGTCAGTATCAACTCCTGTTCGCGCTTGAGAAAGCTTTTTGACTGATCCAGCAAGGCATCCAGTGCAGGTTTGACTTGTGTGATAAAGCTGGCCTTGGCGGCTTCCTGGCCCTCTTCTTCCAGTTGGTTGACCGTGTCCAGATAATGCTTGTTGTAAATCCGGCGCTTTTCCTGGAGGACTTTCAGGTTTTTTAATTGCTCATCATCACTCAGCGAGGCTTCCAGGGCCGTAATCAGGCGATCAATCTGGCGATTTTTTTCATCGACGATGGCGTATTCAGGCACTCTTTGTTCATAAGGTACAGTCAGGAATTGCAACAGTGCCCGGCCTACATTTTCTGTCGAGACGCTGAGTTCCTGTACATACAAGAGGCTTTGTACTTCTTTGCGGGCAAATTTCTCACTCAAACTCGTCATTTTGCGAATTTGTGAAATTGGCAACAATAAGACAATGCTGAATAAGACCAGCAGCAAGCCATAGCTGAGCGCCAGCCTTACACCTATGCGTCGCAAGCGCAGGGAATGGGTCAGGCGATCAAGACTATTCGGCATATTCAGGTCAGATCAAAGTTGGTGAAGAGGGAAAACTGAAGCAAGCGTTTGCAGTTCTTTGGTGTCGAAGATGCCATTTGAGCATGCTAGCTCTCATGTTAATGCACTATCAACAGCAAGAGCAATACCATTGTGGGGCCGACGGTAAACAAAAAAACGCCCGGCAAGCCGGGCGTATGAAGTTTGCAGCAGTTCCGTTTATGCAGAAACAGTCGTACTGCAAAGGCGCAAAGGAAAAATGACAGTTGAAAAATTGAATATCAGAATTTGTAGTTGTATTCCGCTCCCAGACGTACACTACGTGGTGCAGTCAGGCTTAATACGCCGCCATATAAGTTACGCAAGACATTGAAGTTGTTGTAGCGTTCTTCAATTTTCTGCACAGTTTGTGCATTGAATACGTTGAAGACGTCGAGTTTGAATATCAGGCCTGGGACTTGCCTGGGTTTGTACACAAGGTTCATATCCAGGTTTCTATCCCATTCAAGATTACCAGCCGTACCACGTGGTGACGGCACGTTTTTGCTCGCGGTCGTACCATAACAATAAAAAGAGGCAGAGTTATAGTTGATGCCATAATTCACGGCACGCGGGTCGGGATTAGGGAAGGTACCTTTGCAATTGGTCGGGCGACCTGCTGCAATCAATAAATTGCCACCTATGGTCAATTCTGGTGTCAGATCATAGTAACCAAACATTTTCAATTGATGAGTACGATCATTGGGCAGCCTGCCGCTGGCGTAGTACATCAATTCCTTATAGTCCCAGGTTTGTGTGGTTGCCACGTCACCTTGCCCGACACCAGTATCAGACAGCGTCTGGCCTTCGGTGTTGCCTTCGCTGCGTGACCAGGTATAGTTGACCTTGCCATACCAGCCATTGCGATAAGGGTGTTCTGCAAACAGATCAAGAGCCTTGTAGACACGCTTGACTTTTTCCATGCCTATATCTGCTGCAGTCAAGTGCACCGCTGAATAACCTTTGCCACCTTTGAAATCAATCAGGAAATCATTGTCTTCGCCAGGATTGAACGCAGCACCAGAAAATGACCAAGAGTCACCGATAGGTACATTATTGCGTTTGGCCCAATCTTCAAATACCCGTGGATCGCTGAAATCATCAATGGATGAGCGCAAAGTGCGGTAAGTGACTTTGCCACCAAAATTCAGGTTTGGCGAATAAGCTTTTTCAAAACCCAGGGTAAGCTCGTCCTGGAACATGGGTTTGAGGTTGGTCGCTGTGATGGATTTCGGGTCTTTGACCTGACCAAATTCACTATTGCCAGAAAGTGGATTCGTCAATTGCGTCAAACCGGTAGGCAAGCCATTAGCATCTGTGCCAGTATAAGCATAATACTGGTTGGTATTAAGAGACCCATTAGCTTGTCGCAAAGCAACAACTGATGGCATTTGCACTGCATACCTGCCTGCGCTACCAAATAGTTTCAGAGAAGAGTCACCATTGACATCCCAGGCAGCACTAAAGCGTGGTGCCAGCTGGTTTTTCATATCAACGAACTTGACCTTGTCCCGGTTGGCATTGGAAAACTGTTCATTACGCAGACCAAAACTCAGCAAGATATCCTTGGTGACCTGGAATTTATCCTCAATATACTGGGCGGATTGCTCTGTATAGGCATCGGAAACTGTAGTGTACAAGCCTTTTTGCACATAATAGCCCTGCGCTGCATAGCCGCCAAAAGGAGTCAGGGCTGGGACGGTACCGCCAGTGACTTCAGTAGGCAAATTGGGCGTTGTTGTACGCAGATAAGTCCAGGTGCCGCCACCGGGGCTATATTCACCTGCATTAATTGAATTCGCTGAATTATTATCAATACCAGCACGTATCAGATGTTTGCCGAGTTTGTATTCGACATCAAAACGTGCTGATTTGACTGAATCCGTAGCGTCTTTATTTTTCAAAAGACCAGTCAGGCTTTGCGGGGAATTATAATTCAAGCCTGGCACGCGGTTGTTGGTATCTGCGGTTACTGCAAGCAGAGTAGGGTCATAACCCACAGCCTCATAGATATGCTTGGCCTTGCTTTGACCATATAGAGCTGTAACAGTCAGGTTCTCGGTAATATTGCCAACATAGCGAAGGATTTGTACGTCGGCACCGTTATCGCCCACATTGGCATCAGAATTGAGTTCTATGTGCTCTATTAATTTTGGCACTGTGCCGCGTGTGCGTGTCGCATAGTCGTATGAATAATAGGTATTATCATGCTTGGTCTTATCCCCCAGGAGGGTCAATTCCAGACGATGATCATCATTGATATTCCAGTCCAGCTTGCCGTAGTAACGATTGATGGTGTTATTCTGGTCACGCCAACCACTCGAGGCCAGTGTGGCCTCAGTCCTGTCCCTATTGACTATGCCGTTATCAGATCGAGTTCCTTCTGCTGCAATGAACATGAACAGTTTGTCCTGTATGATAGGACCACCCAGATAGGCACCAAGCTGTTTTTCATTGTAAGTGTTTTCCGAGCGGTTCCGGCGTGTGAGACCATCAGTTGCTTTGGTGTTGCTGGCGCCGATGACAGGGAAATAGTAATCAAGTCTCGTGCCACGTAAAGAGTTTGGTGTGGTATATGCCGAGATACCTGTTTCCCAGTTATTGGTCCCGCCACGGGTCGTGATATTGACGATACCACCGACAGAGCGACCAAATTCTGCACCAAAACCACCGACTAGAACCTGTGCTTGCGAAATCGCGCCGAATGGCAGTTCAGATGCACCCAATTGTGTCAATGGATTGGTGACTACCATACCATTGATATAGTAGGCGTTTTCTGATGCTCCGCCGCCGGCAAATGCTGCTCCGCCAGCATAGGTTGGGTCACTGCGCGTAGTATTCGGTGCCAGTTGTATGATGGCATTGACATTTTTTGCAATAGGTAACTTGTCCAGTTCTTTTGCAGTAAAGGTTGCACCGTTCGTGGCATTGGAGACGTCTATGCGTTTGCGAGTAGCCGCCACTGTGACTGACTGCACGCCAGATGTTTCAGTACTGAATGCAGCTTCAACACCTTGTCCTGCAAGTACATCCAGTTCCAGTGTCGACAAGGTCGTGCTGTCCTTCATCAGACTGAGACGATAATGCCCTATGGGAAGTGCAGTTGCCTGGAATTTTCCTGTGGCATCTACAGTTGCAGTGCGTGTCAAATTGGTGTCTGTATTTTTCAGGATGACAGTGGTGGCAGAACCTGCATTGACTTTACCAAAAACTGTACCTGCAGCATTTGATTGTGCATGGACAGCAGGTGCAAATGTCATTGTCAATACGCCTGCGCCAAACGCCAGAGTCAGCGCATGGGCTACCAGTGTTTTTCTGAATACATGATTTCGTTTTTGCATGTAATTTCCTAAGGTT
Source organism: Undibacterium sp. Di27W (assembly GCF_049340345.1). NCBI lineage: Bacteria > Pseudomonadati > Pseudomonadota > Betaproteobacteria > Burkholderiales > Oxalobacteraceae > Undibacterium > Undibacterium sp. Di27W. Next base: position 135,323 of record NZ_JBMPOS010000007.1, on the reverse strand, counting down.
TTCATTGAAAGCGAAAGCGACTATCCCGATGTTGTTTGCTACTCACCCCGGCAATGTCATGTGTTTTTGAGGTGGTGAGACGCAAGCGCATGCCTTTTTTGGGATATCAAAAAACCAAACGGCAAGTCGGTGTGACAGAGACTTTGACATGAAAGAAATGCCTCAACTATCGACTAGGGACGAGTTGGAATTGTCAGGTGATGGGAAAATTGCCGCGTGATGAAACGGGGGAAGGCAGGGATGAAGTGAGCGAATGTGTTGTTTTTTTTGTGAGTGCCCAGGGATGAAAAAATGAGCTAAAAAATGATGGCAAGAGCGGAAAAATTTTGCTTTATATAGAAGTAAATAATTTCTTCAGATTCTTCAGGTAACTTTCACTGACTCTGACCTCATCACCATTGCTCAAATCTACTTGATGGCTACCATCAGTATTTATTTTCAAATTAAGGATTGCTTCACAGCGAACGATGGCCGTCCTGTGTACGCGTATGAATTGATGCTCTGGTAGACGTGTTTCCATTGCCGTGATAGTGGCGCGATGCAAAACGATGCGCTTGCTCAAATGGATTTCTACATAGTTGGCGGCAGTGCTAAGCCAGATCACATCATCAATATTGATACGTTCTGTGCTACCTATGGATTTGATGATAAGTTGCTGTAATTCCGGGCTGCGTTTGCCTTCATCAAACGCAGCCCTGTCTTGCAAATAATCTTGTATCGCAGTTGAATTCAAGGCTTTTTGTTTCAGATTCAATTGCTGCAAAGCCCTTCGCAGCATCAGATTAAATCTCTCATCATCGTAAGGTTTGAGCAGATAATCGAGTGCGAATACATCGAAGGCGCTGACGGCATGCTGGTCGTAAGCCGTGATGAAAACAATCAATGGAGTATCGGGCAGGCTGCAGAGTTCGCGAGCAAATTCCAGTCCATTTTGCTCCGGCATTTCTATATCGAGCAGGATCAGGTCGACATGGGTTTTTTGCATGAATTCTTTAGCCAGCGCCGTCGAATGGCAGCTGCCCACCAGTTGCCAGTCGGGATTGTCTGACAGGATATATTGCATATTGATCAGCGCTGGCAATTCATCATCTACCAGCAAGACTTTTTTGAGACTCATATTTTCTTCAGATAGTCAGAGAATTTGTATGGAGATTGTGGCAAGAGTATTTTATGCAGTCTGCAGAAATCCCAAGGGAAATTCCAGTGTTGCCGTATAACGATCTGTGCTGGCTTCGGTTGTGAGGCTTGCGCGCTGTCCGTACAGGATGGCAAGCCTGTCCCTGCTGGCAGATAAGCCCAGGCCATGGCCCTTTTTACTACAGCCTTGTTTGAACACCGGGCTGGTGATGCGAAATTCCAGCATATCGCCTTTTTGTCGTAAGTTAATTTGTATATGGCAAATTTCGTGATTTTGCTCTACACCGTGATGAATGGCATTCTCTACCAGTGGTTGAAAGAGCAGGGGTGGGCATGACAGTTTTTCCCATGGCACGTTTGCCAGATGCCAGTTGATACTGGTGCGTTCGCCATAGCGCAGCATTTGCATGTCCAGATAGGCCTTGGTGAAGTTGATCTCGTCTGCAACACTTAACCACTCATGTTTGCTGGAATGAACCACATAGCGTAGCAATGCACTGAGTTTTTCCAGTGCGGAGGAAGCGAGTTCGCGGTCGGCTGTTCTGACTAACGCACTGATACTATTGAGTGCGTTAAACAGAAAATGTGGTTTTAACTGACCCTGCAGAAGGCGCAGGCGCAAGGCCAGGCTCTCATTGTTTTGCTGAGTAAAAGCCAGACTCTGTATCTGTCCCTTGTGCCAGAATGCATAAGCCGCTTGCATCAGGTAAGCAAACAACAGTAGTCCAGCATCTACGCAATAAATGATAGCCGAATGCTTGTTGAGCATAGCTGGCAAAGTAGTCAGGTCACGATGGTTGATCAGCGCATTCATGAGCAGTGAGATCATGGTCAGGATTGGCACACCAAGCAATACCGTCAGCCCACTTGTAAACAGCATATTTTTCAGCTTGAGCAGGTGATCAGCTTTCTTTGAGAAAACACGAGCAAAACCGCAACTCAGTGCAAGCAGCACGACATAACCAGGCAGTATCGAGGCAAGGTCACGAAAGATATTGACATTAGTGTGATGGCGTAAGGCGTCCTTGTAAAAAGCCAGGCTATGTAAGCTGGCAATCAAAAACCAGATTAATAGCGTAAATATTAAATTCAGGTAATCAGCCTTGTCGTTTGTCTCATTGATACAAGGGGCATCGAATTCATTTAGTAAGAGCTTCTGGGGCGCGGCTCTAAGCGGTGAGTGTTGGCCCGTAATGATTTGCATGGTTTGATTATCCATCTTGTAACTCTCCCGATGGGATACACATGGCAATGCTTATTTGTTGATAGTCCTGCGTTAACTCCAGACTGGCCACTCCGGCATAGAGTATGTCCAGCCTTTCTTTTACGGCGACAATTTTTATCATCTCTGTTTCTATGCTGGCGTTCTCCACTTTGAGTAGAACGCAGAACCGGAGTATGTCATTGCTTAGCACCAGGCTTACTTGCAAGAGATGTTTTTCTTGTTTTAAAATAAGTGACCACTGCAATGCTTGCTCCAGGAATGCATGTAATAACAAGGCAGGGCATGTAAGGGCAGACCAGTCATTGTCGGACAAAATCCATTGAACCTGCAACTGCTCTCCATAGCGCAATTCTTGCAGACTGAGATAAGCTTTGGCAAAACCTATTTCGTCAGCCATAGTAGGCTTTTCATTTCCTGTAGAACGTAGAACATAGCGCAGTAAATCACTCAGGCGAGCCAGTGCCGTGGTGGCTAGACTACGATCCGCGACACGGATAAGATTACCTATGCCATCCAGAGAGCTGAGCAAGAAATAAGGCTCAAGTTGACATTGCATCAAAGACAGGCGCAGTAGCAGGTTCTTTTTTTGTAAAGCCTGGGTGAGCTTTGCCTGCGCGTGATTGCGTTTCCATAGTGTTGCCGCGACTTCCATGAAATAAGCAATACTGGTTTGAAAACCTAATACCCACCAACCCATGGCAGACATACCAGTCAGCAATATTCCAAGGGAGGGGGGAGTTTTCTTTAAGACAAAATAATACTCTGCTGCTATCTGATAACTAACTATCACAGGAAGAAATAAGACGAGCACCAGGACATATAGCAGCGATAGGTGTTTGGCATTCAAATAATGGGCTGGCAAACGTTTAAACGTTATTGCCAGAATAAAACTTAAAGGAATGTAAGGAAAGAAATAGATAGTCGTCATCCACAGCGCTTCAAAAAACGACGTGGGCATAATCTTGGAAAAGTCCGTATATTGGGCCAGGCTGAAGAATAATATGACGAGAAACCATGTCATCAGGATGGAGAGGAAACACTTCACACTGGGAAGATTTCTCATTCTGTTTACAGACATCATGAAGTGAGCCGAAAATAATGCGTAGTCATCCGTGACATTTATCTGAAACTCATTGCTTGAATAGGATGATATGGGTGGCAAATGCCTATTTTAGCTTGTGGCCAGGCAATAAGAGTAAGACCGGTGCTTTTGCGCAATCCTGACTATGTCATGGGATTGCATGAAATCCCAGCGTACTGGGATCAATCAGGGGCAGATGGGGATGAATTCATGCTTGCGGCAGTAAAAATTAACGTGCAATCAATAGATATAACATGAGCACATTGGCAACCAGGGACAATACTGCCAGCATGCGCCAGGTGGCCAGCGGGTCGCGTTGTGCCAGGGGTTTGGCTTGTGGGGAGGGCAGGGGATGGGCGGCACCGCGTTCCAGTGCCAGTAAAAATTCTTCAGCGGTTTCAAAACGTTCAGCATCGTCGCGTGCCACGGCTTTGAGCAAGACATTTTCCAGCCAGTGTGGCAAGTCGGGGCGGTAACGTCCCGGCGACGCAGGCTCAGCAAACCTGGGGCGCTGAAAAGGCTCGACTTCGCCGTACGGATAGTGACGCGTCAGCAAATAGTAAAGTGTGACGCCAGTGGCATACAGATCAGTGGCGCGGGATGGAGCTGCGCCCTGAAATTGCTCAGGCGCCAGAAATGAGGGTGTACCCGCCATGCTGTGGCTGGCATTGCCCTGGCCATCCTGGCTGTCAAAGCCGGATTGCGCGACACCAAGGTCAAGAATGCGGATTTCATCATCGTCCCCCAGATGGACATTGGCGGGCTTGATATCCCTGTGCAGGATGCTGCGCCTGTGCAGCGCACCGATGGCGCGTACCAGCTTGCCACCATAAGCGACTGCTTCTGGTATGGTGAAATGTTGCCCGGCTTCCAGCCTTTGTTGCAGGGATGCACCCGCATGCCAGGTTGAGAGATAGTACAGGTAGTTTCTTTGATCGGGCGTGATTACCTGGGGAAAGAAGCGCGCTACCACGCGCTTGGCCAGCCATGCTTCATGCGCAAAGGCTGAGCGCTCCGGTGCATCATTGGCCTTGTCGGGATGCAGGGTTTTTAACACCAGTTGCTGGTGATGAGTGGTATCGCTAACGCGATACAGTATCGTCGTCAGCGAGGTATGCATGACTTCTTCTATCGCATAGCCATCAAGGGTCTGGCCGGGCTTCATGCGTGGTGGTACAGGCTGGGCGTGCAGCTCGCTGATGGCATCGCGCAATTCGCCTTCTGGCAAGCTGTCTATGCGTGCTATCACGGCACTGCAGTTGTCTTGCGACCCCGCTTTCAGTGCGGCTGCACATAGCGCTTCGCAGGACGCCTCACTGCTCAGCTTGCCTGCGCTGACCTGCTTCAAAAAATCTGTCAGATCATATTCGGTGAGGCTGGCCCAGATGCCATCACAAGCCAGTAAAAAGACATCATTGACACGCAGCTCACCCATACCATGATCGATGACGAGGTGATTGTCCAGGCCTATGGCGCGGGTCAGCACATGTTGCATCTCTGGTCTGTCCCAGACATGGTCCTGGGTCAGTTTTTGCAACGCACCGTCACGCAACAGGTAGCAGCGGGTATCGCCCACATGGGCGCTGTAATACATGCGTCCGCGCAAGACCAGTGAGGTCATGGTGGTGGCCATGCCTGCCAGTTCGCGGCGTACCGATCCCTGTTGCTGCACCCAGCTATTCATGGCGACCAGCACCTTGTCGAGTGCAGTCGTTACTTCCCAGGTGTCAGGCGTGGCATAGTAATCGGTCAGCAGGCCACGTACTACATATTCAGCCGCTTCACGCCCGCCTTCATTGCCAGAGACGCCGTCAGCCACGGCCAACACCATGCCCTTGCAGGATAGCTCGGGTTCGCCTGGCGTGACCATGCCGACAAAGTCTTCATTACGTGGGCGTAAACCGGCTACGCTGTGATGTCCTGTGCTGACTGTCAATGGCATATGCGATGGATTAAATTTTTGCTGTAGTCATGGCGGCAGAGCCCCAGGTCGTGCGCCAGCGTTTCTTGACCAATGATAAACCCAGCAAGGCGATGATGGCGAGGCTGGCGAAAATCGACAAGCCTATTTGATAACTGCCGGTGAGCTGGCGTGAATAACCCATGCTGGCAGCCAGATAAAAACCGCCTATGCCGCCAGCCATGCCTACCAGGCCAGTCATGACACCCATCTCCTTACGGAAACGCTGCGGCACCAGTTGGAATACCGCACCATTGCCCGTACCCAGAGCCAGCATGGCAACCACAAAGACACATACAGCGGTGCTTGCTGATTGCAAACCTGTAGCTGCAATGAACAGGAAGGCAGAAGCGATGGTGTACATGACAGACAGGGTTTTGATCCCACCTATGCGGTCAGCAATACGACCACCCATAGGACGCACCAGCGACCCGGCAAAAACGCAGGCGGCAGTGAAATAACCTGCCGTGACGGGCGTTAAACCATACTGGGTATTGAAATAAATGGTCAGGGAAGAGGCCAGGCCAGAGAAACCTCCAAAAGTGACACTGTAAAAGAACATGAACCACCAGGCGTCCTTGTCTTTCAGCACAGCCAGGTATTCAGTCAATGATTTGCTTGGTGTATCACCCGGTGCATCCTTGGCGAAAATCAGGTAAACCGCCAAGGCAATCAATAATGGTATCAGCGCCAGGCCAAACACGTTTTGCCAGCCAAAGGCAATTGCCAGCGCTGGCGCAAACAGGGCCGCAAAGGCGGTGCCGGAATTGCCTGCACCCGCAATCCCTAAAGCAGTGCCCTGATGCTCAGGCGGATACCAGCGCGATGCCAGCGGCAATGCCACGGCAAAGGCAGAACCTGCGACACCCAGGATCACGCCGAGGAACAGCAGTTGTTCATAAGTGTGCAAATTACCCAGCCATGCCCAGCACAAGCCTATCAGCACGACGATCTGGCCTATCAATCCTGCTTTCTTGGGTTTTAAATGATCGACCAGCACGCCCATGACGATGCGTAGCAAGGCACCAGCCAATAAGGGGGTGGCGACGACCAGGCCTTTTTGTGCTGCAGTCAGGCCTAGGTCCTTGGAAATCTGGATGGCGAGTGGCCCCAGCAATACCCAGACCATGAAACTCAGGTCGAAATAAAAGAAGGATGCCAATAAGGTGGGCGTGTGCCCGGCTTTCCAGAAGGAAGTTTTTTGCATGATCGCTCCAATAGTGAACATGCATGCCACTTGCAAGGGACGTGCCATCAAAATGTGCAGGTGATTCGCATATTTCTTGATTGAAAACAAAACTTTCTGCGCAAAAACTGTGCGCACCCTGAATTAAATGGTGCAATGCACCAGAATGACTGTTTTTTTTATGAGTGCCATGAGGATTTTGGGCGCATGCTTCAATAAGTGGCATTGCTCTTGCTGCCAGCAGAGGAATCCTCCGTTTTTCTTGGTGAAAACCATATTAATGTGCAGTCAAATTGGTGCGGGCTTATAAAAACAGGCTGGTCTTCTCTCTGGGGGTAATGAACTGGCATTGCTCTTGCTTAGTGTGTGAGGAGACAAGCAAAGGAGCAGCCATGAAGAAACTTAAGCTAGTGATGGTAGGGAATGGTATGGCAGGTGTGCGTACCCTGGAAGAATTAATCAAGATCGCCCCCGACCTGTATGACATTACCGTATTTGGTGCAGAACCTTATGCCAATTACAACCGCATCCTGCTATCACCCGTACTGGCTGGCGAGCAAACCATCAAGGACATCATGCTCAATGATGTGGATTGGTATGAAGAAAATAATATTACCCTGCATCTCGGAAAAAAAATAACCAAAATAGATCGCCACAAGCGCGTCGTGATTGCCGAAGATGGCACGCAAACTGAATATGACCGTCTATTGCTGGCGACGGGTTCTACGCCCTTCATGCTGCCTGTACCGGGCAAAGATCTGAAAGGCGTAATAGCCTATCGCGATATCTACGACACCAATACAATGATAGAGGCGGCAGAAAAGCATACTCACGCTGTCGTCATTGGCGGTGGCCTGCTGGGTCTGGAAGCGGCAAATGGCTTGAAAATGCGTGGCATGAGTGTCTCTGTGGTGCATTTGCCAGGCTGGTTGATGGAGCGTCAGCTTGATCCCGTTGCTGGCAAGATGTTGCAAAAATCCCTAGAAGACCGCGGCCTGAACTTCCTGCTGGAAAAGAATACCGAAGCCATCATTGGTGATGATGCTGGTCATGTGAAAGCCATACGCTTTACCGATGGCCTGGAAATCCCTGCGCAACTGATCGTCATGGCAGTTGGCATACGCCCTAATACTGCGCTGGCAGAATCTGCTGGTCTGTACTGCAATCGCGGCATCATCGTCAATGACACCATGCAGACTTATGACCCACGTATTTATTCCGTTGGCGAATGCGTCAATCATCGTGGCACTGTATATGGCCTGGTCGCACCTCTGTTTGAAATGGCCAAGGTCTGTGCCAATCATCTAGCGAATTTTGGCATAGGTCGTTACCAGGGTTCAGTCACCTCCACCAAACTGAAAGTGACGGGCATAGATCTGTTTTCTGCAGGTGAATTCATGGGGGGTAAGGATACTGAAGAAATCATTTTGTCCGACCCCATAGGTGGTGTTTACAAGAAGCTCGTGGTGAAGGATGACAAGCTGATTGGTGCTTGCCTTTATGGCGATACTGTCGATGGCAGCTGGTATTTCAAACTGCTGCGTGAAGGTAAGAATATTGCCGAGATTCGTGACTCATTGATGTTTGGGGAATCGAATACTGGCGATGTTGGTCATGAAGGACACACCAAGGCTGCTGCCATGCCGGATGAGGCCGAGGTCTGCGGCTGTAACGGTGTCTGCAAGGGCACCATCGTCAAGGCCATCAAGGAAAAAGGCTTGTTCACACTCGACGATGTGCGCAAGCATACCAAGGCATCGGCATCTTGCGGCTCCTGTACCGGGCTGGTAGAACAGATCATCATGTTCACGGCGGGTGGTGATTATTCGACTGCGTCTAAAGTCAAACCCATGTGCGCTTGTACTGATCACAGTCATCAGCAAGTGCGTGATGCGATCAAGGTCAACAAATTGCTGACAGTAGCTGGCGTGCAGGAATTCATGGAATGGCGTACGCCTAATGGTTGCTCCAGTTGCCGGCCAGCCATCAACTATTACCTGATTTCTACCTGGCCGCGTGAAGCCAGGGATGATCCGCAATCGCGTTTCATCAACGAGCGTTCACACGCAAATATCCAGAAGGATGGTACTTACTCCGTCATACCGCGTATGTGGGGCGGTGAAACCAATGCCAGCGAATTGCGCAGGATTGCTGACGTTGTCGATAAGTTCAAGATACCGACAGTTAAGGTTACCGGCGGTCAGCGCATCGATTTGCTGGGTGTGAAGAAAGAAGACTTGCGCGCCGTCTGGCAAGACCTGGGTATGCCATCTGGCCTTGCCTACGCCAAGGGTTTGCGTACCGTGAAAACTTGCGTGGGCAGTGAATGGTGCCGTTTCGGTACGCAAAATTCCACTCTCATGGGACAACAACTGGAACGTGAACTGGCACGCATGTATGCGCCACACAAGGTCAAGCTGGCGGTATCTGGTTGCCCACGTAATTGTGCCGAGGCCGGTATCAAGGACGTTGGTGTCATCGGTGTTGATTCAGGTTGGGAAATTTATGTCGGTGGCAATGGCGGTATCAAAACCGAAGTCGCGCAATTCCTCGTCAAACTCAAAACCCATGAAGAAGTCATGGAATATACCGGCGCCTTCTTGCAGTTATATCGGGAGGAAGGCTGGTATCTGGAACGTACCGTCCATTACCTGGCCCGCGTTGGCCTCGACTATGTAAAGAAAATTATTCTGGAAGACCATGGCCGTCGCAAAGACCTGTATCAACATCTGCTGTTTGCACTGGAAGGTGAATCTGATCCATGGCATGAACCAGAAAAAGCCCAGGTCGATACACGACAGTTTGAGCGCTTGCCAGCCTAATTGAAAGGAAAAAACATGAATCAGGAATGGCAAGTTATTTGTCGCGTTGACGACATACCTGTATTGGGCGCCCGTGTAGTCGCCCGTGACAGCAAACCGGATGTGGCTATCTTCAGGAATAGCGAAAACAAGATATTTGCCCTGCTGGACAAATGTCCGCACAAAGGCGGCCCCTTATCGCAAGGCATCGTCTTTGGCGAAAAGGTAGCCTGTCCCTTGCATAACTGGAATATAGATTTACCCACGGGCTGTGCGATTGCACCGGACGTGGGTTGTACACAAAAATTCAGTTTGAAAGTGGAAGCAGGTCAGGTCTATCTTGATGCCAATGAATTGTCGGCACATGCAGTAGAGGCATGAGAAAATGCACAAGCTCACAAATGATTACTATGTTGCGGGCTTTTAAAGGCATGTATGACTGAAACCAAATCTACCTGTTGTTACTGTGGCGTCGGTTGCGGTGTAGTCATAGAAAGCGATGGCGAGCAAGTACTGGGTGTGCGTGGTGACACTGAGCACCCAGCCAATTTTGGTCGTTTGTGCAGCAAAGGCAGTACCCTGCATTTGTCAGCGGATATCAGGCTACAACAACAGGTCAGGGCACTGTATCCCGAAATACGTGATCCGCTAATGCGTGAAGAGCTGCGTCAGCGCAGTGACTGGGATACCGTCATTGCCAGCATGGCGGACAAGTTTGCTGACACCATCAAGACCCATGGCCCGGACAGTGTGGCCTTTTATATTTCTGGTCAATTGCTGACTGAAGACTATTACGTTTTCAATAAACTCGCCAAAGGTTTGGTCGGCACCAATAATATCGATAGCAATTCGCGTTTGTGCATGTCCAGCGCGGTTGCCGGTTACAAGCAGACTCTGGGTGCGGATGCACCGCCCACATGTTATGAAGACATAGACCTGGCAGAAGTCATCTTCATCGTCGGCTCCAACACGGCCTATGCGCATCCGATCTTATACCGCCGTATTGAACAAGCCAGGGAGAAAAATCCTGCGCTGAAAGTGATCGTCGCTGATCCACGCCGCACCGATACGGCGCGTGAAGCAGATTTATTCCTGCCTATTTTGCCGGGCACCGATGTGGCCTTGTTCAACGGCATGCTGCATCTGTGTCTGTGGGAAGACTTGATCGATCTGGCCTATATCCAGGAACATACAGAGGGCTTTGCCGAGCTCAAGCAAACCGTGCGTGATTACACGCCAGCAGCTGTCGCCAAGACCTGTGGCATCAAGGAGGCGGACCTGGTGCAGGCAGCGCGCTGGTTTGGGCAAGCCAAAGCCAGCCTGTCGCTGTATTGCCAGGGACTCAATCAATCATCTGTTGGTACTGCAAAAAATGCTGCTCTCATCAATCTGCATCTGGCTACGCATCAAATTGGTAAGCCGGGCGCAGGGCCGTTTTCCCTGACTGGACAGCCAAACGCCATGGGCGGGCGTGAAGTCGGTGGCATGGCTAATCTGATGTCGGGTCACCGTGACCTTGCCAATGCTGAACACCGCGCGGAGATAGCCGCGTACTGGGGTGTATATGATGTACCCGCGACGCCGGGCAAAACTGCAGTGGAAATGTTTGAAGCAGTCAGACAGGGTGAGATCAGGATCATCTGGATAGTTTGTACCAATCCGGCGCAATCCATGCCTGAGCAAAACCTGATACGCGAAGCTTTGCAAAAAGCCGAGCTGGTGATCGTGCAGGAAGCCTATGCAAGCACGGCTACCGTGCCGTATGCCGACATACTGTTGCCAGCCAGCACCTGGGCCGAGAAGACAGGCACCGTCACCAATTCAGAACGCCGCATATCACGTGTACGCGCCGTCATACCTGCACCTGGTGAAGCCAGACACGATTGGCAAATCGCCAGCCAGTTTGCTCAGGTACTGGCCCCTTTGCTGGGTAAATCGCCAGCAAACTTCAAGTACGACAGCGACGAACAAGTCTGGAACGAACACCGCGACAGCACCCGTGGCCGTGACCTCGATATCACCGGTTTGTCTTACGCCATACTTGAGCAGCAGGGGCCACAGCAATGGCCTTATCCGACTGGTGCCAGTACGGGCAAGCAGCGTTTGTATGAAGATGGTATTTTTCCTACTGCCAATGGCCGTGCGCGCTTTATCAATACCGTGTATCAGCCTGTCAAAGACGCAGTTGATGCGCGTTATCCATTCTCTTTGAATACAGGTCGCCTGCGTGATCAATGGCACGGCATGAGCCGTAGCGGCACGGTGGCGCAACTGTTTGCCCACGTGGCCGAACCGGGTATCTGCATGGAAGCCACAGATATGCAAAGACGCTTCCTGAAAGCGGGAGATTTGGTGCATGTTAGCAGCCGTCGCGGCACTGTCATTTTGCCGGTAGTCGAAAGTGATGAGCAGCGTGCGGGCCAGGTTTTCATCGCCATGCACTGGGGTGAGGAATATGTGTCTGGCCGCGGTCATGCACAGAATGCCAGCTATGGTGTGAATGCCCTGACTTCACCAGCAATCGATCCCATTTCCAAGCAACCAGAGTTGAAAGCCGCTGCCGTTAAGATTCTGAAAGCAGAATTGCCCTGGCGTTTCGTCGTGTTTGCCTGGCTGGATAGTGACGATGCTTATAGTATCCAGGCTGCCTTGCGCCCATATATGCGCGAGTTTGCCTATGCATCCTGCACGCCATTTGGTCGCGACAAGGTGGGGGTGATTTTTCGCGCAGCCAATGAAGAAGCGGTAGCAAATGAAGTACTGGAAAAAATCGAAAAGATTTTTGGTGTTGAGGGTGTGGATGTCTTGCGCTATGACGACAAGCGCCGCAGTGTTTCGCGCCATATCCTGGTAAAAGAAGGTGGTCTGGCTGCCGTCGCGCTGGCGGGAGACGTGTCTGCAGAAAGCTGGCTCAAGGATTTTCTGCAGGCACAGGAACCAGTCGCCAGGCTGGGGCGTCTCCTGCTCATGCCCAGCACCACAGCACCACAGGGTTTTGCCGCACGTGGCAAAGTGGTTTGTAGTTGCCTGAATGTGACTGATACCGAAATTAATAAGACGCTTGGCGATATGGATGGTCTGCCAGCCGATATCCTGACTGGTTTGCAAAGCAAGCTCAAATGCGGTACGAATTGTGGTTCTTGCGTACCTGAGCTCAAGAAAATGATCAGCTTCAATATGCAGGAAAAAGTCCACTAATATGAAGATAGAAAGAATAGATCCAGCCTCTGAAGCCGCGGGGAAGCTGATCTCCATGTCAGATACTTATATGAATGACTTATATCCGGCAGAGAGCAATCATCTGGAAAGTGTCAGCGCCTTAGCGCAAGACAATGTGATTTTTCTTGGATGCTATATCGACGAAGACTTGGCAGCTTGCGGTGCAGTCAAAATCTTGTTTGATGACGATGAACAGCTAAGTTATGGTGAAATCAAGCGCGTGTTTGTGCCGGATGAATTCCGTGGCAGAGGTTTAGCCAAGCACATCATGCGCGCACTGTAAGATTATTTGCTGGGGCAGGATATCCGTGTGGCCAGATTGGAAACCGGAATCAGGCAGCCCGAGGCGCTGGGCTTATACTTCCGCCTCGGTTATGCAGAGAGAGCCGTTTTTGGCGATTACCATGAAGATCCTTTGAGCGTCTTCATGGAGAAAAATTTATTGATCTGAAAAAAACGATCAGGCTGTTTGCCGACGCAAGCTCAGGAGCATCGCCCCAAATGAAATAAAGACTGTACCAACTACACGGTTTACCCATTTCACAAAATGTGGCTTGACCAATAGATGCATGGCACGCGCAGCCAGTTGCGCATACATCAGATGCGTCAGGTATGCCAGGCTCATGAAGATAGCCATCAGAGCAAAAAACTGTGGTGCCAGTGCTTCACTGGTATTGATGAAGTGAGGGAACAGGGCAGTAAAAAACATTAAGGCCTTGGGATTAGTGGCTGCCGTCAGGAAAGCTTCGGCAAACAATTTCTTTTTGGCGGGTTGTTCATTTTCTCCAGTGCTCATCCCTTGTGCCAGCAGTGCATTATTCTTGCCAAACAACTGCTTTGCACCTATATAAAACAAATACAGTGCACCTATTATCTTGACGGCAGCAAACAGCATTGCTGAAGAATTCAGCAATGCTCCCAAACCCAGAAAAGCCGCGCTTGACAGAAAAAATACACCGCTGATATTACCCAAGGCTGACCACATGACAGAACGCACGCCATAGCTTGCACCATTCTTCAGGGACAGTAATATGGCAGGACCAGGGCTGAGTATGGAGAGTCCGGCGATTGCGGTAAAGGCCAGCAGGGTTTGAGTTTGCATTATTGGTAATGAATGTGATTAATTGGAAAAGCGAGGCTTAGTTCTTGCCTATTCAGCCTTGAGTACGGTCGTCATTGTTGAACCCTTCGTCTGGCGTACCGGGATACCAGCCGGATCAAAATTTTCCAGGCAATACACATTGATGCCAAAATTATCCGGTGTGACACGCTTGCGATGAAACGGATAAATCCCACAGGTCTTGCAAAAATAATGATGGGCCGTGTGGCTATTGAATTGATATTCACTCAAGGACTCTGCTCCTGCCAATAATTTGAATTGACTTTCATGCACCTTGACCATCAAAGCATTCTTACGACGGCATATCGAGCAGTCGCACATCGTCAGCTCAGGAAAATCTGTTTCTATTTCAAAGCGTATTGCACCGCAGTGGCAACTGGCTTGATATTTTTGCATGGGGCGTGTGCCGGGTGTTTGCATTTAGGCTCCTTGTTGTTGGCATTATCTTAGATGAGTGCGGTGTGGCTGTACCGGTACAATTTCCTGTACTAAGCTGTGCTGACATGGGAATTTCACCATGACAATTTTTGTAGAGTGAACCCGGCTTGACGGTAAAGCTAGAGACCACTGTTTCAGATGTGTCCAAATGTAAGCCATACCTTGGTATCGTTGTAATGGAGGGGCAATGGACTTATCATGCCGGGTCAGTGTTGTCAGTTTGCTTCTCAACCCGCTTGCTTCGTCTATTTACTCACCCAATTCATGTCTATGATTCTTCCGACCATGCCAGCTCCTCATCATGCAAGGAATTGTATGGTCTCGCGGCCCAGACTGATGGCTGCTTGCCTGGCATTGACCTGGCTGGCACCCGGATCCTTGCTGGCATCTGATTTACCTGTCTTTAATTTGCCCGCGGTGCAGGCAAAGAGCAGGGATGTCATGGTCAGGGAATTTCAATTTAGCGGCAATGCTGTACTCAGCAATGCAGAATTGCAAGAGATGACAAAAGTATATCTTGGCAAACCTGTCACTTACGCCGAACTGGAAGAGTTACGTACCCGTATCACACGCGTGTATGTAGAGCGTGGTTACCTGAATTCTGGCGCAGTGCTGCAAGTGACTGAAGGGGCAGAGCCTTTTCCAGCGGGCATAGTACCTATCCGCCTGATAGAAGGGCGCATCACAGAAGTCAGAATCAGGGGCGAAGCTAATTTGCGACCGGCCTACCTGCAACAACGTCTGGTCGCTGAAGGCGAAGCTTTCAATATGCCGGTCTTGCAACAGCGCTTTCAACTTTTATTGACCGACCCTTTATTTGAAAAAATCAATAGTCGCATTATTCCTGGGGATCAGCCGGGCATGGCCGTACTGGATATTGATGTGGTAAGGACCAAAGCATATGGCTTGAACTTGTATGCCAATAATTACCGCGCACCTTCGATAGGCTCGGAAGTGTTGGGTGTTAGCGGCTGGGTGCGCAATTTGAGTGGCTATGGCGATTATCTGGAAGCCAGCCTGGCCCATAGTGAAGGGGCTGACCCTGTGCATCTGGGCTGGACCATGCCAGTCAATAGCCTGGGCACCAGTATCAAACTCGGTGTGGACCAGGGCAGTTCTTCTGTGGTTGGTGAGTCCCTGGCTGCGGTGGATATCAAAAGTCGCAGTTCGGGCTATGAACTGGGCATCAGCCAGGCGCTGGTCTATCGCCTGCAAAGAAAAATCGAGCTGGGCCTGAGTTATAGCCAGCGCGATAGCCAGACCAGTTTGTTGGGTGAGGCATTTTCATTTACCCCTGGTGAGCCAGATGGTTATTCAAAAACCAGGGTGATGCGCTTCTCTCAGGAGTGGACAGAACGCTGGGAAACCCAGGCCCTGGCCATGCGCAGCGTATTTGCCTTTGGTCGCAATAACATAGACGGTAATGCAAGCGACACCCAAGTGCCAGCGCAACATTATCGTATCTGGACCGGACAACTGCAATATGTCAGGAATCTGGAATCAGCAGGCCAGCAAATAGTCCTGCGCGCCTCGGCGCAACTGACGCCGGATCGTTTGTTACCGCTGGAGCGCTTTTCTCTCGGCGGGGTAGCCACTGTGCGCGGCTACCGGGAAAATGCCGTAGTACGTGATCGTGCCTGCTTGCTCAATTTTGAATATCATTACCCCTTACCTGTCTGGCAAGATGCCGGACAACAGTTCAAACTCATTGCCTTTACCGATATGGCCAGCGCCAGCAATAAAGATGAATCTGCCCAGCGATTAGCCTCATTGGGCGCAGGCTTGAACTGGCGTAGACAAAATTGGAGTGCAGATATTTTCCTGGCAAAGAAACTCGTCAGCCTGCCGGGACAAAGCAGTGGCAATTTGCAAGACCACGGCCTGCACTTCCAATTGACTTACCATTTATTTTGAGAATGCGAGCCATGACTAAGAAATTTGCGTCATCAGGTATGCGCATACTGACATTGAAACTGCTGCTGGTTTGCTGCTTCAGTTCTAGCACTTTTGCCAGCGAGAGTATGCTGGATCAGGGTTTGCGTGATTGTGCCAGTGGCAACTACAACCAGGCTTTGAGTCTGTTGCAGACATCTTATGCCAAAGCAGAAAAAAATGGCGATAAAGTCAAAGCTGCTTCAGCACTGGCACAGAGCTATATGCAAATGCATCAGGCAGCCAAGGCGGAAACATATTTAAGCTTTGCCTTTGATAAAGCAGACGATAAGCTGGATAAAGCTGGCTACGCCATCGATTTTGGTAACTGGCAACAGCAACAGGGGCATGCAGAGCAGGCGGCTTATTATTACGATGCGGCATTAAAACTGGCTGGTGACAACGCGTCAATTGCCATCAGTGCTGGCCTCAACCGGCACAAGCTCACAGCCAAAAAAATGCCCCCCGCTGAGCAAGTGAAAAATCTGCAAGCATTGTGGCAGCGTTTGCTGCAACTGAAAGATGCGCCGCAAGCGGCGCGCTATAGCCTCAATCTCGGCGTGCAAGCCAGGTCATTGGGCAAAGCAGGGCTAGCCCTGGCTTTCCAGGCATTTGAGCATGCACGTGTCTTGAGCCTGGCACCAGGGCAGGCACGATTACAGTTGGAGGCATTGGATCAACTCGCGCAAATGTATGAAGATGCTGGCCGCTTTGATGATGTCCTGTCACTGACCGATCAGGCCCTGTTGGCGGCACAAGGCGTAGAAGCGCATGATTTACTGATCAATATAGAATGGCGCCATGCACGCATTTTGCGGGCACAAGCCAATAATGTCGGGGCAATTGCTGCTTACCAAAGAGCACTGGAGCATATAGAAACCATACGCGTCGACATACCGGTGGAATACCAGGATGGTCGCTCGTCTTTCCGTGAAACCCTGGAACCAGTTTACCTGGGATTGGCAGATTTGCTCTTGCAGACTTCAGTGCAACTTGAAGGCGTACAAAAAAATGCGCAATTGCGCCGTGCCCGCGATGTCCTGGAATTGCTCAAGCAAACTGAATTGCAAGATTATCTGGGCGATCGTTGCGCGGTCGAAACCGCCAGGGCAAATCGTAAAAGCACGCAGCTTGCCAGTGATACCGCGATACTGTATCCGATTATCTTGCCAGACCGTTTGGAACTCTTGCTGGAAACCAGCTCAGGCATGTATCGCCAAAGCTTGCCCATGTCCGCCACAAAGTTGCGGGCGGATGTCATTGATTTTGGCAATACCCTGAAAGACAATCTCTCCTTCCAGTCTCAGGCGAAACGCCTGTATCAAGCCCTGTTGACACCGGTCGATGCTGAATTGACGCAGCAAGGCATACATACCCTGGTGATTGTTCCTGACGGTGTTTTGCGCTTATTGCCTTTCGCTGCCTTGCATGATGGCCAGCGCTTTGCCATAGAAAAATATGCCATCGCTGTAGTACCGGCATTGAGCCTGACCAATACCAATGCCCGCGCCCATCATGATGCCGCTTTCAAGACTCTGCTGGCGGGTATGAGCGAACCAGGAACGGTGGTGGATAAATTGCCGAACGCCATGGTCGAGCAATTATTGAATGCCAACCAGCAGGCGTCCAGCATGAATGGGCGACAAGTCGCCAGAGCCGTGCTGACCCGAAGCTTGCGTAATATCCCCAAAACTGCAGACAGCAGCATGAGTGGCAAACTGAGCGAGCTCTCCATCAGTAAGCCGGAACAACATCAGCAATTACAGCAAATGCTGGCACTGGCTGGCGTTAATGAAGAAATCCATACACTGGAAAAACTCACCAGCAGCCAGACCTTGTTGAATGCCGGTTTTACTGTGGCAGCATTTAGTCAAAAAGTTAAAACCGGGGATTATCAGATTGTGCATATTGCTTCACACGGGGTCTTTGGTGGCACGGCAGATACGACTTTTGTGATGGCCCATGATGATGTGATTACCATGGATAATCTTCAGCTATTTTTAAGGGCTGGCAGCATGAAAAGCCAGGAACTGGAATTGTTGACCCTGTCTGCATGTGAAACTGCGGAAGGCGATGACAGGGCACCGCTGGGCTTGAGTGGTGCTGCCTTGAAAGCCAGGGCCAAGAGTGCCCTGGGTTCACTCTGGCCGGTTTCCGACGATGCTGCTACCTTGTTGATGGGACAGTTTTATCGTAATCTGGCAGAGCCAGCGACCAGCAAGGCGCAGGCATTGCAAAAAGCCCAGTTGACCTTGATGAAAAATAGTAACTTCAATCATCCTTTTTATTGGGCACCGTTCATCATGGTAGGGAGCTGGTTATGAGCAAGGTTCATTTACATTCCATGAGCTTGCTCAGAATAAGTGTTTTGCTGGCATTGGGAAACATGTCTGCACTCGCCTGGGCTGGTGCCAGTACCGATGGCACAGTCGGCGCCGTGCAAAATCTGAGTGGTAATTTTGTGATCCCGCAAAGCCTGGGCACGACCAAAGGCGGCAATTTATTCCATAGTTTCAAGAACTTCAGCATAGAGAGTGGCGAGTCGGCAAATTTTACAACGACTACGGCCTTGCAAAATGTGATTGCCCGCGTCACTGGCGGCAGCGCATCGACTATCAATGGCTTGTTGAAGCTAAGCGCCGCACCCGGGAGCCAGCCGCATTTTTATTTCATCAATCCTGCTGGCGTGATTTTTGGGGCGGGTGCAGCTGTTGACGTACCTGCGGGTTTGCATATCAGCACAGCAGATTATGTGAAATTCGCCGATGGTAATTTTTATGTGGATACCACAAAGGCCAGCACCTTGTCCGCGGCAGCTCCTGAAGCTTTCGGTTTTTTAGGAAATAATTCAGCCTCGCTGGAATTCAGGGACGGTGCAAACCTGAGCCTGCGTGCTCAGCAGGCATTGACGCTGGCCGCAGGTGATATCGCTATCAATGATGCCACAGTGCTTGCGCCTGGTGCAGCAGTGCGCCTGATCGCCACTGGCAAGAACAAACTCGAAGTTGGTTTCAATGGTGATTTGCCTAAAGCAGATGGCAGCTTGAACATACTCAACGGCGGTAGTATCAATACTTCTGTCACTGGCAATGTCGATGGTAATCAAGTGCGGGTGCAGGCAGGGCAGATCTTGATCGATAAACAGGATAGCCGCCAGGATACGGGTATTTTCAGCAATGCCAAAGAGGGTAATGCCAAATCCGGCGATATTTTGATCGCTGCCAGTCAGCAGCTCAGCATACAAAATGGTGGCCGCATTTCCACTTCTACTTACAGTGCTGGCAATGCTGGTTCCATCAAGCTGGATGCAGGTGCTGTCATCATGGATGGACAGGGCAGTGTCAGCGGTATCTATAGCCAGGCCAATGAGGCGACAGGTAATGCAGGTAATCTGGATATCAATGTGGCTGGAAAGCTGACGGTCTTGAACGGTGCCCTCATGTCATCATCGACTTATACCTCGGGAAATGGCGGTAATGTGCGTGTCAGTGCCAATGAAATTCTACTGGATGGTGCTGATGCGAATGGCCCTTCTACCGGCCTGCTGAGTACCACCAATAACGGCACTGGCAATGCAGGCAATATCGAAGTCAATGCCAGGGGTAAATTAAGTATCTTGAATAGTGCGCAAATATCGACCGCTACTTATGCAGCAGGGCAGGGCGCAGATGTAAAAATCAATGCGGCAGAGTTACTGATTGATGGCAATGCAGTTTCTACCGGTATCAACAGCATAGCCAGTAGCTCAGGCAATGCTGGCAACCTCAATGTGACTGTCAGCGGTGCCAGCAATATTTTTTCTGAAGGTGGCATCGCTACCTCGGCATTCGGTACGGGCCAGGCTGGCAAGATCAAGTTCGTCGGTAATAGTCTCACTATAGACGGCAAGGGCCTGGAAGCCGGTATTTACAGCGACGCTGGTGATTTTCGTACTTCTGCCAATTTTCGTGGTGGCAACGGTGGGGATATTGATGTCAGCATCGCCGACAAATTATCCACGATAGATGGTGGCCGCATCTCATCCACGACTTATACGCGCGGTAATAGCGGCGCTATCAGCGTCGTTGCCAATACCCTGGCCATGGATGGTGAGCGCAGTGGCATCCTGGCAGAGACCGTGGGTACGGGTAATGCAGGCAATGTTGCAGTCAAAGCCAATCTTGCTTTACAAATGCAAAGTGGCGCGAGAATTTCTTCTGCCACCCGTTTTTCAGGTAATGCTGGCAGCGTCAATATTGACACTCCCGGTCTGACGATTGATGGCAAGGGCATGGCAACGGGCATCTATAGTGATGCAGGTACGCAGGCGCTGGGTAATGCCGGTAATGTCGATGTAAATGTGGGCTCCAGTTTGTTGCTCAAAGACGGCGGGCAAATATCGACTGCCACCATCAGCTCGACTACCGGCTCAGCTGGCGCTGTGAAAGTGAATGCGGCCAGCATCACACTCGATGGCAAGCTCAGCAATCCAGTCAAGGATGAGGATGGCAATGTCAAGGCACTCAATACAGGTATATTCAGCAGTGCCAATGCGGGCGATGAATATACCAGCAGATCAGTGGGCAATGCTGGTACAGTGAATGTCACAGCAAATCAACTACAAATGAGCAATGCAGCACAAATCTCATCTTCTGCCTACGCCAGGGGCAAGGCGGGTGAAGTGTATGTTAGCGCGGCAAAGATCAGCATCGCCAGCAATGCCGTCATCAGTTCCGAAGCTGGCGCTGCATCGAGTGGCTATACCGGCAATATTAATATCAAGGCCAGCGAGAGCCTGACTATGGAGCAAGGCTTGCTGTCGATAAGCAATGCTGCACAGATCAGTACTGATAAACTACCTGCTAAAACCTTGTTAGCGGTGGATGCACCTGAGATCAAATTACAGCAGGCACAGATCACGGCTTCTGCCAGTGGCAATGTAGCGGCCAGTGATATACAAATCAGCTATGCCAGTCGCCTGATGGCAAAGGGCAGTAGCATCAACACCAGTGCACTGGATGGGAATGGTGGTGCCATCGTGATCAAAGGCAGTGGCCCACTGGTGCTTGACCGCTCGCAAATCACGACTTCGGTCACAGGTGTGCAGGCAGGGAATGGCGGTGATATCCGTATCACTGCACCGGCGCTGGTATTGCGTAGTGGTTTTGTACAGGCAAACACGGCAGCCAGGGCGGCCAGTGGTGGTAATGTGAATATACAAGTAGATGCAACGATTGCCAGCGGCAACCAGCTGGTGTTAGGTGGATCGCCACAAAAATTTGATGGCAGCGGCAAGAACCTGATACAGGCTGCTGCACCGGATGGTGTGAATGGGCTTGTCAGACTGAGCAGCCCGCAAGTCGATTTTTCCGCCAGCCTGTTGAGCTTGACGGCACAGCCAAATGACCTGGGGGATTTGCTGACGGATTTGTGCCGGGTAGGCAACGGCAGTTCTTTAAGTGCTGTGGGACGTGGTGGCCTATTACCCAGCGCCACAGGTTTATTGAAACCTTGATTGAGCCTATATGAATAAAACCAGACGCCTGCAAGAATTCTTCACGCGGCGCTTGCTGCAGGCGCTAGGTTTGTTGCTCTTGCTGGTCTGTGCTGCGTTCATGTCGTATCTGCCAGTCGTGACGGTGATAGATAATAAAATCCTTGATCTGCAATTCAAACTTTCGCGTGAATATACACCGCAAAAGATCAGCATAGACCCCATCGTGGTTGGCATGGATGAAGCTTTTCTTGACGAGATAGATGAACCGCTGAGCCTGAATCATCTGCATCTGGCCAATTTTTTAAAAGCCATGAATCAAGCCGGTGCCAAGGTAGTCGGCATGGATCTGAGCTTGCCAGAAAAACGCTTTGATGCTCTGATCTCGACTCGTAAAGACGCTATAGACTTCCATAAAGTCCTGCTCACAGGCTTGCTGGAAAATATACAAAGCCTGCCTGTCGTGGTCGCCAAAGTCTGGGATTTGAAACATGCGCACTATCGCGATATACAAGTGGACTATGCCGCAGTATTGGGAATGCAGGGCGAGCAATTTCAGGCCGTTGCTTCTGCTGAATTTTGTCGCGATAGTGACCAGCGCATACGCCGATTTCCTGGCGCTGATTGCCAGCCAGACCGCATAGGCCGTGGCCTGGCAACCGAGATTGCTGCTGCGGCTGGCGTGCGCCAGGACTGGTCCGGCCTTATCAATTACCGTCTGGGTGCGCGTTTTACCTATGTCCCCTTGCAGGATATCCTGAAGCTGGCGCAGCAAGGCAAAACAGCAGAGTTGCAGCAGCGCTTTGCTGGCAAAGTTATCTTGCTGGGCGCAACCATGGATGCCACTGATCTGGTTGATTTACCGGTATCCCTGGCAGCATGGCTGCCTGCCAATGATCCCAATCCTGGGGTGCTGGCCCATGCACAGTTATTGCGCAGCATCCTCAACCAGCGCTTATTGCAGCAAACCAGCAATCTCAGCCTTTTCGCCTTGTCAGCCTTGTTTGCCTTGTTTTGGCTGGGGCGCAGCATACGCATCAAATTAATGGTATTCACCCTGGCGACGCTGGGTTTGCTGGTCGCCAGTGGCCTTGCCATGCAATATGATGTCTGGTTACCGCCGACGGCAATCTTCTTGACGGGTTTGCTGGCTCTGGGCAGCAGCAGTAGCTGGCAAGCCTGGCAGCATTTTATCGACAAGCAGCGCTTGAGCAAGGCTTTCTCTGGCCGTGTCAGCCCGGCAGTCATGCAGGAAATCGTCGAAGGCCGCATAGACCAGATTTCACAAAGCCGCCGCTTACCCGTTTGTGTCTTGTTTTCTGATATACGCGGCTTCACCACCCTGTGCGAACATGCACAGGCAAACGATGTGGTGAGTCTCTTGAATCGCTATTTTGCACGCATGAGTAAAATCGTCCATGATCATGGTGGTACCATAGACAAGTTTATTGGTGATGGTTTGATGGCCTTTTTCGGCGCGCCACAACAACTTGATAATCCCGCTCAAAATGCCTTCAATGCTGCGCGTGAAATGCTTTCGGCACTTGCCATACTCAATCAAGAATTGCAGGACGAAGGTAAGCAGACTTTGCAGATAGGTGTAGGCTTGCATGCGGGGGATGCCGTTATTGGTCAGGTCGGCTCGGCTGAGCGGCATGAATACACGGCAATTGGCGATACTGTCAACACGGCGGCGAGAATAGAAGGTTTGTGCAAGGACGTGGGTTATCCGATAGTTTGTTCTGCGACAGTGCACGCCAATCTGGCAGAAGCAGGGACGTTGATTGCGCTCGGCGATCAAAATCTCAAGGGACGTTCAGCTATTGCTGTCTATGGCTGGCAACCCTTGTAGTCATAATATTTTGGAAGGTAGTGATATGAAAATGATGATACGTAGTTTGTTGGCCATATGTACGGCCGCATTGACATTTTTAAGTGCTCAGGCACATGCTGATGCGGCCCTGGGCATGGTGCTGGATGTGCAGGGCAATGGCAAAATGGAAGTCAATGGCACCAGTTCAAAACTGCAATTGCTGGCTTACCTGCAACCTAAAATGCAAATCACTCTCGAAGCAGGTGCCAAGGCTTCGCTGTCCCTGTATGCAACACGTGCAGTATATCAATTGACAGGGCCCGCTACTGTTATCGTAGAAAAAGATGGGGTCGTCAATTTGCAGGGGCAAAAGGCCGTGATCAAGCCGATGGCAGAAAAATTGGTACGTGCCGCAGAAACCAGTAATGTGATTGCCGGTGCTGTCCGTATGCGCCAGCTGCCACCACGTATCCTCGTCGTCACGCCAGAAAACAATTCTCTGTTGCTGGGCAGCCGCCCGGCATTCAACTGGATTTCTGCAGAAACGGCCGAATTTGACATCAGTATCCATGACATGGATGAGAAGCTTATTTTCAGCGAAAAAATCAAAGAGAATACCTGGCAATTGCCAGAGAAAGTAAAACTGGAAGAGGGTGCTACTTACCGCTGGCAAGTCAGCTACGTCTCCGCCAAAGATGGCAAGACCAATATAGCCAAGGCAGAATTCAAGCTGGCCAGCAAGACAGAAGCCGCAAGCTTGAATGAGCTTAAACCGCAAGAGTCAGCTGCAGTGGAAGAGTGGGTCATGTATGCGGCTATGCTGCAAAGCAAGCGGGCCTTTACCGAAGCCAGGCAAGTCTGGCAATTGATCGCCAGACAGCGACCAGACTTGCAAAAAATGTCGGAAGTTGCTCCCTGAACAGCTCAAAAAAAACGCCACAAATGAACTAAACCTCAAAGTGGCGTTTTTTCTTATGCGGCGGTATTCATCCCGGTATCCAGGAAATCGACATGGAAGTCGACGATCACCTGACCAGCGATGCGCTGCACTGAGCCATCCTTATGCATGCGGCTGACAGTTTTGTCTTCGCGCGAACGCACATCAATCTGGAACTCCGGGTGACTTTTGGCAAACGCCTCTTGTATGGTTTCCCTGACTTGCGCCAGCAAGGCTTTTTCTGCAGCAGACACGGTATCAATCGCATCCTGGGCACTTTGTTCAGTCGCAGCAGCAGTATTTTCTGTATCACCAAAGAACTGATCCACGGTTTGCCTGAACTCTTTTTGCGTCGTCACGCAATATTGAATTTTGGCGATAGGGAAGAGACTATGCACTATACGTGAAGCCATGACACGTTCAGGGTCGGTCGTCATGACCACCAGCGTATCGGTGCTTTCTTCCAGTATGAGCCAGTGATGATCTTCGACATAAGCACGCTTGAAGTTCTTCAGTGCTTCCGGGCGCAATCTCTCTGCTTTGTAGGGTTGGTATTCGCATTCAAAGAAGCTTGCCAGAGAATTGCCTATATCTGCCGGGCTGACTTCAAACTCATCAATCAGGATTTCTTCTACATCGACACCCTTGCGACGTGCAGCACGTGCCGCCAGGCCCAATTCAGGGATAGACAGTATCGACGACTTGATCAATGAGTCAAATTTGGTATGGATGACCTGTGGCGACATCAGGCGCTGGGCAAATGCCACTGCCAGCGTATTGCGCAGGTATTTAAAGCCTTCTTCCAGCAAAGGCGGGAACTGACAGTCATTGCGGTTATTGATGAGCTGTAGCACGCCCAGCAATTCATTACTTTGCTCATGGATCAGAGGGCCAACCAGCATATGCTTGGTGCGAAAACCTGTGCGCTGATCAACCCGGCGCAGGAATTCCAGCTTGGGAGAATACTTCCTGAGTTCTGCCTCATCGTAAACATTGACGATGTTGACGGTTTGCTTGGACATCGCCACAAAACCGGCGACACTTTTCTCGGATATCGGCAGGGCGAAGTCCTTGAATGAAGTCAAACCAGTCTTGACTTTGGATTCTATGGCATTTTTTCTGTAATTGACCGAGTACAGCGTCAGGCGTTCGCAATCAAACAGCTCACAAATGCTTTGTGATAAATCGAGCATGATTTGCTCGATATTACTGGTGGAATGGATGGCATTTGTAATAGTTTGCAGATTCTTGAAGAAATGTAAGCGAGCATGCACGTCCTCTTTATCATAGACATCATACTTATCTTGTTGGATGCGACGTACAAAACTCATAACTTGACTTTCAACGATGGAATTTAATCCCAGCTATTTTGCCACAGCCTGACTGCATCGTCATTGTGACACTGATAAGCTTGGGCTCAGGTTTTCAAAAAATATCTGTGTTTAACAATCTTAATGAGCAAAGCCTTAGCACTTTATGCATATTCATTGCAAATAATATCATCATGCTGTATTGATTTTACTTAAATAACAAGATTTTTTACCCAGCATAAGTTGATGTGAGTGCTCTCAATTTGAATGGCATCACTGTCCAGGAATAGCATTTCACTCCTGCCTTGCTTACATCTTGTTACCTTCCTGAATGTCAAAATCAGGGTGTACCCACCTCTGCTTACAACAACGCACTGCTAATATGTCGTATATGCCCAAGTGGGGTAGTGCTATAGACTATTGTTTATGATCAATAGTTCGCCTGATTTTGATAATCACGCGAAATTTTTATGATAATTTATCAAACATATTGTTGTCATGGTTGCGGGTAAATTCCAGCTTGATTTCGCTCATGTGGCATTTGATATGGAAGGCCGTAATGGCGTTTTTTTCATGTGGGATTCGCAAGTAGAGCTAGTAGTTATTGCTATGCATCCGTGCTTGTCACAGCCAGGATGACACCTTTAATAAATGAGTAAAACGGAGCAGTGTATGGATACGAAAAACAGAGAGCAAAGTGCGAGCCAATTTGCGTCCCAGATATTGGACGTATTTGACGATCCGCATTATGCTCAACTGGCATTTGACAACAAAGAGGCATTTAAAAAAAACGATCCCTTTCCGCACATCGTTTTTGATAATTTTTTACCGAATTCTGTTGCTGAACAATTGGCCCATGAGTACCCCCAACTGGATGGGCAAGATCTCAACTTCAAATTTCATCATCATCAAAATGTCAGCCGTCATTTTTTGGAAGATACCAGGAGTTTTTCACAGAATTTCAAGTTGTTTTCTGCCGCAATCAGTTCGCGGTCTTTTTTACTGTTTCTTGAAACCCTGACGGGAACGAAATCGCTGATACCCGACCCTTACTTCATGGGTGGCGGAGCAATGATGACTGGCAATGGTGGATTCTTGAATGTCCATGTCGATTTTAACTGGCATCAAAAATTGCAAGCATGGCGCAGATGCAATGCCCTGTTTTATTTGACGCCAGATTGGAAAGACGAATACGGTGGCAACTTGGAGTTATGGTCACAAGACGGTAGTCATAAAGTAAAAGAAGTGCAACCTGTGTTTAACAGACTCGTCGTTTTTAATACGACCTCGAAAAGCTATCATGGACAACCAGGAAAAATTACCACGCCGGATGGAATTTATCGCAAAGTTTTCTCTGCTTTTTACTATGCAAGCGAGAGAAATGAGGAGATTGATTCCAGCCCTCATTTCACGAAATACAATGGCCTGGATATGAGAGAAAATAATACGGCTGAATTTGAAACCTCTCCTTATAGTGAAGGGATTACGCGAGACTATCTGAAAAACCTAAAATGAATGAAGTTCAATTGGGTAAGGGCGGGCCTTTTGTCAGCAGACTGGGCCTGGGCACCATGATGATGGGCTGGCGACTAAATCCATCTGAATCAGAGAGCATCATCGCGTCCGCGCATGAACAAGGCATCTCTTTCATTGATACTTCAGTTAGTTACGCCAGAGGTGAATGCCATCAAATAATTGGTGGCGCTTTGAGAAATTTGCAGTTGCAAAACCAGTTTTTTATCGCGACAAAAGTGGGCGGCATATCGAATGATGATGATCCACCTAGTCATAGAGGTTACGCAAAAAATAATATCGTCCGTCAATGTGAGTTGGCTTTGACGCAATTGGGCGTAGACAGCATAGATTTATTGCAGCTCCATACGCCCACTAAAGAATTTACCTATCATGAAATGCTGGAAGCCCTGGTTCTTTTACAGCAACAGGGGAAAATCAAATATTTCGGTGTCTGTAATTATGCGGTCGAGGATATGGAAACTATTTTGTCTTATGCAAATGGGAACCAGGCGCTCATCCCATTGACGAATCAGTTTGAATATAATTTATTGAATTGCCTGCAGCAGAATTCCATATTTCAGTTATTAGAAACCGCGGGCATAGGGACCATTACCTGGGGGCCATTGGCGAGTGGATTGCTGAGTGAGTGGTATACGAAAAATGATGCCAGCAAACCGGGAGGCAGGATAGACTCTGGTAGAGAGAAAGAGCAAAAACTTGCGGTGCTGAATAAGCCATCGACGCAAATAATCTTGAAATCCTTAGCGCGTTTGAGCGCAGAAACAAATATTCCTGCGCAGGCCCTGGCATTAATTTACTTACTCCAGACCAGACCTGCAAATTGTACCTTGCTTGGCCCTTCTTCATTGCAGCAGTTTAATGAATTAATGGCCTGCCTGGAGGCGCGTGCAGCAAAACCTGTCGATTTTTCCTCACTCGAATTATTGGATGCATGATACAAAAAATAAGGGTGCTGATAGGACTTTCATCAACCCCCTTATTTTATTCAATGCAGAATCGGCGCTTACCAGATAGTGATGCGTTTTTCTGGCGCTACATACATCTTGTCACCTTCCTTGACACCAAAGGCAGAGTAAAACTCTGGCAGATTGGTCAAGGGACCGTTGCCGCGGAACATGGATGGCGAATGCGGATCAGTATTCACCCTGAGTATGGTTTCGCCATCACGTGACTTGCCACGCCAGACTTGCGCCCACCCCATGAAGACGCGCTGGCTGCCAGTAAAGCCATCAATCACAGGCGCGGGCTTGCCACCCAGGGAAATCTGATAGGCCTTGTAGGCAATGGACAGACCGGAATTGTCGGCAATATTCTCACCCAGGGTCAGGGCACCATTGACCTTGTAACCAGGTAAGGGGCTATAGGCGCTGTACTGGGCTATCATGGCCGCGGTCAGCTTGCCAAAATTGGCTTTGTCTTCCTTGGTCCACCAGTCACGCAAATTACCGTCACCATCTGACTGGCTGCCAGAATCATCAAAGCCGTGACTGATCTCATGCCCTATGACTGCACCTATACCACCATAATTGACTGCATCATCGGCCGTCGCATTGAAGAAAGGTGGCTGCAAGATTGCCGCCGGGAAGACGATTTCATTCTGGCGTGAATTGTAATAAGCATTCACGGTTTGCGGACTCATGCCCCAGTCAGTACGGCTGACGGGTTTGCCCAGTTTTGCCAACTGGCGCTGGTACTCATGTTCACGCCCACGTATGACATTACCGACCAGATCATCTTTAGAAATCTCCAGTTTGCTATAGTCGCGCCACTGATCAGGGTAGCCTATCTTGGGATTGAACTTCGCCAGTTTGGTCAGTGCCTCTTTCTTGGTTTCCGGGCTCATCCAGCTCAGGGTTTCTATGCTTTGCTTGTAGGCCAGTAGCAAGTTGTTGACCATGGTTTGCATGCGCGCCTTGTTTTCTGGCGGGAAGTATTTTTCCACATACAATTGTCCCAGTGCTTCTGACATGGCTTCGTCGACCCGACCTACACCGCGCTTCCAGCGCACCTGGTTGGCCGGGATACCGCGCAAGGTTTTGCTGGAAAATTCAAAATCCTGATCAACAAAACGCTGGCTGAGGAAGGGCGCGTAGGTATTCAGGGTTTGCCATTTCAGATAAGTTTTCCAGGTATCCAGAGATGTGGCAGTGATGATCTTGGCCAGGCCACTGAAAAATTCTGGCTGGCGGACGATGACATAATCCATTTTGCCTGCCATGCCTATGGTGCTGAAATAGGCAGACCAGTCAAAGCCCGGCAGTAATTGTTCGAGTTGCTTCAACTCTGTCTTGTTATAGGTTTTGACAGGATTGCGGTTTTCTACCTTGGTCCATTGTATCTTGGCTATCTCGGTTTCCAGCGCCATGATGGCAGCAGCAGCCTGTTCAGGTTTGGCTTGGCCACTCATGCCCAACATTTTTTCCAGGTGCTTGAGATAAGCGTCGCGGAAGCCCTGTAACTTGGCATCATCCTGCTTCAGATAATAATCACGGTCTGGCATGGTCAGGCCATTCTGGCTCAGGTACACCGCATAGCGGCTGGAGTCACGCGCATCCTGGTTAATGCCAGTCGCAACAGGTGTGTTGACACCCAGTTTGCTGAGTTCTGCCATCAAGGCTGGCAGTTTTGACTTGTCGGTCAGCGCATCGATGCGGGCGAACTGGCTTTGCAATGGTTTGATATCAAGTGCATTAGCGCGTGCTTCATCCATGAAGCTGTTGAACAGATCTGCAATTTTTTTCTGGTTTGATCCTGCAGCAAGCTGTTTATTCGCAGCCAGGGTTTGGATGATGTCATAAGATCTTTGCTCGGACAGGTCACGCAACTGGTCAAATGAACCAAAGCGGCCACGGTCAGCTGGAATTTCTGCTGTTGCCAGCCATTTGCCCGACATGTATTGGTAAAAATCGTCTTGCGGCCTGACGGTTTTATCCATCCATTGCAAGTCTATGCCAGATTGCAGTTGGTGGCTGGTGATGGTGCTGTTCGTGCCAGCGCTTGCATTTTGTGCAAAAGCTGGTGTTGCCATCATATTGGTGAACAGGCTGGCAAGAGCGAGAGAAATAAGAGTACGTGACATGGTATGTCCTGGCTATGAAGCTTGTTGTGTGGAAAGAGTGGTAGATGCTTCAATTTCCCTAAAGTTCAGAGAATTTAGAGAAGCTTATGCTGCAGAACGGCAAATTTTTTGATTAAAAGATGCCTGGAAAGATGCTAGGTAACTGGCTCACCAAACCAATCAGACTGATGGCCAGCACTATTAACGGCTGGATTATAGGAATGGGAAAGCGGGGATGCTCAGGCTTGGCAGGCGGCACGACCATCCATAAGCTATCCGGCAAGGGGCGGTAACGCATCAGGTCACCTCGCCATTGCACCAGATATTGTTGTGATTGATACCAGTATTCCAGCTCGGCATGCAGCCAGCCAGTGGTAAAACCCTCATCCTTACCAGTGACTTCTTCCTTGCTATTGAGTACCCGAACCTGTACTTTTGGCCAAAAGGCGATTTGCAATAATCTTGATCCGTAGGCCAGGCCAAGTACACACACGAGCAGGAAAATCAGTTTCATGAAAGAGTGGAGCGAAAGGGATGTCTAATAGAAAGAGACATATTGCCTTCCCGCGTCGTTCCTGTAAATGAATGAATTTCTTTATTTACTTATTTATTTACTTACTTATTCGTTTATGACGTCAGGATTTTTTTGTAGAGAATAAATCCCGACCGGTCTGCCACCTGACGATATAGTTTTTGGGCCGTTTCATTGGTTTCATGGGTTCCCCAATAGACAACGGTGGACCCTGCCAGTTTTGCCTGCTCATACACGGCCTCTATCAAGGCACGACCCACACCTTTGCCACGCTTATCAGAACTGGTGAACAAGTCATTCAGGTAGCAACTGGCTTCGATACGGCTGGTGGTCCTGTGGTAAAGATAATGCGCCAGTCCTAGCAGTTGCCCATCCTGCTCTGCTACCAGAGCATGTACTGGTTCATAGACGTCAAAAAACCTGCCCCAGGTACTGAGTGTGACTGCATCTGGCAAGGCATTTGGGCCGCTACGCTCATAGAAATGGTTGTAGCCCTCCCACAAGACTGACCATTGTGGAAAATCTTCTTTAGTGATTGCACGGACTACGACTGTACTCATTTACTTTCCTCATCGGTTTCAAATAACTGCTGCTCCATGATGTTTGCCAGGGCTTGAGGGCTAGTGTCATTTATTTCACGCAGGCCATCCACCATGTTGACTCTGTCTTGGGTGCTTTTGTTTTGGCTGGTTTTCCATTTGCCACTGATGCGGCGTATAGGGATTTCTATACCAACGATCAGATCCATGATCCTGTCTATGAATTCTGCCGGTGCATCGCTGACTTTCCAGGGGCTGTCGAATTTGTGTTCAAAATAGTCACTGAGATCGCTCAGTAATTGCAGGAATTCTTGCCTGTCATCGACGACGCGCATGGGACCATGCGCATGTACTACGGCATAGTTATAGGTAGGCACGACTTCGCCACTGCGTTTTTTTTCTTCATACCAGCGTGGGCTGATATAGGCTTGTGGCCCCTGAAAAATCAACAAGGCATCCTGGCCCTTACCGGCGCTTTGCCAGGCCAGATTATTACGGGCGACATGGCCGCGCAAGACGCCATACGGTGCATCTGCCGTTGGTGGTGAGACGATGAAGGGAATGTGATTCGCCTCAAGCTCGCCATCTTGCAAGCTGACCAGCGCGGCCAGTGAGTGCGCTTGTATCAGGGCGTGCAAGACTTCAATACGTTCTTCTGCAAAATGACTGGGCATGTACATGGTTTACTCGATTTCAAGGATAACTTCAGCGTGGATGGAATTGGCGATGTAGCAGTGCTCGTGCGCCATATGATGCAATTCTTCGCGTTCTTGCAAGCCTGGTTGCTTGTCACCGCAATAATTTTCCTGTGGGCGCAGATGAATGCGGGTAATGGCTTGCTTACCCTGAACATTTTTTTCCATGATACCTATAGCCAGGTCACGGTATTGATCAACTATATAGCCGCGTTTGGCGACGAAGGATAGATAAAACAACATATGGCAAGAGGCCAATGCAGCGACCAGGGCTTCTTCCGGGTCTACATTTTTTTCTTCCGACATGGGCACAGGGACTGATAAAGGGGAAGAAGACGCAGGCACGACCAGGCCTCCGTCAAACTCCCATTGATGCGCACGGCTATAGCGATTGTCGCTAAAAGCCTGTTCACCCCGTTCCCACAAAATTTTTGCCTGATATTGATACATTTTTTGCTCCGCTGCCATGAATATGCGTTAATCTTATGCCTGGTATTGGCTATTGAAAAGTACCAATTTTATAAAAAATAAGAATGCCAATTTGCTGTGTATATGCATATTTCTCAAATGATTGCTGGAATTACTCTAGACAGACAAAACAGCTTGCCTCTATACCGGCAGTTATATGCTGAAATACGAAAAGCCATCCTGGCAGGTCGGATGCTACCGGGCATGCAGTTGCCACCCAGTCGTGAGTTTTGTCAGTCCTTGAATATTTCACGACAAACCGTCTTGAATGCTTATGACCAATTATTGGCAGAAGGGTATTTGCGTGGTTCGGTAGGACAGGGGACTTTCGTCAATGAAGAGTTGCCTGCACTTGCCGACCGCAGTAAGGCAATGGTGAGTAGTGCCAGCCCCAAGCCTGTCATGGACAGGATTTCAAAGCGGGGTCAGCAGCATATAGACCCACGCGGCAGTACGCGCTTTCATCAGGGTAACGCGCGAGCATTCAGGGTCAGCATGCCTGACCTGGATTTATTCCCTTTCGATATCTGGGCCAGACTGGAGGCTCGCCATTGCCGTCACCCCAAGGGGCAACTGGGTTATGGCGATCCTGCTGGCCATCTGGTTTTACGCGAATTGCTGGCGGTGTATCTGAAGGCAGCACGCGGTGTGAATTGCGCGCCAGAACAAATCCTGATCACTTCGGGTTCGCAGCAGGCCTTATATCTGCTGAGCACCATGTTGCTTGATCCGGGCGACAAAGCCGTAGTGGAATATCCTTGCTACCGCGGCACTACCGCAGCTTTGCATGCAGCCCAGGCGGATATTTGCGCCGTACCTGTCGATGATGAAGGCATGGATGTCATCTATGCAGCAGCGCATTATCCTGATGCAAAAATCGCTGTCGTCACCCCTTCCCACCAAATGCCTCTGGGCATGACCATGAGTTTGCAAAGGCGCATGGCCTTGCTGGAATGGGCCAAGTCAAATGCGGTATGGATAGTCGAAGATGACTATGACAGCGAATACCGCTTTGGCAGTTCACCACTGGCATCCTTGCAAAGCCTGGACACACAGCAAAGCGTCATTTATGTAGGCACTTTATCCAAGGTGCTTTTCCCTGGTTTGCGTCTGGGTTACCTGGTCTTGCCGGAAAAATTGCTGGAACCCATGGTACAAGCCAAGGCCGTCATCGACAAACATACCAGCATCATGCCGCAACTGACGCTGGCA
The DNA here is from genome assembly GCF_049340345.1 of Undibacterium sp. Di27W. NCBI lineage: Bacteria > Pseudomonadati > Pseudomonadota > Betaproteobacteria > Burkholderiales > Oxalobacteraceae > Undibacterium > Undibacterium sp. Di27W. The sequence goes on along the minus strand of NZ_JBMPOS010000007.1, from coordinate 101,651 downwards.
GATTTTATTGCAGAAGGCCATTTCGGCAGGCATATCAAGCGCACCAGGAAAGTCTATGCAGAACGCCAGGCTAGTCTGGTGACTTGCCTGGAAAAAGAATTAGAGGATGAACTGGTCTGTGGGGCGCAAGATGGCGGGCTTGATTTAGCCGTGTATTTCAAACAGACGTATGACGAAGAGCGGATCATAGAAGCCGGGCAAAAAATCGGGCTGGAGTTGCGAGGCCTGGGCCACTACGCCGATGTGCCCGGAAAATTAAGCAGACCGGCAGTAAGTCCTGGCGGTCTGTTGCTGGGTTTTGCTTCATTGACTTGTGCAGAGATAGAGCGCAGCGTCAGCAAGCTGGCTACGCTCTTCAAAGCTGCTCGTTAGCGATCCTGCAGCGATCAGGCGGCGATCATCTGCACTGCCGTATCTGCGTTTGCGTGACGGTTAATCACACTGATGATGGCGCGCATGCTGGCCGTTGCAGCATCGTCAGCTATGCCCGCACCATGCTGACTGCTGCCATCATTGACGCGTGCTTCGATGATACTGATGTACTGTGAACGACCATGCTGTGTCACCTGCTGCTCTTGCTTGTCGATGATCCGGACTTGATAGCCGAGCGACTGGCAGGCATTGAGCTGTGCTTCAACAATACCATGGCCTGCACCGTGAATAGCTTGTGGCTGTCCGTGGTGCAGCAGATCGACATGCAAGGATACTTGTGCCGGATCGGATGGTGATGTCCTGTGATGCAGGACGGGGTTTGCATGATGAGCTTGATAACTGATCGGTGTTGCTGGCGCGAGATAGCTGTCGCTGAAAATCTGGTGTATCTGTTGTGCCGTCATTTCCTTGCCGCTGTCGTCGGCGGCCGTTTGCACAACACGGCTGAATTCAATTTGCATGCGCCTGGGCATGCTGATGCCATATTCCTGTTCAAGCAAAAAGGCCATGCCACCTTTGCCAGACTGGCTATTCACGCGTATCACAGCGTCATAACTACGGCCAAGGTCGGCCGGGTCTATCGGCAAGTAAGGCACTTCCCATATCGCGTCTTTTTGTTGCTGGGCAAAGCCTTTTTTAATCGCATCCTGGTGCGAACCGGAGAATGCAGTGAATACCAGGTCACCGACATAAGGGTGACGTGGGTGCACAGGTAATTGATTGCATTCTTCCACGCATTGCCTGACGCTATCGATATCAGAAAAGTCCAGGCCAGGGTCAACACCTTGCGTGTACAAATTCAGAGCCAGCGTGACGAGATCAACATTACCGGTACGTTCACCATTTCCAAACAAACAGCCTTCAACCCTGTCTGCACCGGCCATGACAGCAAGTTCTGCTGCTGCGACTGCCGTGCCTCTGTCATTATGTGGATGCACGCTGAGGATGATGGCATCGCGTTGCGCCAGATTCCTGTCCATCCATTCTATCTGGTCAGCATACACATTCGGTGTTGCGCATTCGACCGTGGTTGGCAAGTTGATGATCATCTTGCGCTCGACTGTAGGCTGCCAGATGGCGGCAACTGCATCACAGACTTCCTTGGAAAAATCCAGCTCAGCCATGCTGAAGGTTTCTGGTGAATATTCAAATACCCATTCTGTCTCAGGCATGGCATCGGTCAATTGCTTGATGAGGCGGGTGCCGTCAGAGGCAATCTGTTTGACTTCGTCGCGCGTTTTGCCAAAGACGATACGACGAAAAGCCGGTGCTATCGGGTTATACAAATGTACGATGGCGCGCTTGGCTCCGCGTACAGAATCGATGGTGCGGCGTATCAGGTCTTCGCGTGACTGCGTTAATACTTCTATCGTTACATCATCAGGTATGCGTTGCTCTTCTATGAGTTTGCGGACAAAAGCAAAATCAGTTTCTGACGCAGAAGGGAAGGCAACTTCAATTTCTTTCAGACCTATCTTGACCAGCATTTCAAAGAACCTGAGTTTTTTCTTCGCATCCATAGGCTCGATCAGCGCCTGGTTACCATCACGCAAATCCGTACTCATCCATATCGGTGCTTTGCTGATGCTGCGGCCGGGCCATTGCCTGTCCTGCAAAACGATAGTCGGGAAGGCTTGATATTTTTTAGCTGGATTGCTCATCATGATGTTCTTTTCCTTGGGCTGGCACAGTGCCTCAGCAAGGCGCTGATATTTTTAAATTAGTGAATGGATGCTGATGTGGCGGCGCTAAGCTAACCGGCTGCCACAGAGATACGCGAGGCCGGTTAACCGATCAGTAGTCGTAGCATTAGCAGGCCGTTACTACGTTGCAGCGCAGACTGCGGGCGTGCAAAGCCAGACATGACGCTGATAGCGCCTGCTGATTTCTTTGCTGATGTGCCTGATGGTGTCATGCTATTTTTCCTGATGTCAGGAAGCCTGTGCTGGGTACTGCTGGGGTGAAAAGGCAATTTTTGCTACTGGTATTTTAATCTGGCAGGTATGCCGATTAAAACTGGACAAGGCACAACTTATAGTAGTGCGCTTGTTAGAGATGGTAGTAGAACTAGAGTGGCAGACACAGGCATCAGCGCTGCTTGCAGCTTGGCGCTGTCAGCAGTTTTTATTGCAGATGTGGATGTGAAAAAAGAGTTCATGTGAAGACTGTAAGAGAAATTGCCAGCATTCGTCAAGCAAAATTTTTTTCTTGATCAACATTGCGCTAGATTCAGCGATAGGCATTGATCAGTTTTTGCCAGATAGGATCGTTTGCAGCATTCCTCAAAATGATATTGATTTGCTGCTGGACCTTGGTCATATGCAAGGGGATTAAAATTTGCCTGTCATATTGGTCATGCGGATTTTTCGAGATATGAAACAGACCCTGTAGTTCGGGGTGATTCTTCATTTCATAATCGTAGTTGGAGCGGCTGATGATGGCAGCATCTATACGGCCCGCCATCAACTTGCGAAAGCTGTGTTCTTCGCTGCTGGCGTCGTCACGTAGAATTTTCCCTTCGGCGATGAGTTCATTGACGCCGAAATAGTAATAGCCCAGCACCAGGCCTATACGCATGCCGTTCATGGATTTTGCACCCGTAAACTCGAAAGGACGATTCTTTGAAGAGACTACCTCATCGATATCATTCATGACAGGCAGGGTCCAAAGAAATTTCTGCTCTTCTTTGTCATTGAACCAGACAGGATTGACACCGATGACCAGCCCATCCAGCTGGCCAGAGTTGACCAGCAAGTCAAGGCGACGACGTGGCAAATAGATGAGTTCGAACCTATAGCCAGTATTTTCCTTATTCAGGTAACTCAGCATATCGTTATACAAACCCCTGCCTGTCGCCTGATCCAGGATCAGGGGTGGTTTCAGGTGGTAGCTATATACCTTGATCATTTCGACAGCATCAGCATTTTGCCAGCAGAGGCAAAATAGGAGTAGAAATGCTGAACAGATAATATGCATAATTTAAGTCTTGCTTCTGACGGTGAACAAGCGGAAGCACGAGCTATGATTAAGAGGGTCTTAAAGAGGGTCTATATGCTGAGACCCTGTCCCTGACTTGCTCCAGCCGATTTTGCTACCCCATGCTGGCTTGAAGTTTATATGAATATAGGAAAGAAAATAGCTGATTTTGTTGTGCGCTATTTTTTATTGGATTTATAAGAAAATATTAATAATGAAACACCGATGATAATCATGGGGAATGACAACATTTGTCCTGCCGAAATCGTCATGCCCAGGATATTCACTTCATAGTCCGGCGTGCGGAAATATTCTGTGAAGAATCGGGTGCAACCATATAGTGTCACATACAAGGCGCCAACAGCCAGCCTGGGCCTGGCTTTGGCCGCATAAATCCACAGGATCACAAAGACCAGCAAGCCATCCACCAGGGCCTGGTAGATCGGTGAAGGATGCACGGGGTACGTAATACCGGGCCAGATCATGGCCCAGGGAAGATCTGGCGATGCTATGCGTCCTGGCAACTCATGGTTGATGAAATTACCCAAACGGCCCGCCGCATACCCCAAAGGAACCAGGGGAGCGATGAAGTCATATACATCTGCCAGATGGAATTTGGCCTTGCGCGCCCATAGGAACATGGCAATCAACACACCGATGAAGCCGCCATGGAAGGACATGCCACCTTTCCATACGGCAAAAATCTCCAGGGGATGCTCCATATAGTAAGAGAAACCATAAAAAAACACTTCACCCAGACGGCCGCCGAGTATGACGCCGAGCACGCCAAAAAACAGCATGTCGTCTATGTGCTCGCGTGTCCATCCCTGGGCGGCGATATGCGGCTGCCTGATCCTGATACGACCAAGGGCAATAAACTGGGCAAATGCTAGCAGGTACATGAGGCCATACCAATGTACGGAGATAGGGCCGAGGTGAAAAGCGACGGGATCAGGATTGGGATGGGTCAGCATGAATGAAATGTTTAGTTAAACAGATGGGCAAATGCGGCCAGCACGGCAGAATGATTATCCTGGCGCCATACCAGGCCTATTTCGACGGTGGCGCTTGCTTCAGGTAAATCAAAATATTGCACGCCTGGGCGCTGTAAATTTGACACGGATTGTGGCACAAGTGCGATACCCATGCCAGCAGAGACCAGACCGACGATGGTTTGCATCTGTATCGCTTCCTGGCCTATCACTGGCGTCAAGCCCGCAGCATGAAAACAACCGAGAATGGCGTCATGCAAGGCGGGTGCTATTTTGCGGGGAAACAGGATCAGCGGTAAGTCTGTGCAGTCGCTGAGACTTAACTGCTTGCGTCCTTTAACCTGGCTCTCTGGCACGGCCAGCATCAGCGGCTCAGACAAGACTTTTCTATAATTGAGCAAGCCTTGCAGTTTTTCTGGAACTGGTGGTATCAGGAAGCCGGCGTCAATCTCGGCATTTTCCAGGGCCAGTAGCTGGATGTCAGTGGTGGCTTCCCGCAGCTCTATATGTACATCGGCATGATGACGACGGAATTCCCTGAGTGCAGGTGGCAGGATGCTGTAATCGGCAATCGAAACAAAGGCCAGTGATAAATGACCACAACTACCATTGGCAGCTCTTTGCGCCAGCTTGGGCAGGGCTTGCGCCTGCTGCAGCAGGCGCCTGACTTCGGGCAGCAGTGCCTGGCCCGCAGATGACAGCGAGATATTGCGTGTGTTACGTATGAAGAGTTCCGCCCCCAGGATAGCTTCCAGCGCTTGTATCGCCTGGGAAAGGGGGGGCTGGGTCATATGCAGGCGTGTTGCTGCTTTGCCAAAATGCATTTCTTCGGCGACTGCGAGAAAATAGCGCAGCTGGCGCAATTCTAGGTTTCTTAGTTCTGGTAATGACATTGTGCAGTGTTAGCCGGGGATTGATTGCCAGTACTGCGTACCAGTCGCAGCACATCAAGCTGGATATTCAAGCGCAAGTCCTGGGCTAGCGGCGATTATTTTTCTTTTCAAAGGCGCGTTTTACCCTGGCTTTTTGAATTTTTTCAAAATGTGCATGGTCTTTGCGTTTGTCCAGACCCAGCATGCGTTCGAGAATTTCAAACCAGACAAAGGCTGCACAGGCTGCGCCGACTATCCACCACCAGGAAATTGTTGCAAATATCCAGATATCTGCGACTTTCAAGACTACCGCGATGAATAAAGGGACGATGATAAACATAAATGCTTTCTGTTCGGGTTAAGTCTTTATTGATTTGATTATAGGCGTGATTGCAAATCAGTTGGGCAAGGATGTCATGCAAGCACAAGAAGTTGAAGAAAAACATCTGGAAAGGCATTTAGAAATGGCCGCTGACCAGACATGTATCAAGCTGTTTCTTTAGTATATATTTGCATGAACAAGATGTAGAAAGGAGAAAGCAGGTGTATTTTTCTACCATCTTCTTCCAGGTCAAGGAAAATTCACGCCGATTTTAATCATTTTCGCTAATTTTACTGCAGGTCAACTCTCGTATGTGGATAAACGTTAAAATCATCAAAAGGCAGTAAAATTCATATAGTTTTTAACCTGGAGGAAGCAATGAAATATTCTTTGTTGGTAGGTGCCACGTTGGCAATCATGGTTTCAGGCTCTGCAATGGCAAATGCGGATTTGGCAAAAGCCAAAAACTGCATGGGTTGTCATGCTGTTGATAATAAGGTCGTGGGGCCTGCTTATAAGGATGTAGCGAAGAAGTATGCTGCTGATAAAACAGCGGAAGCCAAGCTGGTGCAAAAAGTGATTAAAGGCGGCACGGGTGTGTGGGGGGCGATTCCTATGCCAGCCAATGCCCAGGTCAGTGAAGCAGAGGCCAAGACTTTGGTGAAATGGATTTTGAGCTTGAAATAAGCGCTGCCTTCGCAAGGCATTCATATGTATCAAAAAAAACCTGGCAATTGCCAGGTTTTTTATTATCCAAACAAGTTATTTGTAAAGGATAGCCTGGAAATTGGCCATCCTTTCACACTTTAACTATTACTTAACAACTTGCAGCAGTTCGCGTTTACCGCCTTTGTAAGTGTACAAAGTCAGTGTACCGTCTTTGATGTCGCCTTTGTCATCAAATGCTATATCGCCTGTTACGCCTTTGTAATGGATTTTTTTCAGTTCTGGCAAATATTTCGCTGGTTCAGCAGAGCCAGCTTTTTTCATTGCTTCTACCATGACCATGACGGAATCATAGACATATGGTGCATAAATCTGGACTTCTACACCAAATTTTTTCTTGAATGCTGCTTTCCAGTCATCATTGATTTTTTTCTGTGCATCCAACACACCGCCTGCTTCAGCACAAACAACCTGGCCTTCGCCTATGCCTGTGTCAGCCAGTTTAACCAAGTCAGCTGTACAGATACCATCGCCGCCCATGAACTTGGCTGTAATGCCCAGTGCTTTCATTTGGCGCAGCATAGGACCAGCAACCGCATCCATACCGCCGAAGAAGATCACATCAGGGTTTTTAGCTTTGATAGTGGTCAGGATGGCGCTGAAATCTGTAGATTTGTCTGTTGTATGTTCTTGCACAACAACTTCTGCACCTTTGCCTTTGGCACCTTTGATAAACTCAGCAGCTACACCTTCACCGTAGGCTGTTTTGTCATCAATAACAGCGACTTTTTTCGCTTTATTGATTTGTACAGCGAAACGGCCCAGAGTACCGCCCAGTTGACCATCATTGGCCACTACACGGAACGCGCCTTTAAAGCCTTGTTGTGTGTATTTAGGATTGGTTGCAGATGGGGAGATTTGAACGATGCCAGCAGCATTGTAGATGCTCGAAGCTGGAATGGTTGTACCAGAGTTCAAGTGACCGATAACGCCGTTTACTTTCGCGTCTACCAGTTTTTGTGCTACGGTTGTGCCTTGTTTTGGATCGGCACCGTCATCTTCAGCCAGCAATTCGAATTTGGCTTTTTTACCGCCGATCATCACGCCTTTGGCGTTCAGTTCTTCGATCGCCATTTTGGCGCCGTTTTCATTGTCTTTACCCAAGTGGGCGATTGCGCCTGAGATAGGGCCAACGTGACCGATTTTTACTACCAGATCTTGAGCTGCCGCAGCACCAGCGAAAGCGAAAGCAATTGCGCCAGCCAGTGGAATCATTTTAGTTTTGAACGACATGAACATACTCCTAAGGATTAAAAAGTAGGATAACAGTACTGCATCTCTGACTTATTCAGATAACTGAACAGCAAGAAGGTACAACAGAAAAAATATTTCGCAAAGCTATTTTGTGTGGTTTTTTCTTAAAACAGACGTTTTTTATATGCCCCAATATCGCACTCTTGACAAGCTTGATCGCAAGCTTTTGAACCTCCTGCAAAAAGACAATCAAACCCCGACCCGGGTACTGGCCGACAAGCTGCATATTTCCCAGCCTACCTGCCTGCGCCGCATACGCGAACTGCGTGAGGCTGGTGTCATCAGCGCTGAAGTGGCCATGGTCGACAGCTTTGCTCTTGGCTATGGCATGCTGGCCTTTCTTGAAGTATCGCTGATCAATCAATCCGACGAATTCATGCGTGAATTTGAGGCGCGCATGAACAAGGAAGCCGAGGTCATGCAATGCTATTTTGTATCCGGAGAGTATGACTATTTCCTGGTTGTCCATATCATAGACATGGATGCCTATTACCAGTTTGTGCGGCGCGCCATTTCTGGCTCTGGCAATGTAAGGCATTTCCATTCCCGTTTTCCTATGAAGCGTGCCAAATTTACGACACGGATTGCGTTTGATGAAAAAGCCGAAGAGCTGGCTGTGCGTACCAGAGGCAAATGAACCGGCCCGTTTATCCAGTAAACGCAGGAGTAGAAAGAATGGATGACAAAAAGAACGCAAGTTGTTGCAGATAGAAATACTATCTGGCAACTTGCGTGAGGGGAAACTGTTGTCCACGTATTCCCTGCAGGAATATCTGGACTTGCTTGCAGGTCACGGCTGTGCCTCCTTGTTGGGGTAGTGCGCCTTGCTTCAGACTGGCAGCAGGGTATTTTTGTCCATTTTCCGTTCCATGCCAGTAAACGCAAAATCGACATCTGGCTGCCGACCCGAAACGATGTCTGCAATGGCGCGACCAGAGCCTGCGCCCATGGTCCAGCCCAGGGTGCCGTGTCCGGTATTCAAGTAGAGATTGCTGATGCGGGATTTGCCTATATAAGGAACATTAGACGGTGTCAATGGACGCAAGCCAGTCCAATACACAGGATTGTCGTAGTCGCAAGCGTGCGGGAATAGTTCGCGCGTGCGTCTGGTGATGGCTTCACAACGCGCAGTATTGAGTTCGCGGCCATAGCCATTGATTTCACAAGTCCCCGCAACTCTCAGTCGATTGCCCAGGCGCGATACCACAAGTTTATAGCCATCATCCGTCAGGGAAATGACAGGTGCCTGATCGGGGTTCGTAATTTGATAAGTCGCTGAATAACCTTTGCCAGGATAAATCATCAGCGAGATTCCTAAAGGTTTCAGCAAACTTTGAGAATGACTGCCCATCGCCACCACGAAGGCATCGGCGTGCAAGATTTTGTGACGACCTGCAGCATCAATGATTTCCACGCCAGTAATTTTGGCGCTGGCACCAGTGCCCTCAGTCAGCAGTCTGGTGACTGTGGTGCTGAACTGGAATTGTACGCCAGCCGCAGCAGCTTTGTCGGCCAGGCTGGTCGTGAATTGATAGACATCGCCGGACTCGTCGGTTTCGGTATAGTCACCACCGACGATTTTATTGCGTATGCTTGCCAAAGCAGGTTCTCTGCGTACCACCTCATCAGCGTCGATGGAATCACGTGGACAACCCAGGTCACGCATGAGTTTTGCGGCAGGCAGAGAAATATCGAACTCTTTTTGGTCGGTATAAAAATGCAGTATGCCTTTGCTCAGGTTGTCATACTGTATGCCAGTTTCTTCGCGCAGGCTGCGCAAAGTCAGGCGGCTGTATTCTGAAATGGCAACAATCTGGCGGATATTTTCTGCAGTGCGGCCTGGCGTGCATTCACGCAGGAAACTCAAGCCCCACAACCATTGCAGCCATTCTGCACGTGGACGAAACAATAGTGGTGCATCTTCTTTGCCCAGCCATTTCAAGACCTTCATCGGTGCGGATGGATTTGCCCAGGGTTCTGCGTGAGAGACAGAAATCTGACCGCCATTGGCAAAACTGGTTTCTTGTGCAGCACCAGGCTGGCGATCAATGACGATGACCTCGTGCCCCTGTTTTTTTAAAAACCATGCGGAAGAAGTGCCGACTATGCCTGAGCCGAGAACGATGACTTTCATGGGGTAAATCTCCTGTTTTTCATCTTGTATGTGATGAGGGAGATTGTAGAAATACTTTGCTTTCTCAGGTAATCAGAAATGCCTTCTCTATTTTTATTTTTAAACGAAATTATATTTTTTGTGTTTAAAAATAAAAATATTTTTAATTATTTTGATTATTTTGACGTCTTTGCCTTGGTGATTTCCTGGCTCACTGCGCGGGTGATGACTTCTTCCAGGGTTTTATGCAAGCCTGAGCGTATCTCAGTCGACAAATTCGCCACTGCGATTTGCAAGACATCAGCCAGGTTATCCCTGATTCTGTGCTCAAGCACGAAATCTATTCGTGTCAACACCTGACGTAATACGTTTTCTCTCAGGCTTTGTTCCAGCGCTTGCCAGTCTTCTTCTACTTTGCCGGGATAATTGATACTGATACCATCATTCTCCATAGGTACAGTGTCCATCGGGCTGGCTGGTTTGGAGGGCGCGGCTGGTTTGTTGGTCGGGGTAAGCAGCTCTTCCGGTTTGATGACTTCTGTCAAGATGGGAATGCTGGCATCGATTTGATTATTCATTTTATTTCGCCACGGAGTGGGTAAGGGCATAGCCTTGTTGCTGATAAAGACGATAACGTTCACGCCCGGCCAGTTTGTCAGCCTCATCCGCAGAAATGACTTCTATCATGCGCTGAAATTGCGCGAAATTGGCTGGCATTGCAGCAGTCAGATTGATCAATAATTCATAATGCGGGCAGGCGGCACGCTCATCATGTGTGAGAATGATGGGTGTGATGGCAGACAGGGGATCGCTCAGCATGACATGTGGCAGGAAGTCAGCTTCGGCGAGTGTCCACAAGGCTTCATTGAGTTGCTGCAAGTAGGCGCGATCCTGGTGATACACCACCATCTTGCAATTGGCCGCATGGGCTTTGCGTATCAGGCGGCAAGTGTAGTTGAACTTGTCCGCCACATTGCTATGAAAATCGATGCGTGTCATGCTGGCTTAAAATTTAAAACCATTGTCAGGTTTCTTTGGTGCTTCTGGAGCCGGCGTGGCTGGTTCTGCCTCTTTTGGTGGTGGCGGTGGCGAAGCTGGTTCTGCTGCTGGATAGCGATAATCCTTGGGCAGTTTATTGGTAGATGGGTAGCCTGCTTTATCCAGCGCATCTTTCCACTGATCTGAGCTATAACCACGGAACTTGACGTTGGCAATGACCAGCAAAGGCATTTGTATATCGCCACTGACTTGCTTGAGTTTTTCCTGGTCCGCTGCCGTATTCACGGTTTTTTCTGAAAATGGTACACCGGCAGTTTTCAATAAATTGCGCCCGTCATTGCATGGAGTGCATCCAGTTGCTGTGTAGAGGGTCACAGGGTTCTTGGCGACCACCAAAGCAAGTTCCGGCGGGAAATTATTATTCTCCGCAATGCCAGGCAGTTTTTTCTTTTCCACCTGTTTTTGGTTGGCTGGCGGCTGATCACTGTAGGTGACTTTACCGTCAGGCCCCACCGATTTATATAATTGCGCCTGTGCCGTCATCGCCACGAAGGCGGTGGATAATAAGCCGCAGGCCAGGATCTTTTTATTGAATTTCATGATTTTCTCCTCGATACTCAGGCACTCATGCCATTGTGACGCAATAAGGCGTCAATGCGTGGTTCACGACCACGGAAAGCCTTGAACGAAGCCAGGGCAGGGCGGGAACCACCAGCTTCCAGGACTTCGGTCTGAAACTTCTCGCCTATTGCACGCGACAAGGTGCTACCCGATACAGTCGCATGTTCTTCAAAGGCCGCATAGGCATCGGCAGACAAGACCTCCGCCCACTTGTAACTATAATAACCTGCCGCATAGCCACCAGAAAAGATATGGCTGAAAGAATGCTGGAAACGATTGAATTCTGGTGGCTGCATGACTGCAACCTCGGCGCGCACTGCCTTGACGATGTCTTGCACGCTTTGCGTGCCATTCGGTTCAAAGGCATCATGCAAACGCATGTCAAACAGGGAGAACTCAACCTGGCGCAGAGTTTGCAAACCAGACTGGAAATTTTTAGCTGCAATCATCTTGTCATACAGCGCGCGAGGCAGTGCTGCACCGGTATCAACATGCGCAGTCATATGTTGCAACACATCCCATTCCCAGCAAAAATTTTCCATGAATTGCGAAGGCAATTCAACTGCATCCCATTCAACGCCAGAAATACCGGACACTGACAAATCATCTACCTTGGTCAGTAAATGGTGCAGGCCATGGCCAAACTCATGGAACAGGGTAATCACTTCATCATGGCTGAACAGGGCAGGTTTTGCCACACCGTTCATGGTCACAGGAGCACTGAAATTACAAGTCAGATAGGCGACTGGTGTTTGCACGCCATGCGCAGTCAATCTGCGGCCACGGGCATCATCCATCCAGGCACCGCCGCGCTTGCCATTACGGGCATACAGGTCGAGGTAAAACTGGCCGACCAATGCGCCATTTTTTTCAAGTCGGTAAAACTTCACATCCTTATGCCAGGCTGTGGCCTGGTCAGGTTTGATGTCGACAGCAAACAGGGTCTGGATGACACGGAACAAACCGTCAATGACTTTATGTTCAGGGAAATACTCTTTCACTTCCTGTTCAGAAAAAGCATAGCGTTGCTGGCGCAATTTTTCGGATGCATAGGTAGTATCCCAGGCTTGCATGTCGCTGATGCCGAGCTCATCGGCAGCAAAAGCGCGCAATTCGGCCAGGTCTTTTTCTGCATAAGGGCGGGCACGTTTTGCCAGGTCTTCCAGAAATTGATTGACCTGGGCTGGGGACTCCGCCATTTTGCTGACCAGGGATACTTCTGCGAAATTTTGATAACCCAACAAGCCAGCTTCTTCTTTACGCAGACGCAAAAGCTCCGCCATGATGTCGCTGTTATCCCATTCGGTTTTTGCCCCCAGTTCAGAGGCTTTAGTTGCATTCGCGCGGTAAATCGTTTCGCGAATCTGACGGTTTTCTGCGTATTGCAACAGCGGGAAATAGGAAGGGAAGTGCAGGGTAAATTTATAGCCAGTTTTGTCGTCAGCTTCTACTGCGGATTTAGCGGCCTGCAAGACGTCTTCAGGCAAACCTTTTAGCTCGGCAGCATCTTCTATGAACAGGCCATAGTCATTGGTTGCGTCCAGCAGATTTTCAGAGAATTTGGTCGACAAGGCGGCCTGTTTTTCCTGGATTTCGGCATAGCGCAACTTCTTGTCTTCGGCGAGTTCTGCACCGCTGAGACGGAAATCGCGAATGGCATTCTGGATGATGGTTTTCCTGGCCTGCGGCAGGCTGGCAAATTCGGGCGCCTGTTGCAGGGCTTTATAGCCTGCAAATAAAGCCAGGTTTTGTCCCAGCTCTGTCCAGAACTCCGTGATGGCCGGCTGGTTTTCATTGTAGGCAGCACGCATTTCTGGCGTATCAACTACGGCATTGAGGTGACCGACTATGCTCCATGCCCGCCCCAGTTTTTCTGTGACATTGTCCAGCGGCTCTACGAACTGATCCCAGGTGACTGGGCCAGTGTTTTTTTCCAGTGTCGCTATTACGGCCCGGTTTTCTTCCAGCAAGGCAGTAATGGCCGGGCTGACGTGTGTGGCCTGGATATCTGAAAAACGCGGTAAATCGCTGAAGTCGAGCAAAGGATTGTCTGTGGTCATATTAAATTCTTTCTGCAGCTTCTATGGTGTTGACCAGTAGCATGGTGATGGTCATAGGACCGACACCGCCAGGTACTGGCGTAATATAACCCGCGACTTCCTTGCTTGGCAGATAATCAACGTCGCCGCAGAGCTTACCTTCATCATCGCGATTCATGCCCACGTCGATGACTACGGCACCGGGTTTGATCATGTCTGCCGTGACGATATTGCGCTTGCCTGTCGCCACCACCAGGATGTCTGCATTGCGCGTATGCGCAGCCAGATCACGGGTCTTGGAATTACAGATGGTGACTGTGGCACCCGCTTGCAAGAGCAACATGGCCTGCGGTTTGCCGACAATATTTGAGGCACCAACCACGACGGCATTGGCACCACGCACCGGATAGTCTATCGACTCCAGCATTTTCATCACGCCATAAGGTGTGCAGGGGCGGAAGAGTGGCTGGCCTGTCATCAAAAGACCAGCATTGCTGATGTGGAAACCATCAACATCCTTTTCTGCGGCAATGGCTTCTATGACCTTGTTAGCATTGATGTGAGCAGGCAAGGGTAGTTGCACCAGTATGCCGTTGATTTTTGCATCATTGTTCAGCCGGGCGATATGCTCAAGCAGGGCCTGTTCTGTCAAATTTGCATCATATTTTTCCAAAACTGAGTAAAAACCACAGTCTTCGCAAGCCTTGACCTTATTGCGTACGTACACCTGCGAGGCCGGATTTTCACCAACCAGAATGACTGCCAGACCTGGTTGCTTGCCTTGGGCTGTCAATTTAGCCGCACGCTCAGTGACATCGGCGCGTATTTGTTGAGAGAGTTGGGTTCCGCTGATAATTTGGGCAGTCATGTTCGGCTTAGTGAGTGATGAGAGTGATGGATAGCCAGGATTATAAATGATGCGTGCACCATGGCTAAGAACTGCTGGTGAGTTAACGGTTTTCTGCAGAATTTCTTAATGGAAATAGTTGCCTTATTCCAATAATGCAAGGATTTTAGCATTACTCTTGTGTAAATAATTTCCTTTGTTTGGTTATGGATTTGCTGTCATTTGTTGTTTTCTGTCCCCATTCCATGACTTGTGATTGACTTCAAATTTCAAGAATGGCTTCATAACAGCTGTGAAAATTAATTTTCAAAGTCTTTTTCATAATGGCGCATATGCTGCAAAGCAATACTAAAGATAATTCAAAGGAGAGAGAGATATGTTGAAGGAAAAAGTAATTTCAAGATCCCTGCGCATCATGTTTTCAGGGGGCTTGATGGTGACTGCGGGTATGTTGGCTCAGCCGGCATTCGCGCAGGACGACGCCAAAGTCCAAAGGGTGGAAGTAACAGGTACCAGTATCAAACGTGCTGAAGCTGAAACTGCATCCCCCATACAAATCATCAGCCGCGCTGATATCGATAAAGCGGGCAAGACTACTGTTGCTGAATATCTGCAAACTTTGACCTCCGATGGTGCTGGTTCTTTGCCTACCAGCTTTGGTAACGGTTTTGCTGCTGGTTCTACCGCAATTTCCCTGCGTGGCCTGGGTGCTACATCTACTCTGGTTTTGCTGAATGGCCGCCGCATGGCGCAGTTCGGTCGTGCAGATGACGGACAAAAAGCATTTACGGATATCTCCACTATCCCTATGGAAGTGGTTGATCGTATCGAAATCCTGAAAGATGGTGCTTCCTCCATCTATGGTGCAGACGCGATTGCCGGTGTTGTCAACATCATCCTGAAAAAGAATTATGAAGGCGTGACTGTCAGTGCCTCTGCTGGTACATCAGGTTCCCGTGATGCAAATCAGGCAAAAGCTTCGATTACTGCCGGTTTTGGTAATCTGGAAAAAGACAAATACAACATCATTCTCAATGCTGAGGCTTACAAGTCCAACGAGTTGATGAATAGCCAGCGCTCTGACCGTGACTGGATAGGTACTGGCGACTGGCGCCGTTGGGGCTACCCAATGAATACGGTTGGGTCATTCACCAACGGTTACATTGCTGGCAATAACAGTGCATCCCCAAGCCCTACAGGTTCCTTGCGTGATCCAAAAACGCTGAACTATGTGTCTTTGCCTGGTTGCTCCTCGCTGTCCGCGACAAAAGTGCAGGACCCAGGTGGCGGTTGCCTTTGGTATGCAGATCAGTTCCGTACCATGTTGCCACAAATTGATGGTGTAAACCTGTTTGCGCGCGGTACCTGGCAGTTGAATGACGATTTGCAAGCCTATGCGGAATTTGGATATTCTCAACGTAAGGCTGCGTTTACCGTAACGCCACCGTCAACGTCTGCTAACGTGTTCTTCCCTCCCACGTCAACCAATTTGACCGGTAACATCAACTATGGCAACACCATTTTGATGTCGGCTTCGCATCCGCAAAACCCGTATGGCGCTGATGTGCGTCTCCGTTACTCCATGTTTGACGTCGGCCCAAACCGTCGTATTGCTGACAACTCTTTCTATCGTGCAGTTGTAGGTTTGAAGGGGACTATGGCAGGCTGGGATTTCGATACTGCAATCCTGCATTCTGAATCCAAGTTGCACCTGGATTACACCAACATGATCAATATGAAAGTGTTGAAAGCTGCACTGGGCGATCCTAAGAGCCCGTATTTCCCATACTATATAGGCGCGCAGGCTGGAAAAAACCCTGCTTCCCTGTATGCAGCGATGGTGACGACAGCAACACTGGATGCGCCAACCAAAATGGACATCGTCGACTTCAAGGCTTCTCGTGAATTGGTAGCTTTGCCTGGCGGTATGATGGGTCTGGCTGTAGGTGCTGAGTACCGCAGAGAGTCATATAACATGCCATCTCTGAATGGTAGTATCGACGGTAGCATCAACAGCAGCTATGTTGCTGCCAAAGGTGATGAAACAGTTTCTGCTATCTATGCTGAGGTCCTGGCACCGGTTATCAAATCTGTAGAATTGTCAGGCGCGCTGCGTTACGACAAATACTCTCACTTCTCCTCTGTAACGCCTAAAGTAGGTGCGAAATGGACGCCAGTGAAGACCTTTGCTCTGCGCGGCACTTACTCTGAAGGCTTCCGTGCTCCTAGTGCTCCAGAATCCGGCACAGAAAGCTTCAGCGCAGGTACTGCTTCAGTCCGTGATCCTATTCGTTGTCCGAACGGCACAGCATTGCCAGGTGCTCAAGCATCAGATTGTGCAACAACTTTCACTGGCGCCAAGGTTGGTAATCCTGATCTGCAACCTGAAAAATCCAAAGGCTACACTCTGGGTATGGTATGGGATCCATTGCCAGATACCAGCATGGCTGTCGATGGCTGGTTGATTCGTCGCAACAATGAAATCAACTCCATGTCCTTCCAAACGGCGGCTTCTTTGCCAGGCGTGTTGCGTCAGGATAATAACCTGACCATCAATGGTGTGGTAACGCCAGGTACAGGTACTATCATCGGTGGTCCGGCTCCATATGCAAACTCTAGCTACACTGAAGTCAAGGGTGTGGATTTCAACGCGAAACAGCGTTTCAACCTGGGTGAATACGGCAAGCTGAATGCTGACTTGAACTGGACACACGTGATTTCCTGGTTGCGTGTTGACGGTGCAGTTCAACATCAATATGCCGGTACTCATGGTAACTGCGATACATCCAATTGCGTAGGTACACCAAAAGACAAAGTCAACTTTGTGCTGGGTTGGGATAAAGGCGCATGGAACGTAACTGGCGTAGTCAGCTACCGTGGTTCCCTGAAAAACATTCCTGAAGAGGGTCAGCCTTGCGCGAATAAGTTTGCTGATGGCACTGAAGCTCCAGCAGGTTGCTCACTGGCATCCTTCACTACCCTGGATATGTCTTTCCGCTACAAGGCAATGAAGAACCTGGAAATTTTTGGTTCTATCGCCAACTTGTTTGACAAAGTTGCACCACTGGATCCTTTGACTTACGGTTCCATGGGTTTCAACCCTATGGACGGTAGTGGCGCAGTTGGCCGTTACTTCAAACTTGGTTTGAAATATCAATTCAAATAATAAGTAGTTGTCATAAGTTTTACGCTGATTAGGGCGATTGAGAGGGCGATGATTTATTCATCGCCCTTTTTTATTGCTCGCGGAAAAACCAGAATTATTCATCTTTAGAGGGAAAACTTGGTAAAGACACAGTATTTCCAAGCAAAATTCATGCTAGTGCGGTTTTGAGCCGATTTTGCACCGCACAGTAAGTACTTTTAGCAGTCCGACCCAGAAGTCTTGTGGATAGGATAAGGAAGATTGCTGAGGTAATTGCTGCGCTGCGGTACAAATTTCACATTGTGAAATCATTTATCGCTATTTGAAAAAATAAAAAGTCCTGTTAAAATACTTGCGAGAACAAAAAACTAGCCGTAATTTGTCGATTCGCCCCGCGCGTTTCACCCAAACGCGCAATAACAGGAGACCCCTTCTATGTCACCCCAGATAGACCAGGTGCTGGCCCAGGCCGTAAATGATCCCGATGTAGTTGAAACAAATGAGTGGCTGGATGCGCTTGAATCCGTCATCGAGGCCGAAGGCCCTGAGCGCGCACATTATCTGATGGAGCGCATGGTTGATCTGGCGCGCCGCCGTGGTGCCCATATCCCGTTTTCCAGTAATACTGCTTATGTGAATACCATTCCGGCTGACCAGGGTGAGCATTGCCCGGGTAACCTGGAAATTGAAGAGCGCTTGCGCTCTTATATGCGCTGGAATGCGATGGCCATGGTGGTCAAGGCTAACCGCGTGGATGGCGACCTCGGTGGTCACCTGTCCAGCTTTGCTTCACTGGCAAACATGCTGGGCATAGGCTTCAACCATTTCTGGCACGCGCCAACTGAAGATCACGGTGGCGATCTGCTGTACATCCAGGGCCATTCTTCCCCTGGTATCTATGCACGCGCTTTCCTCGAAGGTCGTCTGACTGAAGACCAGTTGCTGCATTTCCGCCGTGAAGTTGATGGCAAAGGCCTGTCTTCTTATCCGCATCCAAAACTGATGCCTGACTTCTGGCAATTCCCTACGGTATCAATGGGCCTTGGTCCATTGATGGCGATTTACCAGGCACGCTTCCTGAAGTACCTGCACGCTCGTGGCATTGCAGATACTGAAAAGCGTAAAGTCTGGGCATTCTGTGGTGACGGTGAGATGGATGAACCAGAATCCATGGGCGCAATCGGCATGGCTGGTCGCGAACAACTGGACAATCTGGTGATTGTTGTCAACTGTAACCTGCAACGTCTGGATGGCCCGGTACGTGGCAATGGCAAGATCATTCAGGAACTGGAATCTGATTTCCGCGGCGCAGGCTGGAATGTCGTCAAAGTCATCTGGGGCAGCGGCTGGGACGAGTTGCTGGCGAAAGACAAAGACGGCATCCTGCAAAAAGTCATGATGGAAACTGTCGATGGCGAATACCAGAACTACAAAGCCAAGGATGGTGCCTATGTACGCGCCAATTTCTTTGGTAAGCATCCAAAATTGCTGGAGATGGTCAGCAAAATGTCGGACGACGACATCTGGCGTCTGACCCGTGGTGGTCATGACCCACACAAGATTTACGCTGCATTCAAAGTTGCCCAGGAAAACAAGGGCCAGCCTACCGTCATCCTGGCGAAGAGTATCAAGGGCTTTGGCTTTGGCAAATCCGGCGAAGCACGCAATACTGCGCACAATACCAAGAAGCTCGACGACGAAGCCATCAAGGCTATGCGTGACCGCTTCCAGTTGCCGATTGCGGATGCTGAATTGCCAGCCATCCCATTCTTCAAACCGGCTGACGACACGCCAGAAATGCAATATCTGCATGCGCGCCGTAAAGAACTCGGTGGTTACCTGCCACAACGCCGTCAAAAAGCCGACGAAGCGCTGGTGGTGCCAGAACTGACCGCCTTCCAGGCTATGCTGGAACCAACGGCTGAAGGTCGTGAGATTTCCACGACAGCAGCATATGTCCGTATCCTGACCGCCTTGCTGCGCGATGCCAGCCTGGGTCAGCGCGTGGTGCCTATCATGGTCGATGAATCGCGTACCTTTGGTATGGAAGGTCTGTTCCGCCAGATCGGTATTTTCAGCCAGGTCGGTCAGTTGTATGAGCCTGTCGATAAAGATCAGGTCATGTACTACCGCGAAGATAAAGCTGGTCAGATTTTGCAAGAAGGTATCAATGAAGCCGGTGGTATGAGTTCATGGATCGCTGCGGCGACTTCCTACTCGACCAATAACCGCGTCATGATCCCGTTCTATACCTATTACTCGATGTTTGGTCTGCAGCGTATTGGTGATCTGGCATGGGCTGCTGGCGATATGCGCGCACGCGGCTTCCTGCTCGGTGGTACAGCTGGCCGCACCACATTGAATGGTGAAGGCTTGCAGCATGAAGATGGTCACAGTCATGTACTGGCATCCACCATCCCTAACTGTATTCCTTACGACCCGACCTTTGCCCATGAAGTGGCAGTTATCATGCATGATGGTTTGCGTCGCATGGTGACCGATCAGGAAGATGTGTTCTACTACATCACCCTGATGAATGAAAACTATAGCCACCCAGGTTTGAAAGCCGGTCAGGAAGAGGGCATCATCAAAGGTCTGTACCAGTTGCAAAAATCCGAGCAAACCACCAAGCACCGCGTGCAACTGATGGGCTCAGGCACTATCCTGCGTGAAGTGATTGCCGGTGCTGAGTTGCTGCAAAATGACTGGGGTATTGCTGCCGATGTCTGGTCTGCACCATCCTTTACCTTGCTGGCGCGTGATGGCCAGGACGCTGAACGCTGGAACATGCTGCACCCGACTGCAGAGCCACGCGTGCCTTACATCGCTCAATGCCTGAAAGACACGGCTGGCCCTATCGTCGTCGCAACCGACTATATGCGCACCTTTGCTGAACAGGTACGTGCGTTCATACCTAAGAACCGTAGCTATAAAGTGTTGGGTACAGATGGTTTTGGCCGTTCTGATTCCCGCGCCAAACTGCGTGAGTTCTTTGAGGTCAACCGTTACTTCGTCGTCATCGCTGCATTGAAAACACTGGCTGATGAAGGTGCCTTGTCTGCTTCTGTCGTGGCGCAGGCAATTGCCAAATACGGTATCGATGCAGATAAACCTAATCCGGTTACTGTGTAATTTTACGTCTGACACCCACTAACATTTCCTGTCTCTCTCATTTTAGAGAGACAGGATGAGCGTGAAGACAGAGTCAAAACCTGGCTTCACCCCAACCGCCCTGTGAAAGCGCAGGGCGACAATGGAGAAAACTATGAGTAGCGTAGAAGTCAAAGTACCGGATATTGGTGATTTCAAGGAAGTTGAAGTCATTGAGCTGATGGTTAAAGTCGGCGACACCATCAAGGTCGATCAGTCACTGATCACCGTAGAATCAGATAAAGCCAGCATGGAAATTCCATCCAGCCATGCAGGTGTGGTCACAGAAATTAAAGTCAAGGTTGGCGACAAGGTTGCTGAAGGTTCTTTGCTGGTCGTGGTTGATGCTGCGGCAACTGCGGCAACTACCGCAGCGCCAGCGGCCGCACCTGTGGCTGCTCCGGCAGCAACTCCTGCGCCAGTAGCGGCAACGCCAGCACCAGCGGCCCCCACACCTGCACCGGCTCCAGTCGCTGCAGCACCGGCTGCTCCTGCTCCTGTAGCAACAGCCAGCGCCGGCAAAGCCCACGCTTCACCATCCATACGCAAGTTTGCGCGTGAACTCGGTGTCGATCTGAGCCGCGTTGCCGGTTCCGGCCAAAAAGGCCGCATCACGCAAGAAGACGTACAAAACTTCGTCAAGGGCATTATGGCGGGTAGCACAGCTGTTGCTGCGGTTTCTGCTCCGGCAAAAAATGGCAGTGGCGTCGGTCTCGATGTATTGCCATGGCCATCGCTGGATTTCAGTAAGTTTGGCGCGACTACGACATCACCTTTGTCACGCATCAAAAAACTCAGCGGCCCGAATTTGCACCGCAACTGGGTCATGATCCCGCATGTCACGCAATTTGATGAAGCTGATATCAGCGACCTCGAAGAATTCCGTAAGTCTTCGAACGAAGCCCTGGTCAAATCCGGCGTCAAACTGACGATGCTGGCTTTCGTCATCAAGGCCAGCGTTGCTGCACTCAAAAAATTCCCGGCATTTAATTCTTCGCTTGATGCGACCGGTGAAAACCTGATCCTCAAGCAGTATTACAACGTCGGCTTTGCTGCTGATACGCCGAATGGTCTGGTGGTGCCTGTCGTTAAGAACGCAGACCAGAAAACCCTGTCGCAAATCGCGGTCGAAATGGGCGAGTTGTCTGCCCAGGCACGTGATGGCAAACTCAAACCTGCTGACATGCAGGGCGCTACCTTCACGATCTCTTCACTCGGTGGTATTGGTGGCACGGCATTCACGCCCATCATCAATGCACCTGAAGTGGCGATTCTCGGTCTGTCCAAATCCAGTATCAAACCAGTCTGGGATGGCAAGCAATTCCAGCCACGCCTGATGCTGCCTTTGTCGCTGTCGTATGACCACCGCGTCATTGATGGCGCCATGGCTGCCAAGTTCACCGCTTATCTGGCCGATGTACTGGCTGATCTGCGTAAAACCCTGCTGTGAACGGAGACCAGACTATGAGCACTATCGAAGTCAAAGTACCCGATATCGGTGATTTCAAGGAAGTTGAAGTCATAGAATTGCTGGTCAAGGTGGGTGACACCATCAAGGTTGATCAATCGCTGGTGACTGTCGAATCCGACAAGGCCAGCATGGAAATCCCATCCAGCCATGCCGGTGTCATCAAGGAACTGAAAGTCAAACTGGGCGACAAGATTGCCGAAGGCAGCCTGTTGCTGGTCATAGAAGCTGAAGGTGCTGCCGCAAGCGCAGCACCAGCGGCTCAGGCCGCTCCTGCAGTTGCGGCTGCTCCTGTGGTTGCAGCACCTGCTGGGCCAGTCGGTATCGTCGAAGTTAAAGTCCCTGATATTGGTGACTTCAAAGAAGTCGAAGTCATCGAAGTCATGGTCAAGGTGGGCGATAGCATCAAGGTAGACCAGTCGTTGATTACTGTCGAATCCGACAAGGCCAGTATGGAGATTCCATCCAGCCATGCCGGTACGGTAAAAGAAATCAAGGTTAAGGTCGGTGACAAGGTTGCCGAAGGCAGCTTGCTGTTACTGGTGGAAGCCGCAGGCCAGGTAGCGTCTGCTCCTGCTGCCGCTGCTCCGGCTGCCCCGGTTGCTGCCGCTGCCGCATCAGCAGCTCCTGCCGTACCCGCACCAGTCGCTTCCGGTTACACCGGTAAGGTCGATGTTGAATGCGACATGATGGTTTTGGGCGCTGGTCCTGGTGGTTATTCTGCTGCCTTCCGTTCTGCTGATCTGGGCATGAATACGGTGCTGATCGAGCGTTATTCCACGCTGGGTGGTGTCTGCCTGAATGTCGGTTGTATTCCATCCAAGGCCTTGTTGCACGTGGCAGCCGTGATTGATGAAACTGCATCCATGGCAGCGCATGGCGTGACATTTGCCAAGCCAGAAATCGATATCGATAAACTGCGCGGCTACAAAGAAGGCGTCATCAAGAAAATGACGACTGGCTTGAGTGGCATGGCAAAAGCCCGCAAGGTCAATGTAGTGCAGGGTGTGGGCCAGTTCTTGAGCCCTAACCATATTGAAGTCACCGCGGCGGATGGCAGCAAGAAAACCGTACAGTTCAAGCAGGCGATTATTGCCGCTGGCTCTTCTGTCGTGAACCTGCCTTTCGTACCGGCTGACCCACGTATTGTTGACAGTACAGGCGCGCTGGAATTACGCCAGATACCAAAACGCATGCTGGTCATCGGTGGTGGCATCATCGGCCTGGAAATGGCGACCGTGTATTCCACCCTGGGCTCACGCATTGATGTCGTGGAAATGCTGGATGGCCTGATGCAGGGCGCAGACCGTGACATGGTCAAGGTCTGGCAAAAATTCAATGAAAAACGTTTTGACAACATCATGTTGAAAACCAAGACGGTTGCAGTTGAAGCCCTGCCTGAAGGCATCAAGGTCACGTTCGAAGCCGCAGAAGCGGGTGGAACTGCACCCGCACCACAAGTCTATGATCTGGTACTGGTCGCAGTAGGCCGTAGCCCCAATGGCAAGAAAATTGCTGCCGACAAGGCAGGCGTGGCCGTGACTGACCGTGGTTTCATCAATGTCGACAAGCAAATGCGCACCAATGTGCCGCATATCTTTGCGATTGGTGACCTGGTTGGCCAACCCATGCTGGCACACAAGGCCGTGCATGAAGCCCACGTCGCAGCAGAAGCGGCATCCGGTGAAAAAGCCTACTTTGATGCCAGCGTGATCCCATCCGTTGCCTACACCGACCCTGAAGTCGCATGGGTAGGTATGACAGAAGATGAAGCCAAGGCCAAAGGCGTCAAGCTTGAAAAAGGCCATTTCCCATGGGCAGCGTCTGGCCGTGCAGTGGCCAATGGCCGTGACGAAGGCTTCACCAAGTTGTTGTTCGATGCAGAAACCAAGCGTATCGTCGGTGGCGGCATCGTCGGCACGCATGCAGGTGACATGATAGGCGAGATCGCCCTGGCGATAGAGATGGGTGCTGATGCAGTCGATATCGGCAAGACCATCCATCCCCATCCTACCCTGGGTGAATCGATAGGCATGGCGGCTGAGGTGTATAAAGGCGTTTGCACTGACTTGCCACCGCAGCGCAAGAAGTAAGTATGTAATTCATAGGTATGTAATTCATAGGTGGTGCGAGAAAAAGCCCGATACAGGAAACTGTATCCGGGCTTTTTTTGCTTTTGAGGTAGGCCAAAAATCTGAACTAGTTCTTTTATTTGCAGTCATAGGCCCATAACATCGTTTAAATCTATTAACCGGGAGATACAATGAAAATTTTTACGCCATGTGCCATGACGCTGGTATTTAGCACCATAGTCTATCCAGCGCTTGCCCAAAGCCAGGAGGCGGGTACGCCAGCGTTAGCACAAAAGCCTGCAGGCAAGGCGCAGGCAGGCAAGGACTTGCTACCCTTCCAGGCAACCGAGAAGCTCTTACCGAATGGCTTGAAAATCATTATTGTTCCCACTGGTTTGCCTAACCTGGTATCCCTGCAAATCCCGGTACAAACTGGTTCTCGCAATGAAGTCGAATCTGGCAAATCTGGTTTTGCTCACTTCTTTGAGCACATGATGTTTCGCGGCACCAAGGAAATTCCGGCAGACAAGTACAAAGACATATTGACGGCCACAGGCGCGAGGCAAAATGCCTACACAGACGATGACCTGACTAACTACCACACGACGTTTTCCAAAGAAGACCTGGAAACCATCCTGAGGGTAGAGGCAGACCGCTTCCAGCATTTGTCGTATAGCGAAGCTGACTTCAAGACAGAATCCCGTGCCGTATTGGGTGAATATAATAAGAATAGCGCCAACCCCAGCAGCAAGCTGTTTGAAGTCACACGTGATACCGCTTTCCAGAAACACACTTACAAGCATACGACCATGGGCTTCCTCAAGGATATTGAGGACATGCCCAATCAGTTTGCTTACTCAAAAATTTTCTTTGACCGCTGGTACAGGCCAGAATATACAACGCTCATTGTCGCCGGTGATGTTGATCCCAAGGCGACCATCGTCCTGATAGAAAAATACTGGGGTAAATGGCAGCGTGGCAAGGTGCAAGCACCAGTCCCTGTTGAGCCGACTGCGAATGGTCCGCTATACAAGCACGTGCCCTGGCCTAGTGCGACCCTGCCTTATGTGTCAGTGTCTTTCCATGCGCCAGCCTTCTCAGTCACCAATAAGGAACATGCCGCCCTGCGCATGTTGTTGTCGCTGTCATTTGGCGCGACTTCCGAGTTGTACAAGCGCTTACAGCAGGATGAGCAAAAAGTTGACCAACTGTTTGATTACACACCTGACAATGTAGACCCAGGTCTGGCCACCATCGCCGCCCGCGTCAAGAAGCCGGAAGATGTGGTCTACGTCAGAGATGCGATATTGAAAAAGGTCGCTGCGTTGTCGCAAGCGCCTTTATCAGTTAAGGAGTTGGAAGACGCCAAGTCCGCACTCAAATATGGCGTGATACGCAGTCTTGATAATACCGACCAGATCGCTGGTACGCTGGTGCGCTTTGTCCATTACAAACGCTCCTACGCCACTATCAACCAGTTCTATCAAGTGATTGACAGCCTGACACCTGCAGATCTGCAAGCCGTTGCGAAAAAATACCTGGTCGATGAAGGCATGATAATCAGCACGTTGGCCAGCAATGCCTTGCCTGCTGAAATTGCTACACTGCCAAAATTGGCCAGTTTCACAGAGAAGCCTGACTACAGCAAATACAATGTGTTGGTACAGGCCTCCAAATTGCCGCAGATACGTTTCAAGCTGGTATTCAATGCTGGTTCTGCGCAAGACCCGGCAGGCAAGGAAGGCCTGGCGCGCATGACGGCAGCAATGATAGAAGGTGCCGGTTCCAAAGAACGTAAGATAGATGAAGTCAAGAAAGCCCTGTTCCCTATGGCAGCCAGCTTCTCTGCTCAGGCTGACAAAGAAATGACCAGCTTTACCGGTTCCGTGCACAAAGATAAATGGCAAGACTATATGCGCATCGCCATGCCGCAATTGCTGGAGCCAGGCTTCCGTGAAGAGGACTTCCGCCGTATCAAGGATGAGCAAAAGAATGCACTCTTGCTCGACCTGAAAGACAATAATGAAGAAGAATTTGCCAAAGAGCGGCTGCAAACCAAGGTGTTTGCAGGTTCCGCCTACGCCCATCCGGTCTTGGGCACACTGAAGGGCATAGAAGCCATTACTCTGGATGACGTTAAACAATTCTGGAAACAGGCTTACACCAGCGGTGCACTCAATGTCGGTATCTCGGGTGACGTCAATGATGAGATGGTCAATATCCTGAAACAGGCTGTCGCCAAACTGCCAGCAGGCAAGGGCTTGCCTGCGATTGCTGCGCCAGTTGGCAAGGCAAGCCAGGGTCTGGATGTTGAGATCATAGAGAAAAATACCAGGGCAACGGCAATATCCCTGGGTTTGCCTATTACGGTGACGCGCGCTCATCCTGACTTTGCATCGCTGTGGCTAGCCAAGACCTGGCTGGGTGAGCACAGGGCCAGCTCATCCCATCTGTATCAGCGCATACGTGAAATACGCGGCATGAATTATGGTGACTATGCTTATATTGAAGCTTTCCCCGGTGGTATGTTCCAGTTCTTCCCGACTGCCAATCGTGCCCGTCAATCGCAATTGTTTGAAATCTGGATACGCCCGGTCGCACCTGAAAATGCCCACATGGCCTTGCGTGTGGCGATTGCTGAACTCGATAAAATGCTCAAGCAGGGCTTGAGCAAAGAACAGTTCGAGATGACCCGCGCCTACCTCATGAAGAACGTCTTCATGATGACAGCCACTCAGGATCAGCAGCTCGGTTATGCACTCGATGCGCAATGGCATCACACACCAGAGTTTACAAAAATGATGCGCGATAAACTGACGACACTGACTGCGGAAGAAGTCAATGCTGCCATCAAAAAGCATCTGAACTCTGAAAACCTGTCCGTCGTCATCATCGCCAAAGACGCGGCTGATTTGAAAGAAAAGTTGGTGTCAGATGCATTTTCTCCTATCAAATACAATTCCGATCAACCCAAGGAATTGCTGGAGGAAGACCAACTCATAGGCAAGCGTAAATTGAATATCAAGGCTGAGGCTGTCAGCATTACACCAGCGAGCAAGGTGTTTGCTGATTAAACTTGTTAAGTTCGCTTGTTAAGTTCAGTTAGTAAAAAGCCCTGCAATCTATCGTGATTGCAGGGCTTTTTTATTGATCAAGTATTTGTTTTTAGTGTGCTTTTTGCACTATCAAGCCTAGTGAGGTAACCACATATCTTTCTATCTGCAGGCGTAAATGGGAGTCATGCACATAGGGAGGCGAGGTCGACATGACCATCGGCGTAGCCATTGCCTTAGTGCTAGTTCATCTCTATATGATGGCCCTGAGCGCGCAGGGCAGTGATGATGTCCGCTATATCACGCTTGCGGTATAGCACGGCGTCCACGGTTTCTAGGGTTTCTTCATTCGAGGATAAATTGAATTTTGTTGTGTGTACTGTATGACCACCGGGCTTGAGCCAATGCATGGCGTTATAGCCAAATTCCTTGCCATGTTCTATCGAACCCAGATGTTCAAATGCGCAGGAAGACCGAAGGAAATCAAATTTCCCATGAAACTCCAGGTTTATAAAATCAAAAATCATGAAGGAGACAAATACTTGAAATTTCTTCCTTGATGTTGCGGCTATATTTAAGTTGTTACGAGGCTACTACGATGGATTGCTACACTTAGTTCAACCTGGCAATTAAAAAGTTTCAATTATTTAATTTTTTTACTGGAACTTAATCGATTATTTTCTTTCATATATTGCTAATTCCTTTTAAATAACACTATTTAATTGCTTAAATATGAAAAATTCAATGCGTTTGAGTATGGTGCTTGCCCTTATCTCTTCGATCATGCCGGTGTTTGCTGGGGCAGCCGCTGATAGTGAATCTGGAAAGATGGCTGTGACTGTGCCAAAGGAAAATGGATTGTTGCCTTTTCGGGCCACAGAAAAGCAGTTGCCAAATGGTTTAAAAGTGATAGTCATACCTACCGGCATGCCTAATCTGATTTCTTTGCAAATACCAGTCAAAACTGGTTCCCGCAATGAGATTGAGGCTGGTAAATCCGGATTCGCACATTTTTTTGAGCACTTGATGTTTCGGGGAACCAAAGAAATTTCGGTAGATAAGTATGGAGAAATTTTAGCCAGGGCCGGTGTGCATTCCGGTGCTTATACCACCGAAGACTTGACCAACTTCCACATGACTTTTTTCAAGGAAGATCTGGAAAGCATGCTGCAGGTAGAAGCGCAGCGTTTTCAGAATTTGTGGTTTAGCGAAAATGATTTCAAGACTGAGGCCAAGGCTATTCTTGGAGAATACAATAAGAATAGCACTCACCCTCTGCGCCGCTTGCTGGCGGATGCACACGAGGCGGCATTTCAAAAACATCCCTATAGACATATGCCTCTTGGCTTCCTGCAGGATATAGAAGACATGCCAAATCAATATGCCTATTCCAAAGTATTCTTCGAACGCTGGTATAGGCCCGAATACACCAGCATCGTCATTGCTGGTGACGTGAATCCGGAAAAGGCAATTGCACTGGTTGAAAAATACTGGGGCAAGTGGCAGCAAGGTAAAGAGCGAGTCACTATTCCTGTTGAGCCAACGCCAACTGGACCAGTCTATAAACCGGTCATCTGGTCGGGAGCAACGCTGCCGTATGTAACCGTGTCTTTTCATGCCCCTGCTTTTTCGGTAGAGAACAAGGAACATGCTGCGATAAAGTTGTTATTCTCCATGGTGTTTGGAGAGGACTCAGAATTGCACGAACGCTTGCAACAGCGTGAACAAAAAGTGGATGAGTTATATGATTTTACGCCTTCAAACCTAGACCCTGGCTTGGCAACAGTAGTTGCTCGCGTCAAAAAACCTGAAGATGTTATTTATGTGCGTAATGCCATCCTGGAAAAAATGGCGGATCTGGCACAAAACCCCATCTCTGAAAAAGAATTGGCAGATGCCAAATCCAAACATAGATATGGATTGATACGTCGCCTCGACAATACTGAAGAAATTGCAGCCACATTGACGAGCTACATTCATTACCAGCGCTCTTATGCCACCTTCAATCAGTTCCAGCAGCTTACGGATGAATTGCGACCAAGTGATTTGCAGGCTGCGGCAAAAAAATACTTGCGTGATGAAGGCATGGTAGTCACGACCATGTCGAATGCCGCGTTGCCAACTGGGGTAGGGCAATTGCCTGGCCTGGCCAGTTTTAAAAAAACCAACACTGCCAGCAAGCTCAATATTCTGGTACAGGCTTCCAGTCTGCCGCAGATCAATTTTAAATTGATATTCAATGCTGGTTCTGTGCATGACCCTATGGGCAAAGAAGGCTTGGCTGCACTGACAGCTGCCATGCTGGCATCTGCTGGCTCAACAGAATACAAGACAGATGAAATCAGGCAGACACTGTCGCCGCTCGCTGCCAGTTTTTCAGTGCAGACAGATAAGGAAATGACCAGCTTTACTGGCTCCGTACACAAGGATAATTGGGAAACCTTGATGCGTGTCGCCATGCCACAATTGCTAAGCCCTTCTTTCAGAGAGGAGGACTTTGTTCGTCTCAAAGATGCGCAAAAGACGGCTTTGCTGGTGGATTTGAAACGTAACAACGATGAAGAGCTGGCCAAAGAAGCTTTGCAGAGTATGGCCTTTTCTGGTTCAGCATTTGCTCACCCAGTGCTGGGTACGGTCAAGGGACTTGACTCCATTACCCTGGACGATGTCAGGCAGTTCTGGAAACAAGCCTATACCCAGGGTGCAATCCAGGCAGGTATTGCCGGCGATGTTAATGAATCCATGCTGGACAGCCTGCAACAGGCTTTGAGTAAATTGCCACAAGGTCGGGGATTTGCACGGATTGCTGCTCCCGTCATCCCGCGTCATGAGGGGCTGGCAGTGCAGATCATACAAAAAGATAATCGATCTACTGCCATTTCCCTGGGTTTTCCCATACAAGTAACACGCTCGCACCCAGACTTTGCAGCACTTTGGCTGGCCAAAACCTGGCTGGGTGAGCATCGCTCCAGCATGGGGTATCTGGCCAAGCGCATACGTGAAGTGCGTGGCTTGAATTATGGTACGTATGCCTATATCGAAGCCTTTCCCAAAGGGATGTCGGAGTTTTTGCCTATTGCCAATCGTGCCCGTCAAGCGCAGTTATTTGAAATCTGGATACGTCCTACCGAGCCTGAAAATGCAGATATGGCATTGCGTATCAGCCTCAGCGAACTCGACAAGCTGATACAGCAAGGGCTCAGTAAAGAGCAGTTTGAAATGGTCCGTGACTACCTCATGAAGAATGTTTTCATGATGATGATGCGTCAGGATCAGCAACTGGCTTATGCCATGGATGCGCAATGGCAGGGAACACCTGAATTCACCCAGATGATGCGCACGCAATTGAGCAAGTTGAGGGTGGAAGACGTGAATGCAGCAATCAAACGACATTTAAATGTGGAAAATATGTCTATCGTTATCGTCGCCAAGGATACGGCAAACTTGAAAGAGCGCTTGTTGGCTGATCGGCCTTTGCCTATCAAGTATGATGTCGCTCAACCTAAGGAATTGCTGGAGGAAGACAGGGTCATAGGTCAGCGCAAGCTTAATATCAAGGCAAGTTCAATTAATATTTTGCCTGTACAACAGGTATTTGCCGAGTAAAAAATAAATGCATTAAGCCCTCATAAAATCTTAAGTTAAAAGCCCGGCCATCGTTAGCGATCGCCGGGCTTTTAACTTGATGTGTCCTTGAAACGCTGGGTAGTGGCGTGTTTTTCTGCTATTTCCCGAAATTGATGATAAATTTATCGCAAATCAAGTTGCTAAGCTGCTCTAAGACCGTGAAAGTGAAAATGAAATTATTCCTGGATATTCTGAGTACCCTGGCCTTGCTGGTATGGCCTTTGCTCATGATGATGTCACCCATGCTGTTTGATGCGCCTGGTTCGGAAAACAATAAATCCAATCTGACTTTTCTGCTGTTCGTCATCTTTTACCCCGTCATTATCTTTGTCTGTTACAAGCTGTTTGGCATGACTTACTTTCGTATTTCTGCAGACCGGGCTTTGCTGGTGTGTGTCGTGCTGACGGTGTTGGTGGCGCTGGTATTTGGTTATCCGCGCTTCATCATGAACGTCGTGGCTGGCATATCGGGCAACGGCTATTTTGTCAAAGAAGACAAGGTCTATTACTACGGCAAACCTTTGAATAGTGCTCTGGCATCTACCTTCAAAACCATAGGCGGACAATATGCGCGTTATGCCCTGGATGAAAAGCATGTCTATTTTGATGGCCGCTTGATAGAGGGAGCTGATGCTGGCAGTTTTACTGGCGTCAGTAATCCAAACGCCCAGGCTGGTGAGGAGCGTTTCACCTTGTTTTGGAAAGACCAGGCCCATGTCTATCTGGAGGGACGTATATTGCCGGGTGCCAAAGCGGCAGAGTTCCGGCACCTGGGTGGTCGTTATGGCAGTGATAATCAGCAAGTTTATTATGGCTGGCAAGTCTTGCAGGGCGGGAATCCGGCAAGCTTTCAATTGCTCAACCCGGACATGGGCAAGGATGATAAGCAGGTGTTTGTTTTCGACAAGGCATGCAAGTTGAATGCGCCCACGGCGCACTTTCATTTACTGTCAAATCAGGATCTGGCAGTCTATGCTACGGACGGGCAATTCTTGTACGCAGTGTTTTTTGGAGCGATGGAACCCTTGCAAGTCGTCACGGATGCAGATCCTGCAACATTCACATTGCTGGAACGGTCTTACTTTAAAGACAATAAGCGAGTGTATTACAGAGATTCCAGCCAGAAAAAAGTGATCTTGCTGGAGGCTGCCGATGCGGCTGGTTTTGTCGCAGGCAATTATGACTCTGCCACGGATTCAGACGCTCATGATGGCGCGCACTATTATCTTGCTGGTAAGCTGGCAACAGGGAAAAAATAGCTCACTGCGTATCTGTGTATCTGCGTATTTATGTATATATTCTGCAGAACTTGCGACTATAATTTTTAATAATATTGACCTACGACAACCAGGGATATTTCGACATGAATACAGCCACTAGCGTTGACAGTTTCACTTGTCCTGAATTTCTGGCAATGGAGCGCACTATCATCGACGACTTTGTCGATTGCACCCGCGAAGCTTGCGAAGAGGCAGAGGCCTGCGTTAAAGAGCTCAATAATGATGGTGGTGCCGCCTATGTGCACAGGCTCTTTCGTGCCATGCATTCACTCAAGGGCAATTGTCAGATGGTGGGGTTGACACCCTTTGTCGAATTATTGCATCGTGTTGAAGAGATAGTTGCCAGGGTCAGGGCTGAGCAAGACCCTTATTTTCGGGAGTTGGGCGAGTTTCTCTTGCTGGCCATTGATGAAGTAGAAGATTTGCTCAATGACTTGATTGCCAATGGCAGCACCAGCGATGTCAGACGCAAGAAGCTCTATGACTTATGTGACGCCTTGCAAAAGACCAGCCGTAACGGTTTTCAAGCCCAGCAATTCAAGGATGCAATTAGCTTGCTGGATGGCAAGGTCAGCAGTAAAGAGGCTGTCGGCAAAACTGCCAGGATCGTGCTGGAGTTGCAGGACGATATGCTGATGATGCGCAAATTTGCCCAGCAAATCGATAATTTGAGCATCTACAGGAAAAATCGTAGTGAACAGGCCGCGCAATTGACTGCTTCCCTGAACGAAGCCCTGGGCGTTCCTGTTGATGCCAGGCAATTGCAAGCAGCCTCCTTGATGCATGATGTAGGAATGAGCTTTATTCCACATAATATTTTCAACAAGGAAGGGGGCTTGTCCCGCGAAGAGTTGAAGATAGTGCAGGAGCATGTGATAACTGGTAGCCAGATTTTATTGCGTTTTGGTGGCTGGGATGAAGCAGCACGCATCGTCCTTGATCATCATGAACGCTTTGATGGCTATGGCTATCCTAACGGTTTGACTGGACAGCAAATACATGCCGGTGCCCGCATGCTGGCGATAGTCGATACCTTTTGTTCTATCACCAATGAGCGTTCGGATCGCAGTTATAAGCGCAGCCTGCTCAGCGCGATCTCCGAGATCAATGCCAATATTGAAAGCCAGTTTGATCCGCAGATGGTGGAAATGTTCAATGAAGTTGTGCGCAAGTTAATAGCCAAGCAACAATAATCTTGATTCATTTTTTGATGACGCAAATTAAAAAATTATTGGAACTTCCCTATCCCGGTTTAACCCTGCGCAATATACGCAGCAGCGATGCAGAACACTGGTATGCCTACCTCAAGAATCCTGACGTCATCAGGCATACCAGCTGGAACCCCGGCGGCGCGGATGACTTATTGCCGCAACTACGAAGTTTTGAAAACGATGCAGCCAGCTCCCCCATACGACTTGCCATAGTCAGGCAAGCCGATGACCAGCTCATAGGCACGGTCGGTTTCCATACTGTGTCAGACTTGAATCGCAGTGCCGAACTGGCCTATGACATGGCACCTGAGTATTGGGGCCAGGGCATCATGCGGCTTGCCGCCACTGCACTGTGTGAATGGGGCTTTCACGAGGCTGGATACAATCGCATACAGGCGACGGTATTGGAAAGCAATAGCAACTCCTGCAAGGTGCTTGAACGTATGGGTTTTCAGCGTGAAGGTTACTTACGGGCTTTTCGCATGGTGCGTGGCAAGCCAGGCAATTTCTGGATATATGCCTTGATACATCCTGAGCTTGTCTCTAAATAAATAGATTTTTATAAATAGATTTCTATACGAAAGAAGTAATACTGTTTTTTTCATGCAAAGCCTGGCGCTTAGTGTTGGACATATGCTTGTGGCTTGAGTTAGGCTGGCAGTGAAACCTTGATGCTTCACTGTGTGGTTTCAGAGTGAGATACCCAGCAATCCATTTGTTTGTGACCGCCAGGAAAAACGCATGTTGTTAAAACGCTCAAAAGAAGAGGTGGTACTGTTGCTGCTTTGCGGCCTCAGCATACCCAGTATCCTTCCTTTTGGGATAGTCCGTTTATTTCAGGGTAACTTCATACTTGCCACGGTTGATTTATTAATCGTACTAGGCATGTTGTGCATCATGGTATTCGTCTGGCGTACCAGGCGTGTGCGTTTTGCGGGTATCGCGGTCACCGTGTTTTATTCGCTGGGCATGCTGGCCGCGGTATATGTCAAAGGCGTTTCCATCGTGTTCTGGGTTTATCCCACCATGATCGCGGCTTTCTTCATACTCAGGGCCAGAGAAGCCCTGATGATCAATAGCGTATCCCTGCTGTGCCTGTTGGTTATTTTGCATGACGCCATGCCCTTGCTGGACTTATCCAGTGTGGTCGTTACCCTGGTATTGATCAATCTGTTTTCTTATATCTTTTCTGATCGCACCAGTCTGCAGCATTTTGAATTGAATCAACAGGCGGAAAAAGACTTTTTGACTGGCGTGGGTAATCGCCGCGCCTTTGATCGCCAATTACAAAACTTGTGCAAACAGGGAGAGCCTCAGACAGATGCCTGCTTATTGATATTGGACCTTGACCATTTCAAGAAAATTAATGATCAATTCGGCCACACAGTAGGTGACCAGGTCTTGATACAGTTTTGTTCCTTGCTACGCGCGCGCATACGGACTGCCGATAGTTTTTTTCGCTATGGCGGAGAAGAGTTCGTGGTTATTGCCATGGGGGTGGATGAATTTACCGCGGCACGTTTTGCCGAAGAATTGCGCGCCCTGGTCGAAAAGACAGAATTATTGCCTGATTATCCTGTGACGGTCTCTATAGGCGTCGCCAGGAGATTGGCCGAAGAACAGGGGCAAGCCTGGTTTCAGCGTGCCGATGCCATGCTGTATGCAGCCAAGCTTTCCGGGCGGAATGCAGTGCGCGTAGCCCGGGAGGATGGCGTCTAAGCTTAGTTTTTCTGGTCTGAACTGCTGGCGATATCTGCGCCTTCATTCTCTACGATGATCTGCTTTTCCAGCTCACTGTCCGGGCGATAACTCCAGGCTGGCATGAAGAGCAATACAAATAAAGAAGCCAATGCGGTAATCGCACTGATCCAGATGACAAACTGATTAGCCGCGATACGTTCAGGGTAGATATGGGTAACCGCGCCCAGGCCTATGGCATTGGCGGCGGCCACCAGTACGGCACAGGCATAATCCTGAAAGCGCCTGGCCTTGTTGGCGCTCCTGGCCCAGCGTGGGTCAGTGTTATAGCTGGGCAGGTGCAGATGGGCATCTTCCAGCCTTTCCAGCGTGGCCAGGAAATGGCGCAAATTCGTGATCGAGCGTTCTGCCTTGTAATTCAGGAATGCCAGGCAAATCGATGCCACGGGAAAACCCATGACCAGCCATTCGACAGGCAGCTTGCTATTGGGTTCGCCAGGCTTCAAGGCCACCAGAGCGGCCAGCAGACTTACCACCAGGGTCACATACAAGGCCAGCGCCTGATGTCTTTGTGCTATGCGGGTATTGACTTCCTGGTTGGCAGCGATAAAACGGTAATTGGCATCGACATGGGATTTTGACATAGACAGCTTTCAGCGATTTGGAGCAAGCCGCTATTATCGCTGAAATTATCGCTGAATCTGCCTGTCAGTACACTCAAAATGCCCAGGTGGCAGAAATGTAGGCAGTTTTGCTGTCTGGCAGCTGTGCCAATATTGACTTGCTGGGCCCACCATAAACACGCAAACCGCCATTGATGCTAATACGATCACCCTGCCAGCCCAGTGCTGCGGTGATGATGCGACCGTTATCTTCTGGCGTCCACAATACATCCAGCGAAGGTTGCCAGTCATTCTTTTGCCAGCTCCAGCGTGCAAAGACATTCTTGCGACGGATATTGCCAGAGGCAGACAGCGCCTGGTTTTGCCAGGCCAGGTTGTAGCCTATCACTTGTTGCATCTGTGGCAAATAATTGATGCTGCCTTGTAAAGCCAGGTTACGCCTGTTCCAGTCTTGCCATTCACGCTCAGACAGGGCCGTGCCGTCCCACCAGGCTTCGAGAAAGAAACTATGCTGTGATTCTGTTGTGTAGTTCGCACCCAGCATGGCTTGCACGACATTGTTTTGCGTGCTGCTTTGCCAGGGGCTGGTACGCTGCAACAGGGGCGTATCGGCAGTCATACGCAAGCCTGTATTTTTTTGCATGAAGCGCACTGATCCGTGGATTTCCATTTCATCTGTCGCCACCCAGGAAGCAGCAGCACCCAGGCTGCCACCACTGTTTTGACCATAACGACCAAAGCCATGTAAATCGACGCCGCCAGCATGGTGATACACTCGTGCTGCCAGAGCTTGCTCATCTGCTACGTCAGTTGTTGCAGCATGATCGGGATTAACCCAGACCATGGTTGCCGAAGTGCTCGCGTTAAAATAATCAAGGCTGGCCAACGGCTTGCCTATCACGGTCGTACTGATCAGCGAGCGGCGCTTTTCCTGCGCCACGACATCGTTCGGGCGAAAACCGTAACCGACATCCCAGGCGATGGTTTTTTTACCAGCACTGAACTGCCAGGCACCATCACCCAGGCTGCCATACAATTCATTGATCCAGGCAGTAGACTGTGTGCGCCCACTATCATTTATCTGTCCCTGTAAAGTAGCAACCGCGGTAATCCCTTTGCCACTGGCACGCAATTCGGTTTCGACTACACCCAGCTGTGTATTCTTGCTACTCAAGCCTGGGGCAAGTTGGTTAGCGATCGCCAACTGACTGGCATTATTGCTGGTGTAGCTATTGACCAGACCGCGTACCTGGCCGCTGAAGTCTATATCTTCAGCGATGGCCAGGGCAGGTGTGCAGAGTGCAGCAGTGAGCATTAATCTCAATGCAGGATTTGTAAAATCAGACATGCTCACTCCAGACTGGGATTTTTGGCCAGGAACATGGGGTTCAGCCATTGTTCAGGCACGGTCTTGGGCTTACGGCTCAGATAGCGCACTCGTGTTTCTTTGTGGCTGCTCAATTGATCCAGTAACAGCATTTCAGACACGGTAGTCGGCGCTTGTGGCTTGTCAAAGACAAAGCTGGCTTGCTTGGCGAGTTTTTCTGATTGCACATACAAGTCGGCCTTGATAGGTTCATGACGGGTTTTGCCCAGCCACAGTTCTATGCGCTGGTAAGCGACTGATTTGCGCAAGGCATTCAAACTCAAATGCACGCAGGCTTTGTCATCACATTTTTCTTCTGCAACGATTTTTCCTGTGTAATCCTGCGACCAGCTCATCGTAGCGATATCACCGATAGAAGCATCTCCCAGCAACTTTTGCATGGGCGTGATGCGTAGTGGGCGCTGACTGCCAGGCAAAAGCATCCAGAAATCATCGCCCAGCATCAAGACCTTCTGCCCTTTTTCTGCCGGGCTTTTCATCAACACCAGGGACTGATGATTGGCTTGCGAAAATACCAGATAGTTTCTTTCTTTTTCCTTGCTGCCATCCTTGGCAAAGGTCGTGATCTCGGTTTCCACCTGCATGTTTTCTGTACCTAGCCGAAACTGATCAGCCGCTTTCAACAAATCATTGACTTCATCTGCACGGGCGATACCTGTAGTTGCTGCCAGCAATAAGATGGCAATGTGCATAGTTGTTTTCATTCTTATTCTCTCTATCTCTTAGTTATGTGCCAGCGCATCGACGATGGGTTGACGCAGGGTTTTACGAGCGATGAAGGCCGACGACAGCATGGACAAGGCAATCATCATGAACACGGTGATGGCATACATGGCAGCATCTATCGTGATCAATAATGGGTAACCGCTGGAGCGCCCTGGTGGCGGTGGCATTTCTACGGGGAATACCATGAGCAGCAGCGCAACGTTAATCGCCAGCAAGGCACCGGCGATGGCACCTGTGCCGCCCAGGATCATCCCTTCAAAAGAAAAGCTACGTATCAGTTGTCCTGGCAAAGTACCCATGGCGCGCAAAGTACCAACTTCACGGGTACGTTCTATGATGGCCATGGCCATGGCATTGGCAACCACGAACACCACGATGACACTGATGATGGCACCCAGTGCACCAAAGATGCGGTTATACAAATCACGTACAGACTTGTAAAAGAAGGCTTGCTCCAGCCAGTTTTGCACCGTCAGTTCAGGAAAAGCTTTGGCCAGTCTGGCCTGGGCAGGCAAGGTCACGTCCATGGAGTTCAGGAACACGCCGAGGCTGGAAATACGCTGGGTATTCAAGAGCTTTTGCGCTGTCTTGATATTCGAATACACCAGGCGCTTATCCAGGTCAGGCACGCCTGTCGATACCAGGCCCTTGACGGTGACATCAACCGCATTCAAGGCACCATCGGTAGTGCTGGCCATCAGCGTCAGGCTGCTGCCGGGTTTGGCCTTCAGGCTGCGTGCCAGTGCATCACCCAGGACGATTTCTGCTTCTGCTGATTCAGTTTGCAGGAGTTGGCCTTCTTTTAATGTCAGGGTAGGGCCCTTGACTGAGAATTCTGCATCCGGGTCTATACCTACTGCCATCATGATGGTGGACTTGTCGCCATTGCTGATCAGGCCACTATATTCTATGCGTGGCAAGACATAGCGTACGGCTGGGTCTGCCAGTAGCTTGCTTTGCAGTGCCGCAGCATTTTCCAGACCATATTGCAAGGGCACGTCCTGGTCACTAGTGAAGTGCTGGGGTTTGCCTATGATGAGGTGGCCAGTGCTGCGCGCCGATATCTGTGCCAGGCCTTCATAGGTGGAATACGCAAAGCCTCCAGCCAGCAGGATTGCCGCTGTACCCAGTGCGGCGATGACGACGGTAATGGCAGAACGGCGACGGTTGCGCAGGGTATTGTAAAAGGCAAATTTGAGCCAGCTGAGTTTCATTGCAATCTCCCATCCAGCAGCGACACGATGCGGTCGCTGCGGCTAGTCAGGCGGTTATCATGGCTGGCGATGATGAAGGCCACGCCTTCGGCATGACCACGTTCACGCATCAGGTCCAGCACTTGGTCGGCAGTACGTGAATCCAGGCTGGCCGTGGGTTCATCGGCAATCACCAGGCTGGGGCGTTTGATGAGTGCGCGGGCAATCGCTACACGCTGACGCTGGCCACCAGACAAGGCATCTGGCAAATGCTGGGCATGTTCATGCAGGCCAACTGCCTTCAATTGCGCAGCCACGCGCTCGCGTCGTTCTGCTGCTGGCACGCCGCTCAGGAAGAGCGGGTAATCGACATTCTCTGCCACCGTCATGACAGGCACCAGGTTAAAGCTCTGGAAGATAAAACCTATGGTGTCGCGTCTTTGCAGTGTTTTTTGCGTTTCATTGTATTGATTGATGTTGACACCGTTGAGCAGGATGTCGCCAGCATCCGCATGGTCTATCAAGCCGCACAGGTTCAGTATCGTGCTTTTGCCGCTACCAGACGGGCCGGTCAGGGCCAGCAATTCACCGCGCTCCAGTTTCAGATCCACACCTTGCAAGGCCTTGACGACGTGGGCGCCGAGTTGATAAGTCTTATGAACTGCATGCAGTTCTATGGCAGGTGGCAGGCTCATGATGGGATGCCTTTCAACATGGCCTTGGCTGCTTCTGTCTGTGGCGCATTTTGTTTAACTACTTCATTCAGATAGCGCTTGGCATCTTCAGGACGTTTTTGTTCGGTGGCCAGACTGGCGGCGCGCATCAACACTGAACCACGAAAGCCAGCTTCGGCCTTGTCAAACTGCTTGTGTTCCAGCACTTCATTAAGGAGCTTTACGCCACGCGGGCCACGATTCATAAAAGCGGGCACAGCCAGGAAAGTGCTGGCGGCGACATATTTGACTTCCAGTATCACTGGCGTGCTGCCATGGCCCTGGGCATTTTCATTGGCGGCGGCCAGTTGCAGGGCTTTTTCCAGCATGGCCATGCCGTCTTCTGCATAAGACATTTTTTTCCAGGGGAACATGGTGGTGACTGCTAGTCTGCCCGTGCTGGCACCGGCATAGGCCATGATCAGTGGACTGCTGGGGTCTTGTTTGAGTAAGTCATTGAAAGCATTGGCGGCAGCCTCTTCACTCCCTTTGCCAGACTGGGTGAATTGCTGGAAGGCAGTTTTGAACTCTGGCTCAGAAAATGCCAGGGCCTGTGTAGTAACAGCCAGCAGCAGGCCGCTTGCCAGCAGAAATTTTTTACCGTGAGTGAGGTTGAGTGCGCGCATGTGAATCTCCTGTTTGTTTAAATATCATCTGATCTTGCGACAGAAAGGAGAATAAAGAGGGCATCCCTTAGCCTCAATGCCTATGCGACGGGGGAGGGAAGTTTGCCGTGAAGGGTGGAAAAAATGGCGCGAATGGATGGACTGTTGTGCCAGAGGTTTTACCTAACTAGAACTATTGGCAAGTCGAGAAAAAAATCCTGAATCGTGCAATACTGAGCTTTAATTGTAAATTCCCCAACAAAACAACGAGACCATGAAAACCACAGCCAAAGAATTTATTGTCAATAAAAGCAATTTATTGGAATCCAGGTTCAGGCCCTTGCATGTGCCTGCGGAAGCAGAGTTGCAAGAAGGGCAAGTGGTTTTGCAGGTCGAGCGTTTTGCCTTTACATCCAATAATGTGACCTATGCCGCCTTTGGTACAGCCATGCATTACTGGAATTTTTTTCCTACGGACGAGGGCTGGGGCAATATCCCGGTCTGGGGCTTTGGCAATGTGCTGGTATCGAAAGCCGAGGGCGTACAAGTTGGTGAGCGTTTTTATGGCTACTTCCCCATGGCGACCCATGTGAGCTTGCAGGCGACCCGGGTGTCACCTGCTGGTTTTGTCGATGGTGCAGATCATAGGCAAGCCATGCATGGTTTGTATAATCACTATGTCAGAACCAGTACTGACCCTGGCTATACCAAAGAATCCGAGGATGTACAGGTCTTGCTGCGTCCCTTGTTTATCACTTCATTCATGATCGATGATTTTCTTGAGGATAATCAATTCTTTGGAGCACAAACCGTCTTGATCTCCAGTGCATCCAGCAAGACTGCCTATGGCCTGGCTTTTATGCTGGCGCAGCGCAAGGACAAGGCTTGCAAGATCATAGGCCTGACTTCAACTGGCAATCTGGAATTCGTCAGGAATATGGGGATTTATGATGAGGTCATCAGCTATGAGCAGGTGAATGATTTAGCGGCTGACCAGGGTGTTGTCTACGTGGATATGGCTGGCAATGGGCAATTGCGCAGCCAGCTGCATCATCACTTTAAGGACAACATGAAATACAGTTGCGCCGTTGGGGGCACCCATTGGGAAGAATTGAGTGGTGCTTCAAACCTGCCCGGGCCCCGGCCAGCGCTGTTTTTTGCGCCAGCTCAAATCAAGAAACGTATGACCGACTGGGGACCAAACGGTGTGCAAACCCGTCTGGCGATAGCCTGGCAAGCCTTCATGCAACCTGTCATGACAGCCGAGAAACCCTGGATGCAAGTCATCCACGGCCATGGTGAGGCTGCAGTGCGCAAGGTATATGAAGATATGCTGGGCGGTGCTGCCCGGCCTGATCAAGGCAATGTCTTGAGTTTATTGACAGAAAGCTGATGTCAGCTTTTCCACAAGGCAGGCAAATCCCCGGATTTTCTGCCTTTGATGATGGCTGCATTGATCTTGTTGATAACCTCAGGCCTGGTATCTATGCCTGAGGTGAAATGAATGGGGTCGACCAGCAAGGGTTTGGCAAATACCTTGACCCCAAAATTCATCTGGGTTTCGCTGCGCAAATTCTTTTCATCCAGATATGAATTCAACTCTGCTTCCAGATCCTTGGCATTTGGCAGGCGTGAATTGACCAGCATGACATCCATGCGCCCTGATAAGAGTTTCTTCAGGCGAGAGCTGCTTTGTGGCTGATCCTCTTCCACCTTGAACACTGTATTACGCATTTTGTCTATTTCATCGCCAAAGCGTATTCCCCTGACGATGCCTACGGCTTTCCCTTGTAAATCCTGCAAGCCTGAATACTGCATCCTGGAATCATCCCTGACTACAACCCAGACAAAGTCTGAGAAAACCGGCTCGGAATAACGCATGGTTTTGAGCCTTTCAGTACTTTTCGATAGTCCAAAGGCCAGACCTTCTCCCTTGCCTGTATTCTCTATGACGCGCGGCAAAGGGTAGCGGCGTATATCGAACTGCATATCCAGGGCACGCTCAAAATACGCGATGATTTTTTGATTTTCCGGGCGTAGTGGGGCGATCTCGCCATTTTCGTCACGTGTTTCTGCCACCAGCAGAGGCAGGACAGTTTTTGCCTGAGCAAGTGCCATACAGCAGAAGCAAAGCAACAACGCCGTAATGTGGGTGAAGTGAAGGGAAAGAGATGGGCGCTTGTCTTGCATGCAATCTTTTTTTACGGAAAGAATAGCCGGATCATACCTTTGCATGGCAAGGCTTGCATAGCAGCTTAAAGTAAGGATTTGTTAAGTGTAAGGCCGTTAACAGGTTTTCAGAGCGGCGATACAAAAAGCCTCATCCTGATATTGCCATGAATGATAGATAAATTTTTAAAGTGCTAATTAATTTGCTAAGATGAAGATACGCTTTTTTGAAAGTCGCAGTTTGTGTAGATAGGAGACATCATGCCCCTGGTTACCATCACTGTTTGCAAACCCAAGTCCCTGCTATTCAAGGAGACAATCTTGAATGCAGTGCATGCGGCCCTGATAGAAGCGGGCGTGCCGGAGACGGACAAATTCCAGCGCATACTGGAGCTTGATGCAGAAAACTTCCGCTTTGACCCGCATTATCCCGATTTGCGCAAAGACCGGAACCAGGATTTCGTCCTGATAGAAATTCTCTGGTCGGTAGGACGCAGCGTACAGGTCAAGAGGAAATTACTTGATACCCTGATGAAGCGCCTGTGCGACAAGAGCATGAACCCGGAAAACATCATGGTCTGTTTCAAGGAAACTTCCTGGGAAAACTGGTCTTTCGCTGGCGGTCGCCTGCTGCATACCTGACCTCCTTTTTAGCCTGCTTAGCGCGGATAAAATCTGCTGCCATGCAGGTGAGGGTAGGCGCGCATTGATCGACGCATTGCGGAACACCATAAACGATGCCTGCTGAAACGCCTGCATCGCTCTGTTGGCTACTTGCCGCGGACTGCCATATCCATCAAAATAAGCCACACACTACTTTATAGGGCGAGGCAGGCAATGATGGGAAAAACCCGGTTGGAAGCATTTAGCGACGGCGTCATCGCCATCTTGATCACTATCATGGTGCTGGAAATGAAAGTCCCGCGTGGCGGCACGCTGGAAGTGTTGCTACCTGTCTGGCCAGTATTTCTGAGCTATGTACTAAGCTTCGTCTACGTCGGAATTTACTGGAATAATCATCATCATATGCTCCACACCTGCCGCAAAGTGACAGGCGGCATATTGTGGGCCAATCTACATTTGCTGTTCTGGCTCTCACTGATACCCTTTGCTTCTGGCTGGGTGGGCGAAAATCATTTTGCTTCAGCTCCTACGGCACTGTACGGTCTGGTCTTGCTGATGTCGGCAATTGCCTATTTCATTTTGCAGCAACAGATTATCGCCACACAGGGCAATGATTCTCTACTCAAGAAAGCGGTGGGCTCAGACTGGAAGGGCAAGTTATCACCTGTGACTTATGCAACGGCGATTCCGCTGGCATTTTGGTATCCCCTGTTATCCATGGCACTGTATGTAGGCATGGCATTGATCTGGCTGATACCTGATCGCCGTATAGAAAAGGTTTTGAAGAGTCACGATGAGTGATTTTATTTTGCTCGTTTGGTGAGCATGTTGCGCAATAAGTCCCAGAGAAGAGGTAGTAG
Source organism: Undibacterium sp. Di27W (assembly GCF_049340345.1). Taxonomy (NCBI): domain Bacteria; kingdom Pseudomonadati; phylum Pseudomonadota; class Betaproteobacteria; order Burkholderiales; family Oxalobacteraceae; genus Undibacterium; species Undibacterium sp. Di27W. Next base: position 57,854 of record NZ_JBMPOS010000007.1, on the reverse strand, counting down.
GGGCAGTAGCAGATCATTAGTGGCGAGCGTATTAATATGCAAAAAGCCTCTTGCTTAATCTCAAGAGGCTTTTTAAGTTAGCTGATGCCATGAAAATGACAGCTGGGTTATCAACCGTAAGCGCCGCCCGTATATAAAAGATCAAAACTGCGGGCAATGACCGCAATCAGTACAAATGCGCCTACGCCCAGTGTCAATACCAGCAATAGCGCCAGTGGCCAATTGGATTCGCTGGCCTGGCCGGATTTGCTATTATGCCTGGCGTCCCATTTTTCATCGGGCGTTAATCCCATGACCAGCGCTTCCAGTATGGCAATCAGGAAAGATAGTAGCAGGAAGCTATATTGCACAATCTCGGGTTTGCCAAAGTAGAAATAGTGAATGACCATACTGATCGGTAGTGTGATGAAATGCAGCCAGCCCCATTTATCTTTTTTGCCACCCAGGTAAAAGCGGTGCAAACCTATGGCACCGAAGACGGCGGCCAGTAGGGTTGCCACGGTTTTATTTTTATGTGGCGTTGTATTGCCGCTTATTGCCTTGCTTATATTGTTGGAAGTCATTGCAAAAACCATCAAAGTTGAAGCTGTGATTGTATGCGATGAGACTAGAGTGTGTCTCAATCGTCACGCTGACAGATAAAAATAGGGCTGTGCAAGCGAAAAGTGGGATAGTTCTTGCGACTTGCTCAAGAAGCGGGCTATAATCTACAGCTTTTTCCGCGTTCAGACATTTTTTGGAAATATTATGGTCGTTATTCGTTTAGCTCGTGGTGGCGCAAAAAAGCGCCCTTTTTACAACATCGTTGCAACTGATTCTCGTAATCGTCGCGATGGTCGCTTTATCGAGCGCATCGGTTTCTATAACCCAGTAGCTACTGGCAATGCAGAAACAGTACGCGTTGCAGCTGATCGCCTGGCTTACTGGCAAGGTGTTGGCGCTCAATTGTCTCCAGCAGTTGCTCGCCTGGTAGCTCAGTCCGGTAAAGCAGCAGCTTAATCGCTGCTAAGCTTTATTTATGACTGCTGCAGTCCATGCTCCTGATGATCTGGTCCTGGTTGGCTATATCTCGGGAGCATTTGGTATTCACGGCTGGGTAAGGATACGTCCTTATTCTGCTGATGCTGACGCATTGATGTCAGTAAAAACCTGGTGGTTGGATAAGCCTGAGTTGCGTGATGTTGACCGTCTGGAAGTTAAAATCCAGGGGGAAGACGTGGTTGCGCGGCTGGTGGGTGTGCCTGACAGAAATGCCGCAGAAGCACTGAAAGGTGCGACTGTACAAATTTCTCGCAAGCATTTTCCTGTTTTGGCGTCCGGTGAATTCTATTGGCTCGATCTGATAGGTTTGCAGGTGGATAATCTTCAGGGTGAGAATTTAGGTGTGGTCAGGGATTTGATGGACAACGGTGCGCATCCGATTTTACGGGTGGCGGCAGCGGATGTACCGGAAAATGAATTGGCGAAACACGAACGTCTGATTCCTTTTGTAGAGGCTTTCGTCAAGGAAGTTGATCAAAAAGCAGGCAAAATCCAGGTCGACTGGGGTAGTGATTATTAAGGTGATGAACTCAGAACCTGTTTGCGATCTGTAGCGAGCGTGCGTCAGCGGGGTGAAGAGCAGCGCAAAAAGCGGAATGTACTTAAGTACATGAGCATTTTGAGCAGCACATGAGCCCCGATCACGCTCGCGCAGTAAGATCGTAAATAGGTTCTCAGAAGGCATGAACATGCAGTTTGATGTCATTACATTGTTCCCCGAAATGTTCGCTGCCATTACACAATCAGGTGTAACGAGGCGGGCTTTCGAGCAACAAAAATGCGAATTAAAGCTGTGGAATCCGCGTGATTTTACGACTGACAGGCATCGTACTGTGGATGACCGGCCTTATGGCGGTGGCCCGGGTATGGTGATGCTGGCAAAACCCTTGCAGGCCGCAATCGAGTCTGCCAAGGCCCGCCAGACTGCCTTGTCTGCAGTGGCACCCAAAGTGATCTATCTGTCACCACAGGGTAAGCCGCTGACGCATGAAAAGGTCATGCAACTGGCGGCAACGCCGGGTCTGGTCTTGTTATGTGGCAGGTATGAGGCAGTGGATCAGCGTCTGCTGGATAATTACGTCGATGAAGAAATCAGCCTGGGCGATTTTGTTTTATCTGGCGGTGAATTGCCAGCCATGGCCCTGATGGATGCTGTCATACGGCAAATCCCTGGCGTCTTGCATGATGACGCCTCGGCAGTGCAGGACAGTTTTGTCAATGGTTTGCTGGATTGCCCGCATTACACCAGGCCAGAAGTCTTTGAAGATCAGGCTGTGCCGGCTGTGTTAATGGGCGGTAATCATGCCGAAATCGAAAAGTGGCGGCGTCAGCGTGCACTGGAAGCCAGTCAGTTAAAGCGCCCGGATTTAATCATCGCAGCGCGTGCGGCAGGCTTGTTAAGCCGTGCCGACGAAAAGTTTTTAAGCAGTTTGTAGTAATTTTCAGCTCTTGAGCTGAAATATATAAGCGTGAATCTTCAATGATTCACATGTTAAACCCCATCCTCTACCGGGCATTAGCCAGAACCAGATTCTGCAGCGTCGGCAAGATGGTCATAGGAGTAAAAAATGGATCTGATCCAAAAATTAGAGCAAGAAGAAATTGCTCGCCTCGGCAAGAGCATCCCTGACTTTGCGCCAGGTGATACAGTAGTTGTGAGCGTCAACGTTGTTGAAGGTACTCGCAAACGTGCACAGGCTTACGAAGGCGTAGTTATCTCCCGTCGTAACCGTGGTTTGAATTCCAACTTCATCGTCCGTAAGATTTCTTCCGGCGAAGGCGTTGAGCGTACATTCCAGTTGTACTCCCCACTGATCGCTTCTATCGAAGTGAAACGTCGCGGTGATGTACGTCGTGCAAAACTGTACTATCTGCGTGAACGCTCTGGTAAATCTGCTCGTATCAAAGAGAAATTGCCAGCACGTAAAGTTGTTGCAGCAAAAGCAGAGTAATATCTGGTCTTGCCGTATTGAAAAAGGATGCTCAGGCATCCTTTTTTTATTGTCCGGGCAAAGGCAAAATATGTCCAACAACAAGAAAATTACACTGTATCGTGAGCAAACCAGTTTTTGATCCTCAGGCTTTTCCTATACACTCAGTTGGTAAAGAAACAGCTGTGCCCGCTGAGCATTTGTCGCCAGCCTGGTTGCGCCAGCGCTTCTTGCAGCAACGAGAGTGGACGCCAGAAGTGGTCGATGAGAGTTTTTTTTCAAAAAACCTGCCTTTCCGACCAGCTTCTGTATTGATACCCATCGTCATGCGCGATGAAGGCCTGACCATACTGCTGACTGAGCGTGCAGCACACCTGAACCATCATCCTGGGCAAATCAGCTTCCCTGGAGGGCGTTTTGAGGAAGAGGATATTGATCCTGTCACAACGGCCCTGCGTGAAGCAGAAGAAGAAATTGGCTTGCAACGTGAATATGTTGAAATCCTGGGCCACCTGCCAGAATACAAAACTGGCACCGGCTACCAGGTCAGCCCCATCGTCTCCTTGATCATGCCTGGTTTTCCGGTACGTACAGATCCTTCAGAAGTGGCCTCGATTTTTGAAGTGCCGCTGGAGTTTTTGATGGATGCTAAAAATCATCAACGTAGAAGCTTTGATTTGCCAGACAATGCAGGTACGCGGCATTTTTATGCCATGCCCTACCAACAGCATTTTATCTGGGGAGCAACGGCGGGTATGCTGCGCAATCTGTTTCATTTCCTGCGCGCATGACCACTAAACTCTTGCATATACTGCCCTGAGTTACTAATTTATACAACAAATCCGGCGAAAATCGCCACGATACTGCATCTCAAATGCGTGCAAGGCACCAGCCTTGCTGTGCTTTGCTCCTTGCCTCGTAACGATTTCTCCAGATTTGTTATTGAATGAATTAATAACTCAGAGCACTAGAACAAAGCTTCATAATCTGGGCAAATCGGTTTACACTTGCCGCATTTGCAAATTGATTGTTTGCAGCATTGCGCTGCAACATAAGCCCAGTCTACCATGACCTTTATTTCCATTCTGTTAGCGCTGTTGATTGAGCAGCTCAAGCCCTTGCGGGCAGATAACCCCATCTATACGCAAATCCAGACATTGGCAGACAAAATAGAAGCATCCTACAATGCAGGCAAGGTCAAGCATGGCCGTCTGGGTTGGTGGATAGTGATTGCCTCGCTGACAGTGCCAACCGCCCTGATTTACTGGTTGTGCTACCACTTTAACCAGTTTGCTGCCTTGTTGTGGAATGTACTCATCGTTTATCTGACTCTGGGTTTCCGCCGCTATAGTCATTATTTCACTTCTATACAACTGGCACTCAGTTCTGGTGATGAAGATGCTGCCAGACGCTATCTGGCGGAATGGACGCATCTTGATACTACTGGCATGGAAGTCTCAGAAATTTCGCGACTTGCCGTAGAGCGCTCGTTGATCGCTACCCACCGCAATGTATTCGGCGTGTTCTTCTGGTTTTTGATGCCGGTTGGCCCTGCTTGTGCAGTCATGTATCGCGCTGCAGAATATTTGTCGCGTGCCTGGAATGAGCCTGAGCACATGAAAAATGAAGAATTCGGTATCTATGCGGCCAAGGTCTTTTACTGGATAGACTGGATACCAGCCCGCCTGACAGCAGTCGCCTTTGCCGTGGTTGGCAATTTTGAGGATGCTGTCTATTCCTGGCGCAATTATGCTGATCGCTGGTCGGATGAATTGGTGGGGATTATCCTTTCCGCTGGTGGCGGTGCGCTTGGTGTACGCCTGGGTGAGCCAGAAGAGAAAGCCATGGTCTTGCAGGCCGATGCCACAGCCGTTGATGTCGATAGCCTGGAACTGGAAAGCCAGCCAGGTGCAGAGGCTTCGCCGCGTGCCTTGCAAAGCGCAGTTGGCCTGGTTTGGCGAGCCTTGTTATTATGGATGCTGTTGCTGTTATTATTATCTTTCGCAAAATGGATTTAAAAAAACTGGCCCTGTTAAATGCAGGGCTTTTTTTTGCCCAGACACATCATCGCAGGGGGGATTGATCAGGCTATACTTGTCATATACGAGTATTAATTATTTATAATGAAAAAAATCACTGCCCCTGGTATTTGCCTGCGCGCCTGTGAGTCTGAAGACGCTGATGTGTTTGCTGCAGTGGTCCGTGAATCAGTAGCAACCGTAGGTCGCTGGATGGGCTGGTGCCACGCAGAATTTAATAGCGATCACGCACGTGACTGGTTTGCCGCATGCGATAAAGCGCGGGAAGAAGCTACGGCCTTTGAGTTTGGTATTTTCAGCGAAGATGGCAAGGTATTGCTGGGTGGTGCAGGCTTGAACATGATCAGCAAATTGCACAATTACTGCAATCTTGGTTATTGGATCAGGCAATCCAGTCAAGGACAGGGCATCGCCACCAGAGCCGCCATTTTGCTGGCGAATGCTGGCTTCAGGGAGCTGGGTTTCAACCGTATAGAGATAGTTGCTGCAGAAGCTAATGTCAACAGTATCGCTGTTGCAAAAAAACTTGGTGCGCAACTTGAATGTATGGCCCGCAATCGCCTCATGGTTGGCGGTGTACCAGTCACAGCCGCAGTACATTCCTTGCTGCGAGAAGACTGGCAGGCCAGCCTGACTTATGATGTGCAAAAGTAGTACAAAATAGATTCAGTCGCATTTCCTTAATCGAAGTCTATGATGGAGGTCTATGTCCGAGCGAAATACCAGCATTGATATCGCCAAGGGCCTGGGTATTATCCTGGTGGTCCTTGGGCATAACTGGATCATCGCTCATGATCATGGCGAGCTGTTTCGCATCATCTTTTCCTTTCACATGCCCCTGTTTTTCTTTTTGTCCGGGGCTGTCCTGCACCACGATACTGCTTTCAGGGATTTTCTGTCCTTCAAGGCCGATGCATTGCTGAAGCCTTTCTTTGTCGTATTGTCTGCCTGGGGGCTGGCGCGTATAGTCTTGTCGGGCGTGGATGCACGCAGCTATTTGCTGGGCATGCTGTATGCGACGGGCAATACCATAGAGTGGGTGCCGCTCTGGTATTTGCCGCATTTGTTTTTGGCCATACTGCTGGCCTGGCTGGTCTTGCACCTGGCAAATCGCCTGCATGCAGGGCTAGTCTTGCCAGTGATTTGTATGGTCATCTTGCTGGCTGCGGGGATAGTAGTAACGCGCATGCTAAGTCTATTGGATGTGCAACAATTTACCAGTCTGAATCTCTGGCTGGGTAACCATCAAAGTAATTTTCCCGGCTTGCCCTGGAGCCTGGACTTGATCGGCATCAGCACTGCCTTCATCTTGCTCGGCTATGTCATGCATGAGCATGTCATGCGTTTTAGCTTCCAGCCCTGGGTATTTGCCATTGCACTATTCCTGTTTGCAGCCCTGCACTTCTTTTTCGATGAAACCATAGATTTGAATATGCGCCTGTATGGCAACTGGTGGATATCAACTGCCCAGGCATTGCTGGGTATTTATCTGCTCTTGTCGGTATCGACCTGTTTGCAATACGCTGGTAAATTGGGCAGGGCACTGGCTTACCTGGGTACCAGTAGTTTATTCATCATGATTTTTCATTCGTGGATAGAGTGGAAGGTATTTACCATCCTGTCACGCTGGTCTTCAATTGATTATCTGAATGCCAGTCTGGCATTACTGGCAGGATTGCTGCTGCCTCTACTCTTATTGAGTCTGGTTAAAAAGAGCAAGTTCCTGCATGCTTTGCTCCTGCCCGCAACGCATATTCCCAAGCTGCGTGCCAAGTGAACTCTGAGTGTCCGTTTTCGTACACTATCTCTGTTCATAAATGGACAAAGTAAAGTACCTGTCCACCCGGGGCCAGTTTAAGTCTGTAAACCCCTGGCTTTGTTTGCCGCAGCCAGCATGCAGGATTACAATGGGTTCAAATCATATTTACCCGCGTTTGTTGACCTGAGTTTCTTTCATTCTCTTCATGCCAGCCTCCATTACTGCACCAAACCCGGCACTCAATACTTCCATACTCATCATTGACGATGATCCTGATGTTGCATGTGCAGCTCAACTCTTATTGCGCAGGCATTGCCAGCATGTCAGTACCCTGACCGATACTGCGCAATTGAGTAACAGCCTGCAAGCGGTGATGCCAGATGTGGTTTTACTGGACATGAACTTCACGCCAGGCCGCACAGACGGTGCCGAGGGGCTGGCTTTGTTGAATCAGTTGCGCGCACTCAATCCGGCCCCAGCCGTCATTATGATGACGGCCTATGCCGATGTCCCGCTAGCTGTAGAAGCCTTGAAGCGCGGTGCCAGCGACTTTATTACCAAGCCCTGGAATAATGAAAGACTGGTGGCCGCAGTCCAGAGTGCAGCCAGTCGCTATGGCAAGCAAGACCTGTCTTTGCAGGATGAGGATTTTCCTGAATTGATGGGGCATGCAGCCAGCATGCGCGAGTTGAAATCCATCATCAGGAGCGTGGCACCGACTGAAGCAAATGTCCTCATTCTGGGGGAAAACGGCGCAGGTAAGGAATTGGTGGCGCGTGCCATACATCAGCATTCTGCGCGCAGGGAGGCGACATTTTTACCAGTCGATATGGGGAGCATACCCGAGTCGACTTTTGAAAGCGAAATGTATGGCCACAAAAAAGGGGCATTCACCGATGCCAGACAAGATCGGGCAGGGCGTTTTCAAACTGCTGCAGGCGGCGTACTTTTTCTCGATGAAATTGGCAATCTACCCCTGGGGGCGCAGGCAAAATTACTGCATGCGCTGGAGCGCCGCGAAGTCACTCCCATAGGCGCAGACAGGGCTGAGAAAATCAATGTGCGTATCATCAGCGCGACTAATCTCAGTGAAACAAGTCTGTTCGATGCCACTGTGTTTCGCACTGACCTCTTGTTTCGCCTGAATACCATTGTCCTGCGTATACCCGCATTGCGTGAGCGGGTGACTGATATCCCTTTGCTGCTGGCGCATTACCTGCATGGCTATCAGCAGCAATATCAAAGACCTGCAAGAAATATCGATGGTAATGTCGTGGCAGCGCTGTCTGCCTATGCCTGGCCTGGCAATGTCAGGGAACTGCGTCACGCCTGTGAGAGAGCCGTCATACTGGCGACCCAGGAAAACTATATGCTGGCAGATTTTGGCTTGCCGTCGGCAACCACTGGCGAGATAAAGCCACCTGCCATACCAGTGGCGCGAGTAGAGGTAACAGAAACCATTATTACCAGCCCTGAATATACATTGGCCGCACTGGAGCGCGAAACCATTGCCAATGCCATGAGCAAGGCAGAAGGAAATATCAGCCAGGCCGCTAAATTGCTGGGTCTGAGTCGTGCCGCACTCTACCGCAAGCTGGAAAAGCATGACATTTGAGCTGAATGTGGCCTGGCGCAGGAAATTGCTGAGTATCTGCGGCATGCTGATTATCGTCAGCGCTGCTGCGGCCATGACGTATCTGCATACTGCCGGACAAAGTCAGCAGTTACTGCGCTGGTCTATCGTCTTTGCCCTGCTGGCTATTGCTGGTTTACTGATGTTCACTTTGGGCCTGGCTGGCCTTGCTGCGCCTCAGGCCAGACCAGACGCTGGCTATTTACCGCCAGCTACGCAGCGCGACGGTCTGCAGCAAGTGGTACTGACCCTGGAAAGCCAGCTGGAACACGCACCCATTGCCTTGTTTTGTGTAGAGAGTAAAGGGCATGAGAAAAAAGTCAGCCCATTGAATGGCAATGCGCGCCGCCTGATCGCACCTGGCCGTGTGGTTGAGGTCAGCCAGCTTTATGAACAGATTATTGTCCAGGCGCTGGGCAAGCGCAGCATGATTTGTTTTGAAACAGAGCAAGGCCAGGAGCGCGCCTTATTGGCCAGCAGTAGTCTCACCTTGCAAAGCCAGACACAACTCATCGTTGCATTGATGCCGGTAGAGACAGAGCTGCAAATGGAGGCGCAACAGGCCTGGCAAAAACTCATACGCGTACTCACGCATGAAATTATGAATTCGCTGACACCTGTTGCTTCTTTATCCAGCACTGCGCAAGACATGTTGAGTGATCTGCAATTGCCTCAGCAAAGCACCGCCGACCTGGTGCTGGCAATGGATGCCATCAGCAGGCGTGCACATGGCCTGGTCAATTTTGTTGGCAGCTATCGCAGCCTGGCAAATGTACCCATCGCTCAGACTGAAAGAGTGCCATTGCAGGCTTTGCTGGCACGCATATCTTCACTGGTCAGCCCCATGTGGCAAGCCAGAGGTGGGGAAGTGCAATTCAGTGTAGCACCCGCCAATCTGGAAGCCATGCTTGACCCTGCGCAACTGGAGCAGGCACTCATCAACCTCATCAAAAATGCCTTTGAGGCGACAGCGATCGTCCAGCCCGCCATCGTCAGCATACGCGTGCAGCTCAGTCGTGGTTCACGCTTGCGCATAGAAGTCAGTGACAATGGGCCGGGAGTACCCAAGGATTTGATCGCGCACATTTTCACGCCTTTCTTTTCTACCCGTGAGCATGGCAGTGGCATAGGTTTGGCTCTGGTCAGGCAGCTAGTGCAGGGTAATGGAGGGACGGTGAGGTATGCGGCTAGTGTGGGTGGTGGGGCGAGGTTTATTATTAGTTTGTGAGGTACGGGGAGTTTTGTTTGACGATAACAGTAGTGCAATGGCTGGTGATTTTGTCTGGGATGTGTAATTGATTGTGTCAAGTGCTATAAGAATTACCTGCGTCGAAGCTCAAATGGTCGATATATTCATTCCCCAAGCTAGGTCATTCCAGCGTGGGTTTGGCTGGAATCCACCGGGCTGGCGCTCCAGCGGCGTTCGTGGTACATCGTTAAGTGTATTAAATCTGAATCGCGGTGTTTTGAGCGATTTGATTTTCCAATACTTGCGCCCGTAATTTACGATCGCTGGCCGATGGTAGACCGGCGACTACCCACCTTTTTGTCTCGCCAAAAAAGGTCGGCCAAAAAGGCGACCCAGGCATCGATTCCACTGCGCCGCTTACAAGCGGCTTAGATGTTGTCAGCGCAAAGCATGCTTTGCGAAACCCTGCCAACATCCCCCTGAAGGGGGTTCCCGTTTGTGCAGTACAAAAAATGGGAAGATCCGAAACTCGCTACCCTTGCAGGGCGCACAATCGCTTGCAAGCGATTGCCGTTAGGCAGGCGTGTAGCATGCTGCACGAAACTCCTGCTACACCTCAGACAGCGGTCCTTTTTTTTCATTTTTTGCACTGCACAAACGGCGTCGACACATGGGAACTGCTGAAAGTCAAAAACAAACCCAACATCAACAACTCGTAGGTTGGGCTACGCTTTATCAGCCCAACACTGGGCTTATCAAGCACGTATTCGTCACTATGAAAGCCGGAGCTCTAGTGGCGTTCTTGCATTGCCGTACTTTGATTAAAGCGATTGCCCTTCGTAGAACCAGGCCGGGTCTCGGCCCGGCGGCCGAAATACTTTCTTTGCGTCGCCAAAGAACGTATTCAAAGAAAGGCGACCCAGGCGTAGCCGCCCCCTAAAGGGGGTTCCCGTTTATGCGGTACAAAAAATGGGAAGATCCGAAACTCGCTTCGCTCAGACAGCGGCTCTTCTTTTTCCATTTTCTGTGCCGCACAAACGGCGGCTACACATGGGAACTGCTAACGTCAAAAACAACAGCAACCCCAAAGTCAAACCCAACAGCAACAGCAACAGCAACAGCAACAGCAACAGCAACAGCAACAGCAACAGCAACAGCAACAGCAACAGCAAGCCATCCGCTCATCAGCCGTCTTGTATTTTATTCATGAACAGTGACAAATCATGCGTGTCAATTTAAACATGTAAGCTGTCAAAGGGTTGTCAATCAAATAAGCTGGGGTCCGCTCTTTTCTTTACTAGGCCGTAAAATGCACTATATTGGCAGAGTAAGATTGCATGCTTTGCATCAAAGCCAGATATATCAGTGGCGACGGTTTTGATTCAAGTCTTCTATAAGATATAATATGGAAGTATATTGAAAGCTTGATTTCACATAATGATGTCTAGCTTAATTCACTCTTGCTTCAGCAAGCCGAGCACATGGCCGAATCCACAAAAACGCAACAAGTCCGCGAGTTTTTCATCCAGGGTATAACCAGTGATGGCAAACAATTTCGCCCCAGCGATTGGGCAGAGCGCCTGTGCGGAGCCATGTCCTGTTTCAGCCCTGACGGCGGCAGGAACTCCCACTTGCAATATTCACCCTATGTGCGGCCAATATTGTTGAATGGCGTGCGTTCTGTCGTGGTCAATGAAGCCATACGTGAAATCGAGCCGCTGGCTTATCATTTTGTCCTTAGCTTTGCCAAAGATAATGATTTGCAAATTGTCGATGCCTGTCTGTTGCCAGACGAGCCCAAGGCTGGCAAATAAATCATCCTGAAGTACCTTGCCTGGTGCTGGACTAACCCAGCCCATGGCTTTGCACGACTTTGCGCTATCACACTGTCTGATCCTGAAACGCCTCTATCACTTGCTGCCTTAGCCAGCGATTAGCAGGATCATTTTCCACATTCTGGTGCCAGTACAAATACACATCCCATGAAGGCATGGCGGTGGGCAGCGGCAAGATCTGATTGTTAAATTGTTCATTCGCGATACGTGCATAGCCTTCCGGCATAGTCAGCAGTAAATCAGTCTGGCTGACGACCCTGCAGGCAGCAAAATAATGCTGGCAGCGCAGGCGTATGCGTCTTTGCAGGCCCAGGCGGCTCAGCTCAAAATCTTCCAGACCCATGCCTTTACGCCTTGAACTGGCCAGTATGTGTTCGGCCTGCATATAGGTGTCCAGATCCAGCTCGCCTTGTATGACTGGGTGATCACGCCTGGCCAGTACAACGGTATTACCTTGTACGACCATCTGGCGATGTATCTCATTTGGCAATGGCAACAGCATATCAATCGCCAGATCGAGGCTGCCCGCGGCCAGTTCACTAACCAGTTCCCGCCTTTCCACCTGTATCGCTGCCAGATTGATTTGTGGTGCCTGCCGCGTGATGCTTTCCATTAATGGCGGCAGGGCAGTCGACTCCAATACATCGCGCAGGGCAAGGTTGAACTGTTTGGTCGCCAGTGAAGGATCAAACTTGTCATTCTCGGTCAACGTCACTTCCAGCCCGCGCAAGGCTTGCCGCACCGGTTCTATGATGCTGCGTGCCAGCGGGGTCGAGACCATCATCTGCCCCTGGCGTACAAACAAAGGGTCGTTGAAGAGTTGCCGCAGGCGGTTCAGCGCATGGCTGATGGCAGGCTGGGTCAGGTTCAGTTGCTGGCTGGCGCGGGTCACGCTGCCCTCGGTGTAGATAGCAACAAAGACGGTGAACAAGTTTAAATCGACGCGGGATAAATGCATGGAATTAATTAATATGGATAATAACTATTCATTTGATCAATTATAGACCCAGGCTTACACTTTGTTCATCAATTTATAAGTGATATCTCACAGAGGAACAAATGGCAGCTTTATATCTGGTCAGGCATGGGCAGGCTTCATTCGGTAGCCAGAACTATGACCAATTGTCTGAACTGGGTGAACAGCAGGCAAGGCACTTGGGCCGCTGGTGGGCAGAGCGTGATATGCAGGTATCACGTGTCGTCACTGGTGCGCTGAAACGTCACCAGCAAACTGCGCAAGCCTGTTTGTCTGAAATGCTGCAACAAGATGTCGATGCACTCGATACCTCAGTCTGGCATAGCGATGCCGGTTTCAATGAATACAACCATCATGAAGTGCTGGCGCGGCATGTGCCAGCTTTTGATGATCCGGCAGCGGTCAAGCATTTCCTCATGAATACGCCAAATGGCAAGCAAGCCTTCCAGGATATTTTTGCCCATGCCATCAGCCGCTGGATGTCAGGCGAGCATGATGCTGAGTATGTAGAAAGCTGGCATGCATTTCGCCAGCGCTGTGTTACTGCCATGCACAAGCAACTGGCGATAACTGATGATGCCAAGAACATTGTCGTCTTCACGTCTGGCGGCACGATCTCAGCCTTATGCCAGCATGTATTAGGCTTTCCTGATCCACGTTTCGCTGAACTCAACTGGTCGCTGGTGAACAGTGGGGTCACTCGTTTTCATTTGCAGGCAACAGCAGAAGGCGTATTGCGTCCCGCACTGGCTTACCTGAATAATTTTTCACACCTTGAAGTATTGAACAATCCCAAAGCAATCACCTACGTTTAAAGAAATAAGAGAAACGAGAGAGACAGATGACAGCAATGTTTGATTTGACCGGCAAGGTCGCACTGGTCACAGGTGCCAGCCGTGGCATAGGTGAAGCCGTCGCCAAAACCCTGGCTGCCAACGGTGCCTATGTCATTGTAAGCAGCCGCAAGGCAGAAGCTTGCGAAGCCGTGGTGGCTGCGATTATTGCTGCTGGTGGCAAGGCAGAAGCACGTGCCTGCCATATAGGTGAAATGGCGCAGATTGATGCCCTGTTTGCCGACATTACAGCCACTCATGGCAAGCTCGATATTCTGGTCAATAATGCTGCTACCAACCCGCATTTCGGACATATCACCGAGACCGATGTCAGCGCCTTCCAGAAGACCGTTGATGTCAATATACGCGGCTATTTCTTCATGTCTTCAGCCGGTGCCAAACTGATGGAAAAACATGGCGGGGGCAGCATTATCAATGTGGCTTCCGTCAATGGCGTGGTCCCAGGTGCCATGCAGGGGATTTACTCCATCACCAAGGCAGCAGTCATCGCCATGACCAAATCCTTCGCACAGGAATGTGCGCCCATGGGTGTCCGTGTGAATGCCTTGCTGCCAGGTGCTACCGATACCAAGTTTGCCTCGGCCCTGTTCCACAACCCCGTCATCCTCGAAAGGGCGCTGACCCGCATACCCATGAAACGCATTGCCGAACCCGATGAAATGGCTGGCACGGTCTTGTACCTGGCATCGAATGCATCCAGCTATACGACAGGTGCCTGCATCAATGTTGATGGTGGTTATCTCGTTAGCTAGTGCGACAACAAACAAGACACGATCATGAAACCGGCATATGTAGCAAGTAATCCAGATTACGCAGCGCAACTGAAGGTGCTGGTGCTGGCCATGCCCATGGCGAAATGGCTGGGGATAGAATTTTTAAAGATAGCGCCGGGTGAAGTGGAACTGGAGATTGCCTGTCGCGAAGAACTCAGTTTCGTACCAGGGAAGATGCAGGCCACAGCCATCTTTGCCGCCGCAGATTTTGCTGGCGTCTCTGCCGCTGGCACTCTGTTACCAGCAGGCTGGATCAATGCCAGTATCGATTGTAGTTTGAAGATAGTCGCACCCGCCGATGGTGAAAAATTGCTGGCACGTGGGCGAGTCGTTTCACACAGCAAGTTGTTGACCGTCAGCGCCGCAGAAGTTTTTTCTGTACGCAATGGCGAAGAAGTTTTATGCGCAACAGCCTTACTGACAGCGCGCAATATTGAGCTGCAAAGAAAGTGAAGCGGACATAAGTATGTCCATTTAAGAAAACCGAGCAAACAAGGAAAAAGGACACATCATGGATTTTCAATACAGCCCCAAAGTCAAAGATTTGCAGGCACGCCTGATCGCCTTCATGGACGAGCACGTCTATCCAAATGAAAAAACTTTCTTTGGTGAGATCGCTGCCAACCGCAAGGCAGGCAATGCCTGGATACCGACCAAGGTGGTTGAACAACTGAAAGCCAAGGCCCGCGATGCTGGCCTGTGGAATCTCTTCCTGCCTGAATCTGGTCATGGCGCAGGTTTGACTAACCTGGAATACGCACCTCTGTGCGAAATCATGGGCCGCGCCGTCTGGGCACCAGAAGTATTCAATTGCTCGGCACCTGATACCGGCAATATGGAAGTGTTTGCCCGTTATGGCACGCCTGAGCATCAGGAACAATGGTTGAAGCCCTTATTGCGTGGCGAAATCCGTTCCTGCTTCGCCATGACAGAACCCGCAGTCGCCTCGTCTGATGCCACCAATATTGAATCATCGATAGTGCGTGATGGTGACGAATATGTCATCAATGGTCGCAAATGGTGGTCGTCCGGTGCCAATGATCCACGCTGCAAAGTGTTTATCTTCATGGGCAAGAGTGATCCTGATAATGCTGATCGTCACAAGCAGCAATCCATGATTATCGTGCCACGCGATACACCAGGCGTGACCATCCTGCGCGCCTTGCCGGTATTTGGTTATGACGATGCGCCGCATGGTCATGGCGAAGTCTTGTTTGAAAACGTACGTGTACCCGCATCCAATATCTTGCTGGGTGAAGGCCGTGGTTTTGAAATTGCCCAGGGCCGCCTGGGACCTGGTCGCATCCATCACTGCATGCGTCTCATTGGTCTGGCAGAACGTGCGCTGGAAGATATGTGCAAACGCTCTTTGACACGCGTGGCTTTTGGCAAACGGGTGGCAGAGCAGGGCGTGACGCTGGAGCGCATTGCCAATGCCCGCATTCTCATCGACCAGGCACGTTTCCTGGTCTTGAATGCCGCACAGATGATGGACACGGTAGGCAACAAGGCAGCAGCTAAAGAAATTGCCATGATCAAGGTGGCAGCACCGACCATGGCTTGCCAGGTCATCGACTGGGCGATACAGGCGCATGGCGGTGGCGGCGTATCTGACGATTTTGGTCTGGCATATTCATACGCCCAAGCTCGAACATTGCGCCTGGCCGATGGCCCGGATGAAGTGCACAGGAATCAAATCGGCAAGATGGAATTAAAAAAGTATACGGAGAAGAAATAAATCATTGACTGCTTATTTTTTGCTTGATGCGTTTGATGGAACGGCAGTTGCCGGGCAGCTCTTTCCTCTTCGGAGGCCGGGGCTTTTCCGACGTTAACTTCCTGGTTGGCTGACATTTTCAAATTATTCTTATAAATAGAGAGACAAAAATGCGCGACACTCCCTGGATCAAATCTTACCCCGCAGGCGTACACTGGGACGCCAACCTGCCCATCAGCAGCGTGCCACAATTACTGCATGATGCCGTCGCTAAATGGCCGGACTTGCCCGCACTGGAATTCATGGGCAAGAAAACCAGCTATGCAGAATTGCAAAAACTGGTGAACCAGGCTACCAAAGGCTTTCAGCAACTGGGTGTGAAGCGAGGTGTGCATGTGGGCCTGTATTTACCGAATACACCGCATTACGTGATCAGCTTCTTTGCCATCTTGCAGGCTGGTGGCACAGTCGTGAATTACTCGCCGCTGGATGCCGAGAAAGTGCTGGAGCATAAAATCTCTGACAGCCATACCGATATGCTGGTGACGCTGGACATGACCATGCTGTACCCGCAAATGGCCAAGATGCTGGGACATACGCGGCTGCAAAAACTCATCATAGGCAATATCCCGGAAATGACGCCTTATCCTGATGCAGTCAGGGCCAACCTGGACAAGGCAGCGCAGTTGAGTGTTATACCCGACGATGCGCAACATTTACTATTCGCCAAGCTGCTGGACAATGATGGTGACTACACGCCCATCGCTGCCATAGACCCGAAAGATGCCATCGCTACCCTGCAATATACCGGTGGCACCACTGGCTTGCCCAAGGGCGCAATGCTCACCCATGGCAACTTGACCGCAGCTTGCAGTCAGATCATGGAAACCACCAATATCGAGCCGCGGGTACTGGAAGAGGGCAAGGAAAAAGTAT
Source organism: Undibacterium sp. Di27W (assembly GCF_049340345.1). Taxonomy (NCBI): domain Bacteria; kingdom Pseudomonadati; phylum Pseudomonadota; class Betaproteobacteria; order Burkholderiales; family Oxalobacteraceae; genus Undibacterium; species Undibacterium sp. Di27W. The sequence continues at coordinate 41,171 of NZ_JBMPOS010000007.1, read as the reverse complement.
TGGCTGTGCTGCCCTTATTCCACATCTATGCCCTGACGGTGGATATGTTGTTTGGCATACGCCTGGGGGCAGAGATAGTCTTGCATACTCGTTTTGATGCAGATGCCGTGGTCAAGGATCTGGCAAACAAGAAGATCACCGTCTTCCCGGGCGTGCCTACCATGTACACCGCCATCATCAATCATCCGCAGATCAGGGAATATGATCTCAGCGCTTTGAAGTTTTGTAATTCTGGCGGCGCACCTTTGCCTGCAGAAGTGTTGCAGCAATTCCAGGCGGTGACTGGCTGCACCCTGCTCGAAGGCTGGGGCATGACCGAGACTTCACCTACCGGCACTTTCACGCCTCTGGGTGGCGTGCGCAAGACGGGCTCTTGCGGTTTGCCTACACCCGGTATCAGCTTTAAATTTGTCAGTATTGATGACCCACGCCAGGAAGTGGCCTTGGGTGAGCGTGGTGAAATCTGTGTGGCTGGGGCGAATATCATGAAGGGCTACTGGAACAAACCAGATGCTACTCGTGAAGCCTTCACTGCGGATGCTTACTTCCGCACCGGTGACGTGGGTTATATGGATGCCGACGGGTTCGTGTATATCGTCGACCGCACCAAGGACATGATCCTCTCAGGGGGGTATAACGTTTATCCACGCAATATCGAAGAAGCAATTTATGAACACCCGGCGGTAGCTGAAGTCAGCGTCATTGGCATTCCCGACGCTTATCGCGGGCAGGCTGCCAAGGCCTTTATCAAACTCAAGGCAGGGCAGGTTGCTTTCAGTTTTGATGAATTGAAAGACTTCCTCAAAGACCGGCTGGGCAAGCATGAGATGCCGCAAGCCATGGATATACGCGCAGAGTTGCCGAAAACCCCGGTAGGGAAATTATCGAAAAAAGAATTATATGAAGAAGAGGCAAGGAAGCGAGCCGCTGTCTGATTACACCAGTTTTGTGCTTTTCTGCGACTTTCTAACACTTCCCGGAAAGTCGCAGTTTTTTTATACTCTATTTGCTCTTGCCAGAAATCTTGTCTTTTACCTGCATTTGCAGCGTCTGCAAGTCCTTGGCGCTATGTGCAACGACAATAGTCCTGGTATCAGTTGCCTGGCTTTGGCTGCTGACCTGTAGTTCAGGTACGGCTTTTCTGGGCCTGACAGGTTGAGGATGACGTAGGAAGAACATGGCTTGCTCCTTGAATTGAAGAGGCAGATGGGGATTTTGTATACAATTTCAAGCCAGATGTTTTCTGTACTCAGGCGCGCTTGCTTTCTCTCAAAGGATCATGAGGGTGACATTTGCCACCAGCCTTGCTGCTATATTGTTCACCTAAATCTGTAGTCAGGTTGACAGTGACGATATAAGGATTGCCAGAGCCGTAACGAAAATAGTCCATGTCTTTGTCATGGTCTGGCAGGAAATTGATGACTATCTCTACTTTTTCCAGCCAGCTTGGCGGGAGTTCCTGTCTTGTCATGCGTGCTGCCAGTTTCACTCTGTAGTCATGCATGACAGCGTCAAACGCAGTACTCGCAGGCATACATGCGATGTTTAACACATCAAGCTGTATCACAGTCACCGACTGCGCAAGGGCAAAACTGCAAAGCTTGCCTATCGCCCAGTAACCAGCGAGGTCGTTGTTGCGGCTATTAAATGAGCTGGCCAGGCCTGCAGCCAGATTCTTGATTTGCTTTCTGCCTGCCATCTATGTTTTCCCAGTTTTCAGTCATTCAGCGGCCATGTGGCTCCAGGTTTGGTAAAGCTTCTTTATCGCGTACATAGCGATCCAGCCATTCTCGCATGAGACGATCCGCTTCTTTCCTATGTTCAGTCAGGGAATGGTCGCCACCATCAAACATGACCAGGCGAAATGGATGCTTGTTTTCCAACAGCTTGCTGGCCATGGTCAGTGTACGGGCAGGGTTGACACGCCAGTCGGCACTGCCTTGCGTCAACAGCAAGGGAGTTTTCTTGTTCAGTTTATCCACCCATAAGATGGCAGAGCGGCTGGCCTCAGCTGCGGCTTTGTCTTTGGCATAGTCGGGTATCAAGTCTTCCAGCACTTGCCCCATCTCCGGCCTGTCCTTGAGCATGCCGCTCAGATCTGTGACGCCTGCATCCACGACGGCGGCGGTAATCTGATCGGTCCTGGTTAAGGCCAGGTAGGTATTGATGGCACCGCGGCTGCGCCCAACCATGCCTATGCGGCTGCTATCGACTTGTGGATTTTCTTTTAGCAAAGGCAGCAGATTGAGGACGTCATTGACATCCCTGCCGCCAAACTCATCCTTGCCTTCACTACCCATGCTGCCACGGTAATTGCTGGCTACCACCACATAACCCCAGGACGCGATGCGGGCTAATACTGCCGCCGCAGCAGTGTCGGTGACTGCTCCCAGCGTGCCATTACCACCACGATTGAAGATGATGGCCGGTAGTTTGCTGCCAACCCTGGGTGACAGCATATAGCCCTTGATCTTCAAGCCATCGCTCAGATAAGTGATGGCTTGTATATCAACTGCAGCCAGGATTTGTGGCAGGTCGGGTATGTTTGCTTGCAGTTTTTTTAAATCTTCTTCTTTTAACTCTACCGTACTTGTGTCAAGTAACCTGCCATCTTGCGCCCGGCTTATGCCAGGTGTTGCTGCCAGCAAGGATAAACTCAGCAGCAATGCACACATATGCATGTACTTGCTGGCAGATATTCGGATGATAGATGTAGACATAGCAAGCGAGGATGGATATCTTAAAAGCAATAGTCTAACAGCATCCTTATCGTTTCTTAAGCCAGTTCAGTCAGGGCCATACCTAAGTCTGGGTAGCTAAATACAAAGCCTGACTCAAGTAAGCGCCTGGGTACGACGCGCTGGCCTTCCAGCAGCAAATCTGCCTGTTCACCAAGAGCCAGTCGCATGGGCCAGCCTGGCGTCGGGAAAAAGCTGGGCCTGTGCAAGACCCTGGCGGCAACCTGGCTGAACTGCTTTTGCCTGACAGCTTGTGGAGCCGTGAAGCTGATGGCATTGTCATGGTTCAGTGTAGCTTCATGTTGCCAGACATGGGCAATGCCGCGTAGCACATCATAGACATGTATCCACGATTGCCATTGTTTGCCACTGCCTAATGCACCGCCCACGCCCAGCTTGATGGGCAAAAGCATCATGCCCAGTGCACCCTGCTGGCCCAGCACTACTCCCAGACGCAGTTTGGCGACCTTGACACCATGCTGAGCGGCAGCCTGATTGGCCTGTTCCCATTCCTGGCATAACTCAGACATGAAGATGGCTTGTGGCGGCGCAGTTTCATCGAGTTCCCTATCATCGCCCAGTGCTTGTATGCCGTAATAGCCGATGGCAGAAGCCGCCAGCAAAAGCCTGGGCTTGTGCTCTGCGCGACTGATCCATGCCGTGATTTGCCTGGTCAGGCCGGTACGACTCTGGCGCAACTCGGCTTTGCGTTTTTCTGACCAGCGCCAGCCCAGTATGCGTTCGCCAGCCAGGTTGATGATGACATCCACGCGCTGATTGGCTGGCAGTTCCTGCATACTGGCTATGGCCCTGACTTTGCCATCAAATTTCCAGCAGGCTTGTTTGGGTTGACGGCTGAGTATGGTCACTTGCTGGCCATTTGCCAAGAGAGCCTTGACCAGCAAGCTGCCAATAAAGCCGGTGGCGCCGGTGACCAGCACCTGTTCCGATTTGTCGCTGAAATGGATAGGCGCTGCCTGTTTTTCCCTGGCGGATAGTCTTCCCAGGCGCAAAGCCGCAAGGCCATCGCGTATGCCGGAGAGACCTACCCCCACGCCGCACAGAGCAAGAAACACGCTGAGCCAGCCCTGTGGTTGCCACAGCATTTGTGTTGGCGCATGCAGCCAGTCAGGGGTATTCAAGATCAACAGGGTAATGAAGGCACCGCCATTGATGGCAAGTATGGTGTGTGTCACCCGTTCAGTGGCAGGCAAGAGCCTGGTCTGGTCTTCAATCACAAAGTCCCACAAGGTCAGAATGATCTCTATGCCAAATACCAGTAATAGCACGATGGCCCATGCACCTTGCCATGTCCAGGCTGACAAACCGACGAAGAGCAGGCTGTAGATCAGGGCGCGGGTGGCATGTATGCCCAGTTCTTTACGGGCGCTGGCGCGTTGCGGCAGGGCTTCTGTCAATTCATGGTGATACAGGGTATCGAAAGCGCCAAGCAAGCCTTGAGCTGCCATTAATTGCAGGGCGATTAAATGCGTGTTCATGATACTACCTCAGGATGAATTTCCTTGAAGACACCGACCTGGGTAAAGGTGCGGCCAAACAAGGCATGTTTGATTTCTATACGAATATTGAATTGCTCAGGACTGTCATTGCGATGGCAAAGATAAGTTTTGCCGGGTGTGAAAATACCGGGTATGGGAATCCGATAACCCAGCACATCCCAGAAATAACCATCACTGGTGAAATAGAGATTACCCTCATGCACATGCAGGATGAGCTTCATACCCAGGCCCATGCCCACATATTCGAGTACTTCGCCTTTTTCACTTTCCTGCATATATGAAGTGAATTGTATGGGTGGCCTGTCATGCAGGCGATATATCCTTTGCTTGAAGATGGAGGGGCAATCCGACTTGGAATACACCATGATATCGACCGGGAAGTCATGATCGGTATACGGGATCAAGGCCCCGGCTATCAGGGGTTTGGTCAGGTGGCCCAGGAGTTTGCCTATTCTTGAACAACTTAATTCGCTGAGTAAACCGGTGTAATACAGCGGTTTGCCAGGTTCAGGATTCTTGGCAAACCTGGCCTGGATATCCGGGTGCAGTTTCAGCCATTCCTTGCCCAGGATTTTCCTGAATAATTCACCTTCAGAGGGCATGGGTTTGCTATATGGGCTCATGCTTTTCTTTCGTTTGCAGGCGCATCCATTTTCCATAAGATCAGCAACGGCGGGATCATGCTCAATACTGCAAATGCATCTATCCAGACATTCACCAGCATATTTGCCTGCATGGAAATCAGCATGTCCTGCGGTGCCCATACCAGGATGCCTATCATCAGCCATAGCCAGGCAAAGCGGCTGCGGTGTTGATTCCCCAAATAAATCAGTGCACCCATCCACAGGCCTACGGTTTGTACGGTGGCACCAAACAGACTCATCCACCAGACCTGCATATTGCGTGCTGCATCCGGGGCGGCCTGCGGCCAGAAATGGCTTTCTATGAGCTGATGATAGACTTCGACCAAACCCGTAGTACTAATCCAGGGCAGCAACAAACCTATCAAAAAATGTGCAAAGGCCGCGGCATATAGCCAGCGTACCAGCCACTTACGCAATGAAGATTGTTTTTGTAGCATGTTATTTCCTTTGTTTCTTTAATTTCTGTCGTTACAGAAATTAAAGATTAAATGAAGACCTATGTCAAGTGATTTGCGGCATATCTTTGATGTCTGTGCATGACGTACAATCCACGCAACTCTCCTTTTCCATTGATCACCAGCGTACAAAACATGAAAGTCCTGCTCGTCGAAGACGACCCCATGATAGGCGAAAACATACAGATCGCCCTCGAAAACGAGGCCAATCTGGTTGACTGGCTCAGCAATGGCGCCGCCGCCGAGACTGCCTTGCAGTTCCATAGTTATGATGTGATGCTGCTGGACCTGAGCCTGCCACAACGTGACGGCATGGAAATTTTAAAAGCTCTGCGCAAGCGTGGTGATACGTTGCCCGTGCTGGTCATGACTGCCCGTGATGCCGTGCCTGACAGGGTGCGTGGGCTGCACGCCGGTGCTGATGATTACCTGGTCAAACCCTTTGATCTGGATGAGCTGATTGCGCGCATGCACGCCCTGGTGCGGCGTGCCCGTGGCCGCGCCGATACCTCTTACATCTGCGGCGAGGTTGTCGTCAATACCACCACCAGGCAAGTATTTAACGGTGCCGGGCAAGTCATACTTTCTTCCCGCGAATGGACCATACTCGATGCCCTGGTGGCCCGCCCTGGTGCCATACTCTCGCGCAGCCGTCTGGAAGACCAGTTGTTTGGTGCCACGTCAGAAATAGAAAGCAATGCGGTTGAAGTATATATCCATGGCCTGCGGAAAAAACTGGGACAAAAATTCATTATCAATGTGCGTGGCGTTGGCTATATGGTTGAGAAAAGCATGGTTGAGAAAAGCGTATGAAGTCCCTGCGCCTGCAAATGATGCTCTTGTTCGGCATTGCCATCCTGGCTGCTGCTGCCTTGCAGTTTGCCAGCTCACTGCATGCGGCTATTGGTGAAGCCAACAAGCTGTTTGATTACCACATGCAGCAAATGGCACTGGCCTTGCAGGACGGAGATTTTGAGCAGGTGGACTGGCATAATTTGCCCGGCACAGAACTCGATGACTTTGATTTTGTCGTGCAAGTCTGGTCAGAAGATGGTGCCAGGGTGTACCAGTCGCGCCAGCATCGCAGCCTGCCCAAACAGGCGGCGCTTGGTTATTCAACAGTGACGCTGGAAAACGGCGACTGGCGCGTGTATGCCGCAGAAGAAAACAAGCGTGTCATCCAGGTGGCGCAAAAGATGGCTTCACGCAGGGACCGTGCCATATCCTTTGCACTGAGTACCTTATGGCCCGTGATACCTGTCTCCCTGCTCTTGTTTTGCGCAGTCTGGTGGGGCATCAATTCTGTGCTGGCACCATTGAATCGCATAGGCAGCGAGCTGGCCAACCGCAATGCCAATTCTACTGATCCTGTATCATCCGAAGGCGTACCTAAGGAGGTGTCTTTGCTGGTGACAGAATTGAATTCCTTATTGAGTCGCATGGGCCTGGCGATACAATCGCAACAGCGCTTTGTGGCAGATGCCGCCCATGAACTCAGGTCACCCATCACCGCTTTGCGCCTGCAGGTGCAAAATCTTGGCAGGGTCAAGGATGAAAAAAGTCACGAGCAAGCCATTCAGCGCCTGCTAGGCGGCGTAGACCGCGCCTCGCGCCTGGTTGAACAATTACTGGCCCTGGCCAGGCAAGATCCAACTTCGCAAGCCAGCCTGAGCTTTCAAAGCCTTGCGCTCAACACCTGCGTGGAGCAGGCGGTCAGTGATGTCATGCCCTTGGCACAATCGAGAAAAATCACCATCAATGCTGAAATGGATACTCCTGGCGAAATGCAAGGCGACAGCGAAAGCCTGCGCATCATGATACGCAACCTGCTGGATAATGCCGTGCGCTATATACAGGAAGAGGGCAGGGTACAGATCAGTCTCAGTCATGACAAGGACGGTGTGCGTCTCAGCATACAGGATACGGGAGATGGCATCGCACCAGAAGAGCGTGAACGCATCTTTGACCGTTTTTATCGTGTCGCAGGGACGAATAAAAGCGGCAGCGGACTGGGTCTGGCCATTGCCAAGGCGATTGCTGACCGTCATCACGCGACGATTAGCCTGGCGGATGCAGCCCTGGGTGGACTGGAAGTCATTATTCTGTTTCCGGCTTCTCCAACCCTGTGAGGCTGAAAAAAGCTCACATTTTTGACAAAATTCTCTGTTTGATTGGTGGTGACGCGGTTTTTAATATTCGCCTAAGTTTCCTGAGGCAAGATGGCGTTGCTTCACACCACCTGGTAGCGTCTCGCTTATGCGCCAGGTCTGAATCGACCAATTAAAAATTTAGAGGGTATTTACATGCGTGCAATCAACACAATCAAAAGCGCCGCCGGTCTGGTCGCTGTAGCAGTTTTATTGGCAGCTTGCAGTACGCCGATCAAACCTCCTGAGCAAGCACATCGAGTTGCAAAAGAAAAGGATCCTTTTATTGAACAAATGCCTGGACCCGACACTCCTCCTAAGGCTCCTATACGGGATGAACTGGATAATCCAAACAGCCCATTGGCAAAGCGCAGCGTTTATTTTGATTTCGACCAGTATGTAGTTAAGACAGAATATAGTGGCACGGTTAACGCTCACTCCAAATACCTGAGCTCCAACAAAGGTAAAAAAATCCTGATCCAGGGTAATACCGATGAACGTGGTGGCCGTGAATACAATCTGGCTTTGGGGCAAAAACGTGCAGAAGCAGTACGAAAATCCATGGCTTTGCTGGGTGTGCCCGACGCGCAAATGGAAGCAGTTTCTATGGGTAAGGAAAAACCCAAAGCCACAGGCAGCGATGAAGCATCCTGGGCAGAAAACCGCCGCGCCGATATTATCTACTCTGGGAAATAGCCCTGGCGCACCCCTGACGAATTAAGTGGCAGACTTAAGCAAAATTCCCTTGGGCTCGTAGGAGCGGCTTTAGCCGCGATCATTTTGCCGTGTTGCTCATTTCTGTTTGTATAAGGCATTCGCGACTGAATTCGCTCCTACAGCAATCTATGTGATGCATTAAACTAAGAAAAAACGCGATTTAATTACCTGGACCTGTATTTTTAAGATTCGCCTAAGTTTCTTAAGGCAAGATGGCAATGCTTCAGTATCCATGACAAGACTTCGGTCTTGCATCAGCCAGCAATCGATCAATGACAATCAGGAGTATTTATATGCGTGCAATCACCACTATCAAAAGTGCTGCCAGCCTGGCAGCGGCAGCTGTTTTATTGGCGGCTTGCAGTACGCCCATGAAAACAGCAGACAACACAAAAGGCCCCGCTGTCGTTGTTCCTCAGGCCAATGGCGGTGCTGGCACAGGTGACACAAGAGTGATTCCTGTCGATATAGCAGGTAACAATGGTTTTAGTGACGCAGCTAACCGTAGCGTCTATTTCGATTTCGACCAATACATAGTCAAGTCTGAATTTGCGCCTGTCGTTAACTCCAATGCCAAGAACCTGAGCGTTAACAAGGGCAAGAAAATCCTGATCCAGGGTAATACCGATGAACGCGGTGGCCGCGAATACAATCTGGCTTTAGGGCAAAAACGTGCAGAAGCAGTACGTAAATCCATGGCTTTGCTGGGTGTGCCCGACGCGCAAATGGAAGCAGTTTCTTTGGGTAAGGAAAAACCAAGAGCGATGGGTAGTGATGAAGCATCCTGGGCAGAAAACCGCCGTGCCGATATACTCTACTCAGGCAAATAATTGTTAACAGTGCTAAAAAATAGCCTGAAAACCAGCTTGTATCTGGCAGTAAAATCTTACTAAAATTTTACTATTTGATGCCAGCTGGTTTTATAATGCTGACGCAAAGTTGTTGCAGCCTGCTGCCATGCTTGTATGGCACTAACGCAGCAATTTTTCGCCAGCCTTATTTGTTTAATCCCCGTGACAGAATTGATGTGCCCAGATGTTGAAGACCAAGCTGCTTGTTGTCCTGATGTGTTACTGTGGCAGCCTGTCTGCCATGCAGTTGAATTCCCAAAATGCCATTGTCGTTGATGAGCGCAATGGCCAGGTTTTACTGGCAAAAAATGCTGATGCAGTCGTCCCCATCGCCTCGCTGACCAAGCTCATGACAGCCATGGTGCTGCTCGACAGCAAGGCCAATATGGATGAAAAAATCTCCATAGAAGAAGAGGATAAAGACCAGCTCAAGCATAGCCGTTCCCATGTACCAATAGGCTCAAGTATCACGCGCAGGGAAGCTTTGCAACTGGCACTGATGTCTTCCGATAATCGTGCAGCTGCTTCGCTGGCACGCACTTACCCCGGTGGCAATGGCGCCTTCCTGGTGGCGGTCAAATCCAAACTGATCGCGCTGGGTATGGGACATACCTTCATACGCGAAGCGACCGGCTTATCACCAGAAAACACCTCGACAGCAGCGGACCTGGTCAAGATGGCGCAAGCTGCATCAAGGTATCCTGAGATTACCGATATCACTACTGACAGTGAGGACACGATTTCCCTCAAGGATGGCCGTAGTCGTGAATTCCATAACACCAATCGCCTGGTTGGAAAAAAAGGCTGGGATGTTCTCTTATCCAAAACCGGCTTTACCAATGAAGCAGGTAGTTGCCTCATCATGCGTGTAAAAATGGCGGGCAAGAAGGCCACCCTGGTCTTGCTGAACGCCAGAGCCAGCTCAGCCAGACTGATGGATGCACTGAATATCGGGCGACTGCTGGAAAATAAACCGCCAGAGTCTAAGGTGGGAAAGAGGCTGCGGCATGTACGGCATCGCTAGCGCTCACTCCGGTAGCTAATCCTTGCGCAAGCCTTCAACTGCCTTCAGTTCAGTCGAGCGATCAATAGTCTGGTTGGTATTGGCAAACATATTATTGGTGGGTAGTTTGATTTCTATATCGGATACAGCGCCGACTTTGATCACACCCTGACTAAGGCTGAGCGCCAGCACATGGCCACCGGCTTTGCGATCATTTGCCAGATAATGCCAGTGGTAACCTGGCACATTGAAGCCTTTGGAAAAAGCCGGGCTGCGGAAAGCAACCAGTACGCCTCTGGTATTGGTGAAATTAAACAATGTTTGCGTCTTGGTGACTTCAGCTAGTGGTTTGTAGGGTTTGTCCTGAGGTGAGATGGCACGTGTCGTCAATTCTTTAAACTCAGCTTCCACCCGGATCGCATAGAAAAGATTTTTGTTTTCCAGACGCTGGTCCAGCATTTCTTCCAATTCTTTCATGCTGGTTTCTTTGCTGACTTCATACCTATAGTCGGTATTGAATTTGGTGACGACAGCAAATGGTGTCAATTGCTTGCCGCTAGCTTTTACTACCGTGCCATCGGCTTTGAACTGGAAGACTTCACCATCCAGCACGATCATCTCTCCGTCAACACGATTAAAAGTGCCGATGCCAAAGTCGCCCTTGCGCTTGAGTTCATCTACCGTCAGTTCACCTTCATAGGCACCCGCCAGTAGCGCATCAATTGTGGCGTATTGAAAGGCTTTATGCTCCAGCGGTTTTTGCGCGTGGCTCAGTGTGGCTGCAAGGAAAAGCAGGGATGCCAGGCTCAAATTTTTCATGTTCATGATGAGAGTAAAGGTGATGAATCGATAGTGAAAGCCCGCATCCGGCCCTATGTCAAACTCAGGCTTTTTGTCGCAGAGCCACGCTGAAATGGCATTGCAAGCCAAATACGATAATTCTCTGGTTAAATGAGAAAGTATGCATTATGCTGCAAAAAACTCTTGAAGTACGATGTTAAATTGAAAACTTTCATGCATCATAAAAAGATGCATGATGGATTCTGTCACTTCTCTTTAGAAAAAACCATGAAAAAGAATGATGTAAAAAACGTCTTGCTACTTTTGGGATTGGCGGTTTGCATGTATGGGCATGCACAGGATGGGGCTAACGGTGAGGCGATCCAGTTACAAATCGAAATAAGTAATGCCAAAGGTGCAGAGCTCAGGCCACACTCAAAAGCACTGGTAGAACTGGTCGCCACCAAACGACTGGCGGAGGCTGAGCGCACGGCTGCCTCTTTGCGTAAGGAGTATGAAGCGATCTTTGATCGCAGGCAGAAACAATATTCATTTCAGACAAAAACTGAATTTGATGAATTCAGGAAAACCCATTCTGAAAATTTCGAATGGATAGACTGGGGTTACCAGCAATGCTTGCAGATGCAAACCTTCATCGCTGCAGAAAGGCGTGACTTCGTCACTGCCCTGGCATTCGCCAAAGAGATGGATGCGCTGGCACCCATTTCAGCAGGAACAGCCGTGGAAACGGGCTATATTCTGAACCAGAGCGGCAAGCCTGCCGAGGGCTTGATTGCCTATACCAGAGCCAATGAACTTGCGCGCACCTATCCATCACAGCGCCCCTACCGCGCCGCTGCCTTGCGCGGCATGGGTTTCGCATTGATAGACTTGAAGCGCCTTGAGGATGCAGAGATGAGATTGCTGGAGTCACTGCAAGTAGAGCCAGGCAACAAGGTCGCGCTCAATGAACTGGCTTATATACGTGATTTGCGTTCAGGTAAGTAAGACACAAAATCCCTGCTCCTGTAGCGAGAGCGAAGAAATCCTATTTTCCTGATAGATGTGAGTGAGATTGCTGATCGCCATGAAACGATTAATAGAAATACGCACTTATCGCTTGAAGCCCGGCGTAGCAGATGCTTTCCATCATGCCATGCATAGCCTGGCTGTACCCATGCTAAAGAAATGGGATACGGATGTGGTTGCCTATGGACATACAGATCACGAAGAAGCGACGTATTTTTTGATACGCTCGTATGAAGATCGTGAAGCGCTGGAACGCGAGCAAAATGCTTTTTACGCTTCCAGCGAATGGAAAGATGGCCCCAGAAAAGAACTGGTAGATAGACTGGATAGCTATATGAATACACTTATCTGGGTTTCGCAGGAAGCAATCAACAGCATGCGCGAATTGAATGCGTCGGAAGTCCAGGCCGACGGAAGCAGCAAATAGATTTAATCCATGCTATTGTCTTTTCGAAAGCTGGCCTCATAACGTTGCATGAGCAAGGGTACTGCACTTTCACGCCAGAATTTTGTACAGATCTGGCCTGAAGACATGCCGCCATGGGCAAACCGTGGAATAAGAAAGTTGTCCGACTCGTACATGGACAAGCCAGTTAAGTCCTGAAATGCCTGTTCAATTTTTTCTTGTAAGAGAATGGCACTTTCAGGCAAGGCAGCGGTAGCAAAGTATTCCTGCAATTCTTCCCATAGATATGGATCACCCCGCAAGCCCCAGCTGGTCGGCGCCTCCTTGAAAAGCATGGCGATAGTCAAAGTGCTGTGCTTACGGTGCATGATTAAAATTTCCCGGGAAAACCTGCTCAATTGCAGTGACGACAATTAGGCTAGCATAACGCAGATTACTATCCGCTAGTATGTGCGATGCTTTTTAGCGGGCAATACTGTTGCTGCGCTTAATCTTGTTTTGTAATTGCAGCAGTCCGTAAATCAGCGCCTCGGCAGTTGGCGGGCAGCCAGGAATATAGATATCGACAGGCACGATACGATCGCAACCACGCACTACTGAATATGAATAATGGTAGTAACCACCGCCATTGGCACAAGAACCCATGGAGATTACATAACGCGGTTCTGGCATCTGATCATACACTTTGCGCAGGGCAGGGGCCATTTTATTGGTGAGCGTGCCCGCAACGATCATCAGGTCGGCATGGCGAGGGCTGGCGCGTGGCATGAAACCAAATCTGTCCATGTCGTAACGGGCGCTGGCAGCCTGCATCATTTCCACAGCGCAGCAAGCCAGGCCAAAAGACAGATACCAAATGCTATTGCTCTGCACCTTGTTCATCAAGTCATTGACATTGGTCAGGATGTAAGAATCCTGAAATAAACCGTTTTGCTCTTCCATTTTTGGGGCTCCAGCGATGAGATGCCCCGATTATGAATTTAGGCAGCTGTCTGGTCTTGAACCGAAACGACATGCAGGTCATCGGAGGGGACAAAGAATTTCCCCAAGTCGGCAACATTGAAACTGAAAGCCCAGAGTGCCGGATCTTGCCCGGCAATACCACGCATTAATTGCGCGGGTGTGCGGTCGGCAAAGCGTGTGAAATCGCGGTTCATATGGGCCTGGTCGGCATAGCCAAAGCTTAGTGCGCACTCTGCCCAGGTCTTAGCGGGTAATTGCCCCAGCAATATTTGCAGCAGAGATACGCCGAAGCGTGATTGCTGTTTGAAACTGCGCAGGCTCTGGCCGAAGGTGGCAAGGAAACGCCGTTCAAACTGACGTGTACCCAGGCCCAGGCAAGTTGCCAGTTCATCAGCAGGTTTGTTTAGCCATAGATGTGGCAAGATCAAAGGGGGCGCATGTGGCTTCTCTAGCAGACGCAAGCGTATCAACATATCTTGCACGACCCTGACCTTGGTGGCGGTATCCCGGGCGGATGCCAGTCTTTCACTGAGTTCATGGCAGGTAGATGAAGGCAAGATGTCATGAAGGTCGACGACCTGGTCGCTGAATTCATCGACAGGGCAACCAAGTATGGCACTGAGTTTGCCCGGCCTGAAAGCAGTTGACATGAACCTTGAGCCTGGTTCTGCCCTGCCACGATAATGACAGCGGCTGGCACCGAGGATACTCATGGCTGGCAAAGCCCGGCCACCCTCCATTTCTACAGCCCCTTTGATCGTCAAGATCAGCATGGGCAGCGGACTGGCAGGCACCGTATACCAGCAGGAAGGCACTTCCTTGACCAGGAAATGCATGCAAATGTCTGCTAATAAGGGATGGGGAGCATAACTGCTATGTGGCAAGAGAGAGTCGAGCACTTCAAACTATCCTGTTTTGCTGTGACAGGCAGTATTGTAGACCTTTTACAAAGTCTTTATTCAAGACACTTTTCCTCGCCAGGCGCGAGATGCACTTTAAGACAAACGCAATCTATAGTGAAAAAATATATGTCTCATTCGAGTTTGTCCAGGTTATACGATTGATACCCAGTAGTACTGTGTCGGTTTTTGGTGACCTGACGCAAAAGTAAGATCGGTTTTCAATCGCAAATTTCGATTTTTAAGGAATGCAAAATGTTTGAGAAAATGAAAAAAATAGTATTTTCAATTGGATATGCAGCAAGTTTGAGCGCATGTTCTGGCGAAAAAGTCTGGAAAGAAGAAGTGCGATTGAACGATGGAAGGATTATTACTGTTATTCAAAAAAGAAACTGCGACAGTGGTTCCACAGGTGACAGCATGGCGTCATGTATAGAACGAGAATCATGGCTAACTGTAAATTTACCTGAAACAAAGAATCAAGATGTGCAATGGCACGAACATCTCAAGCCAAAAATTTTTAATGTGTATCAAGGAAATTTGTACATTGTTGCCACACCTGCTACTGCAAGGGAATATCGAAAATATGGATACAAGGATTCCTTATATCTTTGTTTTAAATGGGACCACGACCAATGGAAGCGCATTACTTTATCCGATTTGCCAGTGGCCATTTATGACACAAATTTGGTTATTGACGGAGCTTTTTTAAAAACAAATTTTCTTACATTGGCGGAAAAAAATGGACGTGACTTTAATGGCTCCAGTTCGTATCCAGATTATTTCAAACGCATTGATCCAAATAAAAAAAGTAGTTTTGATTAATACCCAGTTCATTATCAATTTAAAATTATTTCTAATCAAACTGGCCGCTAACGCCTTCCAGGAGGACGGCATGTTCAAGGGCAAAGTAATACATGTCAGTGCAGATGCGACGGCAATCAACAGGCAGAGCGGTAATCAGAATAGCGATACCAACAGCAACATAGACGGCATTAATGATGGTAACAGCGCCAGTATTTCCATCTTCAAAGCCAAAGTGCAAGGGAATCAGAAAACCTTAGTTGATGCGTAGGGCAATAAGCTCATCACTCACTCTAAACACTCCAGCGATTTTTCCCACTATGTTTGGCCCTGTACATGGCGTCGTCGGCGCGGCGCAGTAATTCGTCCAGGTCGGATTCACCATTTTCCTGGATCGCCAGGCCTATGCTGGTGGTGATGTTGATCTGGTGTTCACCCAGAGAAAAACGGTCTTGCATGGACTGGATGATTTTTTCTGCCACTTCGCGGGTATCGTCTTCAGGGTTGTTCAAGCCCTCGAGTATGATGGTGAATTCATCACCGGCAAGGCGGGCTACGGAATCAGTTTTGCGTACGGCCATGCAAAGACGGTGACCAAATTCTTTCAGTAATTCGTCGCCGGTATGATGACCCAGAGTGTCATTGACATTCTTGAAGCCATCCAGATCCAGGAACATGACCGCCAGTGCGCTACGCGTGCGGCTGGCCCGCAGGATGGCGCCTGATAATCTGTCCATGAACAAGGCGCGGTTGGGCAGGCCGGTCAGCACATCATACTGCGCCAGGAAAATCAGTTTTTCTTCGAATTGCTTGCGTTCGGTAATATCCCTGACCACGCCAACAAAAATCCTGCGTGTATCGAGCTTGATTTCATTCACCGTTAATTCCAGGGTGAATTGGGTGCCATCCTTGCGCAAGCCCGGCAATTCCAGTTTTGGTCGTCCCAGGACCTTGCTCTCGCCGGTCTTCATGTAATGCTGCATGCCCGCTTCATGGCTTTTGCGCATTTCTATGGGCATTAATTTTTGCAGACTCTGGCCTATCATTTCTTCCGCACGGTAGCCAAATATCATCGCAGCTGCGTCATTGAATGACTCTACGATACCTCGCTCATTAATGGTCATGATACCTTCGCCTACACTGCTGAACACGGTATTCATTTCCAACTGGCGTTCTTTGGCATGATTCTCGGAGTCGGCAAGGCGTTTGGCCAGGGGCTTGATTTGCGAACGCATGAGGGCGACACCCAAACCCAGAATAAGTAATAAGGCAGGTATCACGAACTTCAGTTGTGCCCGGATTGCGCCATACAGCTCTGTTGTATCCTGCTTGACCACCAGCCCCAGGTTGCTGCTTAAGGGGCCAAAGGCTGCCATGACATTGTTTCCTTTATAGTCCTGGGTCGCGATCAGGCCAGCCTTACCTTCTATGGCAAAACTCATGGGCAGGGGTTGGCCAGCACTATTTTTTTTATTGACTGTATAGCTATGACTTTGTCGGCCAGATGGCAGGCAAATCAGGGTAGTTGCCATGCCAGCACACAGAGCTATTTCACCGGTGTCACCCAGGCCATGCAAGTCAAACAATTGTGCCTGTAACAGGGGTAGGCGTTGATGGAGATGCAGACGCGCAAAATTGAGCGGTCCTTTTGTCAAGGGGGCATCGGTATACAGCGTCAACTCCTTATCCCATTCGATGGCAGCAAAGTGATCGGGATAATGAGGGAGTGCTAGCCTGGTATTGCTGGCATCGCTTTGCTCGCCTAGGTGCAGCAGCACTTTGCCGTCAACTGAGATGATGTCAGCACTGTGCAGGCCATCATTCATCATGCTTTGCAGTTCTGCCTGTATCTCTGTTTTGACTTTTGCATCATCAGGCTGCAGTGTCAGTTGGTGGGCTGCACGAGATAAATGCACATTGTTGGCGGCACGCTCAGCGCTGGTCTGAGCTTGCAGCAGCGTGGACTGAATCAGCTTACTTTGTTTATCGAGCTGGAACTGGAGTTTTTCGCGCAAGGAATCTTCCAGTATGCTTTGCTGGAACACGAAACCGGTGAGGCCCGCAGTCAGGGTGGCAATGCAGAGTATGGCAGCACTCATGAAACCTATTTCTTCGTGCAACTGAAAAAATTTCATTGCATGGACATTATTGGCATGATGCCAGTTTGTCCACAACGCAATGGCAATGCTTATCATGCCCAGGGCAGTATGTATCGCCATGCGGGCTGAACGCGCCCAGCCAAATAATTGATCCGGCGATAATATATAGCCTACCAAGCCAGTCAAACCTATCGCCAATATGCAAAAAACCAGGATTTGATAAGTAAGTTCCCTGGCCCGGTTATTGATGCGATTGCGCAGCAATAAACTGAGACCAGTCAGCATGAACCCGATTGCCGTATTGGGAGCCAGCCGCCCAGGGCGGATATTGCCATCCTGTAGCCAGAGGTGCAGAAAGCCCCAGTCTACATGCAGATTAATATCAAAAAGATGCTCAATTAATACCAGGCCACACAGGCTGAAAAGGAAAAATCCTATGCAGCTTTGTAGTCGTGCATATGGTTTTTGTCGCAAGCCTGGCAAGGCCAATGCCAGTCCTGTCAGGGTAAAGCACAGGGCGGTATTGAACACCATGGCCACAAAACCAACACGTATTTCTACCATCGCCCTGACCTGTAATAGCCAGCCGCTGATGACGACCAGCCCCAGAGCCAACAGTGCAAGCCCCAGGAAAGTCGGTAAGGAAAATGAACTTGGGTAGGTCTGAGAAGTGTGAGAAGTCGGAGAAGTCGGAGAAGTCTGAAAAGCAGGCTCTCGTGATTTATCGTGATTCTCAGTCACTTGGTGTGTGTAATGTTCTTGCATGTGTAGCCGGTACGGATCTCGTTCACATGCAATTCATCATAGACTATTTCCCTGCGAAAACACCGGAGTTGACAATGGTTCAAAGAAGCACAGGTGTGCGTTTTTATCATAGCCAGCCTTGATCGCGCGCCATTCTATAAGCTTCCACACGATTTTTTGCATGCAATTTGCTGATGGCTTCAGACAGGTAATTGCGCACCGTGCCTTCAGACAGGTGCATGAGCTTGGCAATCTCGATACTGGTGGAGCCGGTGCCAGCCAGGCGCAGAACCTGGCGCTCGCGCTCACTGAGCGGGTCTTGCTCGCCGCCCCAGCTTTCCATGGCCAGCTCTGGTGCGATGGCCCGTCCACCGGTATGTACTGTGCGTATGGCAGCCGCCAGGGTTTCTGCCGGGGCATCCTTGAGCATATAGCCGCGCACACCGCTGGCCATGGCACGACGCAGGTAACCACTGCGGGCAAAGGTGGTCAGGACCACGACTTTGCTGGACAGTTTTTTCTCCTTGATGGCGGCAGCCAGTTCCAGGCCTGTCATGATAGGCATTTCTATATCAGTGACGACGATGTCTGGTTGTTCTTTTTCGCATAAGGCCAGAGCTTCCTGGCCATTTTTTGCCATCGCGATAACTTCCAGGTCATCTTCCAAACCTAGCAATGCTGCCAGTGCACCAGATACCAGGGCCTGGTCTTCTGCGATGATGATACGTATCATATTTTTTCTTTCATGGGCAGAGACAATTCCAATTGCAAGCCTGCAGTATCGGTACGGGTGAGTATCTGCAAACTACCGCCCAGGGCCTGGGCGCGCTCGTTCATGCCTTTGAGTCCGCTACCTTTGTGGATGGCATTGTTTTGCCCGGCTATGCCATTGTCGCTGATGGTCAGCAGGACATGATGATCTAGTATGCTCAGGCGTATATGGCAAAGACTGGCCTGGGCATGGCGTATGATATTGGTGACCGCTTCACGCACTGCCAGCGCCAGCACATTTTCTGCTGCAGGCGCAATACTGATTTGCTGTATATCAGTGACCAGTGTGACTTGGGCCGCATCCAAAGCATTTTTGGCGGACTGCAATTCATGTCCCAGACCCGTCGCACGATAACCGATGACGGCAGCTCTTACCTCAGCCAGCGCTTGCCTGGCGGTATGCTCAATATCATGGATTTCTTTTTTAGAGGCTGCAGGATTACGTTCAAATAACTTGCCAGCCAGCTCGGCTTTCAGGGTGATGACAGAGAGGGTGTGGCCCAGCAAGTCATGCAAGTCGCGGGCGATGCGTTCACGTTCAGCCAGGGCGGCCAGGTATTCAACTTCTTCCTGCTTCTTGATCAGGCTTTCATTGCTGCGTGCCAGGCGCTCGCCGATGATCGCACCAACGCCGCTGGGGATACTGAAAATGATGGCTGGTATCCAGAAACTTGCTTCAAACTGGAAGATAAAGCTGCTGATCACAACTGCCAGGGCAATAGCCAGCAGGCTCAGATAGGCATGCCTGGTCTCTGGCATGCGTGAGCACATGGTGGCAGCAAAAATGCAGAATGTTGATCCGCCATAGTTGTAAGGCGCCCAGGCTATACCTATCGCACAGATCACGGCGATGCACAGCCAGTTTTTCCAGCCACTGTGCCAAAAACTATAAAAATAAAGAGGCAGGAAAACCAGGATGCTGGCCGCCAGCAGACCTGCTTCCTGCAGATCTGGCCTGACGTAAAAATATTTCCAGCCCATGATGGCAAAAGAAAATAGCCAGAAATAGGGTGCCTTGCCATAACGGGCAGGCACCCAGGGTGCGGTGAGTTTTGACAGGATTTGCTTCATCACTTTTTTATTTAGGTTCAAGCTGGAATGTCTTGATGGTTTTTATTGTCTTGATTGCTGAGAGTACGACATTATTCCTTTAAAAGGCGGATATCGGCAATCTGAAAACGATATGTGCCAGCTCGAGGGCCCGCATTGAAAGCAATCACCGTGATGGTAGCTGGATCAAGGCCCTGGAATTTACTGAAGGGCAGGCTGACTTCGCGCCATTCTTCTGTCGCCTTGAATGGCACAGAGATGGGGATATAACTGCCTTTGACACTGATGCCTACCGCATATTGATTGCCATCGCCCTTGACCCTGAACTTCAAGGTATTGAATTGGCTCAGGTCGCCAGCCTCCATTGGTGTTTTACCAGTCAGGACAGCCAGACCTGCCCAAGGGTAGGCAAAGCCAGGTTTGATTTCTGCTTCAACGTTCAGTACGGCTTGCTCATTGGCGGTTTCTGTTTCTGCGAGTTTGATCTCTATGCTGGATTTGCCACCCATGAAAGCATCGGTCGATGGCGTCCAGTCTGCGCCGAAGGGGCTGGCCAGCTTGTTCTTGCTAAACAAGCTTATGCGGCCGTCGGCGGGGAGTTCCAGCGCCAGGGACTTTTGCGCGTTCTCTTGAGCGATTTCCTGCAGTTTTTGCTCACGTTGTGCTGTCACACGTTCGCCATCTTTCCATACCTCGACGATATTGCGAGTGTCAGTAATATTTTTGTCGGGCTCGCCCGTCACCAGCAGCAAGTCTGCCTTATACCCCTTGGCTATGCGCCCCCTGTCTTTCAGTTTGAATGCGCTAGCCGGTACTGACGTGGCCGAGGCCAATACAGCAGTCGGGCTCAAACCGGCATCGACCATCGTTGCCATTTCATGATGCAGACTGATGCCATATTGTGTGCCAGAGTTACCAGCATCGGTGCCTGCCAGGATGGGAATGCCAGCTGCATGCATGGCAACTGTCAGCTTTTTGGGTACGCTCAGCCATTCAGGATTAGCTTGTTTTCCATAAGGGGCATGCAGAGTTGGAATTTGTGTCTTGTTCAAGAAGGCGATCATGCGTTTATCCGCCAGTACCTCTTCTTCTTTCAGACCCGCTATGCTTTCGAGGACAGAGAAAGTGGGGATGATGAATGCATGATTGCGCTTTGCTACATTGATGAGATCAGCGACTTCTGCATCAGTGATTTGCTTGCCTTCAAACAGGTGAACCAAGCCGTCCGCTCCTGCTGCCAGCGCATCTTGCGCCTCTTGTAGCGTGCCTATGTGAACCACCGCAAGTTTATTGCGCACATGGGCTGCCTGCACCAGCGCTTTTACCGTGGCATTATCCAGGGTATTGAAAGGACGTTTCTCATAGCCATGTTCGATGACGATTTTGATGAAATGCGAACCTTCGGCAATGCGTGCATCTACCCAGGCTTGTGCTTCTTCCGGCTTGGTCAGGGTGGGGATGGCGAGGCCATATTCAGTTCCGTGGCCGCCGGGCGCGGTTGCCAGCACACCGGCAGAAATCAGATCGGCACGGTCACGGTTCTCACCCTTGCGCATTTTTTCATTGATTTCTTTCATCTGATCGACATTGGTAAACATGTCGATTTGCGTAGTCACACCATACAAGAGCGGCAATTCCTGGTATTGATAGGCATGTACGTGGGCATCAATCAGGCCAGGTAGCAGTGTGCGGCCAGTGCCATTGATAATGCTGATGTCGCTGGCAGGCTTGCCTTTGAAATTGTCATCCTTGATCTTGCCATTGACGATGAGGACATTTCTGTCGGGCTGGATTTTTTGTCCATCAAATACGCGGACATGCTCGATCAAAAAACCTGCAGCGCTTGCAGAGTAGTGCATGCCGCTGGTACAGAGGGCCATCGCGATGGCGAGAGTGGTTTTGCGCATATTTTTCTCCTTGTTGTCAGATGCAGTCATCTTGCCGCAGGAGTGAAGAACAAAACAGAAGTAAATGCCATCAATTTCTTATGACATTTGTCATGTCCTGAACGCAGGGCTTGGAGTGAAGCCATGGATGTGAACAAAAAAAATCCCGCATGATGTGGGATTTTTTTGAAAAACAAGTACGTTTTACTAAGGTGTCGTGCACAAGCAATGTGTCAATGCAGTAAAGCTCTTGCCTTCCTTATTGACTTCATTCAACCAGCTCAAGTCATTCAGTATTTGCGTGGCTGCTGTAGGCGGCAGGCCGCTAGGCACGGATGCCAGTTTGAACTGTTCTTGCAAGACCTTGGCGGTTTGAGCGCCAAAGATGGAGAAGAAACGGTCAAACTTGGAAGGCTCACGCTCTATATAGCTGATGCGATAATCCTGGGGCAGTTTGGCGCGGCTGGAGGCTGACTTCAGGGCATCAGCAAAACTGCCTACATTGTCTATCAGGCCACGTTCTTTGGCTTGCGCACCAGTCCAGACACGGCCTTGTGCGACTTCATTGATTTTCTCTGGCGTGGTTTTGCGGGCGATTGCTGCCTTGCCAGTAAAGTCTGCATAAGTATGGTTGATACTACCTTGTAATACTTCAGCAAAACGTGGGTTCAAAGGGCGCAGGGGATTAAATGGATCAGCCAGCCAGGTAGTCGGTGAACCAGCAGTATGCACGCCGAGTTTTTCCACTGCTTTGTCCGCCGTAGGCAAAATCGCGATGACGCCGATGGAGCCAGTGATAGTCGCTTCATCAGCAATCACTTCATCAGATGCCATGGATATCCAGTAACCACCAGAAGCAGCCACATTGCCCATGGAAACCACGACTGGTTTGCCCGCCTTGCGTGTCAGCTCAAGTTCACGGCGTATGAGTTCTGAACCAAAGGCGCTACCACCAGGCGAATCCACACGCAAGACGATGGCCTTGATGCTATCGTCTTCGCGCGCCTTGCGTATCAGGCTTGCCGTGGACAAACCACCGATGGAGCCGGGTGGCGCCATACCTTCGCTGATTTCACCAGAGGCAACCACTACGCCCACAGCATCGCCAAACAGTTTAGGCTTGATACGGGCCAGGTAATCTTCAAACGGGATTTGACGGAAACTCTTGATTTGCTCATCCCTGATCCCACGCTTGAGCATGAGTTCACGAATTTCATCGCGGGTTTTCAAGCCATCGACGAGTTTGGTATTGACGGCCAGTTTGGCGATGTCGCCGCCTGAAGCGGTGAGCAGATTGCTGAGATCATTGATGCCATTCATGATGCTGCCGGCAGGCAGTTTGCGGGCTTTTTCTACGTCGCCTGTATAAGTCTTCCACATGGCATTGTATAAAAAGCTTTCTGCTTCTGCTGCTTCTGCAGAAGGTGCATTGGCCACATAGGGTTCACCAAAGCTTTTGAAATTACCCGCTTTCAGCACAGTGACTGTCACGCCCAGTTTATCCAGGGCATCGCGATAATAGTTTTGGTAGCGGCCAAAACCGGTGATCATGACTGAACCCATGGGGTGCAGATAAACCTCATTGGCATGCGCTGCCAGGTAGTATTGGCGCTGGTCAAAGCTGGAACCCCAGGCGATCACCGGTTTGCCTGTTGCCTTGAAACGGTCTATGGCTGCGGCAACTTCCCTCAGCATGGGCAGGCCTGTGCCACCCATGTCATCCAGTAGCAAGACGGCGCTGCTGATTTGCGGGTCTTTTGCAGCCTGATCCAGCACCGCCAATATATCGCGTAATTGCGTGGTTTTCTTGATGTCGCCGCGGGCCTCGGCCAGCAGGGTTTCACGGGCGCTGCCAGTATGCTGCTCAACCAAAGTGCCTTTTAAATCCAGCAAGAGGGCTGTCTTGTCTTCGATTTTTTTAGCGCCACCACTGAACAGGCTAATGGCGATTGAAACCAGGATGATCAGCATCAACAGGTTTAATACTATCCGGCGACTGAAATCCAGCGCCGTCCATAGGTATTTAAAACCTTTTCCTATCCAGCGTACGGGGGTAAAAGCCATGGCAAATTTCCTAAGAAAATAAAGGTGCTGAAAAAATAGGTGAAATTATTCTGGCCAGATAGTTTTCAACATCTGGGCCAGGTGCGCTCCGGCGCGTGCCAATGCATCATCCTTCATGTTCAGCATGGTTTTTTCATATTCCAATGGTAAGGCGATAGACCAGTTATTGCCTTTTTGGTTGGGAGTGCTTTTGCTGAATTGCGTGCCTGCGAATAATTGTTTGGCATCGCGTATGGCATCATCGGCCCACAATACTGGCAAGTCTTCAATAGGGGCTTGCGCCAGTGTCAATGCCTTGGCTTTTTTAGTCAGCGCATCATTCATGCGACCGCGTTTGTATTGTTGCGGCAAATCATCCCACAGCGAATGCAAGTTGCCACAGGGGCATTGCAGGGCATTGCCGCCCACGGTATTGCTACCACGGTCATACTGACCCTCGTCAGGGTTAATGATCTTGCCATCGGCATTCAAGAAGATGGAGCCTACATGCAGGGGCTGGTGCAAGTCACCGACATAATGGGTCAGCAAGGCCAGGGCTTCTTGTTTATCCTTGAAATTAAAGGGTTTTGGCTGGGGCTTGCCTTGCAAAACTGCCACGGCAGCGCGTATCGCATTGACCACATCATGGTCGCTGGTGCCTACATAACCGGTTTTGTAGTGGTCATGTTGCAAGGCTACGTCTGCATAGTGATATTGCTTGTGGCAGTTTTCTTCGTCAAAAGCCGGGTTGCAATTGGTGTTATTCCGTTTTACATAGTCAGCCATGGCAGCGATGCCTGCTGCTGTCTCGAAGGGCGCGCACTCAGGATAGCGACCGGTAGAGGTATAGGCGAAGTCTTTTTCAGGTGCTATGCCCTTGACGCAATCACCCCATACCGCCATTTTTTCCAGGCTATTGTCGCCCAGCAGGGCTTTGACCTGGGCACCGGCTTTGCTGCCAGCCAGCAAATTCTCAGCGACAGCCCCCACGGTTTGGTGACCATCAGCCCCCCAGGCAAAACTCAGTTGCGGCAGGCTGGCCAGCGCCAGCATGAAAGCAGATATCAGTAGCTTTTTCATATAAATACGGGATAAGGGAAATTAATACCAAAGATGGTAATCAGTAAAGATGACGAGGATATAGCAAACCGGGCAAATTGTGTGCAGATCAGAAGGCGTATTGCAGGCGCATGCTAAAGACGCCCGCATGGCGGGTATTGAGCTTGCCGACGACATACGAGGCTTCATACTTGATGGCTTGCTGGCTTTCCGCGGTGCTCCCCAGTCTGAAAGTGCCGGATACCATGGGGCCAGCACGGTGCGATTGCAGGGCTTGGGTTGACCAGCTATCCCAGTTGCCCAGCTCGCCAAAGCCTTGCACGCCAAATTCCAGCTCAGGGCGATAGCGGTACTTGGTCTGCCACTGGTATTTCATTTGCATGCGCGTTGCCGGACTGGTTTGGTAAGTGCGCTCCAGGAACAGGTTGGTGTTGACTTGTAAACGGCCAAATTCGGTTTGCATGGCGGGGCCAAATTCAAAATCCACTCCCCGGCTGCTATCGGTATTTTTATTGAAGCTGGTATGCAAAGCCAGATCGACAGGATACTGGCCATGGGTAAGCAAAAAATCGTTTTGCCAGGTCCAGGCACTATTGGCCAATGAAGCAGCACCCCTCCTGAACCAGCTGGCATACACCTCGGTATACCAGGTCTTGTTGGGCATGTAACTGAAACCTAATTCAGGTACTGTCGAAGTAGGCCGATTGTCGATGAAGGAAGACCAGGATTTGAAGTCTATCGTCTTTTCGCCTTCATTCTCATAGATACTGACCAGATAATAGCCAGAACCTGCCTGAGCAGTCAGGCTAGTAAGCAAGCCAAGAGAGAATGTTGCTATCAGAGCAAATTTTTGCATGGGAGTCTAAGAAAGACAATCGCGGACATAGTCATGCTCCTATCATGGCATCGCTATGAGAAAGTGCAAGAAAATCCCGCAGAAATTGTTATTTATCTCATTTTCTTGCGCATGGATGCCAGTTACCCTGGTTTTACCCAAGCTTGCATTCGACTTCAACCCCAATACCAGCTAAACTTGCATGTTTTCCTTCCATTTTTGCGGCATCAGTAATGAACACCATGAATACATCCCCAGACGATAGCCCGGAATCTGATCACGAGCTTGCTGCAGACGCAAGCACGGTCAGTGCGCCATCGAAAGACCTGATCAGCCGCGAAGTGGCACGTCGCCGTACCTTTGGCATTATTTCCCATCCGGATGCGGGTAAAACCACGCTGACTGAAAAGCTGCTGATGTTCTCGGGAGCGATCCAGCTGGCAGGTACAGTCAAGGCGCGCAAGAGTGGCCGCCATGCGACATCCGACTGGATGGAGATAGAAAAGCAGCGCGGCATCTCGGTGGCGTCCTCCGTCATGCAGTTTGAATACCGCGACCACGTAGTCAACCTGCTTGACACTCCTGGTCACCAGGACTTTTCTGAAGATACCTACCGCGTGTTGACGGCTGTGGATTCTGCCCTGATGGTGATCGATGCTGCCAAAGGTGTGGAAGAACAGACTATCAAACTGCTCAACGTTTGCCGCATGCGCAATACGCCCATCATCACCTTCGTCAACAAGATGGATCGCGAAACCCGCGACCCGCTGGAATTGCTGGATGAACTGGAATCAGTACTAAAGATACAGTGCGCACCAGTGACCTGGCCTATAGGTATGGGCAAGACTTTCCGCGGTGTGTATCACATCCTGAAAGACGAGATTTTGCTGTTCACACCAGGTAGCGAACGTGCAGATCAGGAATTTGAAGTCATCAAGGGCATCAATAATCCACGCCTGGTAGAAATGTTCCCGCTGGAAATTGAACAACTGAAAATGGAAGTCGAGCTGGTGCATGGTGCTTCCCATCCATTCAGTCTGGAAGACTTTTTGGCTGGTGTGCAAACGCCGGTATTCTTTGGTTCTGCCATCAATAACTTTGGTGTGCGTGAGATTTTGAATGCCTTGCTGGACTGGGCACCGGCGCCGCGTGAACGTGATGCGACCATACGTTCAGTCGAGCCCAAGGAAGTACCATTCTCTGGCTTTATTTTCAAAATTCAGGCGAACATGGACCCGGCCCACCGTGACCGTATCGCCTTCCTGCGCGTATGTTCCGGTCGTTTTGAGCGCGGCATGAAGCTCAAGCATTTGCGCCTGAACCGTGAGATCAAGGTATCTTCCGTGGTCACCTTCATGGCCTCGTCGCGTGAGCAGGTAGAAGAAGCTTATGCTGGTGACATCATCGGCCTGCCTAACCATGGCAATATGCAGATAGGTGATAGCTTCTCGGAAGGTGAATTGCTGCAATTTACCGGCATCCCTTATTTTGCACCAGATTTTTTCCGTACGGCACGTATCTTGAACCCGCTGAAAATCAAGCAATTGCAAAAAGGCTTGCAACAATTGGGTGAAGAAGGTGCGGTACAGGTATTCAAGCCTGTCGTCAGCAGTGACCTGGTGCTGGGTGCAGTTGGCGTCTTGCAGTTTGAAGTGGTTGCCAGCCGCCTTAAAAATGAATACGGCGTTGATGCCGTATTTGAAGGCACCAGTATCAGCAGCGCCCGCTGGATCAGTTGTGATGACAAGAAAATGCTGGCTGACTTTGAACGTTCCAGCGCCGGTGGCAATATTGCCTATGATGCTGCTGGCAATATGGCTTATCTGGCGACATCCGGCGTGAACCTGAAATTGACGCAAGAACGTTGGCCTGGTGTAACTTTCCACGCAACACGTGAACACGCAGCAAAACTCAGCTGATTTTTCATAAAATCGAGCAAACTGGCGGCTGACAGAGCGAAAAGCTTCTGTCAGCCGCTTTGTTATTGGAGCTCATAAAATTTACTTGAATGCGGATTTTAATTTGCTAACATGTTGATTTAAGGTGCTTTTTTTGCACGACATCATGACATATAGCTGTCATACTAAGGGTGCAAGATAAAGTATCAGGCAAAAGTACCAGATAAACTATCAAGTGAGTACAGAAGCATTTGTACCCAGATGCATTTGTATCCCAATAATTAGCGCTGACTATTCCATTTTCTTCCCGATTTTCTTTGCAACGTAGATGAGGAGCGTGATCATGGCATTATTTTTTATTGAAGCTGTCCGTTTTGATGATAGTGGGCAGCGTATCGCCAAAGTACGCTGGGGCAAGAGCAAGGGTGGGCAAGTCATGCCGCCGACCATGGTTGATGATCCTCAGGAAGCCGATGTGCAGGCGGTCTTGGACACCATTGCCAATGGCGATGAAGTCTTGCCCAAATTTCAGAGTGATAACGGCATCATACTGGGGCCAAAAGTGGTAGGCATTCAATATGAAGATGGAGTGCATGGCCTGGGCACAGCCAGTAATGATGTTCCCGGTCATAGTCTTAGCGACCTGCCTTCGTTCTAATCTCCTGGACACGTCCTTGCTCCCTATAGGCGTGTCTTTTCTCTTTTTATATCTTCCTTGTTTTTCGCATATAGAACTACTTCGTATATGCAAATAAGAAATACTTCCTTGTCCTCCAGTACCCTGACTCCATATCATACCCAGGTCGCCGGATAATCTTTCCATCTGGCATGTTTCAATGTATGCGCCTTCCCTTAAGTGGATGCGCTGATAAATTTCAGGAATATGATGAACATCGCTAAAAGAAAAACAATCTCCACTTTACTGGCTGGTTTGGTACTGGCTGGCGTTTCCCTGACTGCCAGTGCAGCTGATCTGCTGGATACTGTCAAAGCACGTGGCACCTTGAAAATTGCACTGGAAGGAACCTATCCGCCTTTCAATTTCAAAGACACCAAGACCAATGAACTGGCTGGCTTTGATGTTGATGTGGCCAAACTGCTGGCCGCAAAATTGGGTGTCAAAACAGAGTTCGTGACGTCTGAATGGAGTGGCATACTTGCGGGCCTGTCCGCTGGTAAATTTGATGTTATCGTCAATCAGGTAGGTGTGACAGCCAAGCGCCAGGAAACTTTTGATTTTTCTGACCCTTACACAGTGTCCAGCGCCCAGCTCATCGTCAAAAAAGACGACAAGCGTGAATTCAAAAGCCTGGAAGACCTGAAAGGTAAAAAGCTGGGTGTAGGGCAGGGTAGCAATTATGAAGAACGTGCCAAGGCCGTGGCCGGTATCGAAGTCAAGAGCTACCCCGGTGCGCCAGAATACCTGCAAGACCTGGCAGCAGGCCGTGTTGATGCCGCATTGAACGATAGCCTGATGGTGGCCTACCTTTTAAAAACCAGCAACTTGCCAGTCAAAGCTGGCGCACCTATTGGTGAAATTGCAAAAAATGGCATCCCCTTCCAAAAGGGCAATCCCAAATTTGCTGCTGCTTTGAATACGGCACTGGCTGAAATCATCAAGGATGGCAGCTTTGCCAAAGTATCCAATAAATGGTTTGGCAAGGACGTCAGCAAAGCCCCTTCAGCACAGTAAGCCACAAACTTGCTGATATTGCCTTGCAGCCTGCAATGTCAGCAAGATAAGCTGTATGATTAAGTGGATGAACTCTACTTGATATCACTCTTATCCCCGTCTCCCACGGGGATATTTCTTTTTAAAGTCGTCATGGAAATTCTAGAATTGCTGCAGATGGCAGCACCGGTCATGCTCAAGGGTGTGGCCTATACCTTGTTGTTTGCCGTTGGTGCCATGATAGGGGGATTGATACTGGGGTTCTTGCTGGCGATTGCGCGCATCATACCCAGCAAAATAATCAACACGCCGGCAGCCGTGTATGTCAGCCTGATACGTGGCACACCCTTGCTGGTACAGATATTCGTTATCTATTATGGCTTGCCCGGCATAGGCATAGAGTTCTCGGCGACCTCGGCAGGCATACTGGCACTGAGCCTGAATGCCGGTGCCTATCTGTCGGAAAGCATACGTGGTGCGATTATCGGTGTCAGTCGTGGCCAGTGGGCAGCCAGCTCCAGCCTGGGCTTGAACTACGCTCAAACCTTGCGTTATATCGTCGTGCCACAAGCTATGCGTGTGGCAGTGCCATCGATGAGTAATACCCTCATCAGCCTGATCAAGGACACCTCGCTGGTGTCTGTCATTACCGTGACAGAACTCATGCTGGCGACCAAGGAAGTGATCGCCACCAGCTTTCGCCCCTTACCCCTGTACATTGCTGCTGCCGGGGTTTACTGGGCACTCAGCCTGTGCTTCGAGGTTGTGCAAAGGCGATTGGAAAAACGCCTGCAAAAAGCCCATCAGGTATAATTTATACTGGCACGTCGGCTTGTAATCCACTCAGATAAGATGCCGTCAGTTTTGACTGCAATGCTGATTGCAATAATTCTGAAGGTAAGACCCTGACCTCGCCCCGCGTCATGGCTAAAGCCTGGCCTGGTATCAGGCTGGCCAGGTAGCCAGAATGGGTCAGGCAGGCAATGATCCAGGATTCAACGATCTCCAGCACATAGAAACGCTTGCCCAGTGGTGATAGAAAGCTCACGCCTTCTGGCCTCAGTCTTTCCCATAAGTCATTGGGATTCTCCGCCATTTTGACCAGCTCACTCAAGGCCAGGGTTTGCGGGTCCATCCAGCTACCAGCAAAGCGTTGTCTGTTCAGTTCCTGCATGACCTTGCTGGCATAACTATCCCAGTCACAATTTTGCAATTTGTCTTTTTCAAACAAGGCATACCAGGCATTCTCGGTTTCTGTTTCTCCACCCAGCAAATGCAGGCATTGCGATAGGGGCGGGAAGCTGGGCTTGGCTCCTGGGACTACTGCTGCCACCCTTTCTTCCAGCGTCGGGTGGGTGTCATATTCAGAGCTGCCATGTGACTCAGCATACGTAATTGCTGTCTGCACGTCAGCGCGCTTCACACCTGGTTTGCAAAAACGGCGGAAGCCTTCAAAGATGGGCATACGCGCACCACGATTCAGCGCCGGACCCAGCTCGTAATCGAGATAGCTTGACCACATGGGCGAAATCAAATGGACTTTCTCCAGTGCTGCCCGGGTCGCTACCGGGCCGAATTTTTTTGCCGCCAGGGCATCAGCAGCAAATTCCTGTTCACGCGATACTGCCGCTGATAATTTCAGGAACCATTTGCCGTAGTAGCGGAACAAGACATCCAGGAAAAACATGG
The DNA here is from genome assembly GCF_049340345.1 of Undibacterium sp. Di27W. Taxonomy (NCBI): domain Bacteria; kingdom Pseudomonadati; phylum Pseudomonadota; class Betaproteobacteria; order Burkholderiales; family Oxalobacteraceae; genus Undibacterium; species Undibacterium sp. Di27W. The sequence goes on along the minus strand of NZ_JBMPOS010000007.1, from coordinate 10,469 downwards.
AATCATCCAGGTCGGTCACGGTATGAGCGATAGAATTGCGGGTGCGGTAAACCCAGGGGCCGAGCGATAAGTCACCAGCAATGAAGTGACCAAATTCATGGGCAATGACCGAACCCAGTTCGGCTTCCGACAAGGTCCCCAGCAGTGGCAAGCCCAGGCCCACTTCAAGTTCCTTGACTTTGCCGCGCCAGTTCTTCTTGCCACTGATGAAGGCTGAAGCGGCGCCTATCAAATGAATATGGACAGGCGCATTAATTTTCAATTCCCTGGCGATACGTTCCACCATCTCATATAAGGGGGCGGCAGTCTGACGTGACAAGGGCTTGACCGTTTCACCGCTACTCTTTTCCTTGCGGCGGGGTCGTAGTGAATACGCCAGCGTCAGCGCAGCTATTCCGGCGACCACACCAGAAAATTGCAGCGAAGAGCGATGATTCATTTGTGTCAGTGGCACCCAGGCCAGTAGGATGACCAGACCAAGGGCAAGTATCCAGAAGCCCAGCCACAGGGCGACGACCAGGCCGGCGCGGCGTGTCAGATTGGTGTTTTGTGGTGTGCGTTTTTGTTCTGTTTTCATATTCATCTCAGCCTTGCCATTGCTTGATTGCAGTACTGACTATACCTTGCAGCGCATCCGTTTTTGCTGCCAGCTGGCGCAAATTTTGCCTTTCCTGCGTCGATAGTTGTGTATTGCGTGAGCGGATGAAATAGGCCGCAGCCAGTATATCCGTCTCCAGATCAGCTTCTTCCAGATTGACATTCTCGCCGCGTACAAATTGTTCAAACAAAGATAAATCCGCTTTGCGCATATGCATCAGCTTGTTTAACTTGTCTTTCGATGCCTTGTCATTCACACGACTGGCCTCACCATATAACAGGGCTAATTGATCCATGCCCAGATGCGTGCGTATTTGCAGGGGATCAATATGCTTAATCAAGTCCAGTGACTGTTCCGGTGCATTGCGCAGGCTTTGCGAAAGTTTGATCATGGGCAGATCGCGATTGCTCGTATTACTCGGACTTAAACCCGCTTTTGCGCGGTAGGTGTCGAGTAATTTATTGTCATCTTCGTCTGGCATGCTACGTAAATATTTCTCTGCATCGCCCCCTGCAATTTGCCTCGCAATTTCGCTGAATTCAAAGGCATATATTGCCCTCTCCACACCCTTGCTGTTATTGATGGCTGTGTCCAGTAATTTTAGTGCCTCATTGCCACGCTGCTGCGCGGTGAGTAGCCTGATTTCAGAATCAAATAAACGGCGGGCATTTTCTGGTGATAACTGGTGCAGGCGTTGCAAGTCCTGCATGGCACCGCGGCTATCACCATGCACAGACTTGCGCCAGACCAGGCTGCGCAAAATATTCACATCCTCAGGGAATTTCTGCGCCAGGTCCTTCATGGCGCGCAAACCTTCCATGCCACTCAATAAGGAGGCATATAAATATTGTTCCGAGGATGATGTTGCATGTTGGCTGGCGCGTTCTGCATATTCCTTGAACATGAGTTCACGCTCGCCAAGTTCATCACGAAAATCCTGAATACTTCGTTCCAGCATGACATCGTCAGGATGCAGCTTCAACACTTTACGGCTCAGGCGCAAGGCTTCCGCATTGGAAACGCTGCGGGCTATATATAAGGCCAGTTCCGTCATGCGCGCATCCCAGTCTTTGGTAGCGGCAAACGCTTCGATTGCTTGCAGCATGTCTTTTTCCTGGCCATGCGCAAAGGCATAATCGAGGCAAGACATGACGCCAGGTGTGTTTGCCTGGGTCGCAATATTCAATTGATTGACACTGACAGAGCTCTCATACTTGCTCATGCTCATGGATTGCGGCGGTTCTGTGAATGGGTATTTGATATTGCCCAGTTCCAGCAGGCGCTTGCCGCAATAAACAGTTTGCCGCCCGGCCTGGTCGGGTTGGGCTGGTTTTACTTTGCTATAGATGATGGTATTTTGTACCAGCGGCGCAGCACCGGCGATATTCCAGATGCTGTAGCGGTCACTGCTTTCCAGAGTCTGGTCATAGGTATCAATGATGCCCGTTTTATCCGCTCGCGCTTCGCCTTGCAAATGCCCGACGGGTAAAGTCAGGGTAGTTCGTCCTTGTGCAGGTATCGTGGCCATCTGTTTGCCAATGTTGACTTGCACCGGCACGTCAAAACCATTCAGTATCGTCAAATCCTGATTACTGGCTTCATGGTAACTGGCTGCTGCCCCCGACAAGACCATGAGGACCAATGCCAGTGCCAGGCCGCGCGTGTACAGCCAGCCCATGATGCCGAGTGGCGCACGCGCATAAATCTGCCATTGCCTGTCGCCAGTACTGCGCACCACGTAAGAGCCCATGGGGATGAGCGGGATCGCAAATAGTATGACAAAGGCATGCAAGGCAATGTGGCTGCCATCCGTATCCCGCTCAGATTCACCCACGAAGCTGAAGCCGACTGAATTGATGGTCCCCAGTGAAGGCGTGCCTTTCAGGGACTTGGCAAAAAGACGGCGCTCTCTGGTCAATTCTTTCAATAGCGCTTTATGTTCTGGCAGGCGACGGAACAGGCGCGCCAATACCAGTGACCGGTACACTTTAAATGGGTCGCCTGATTCTATCGCGCGGCTGATCTTGGGGTCATCGCTGAAGCTGCGTAATTCTGGTACGCGCTGGAATAAATTTGCTGGATCAGATATGGACATAATGTTCAATTGGAATGCGGATAGATACAGGCTGCGTGAAGAAAGTGCTGACAGCGAGAAGTTTGTCGTAAAAAATGTCAAAACAGATAGTCAGCGACACTCCCGAATAGCGATTTACCTTTGGCGCATGCTTGGAACATGTCAGATTTGACTGATAATGTAAGGACATGCGCCAAGCTTATGGTCTTATTCGTCTAGTTGTCAGTTTAATCGAAATTGTGTGACAAAAATACACATGCAAGCAGGCCTACATGAATGTTGGTGGCAATATTTATGTCTGACGAATATCTCTCTATGCCTTGCTTGACAGGCCGGCTTGTCATTCTCTACCAGGCTATGCTCGATAGAGGCCAAATTAGCCATGTTAGCTTGCAATTACAGACATCTCTTCCTGGTTGTGTCGACCAATCAAATACCAGTTCCGTGGGGCATTACTCCCAACCCAATTTATCTCATCGCTTCAATCCTTCCTGGTTCTGACTGCACTCGCAAGAGGTATTCAGTGCCACTCTGAGTCTCCTCTTCAAAAAAGCAGACGCGTTACTTTTGCTTTTGCGAAGACATATTGTTTAATCTTATTTTGTTGGCTGTTGGATACAGTCCACTTGAGTGTGAATTTTCTGCGTGAATATAAATTAATTATAAAAAACAAGAACTTAATCGTGGTTGATGGCACTTTGTGACAATACCAATACTGGTAGTGGTAATACCACGTAGATACCGCTTGACAACCACTTTTGTGCTCCTTAAAGTGAGCCTCATTCGCTATTAAGTATTTTCCACATGTCGATATTTGTTTGTGAAATTACGTAATAGGGGATGGCTTCAGAGTACGCCTGACGTGGCCGCAGCTGATACTGTGGCGTGAGATCCATGACCAATACTGCAGTCGCCGCGAGAAAAAAAATACAACCGGGTCGCAATATCCTTGCATTCCTGGGAAAGGTAAAACTGGATTAGAGGGGTGGTTTTACTTGTGGTATTGAAGTGGATTTTATATAAGCGTACAGGTCTAATTTTTGGAATCTTCAGTCTTCATTTGAGGCTGAAACTTTGATTAGGAATTTCTTGGGGGAGTATATGAAACATAAAGCGGCAAATAATTTGACACCGATCGCAGCAGCCGTTGCTGTGATGGTGATGAGCGTAGCGATGACTGCGCAAGCACAGGATGCAGATTCAAAAAAAGGCGCAAAAGATGAGGTTCAGCAAGTAACCGTCACAGGCATACGCTCGGCATTGCAAAATGCAGTCAATATCAAGCGTAATGCGAATTCTGTGGTGGATGCAGTATCATCAGAAGACGTGGGCAAGTTGCCTGATAACGATGCCGGTGAAGCACTGGGTCGTATTCCAGGCGTGACCGTTGGTCGTGCATTTGGTCAGGGTGCTTCAGTCTCTGTCCGTGGCTCCGATCCACAAATGACTTACACCACCTTGAACGGCCAGACCGTTGCATCGACAGGTTGGTATGATCAACAAGCTATTGACCGCTCCTTTAACTACTCCCTGTTACCTTCTGAATTGATCGGTGGCATGGAAGTCTACAAATCTTCCCAGGCAGATTTGACTGAAGGCGGTATCGGCGGCACAGTCATCATCAAAACACGCAAGCCTTTGGATTTGACTTCGGGCACAGCCTATATCGGCGTCAAAGCCAGCAAAGGCAGTTTGACAGATAAAATCGGCACGGATGTTTCTGGTTTGTATAGCTGGAAAAATGAAGCCAACACCTTTGGTGTTTTGGTTGCTGGTGCCAGAGAGAAGAGTGACTACGTCCGCCGTGGTGTTGAAGCAGATGCCCGCTGGTCTGATGACGTCACGCCTTCGACTTTTGTTCAGGAACGTGAACGCAAGGCATTGAATATCAGCCTGCAAGCCAAACCGGTACAAGGCCTGGATCTCGGCCTGAACTATATGAAGCTTGAGCTCGACGCCAACAACTCCAATAGCAGCCATTACATTTTCCAAAGCAATAGCTGTACAGCCCGGAATGCAGCAGGTGCTTGCTTGTCCAGTAATACTACACTGGCAAACACCACGGCACCATTCGTCCAAACCTGGGCGCGCGGTGGCAAGATGACCTCGGACAGTTTTACGCTGAACGGTACTTACAAAACCAATGACTATAAAATTGAAGCAGTCGCTGGTTCAACCAAGGCAGATGGCGGTACTTCCCTGACGACCAACTATGGCTACAGCGGTGGCAACCTGCCTAAATGGACAGGTACTATCGATGCAAACAGTACTCTGGTCAAGATTAATCCTTCTTCCAATCAGTCCGTTGGTCTGGCAAATCTGCCAGCTAATTCAGATGTATCTACCTGGGCTTTGGCGCGCGGACCTAACTCCGACAAAGAGAACTTTGCACAGGCTGATCTGACACTGAAACTGAACTGGGGTGCGATCACATCCTTTAAAACAGGTTTCCGTACAACTGAACATACTTTCGAGAAGCATACAGACCGTGCTATTGCCAATAACCCACCGTCAGTGGCTACTGCCAGCTTGTATGACGGTACGATGCAAATGGGTACACCAGGCTGGTCTTACCCACGTCCTAATATCGATGCGATGCTGGCTAGCTCAATGGGTGCAGTGAGCCGCTGGGTTGAAGACAGGTCAGGCCTCGGTATCTTGAAAGAAGACAATACCGCTGCCTATGGTATGTTCAACTTTGAAGAAGACAAGCTGCATGGTAATGTAGGCCTGCGCTATATCAAGACCAAAGTCAACAGCACAGGTTACAAGCTGGATGGCACACCATTGGCAAAAGATGATGTAGGTCAAAATGATGGCTGGGGCCGTACTCTGGTTACAGACAGCGCCAGTTACAGTGACGTATTGCCAAGTCTGAATATTGCTTACGACTTGCAACCTAATGTGATTTTGCGTGCAACAGCATCACAAGCAGTGACACGTCCTAACTATGAAAACATGTTCCTGTCTACACAGATCGGTTACAAAGATACAGTAGCGGGTAATGAAACGGTTAACTTCGGTACAGCTGGTTTGAAACCGATGAAATCAACTCAGTTTGACCTGGGCGTGGAATATTACTACGGCAAAGGCAATCTGATTTCCTTGATGTACTTCCATAAAGACATCAATAATTTCATCACTAGCGATACCAAGGTTAATCAAAGCATAGGTGTAGTTAGCCCAGATACTGGTAAAGATAGCTGGACAGTAAATCGTTATGTCAATGCTGGCGGTGGCAAGATCGATGGTATAGAAGCGCAGATCAACCACGCTTTTGACAATGGCTTTGGTGTTGTTGCCAACTACACATTGGCAAATGCGACTGCACCAGCGATCAGTTACCAGGACAGACTGAATGTTTTCACACTCTCCTCCAAGCATAATGTCAATCTGGTAGGTTACTGGGAAAATGCTGATTACTCCGCACGTCTGGCTTACAACTGGCGTTCGAAATATATGGTCCGTGAAACTGGTTACTACGGTAACCGTATGCATGATCCATATGGCACACTGGATGCAAGTTTTGGCTGGAATATCAACAAGCAATTCAGATTGCAGTTTGAAGCCATCAACTTGCTGAAACAAGATGATGTACAGTATGGCGCGGCAGCATTTAACACCACGGTAAAAACACCATTGCAAGGGGGCTACCCAGCCTGGTCTTTCATTGGCGAGACGACATACCGTGTGAGTCTGTCTGCAAAATTCTGATTCAGGTTTTGATTTGAATTAGATAAAAAGCCTGGCTGATGCCAGGCTTTTTTCCTTCTTTTACACGAGCCATAAAAAAATCTGCCCAATTTTATAAAGAGGGCAGATTTTTTTTTGGGGGTTTGAGAAAATCAAATCAATGAACAGATTACATTTTGAATGCTCAGCTCAAAAATCGTAAAAGGTATTGACCGTCAATCGGCCATTGCCTGGATTATCATTAATGCTGATAGCCGGATTAATGCAGGCCGTATGCAATAAGCTGCCGCGATAAATCACGAGTCGATTGAATTTGGCAGGTATCATTCCCAAAAAACTGAAGTGCTCATTTGAATCATCAAAGTACCTGAGTGGCGGTCGTATGGCATTGATTTCTTCGTAATAAACATCGAGATAATGCTCGCGCGTGGATTCGGTGATTTGTTGCAAGCCCGTCGCCTTGTGTTTATAAAAGCCAGTACCACCATGTCTTTCATCACAAAGGTAAAGTAATACTGCCATGTGGTGCGGACTGCTGGCATCAAAGTGGGGCGTTCTTTGCAAGGGACTGAGTTCATCTGCCTGCATGGTAGTCAGTGAAAATGCACACATACTCTTGCGCAAGGCCAGGTCTTCCGGGATGGAAAAATTAAGCTTGATAAGAGGTTCCAGAAATTCGGTGATACTGCTTGAGTACTCAGCAGGAGCCTGGGCGCGAATACCTGGATAGCCTTTCTTTTTATCAAAATTGGGGTAAGGGCTAAAGCTGCTATTGAGACCTATATCTTTCATGGCACCTGGGTCTTGCAAAAAATTATCGATGATAATTGCCTGATGCTCGCCTATCACCACACTGCGAATGTCGGGTGGCATGCGTACAGCAAATGCAGTATCCAATACATGGCCCATCTTATTTCCTCAAAGAGTGTTGGTAGGCAGCCAGGAATTTTTCCAGCCATTCTCTATGACTCAATAATTCACCTGATAATTTACGCGCTCCCATTTTGGTATTTTCAATTTCACGTTTGAAGTAATTTTCTTCATACTGTGTCATATTTTTTTCCCTGGTTTTGTACTTCATGCCGTAAAGTACAAAGAGAAAATTATCAACATCGAATAAATCAAAGCGACTGAAAAAATCAGATTTCTTTGGTGGGTTGACTTTCCACATGGCGAGCCTCTCAGCCAGGATGTCTGAACGCTTTACTTCATTCGTGTTTAAGCGCCAGAATTCGCTATCCTGGCGATCAGAAATGCAATAATGCATTTGCACAAAATCCATGACGCGTTCCCAGGTGTATGACACCACCTTATTGCAATAATCAGCAGCTACCGACATGGTATCTTTATCGACTGAAAAATTACGTGCAAACAGTTCGGCAGAGAAATCTGTCACAAAGATTGAGGTTGCCTCCAAAGGTTCAACAAAGCCTTGTGCCAGGCCCAGGGCAACCACGTTTTTTTGCCAGAATTTCTCCCTGTAACCCATGCGCATAGAGATCTTGCGAGGCGAAAATTTATCTGTATCAAGTTGCAAATAGCTGGACAGGTTTTCAATGGCCTTGTCTTCTGTCATATGCGCACTTGAGTAGACAAAACCCACGCCACGCCGGTTAGTGAGCGGGATGTCCCACATCCAGCCAGCAGCATGTGCCCTGGCTAAAGTATATGGCGGGATTTCAGTCTTGATTTCGCTAGGGATTTGTACTGCAAGTGCGGTGTCAGTCAAGATCTGCGCAGACTTGTCAATGAAAGGGGTATTGAATAATTTCCCCATCAGTAAAGAATGAAAACCTGAGCAATCCACATAAAAATCATAATGTAATTGCTCGCCTTCCTTGGTGAGCAGGTAAGCAACTTCACCATGCTCGTTCAAATGCGCATCAACTATCGTGGCAGATTTGTGCTGAACCCGGAGTTTTTCTCTGGCATTGCGCGCCAATAGCTGACCAAACTTGACTGCATTAAAATGGTAGGCGTAATTGACTACGCCCTCATACTCCGTCGAAGAAACTCTTTTTGGCGATCTCATTGCCTCTGCAAGTGCAGGTGTCTCAGCGACATCAGAGAAATGCATGCTTGCAGAATTTTTGAGATACAGAGCGGTGACATCTGTGCCTCCGGGATAGGGCGAAGAGAAGGGGTGGTAATAGCTATTTTCAGGGTTTGATGCGGAAGGCGTCATCCAGTCAACAAACTTGATCCCTTTCTTGAATGTGGTATCGCAGGTGGCCAGCAACTCGGCTTCAGGAATGCCAAATTTCATAAGTGACTTCCTGATATGAGGGACTGTGCCTTCGCCGACGCCGATAATACCAATTTCTGGCGACTCAATGACAGTAATGATGATGTCAGTTTCAGCCCGCAGTTCTACTGCCAGATGATTTGCAGCCAGCCAGCCCGCTGTGCCGCCACCAATAATCGCAATGTTTTTTATTCTCATATTATTTGCCAAAGCTAAGCCGAATAAGAAAAAAAGTCCCACATAAACCGGACCTGTCTGAACATCTGTAATTGAAATTTCTCTCAATGAAAATGATCGTTATCTGAGTAAAGTATTTCACATATCTTCTGCGACTACAAGCCTCATTCTCATCGCCGGATTTGATGGGAAAAAGAGATAAGACCAGTTGTAAAAAAACACAAAAACACTGTATTTTTAGAGTGGCTTATAAAGAGCTGTGATGATGGTCTGATTCGTATGCGGTTCTTCGTTGAAGATAATTTAATTAATACCACATAGATACCGCTTGACAACCAGTTTTAAGGACTCTTCAGTAAGGCGAAAGCAGAGTTTTCTCTATCATTCATGGTATTGATGCAGCATTTCTACGAAGTGGCATTGCATGCTGGTCCTCGCGAGTTCATATGCTGAACTTGTACAAGCTTTGCATCAAAAGAAAAGACACCAGAAAGCGGACGATATCTTATAGACCAAGTTGTCACGCAAGACCAGGCGGCATGCTGCCAACTTGTTATTCTTGAAAAAGTCGGCTGTTAGTTGAATGCAAGTGCCAGGGTTTAAAAATAAAATAAAATAACAGGAGCAGGAATGGATTTTTCAAATCGCCAGCAAGAGCCGGGAAAGAAATTTATCGGTTTGGGGCTGGTCATATTATTTCACATACTTGTCGTATGGGCGCTGGTATCAGGCCTGGCACGCAAGGCCATGGAAGTGGTCATCAAGCCACTGGAAACCAAGATCGTGGAAGAGGTGAAGCCTCCTCCGCCACCACCAGACACACCACCACCACCGCCACCAAAACTGCTGGCACCGCCACCACCGTTCATTCCGCCACCGGAAGTCCAGGTGCAGCAACCGGCACAACAGCAGCCGACCATTACGGCAGTGTCGAATGTCAAGCCAGACAATCCTGTCTTCACCAAGGCACCGCCAACAACAGCGCCGCCCGTCGAAGCCAAGGCCACTGGCCCAGTGACAGTACCGGCGTGATCGACTTCAACGTCGGTGGTTGCAAACCAGAATACCCACGCGCCTCGTTGCGTAATGAAGAAACTGGTACCGTCGCCTTGTCTGTATTGATCGGTGCAGACGGCTCCGTAGCCGATGTCAAGATTGACAAATCCAGTGGTTTCCGCGGTCTGGACAATGCAGTTCGTTCCCAATTGATGTCAGGTTCCTGCAAAAACAAACCAGGTACCGTTGATGGCAAGCCACAACAGACCTGGGCAAAAGTGCAGTACGTCTGGAAGTTGGAATAAACAAGAGCAAGACCTCTCAACACAGAGGCACGGAGACACAGAGGGGGCACAGAGAAAAATCTAGAAGAGAAACAAGCTTCATTCAGATAGATAATTACTCTCCAAAATGGAATTTTTCCTCATGCTTTTCTCTGTGGTGTAGCAGGGACTTCGAGTGGCATGCCACTCGCCTGCGAAACGAAGACTTCTTGCAAGAAGTCTTTCCACCCTCGGTGTCTCTGTGGTAAAGATTTTTGGTCTTAAAGTTTCAAATTAAACAAACCAAGTCGTACATAAAAACAGCAGTAAGCAATACCAACCTTATTTTGTTAAAAGGAAGCACCTCAATGAAAACCCGTTTCTCCGCATTCCTGGCTGCAACACTCCTGGCTTTGACAGCCG